>JBBRLQ010000003.1:0-548799 GCA_038231275.1 Polyangiales bacterium
TCCGCGCCGGCGATGGCGCCCGCCGCGCGCTCTTTGAGCAGCGGGAACCCCAGCGCCTCGCGCTGCGCGAGGTACGACTCGGCCACCGCCTTGGCGAGCCCGCGCACGCGCCCGATGAAGCGCGCGCGCTCGGTCACGCCGATCGCACCACGCGCGTCGAGCACGTTGAACTGGTGCGCCGCCTTCGTGACGAAATCGTACGCCGGGAGGACGAGCTTCTTCATCGGATCGTCGGAGAGCGCGAGCAGGCGCTTGGCCTCGGCCTCGTAGTGATCGAACGCCGCGAAGTGCGCCTTCGTGTCGGCCTGCTCGAAGTTGTACGTGCTCCACTCCCACTCGGCGCGCTTCGTCAGCTCGCCGTACGCGATGCCGGGCGCCCACATCACGTCGTACATGCTGTCCTTGTCCTGCAGGTACATCGCGATGCGCTCGAGGCCGTACGTGAGCTCGCCGGAGACGGGGCGGCACTCGATCGAGCCGACCTGTTGGAAATACGTGAACTGGCTGATTTCAAGCCCATCCAGCCACACCTGCCAGCCGAGGCCCCACGCGCCGAGCGTCGGCGACTCCCAATCGTCCTCGATGAAACGGACGTCGTGCTCTTCGGGCTTGGTGCCGAGCGCGCGGAGCGAGTCGAGGTATTGATCCTGGATGTCGAGCGGGCTCGGCTTCAGGATCACCTGGAACTGGTGGAACTGCTGCGCGCGGTTCGGGTTGTCACCGTAGCGGCCGTCGGCGGGGCGGCGCGACGGCTCGACAAACGCGACATTCCACGGCTCGGGCCCGAGCGCGCGGAGGAACGTGGCGGGGTTGTACGTCCCGGCGCCGACCTCGGAGTTGTACGGCTGCACGAGGAGGCAGCCGCGCTTGGTCCAGAATTCCTGAAGGCCGAGGATGAGATCTTGGAAGTACATCCGGTCGAAGGAATTAGCACATTCCGACTCCGACTCCGACTCCGACTCCGACTCCGACTCCGACTCCGACTCCGACTCCGACTCCGACTCCGAACCCAGAGATGCCCACGGGCCCCGAGACCTCGGCACGCTCGCGGCCGACCAGGAGACGATTCGATCACCGCTTGCGAGCCCCGCCGTCGCCGCCGGGCCGTTCGGCGCGACCGCGATCCGCATGCTCGCCTCGTCGGTGACGAGACGCCCAGAACGACGGCGACCACGATGAGCAGGAGCCCGGTGAACATCCCTACTTGTCCCCTTCCCGCAGTTTGCGGCGCTCGAGGATCCTGCTCGTTTCGCCACCTTCGATGCCGCCGTCGGGGAGGGCCAGCATCGCGTCGTAGAGGTCGCGTGTCTTGCCGGTGACGACGGCGCCGGCGTGAAGATCGGTGACGTAGGCAGGGCTGTTCGCGAGGGCGCCGGTGATGCTTGCATCCTGCACGGACGCGACCTCCACCCACATCCACTCGGTCCCGGCGTCTCCGCCGATCGCGAAGGGCAGCTTCACGAGGAGCTTCGGGCGCGGCTCGGGGGTTTTCTTCCAGCGCGCCACCATCCCCGCGAACGCGGCGCGCGCGCGGGCGGTCGCGGCGGTGAGCTCCGCGTCGTCCGCGAGCTCGACGAGCTGCTCGGCGGCGCCGAAGAACGCGGCCACCAGCTTGTCGTAGCCCGCCGCGCTCGCGCCGCCCTCCGGAACGACGCGCACGACGGTGTTGTCCGGATCGCCTTGCTGCATCGGCGGGACGACCAGGTCCACGCTCGCTGACTTTCCCTTCGCCTTCGGATCGTCCAAGGCCAGCGTGAGCGGCGCCTCGTCCGCGCCCGCCGCGAGCCGCGCAGCGACGGCGTTCATGATCCCTCCGAGCGCGCGTCCGGCGCCGGCTTGTGCGCCTCGCACCTCCAGATCGGGCGCGCCGAAGCGGCGCATTCCGAGGGAGATCATGCGCGTCGTGCCGTCGTCTTGCTCGTAGCTCTGGATGAGGATGCGATCGTCGCGGAACGCCGCGTCGCCGAGCGGCGCCGTGATCGCGTGGCGTGAGAACTCGTCGGCGGTCTCGATCCGTCGCACCGTCTCGTCGTAGACGAACCCGCGAAGGCGCTCGGCGATCGCCGCGGTGAGCGCGAAGGCCGCGCGCGCGACGAGGTGCTCGGGGGACGGCTTTCCCGTCGCGCGGATCACCACCACGGTCGGCATCTTGGCGAGCCCGGCGCGCTCCTTCGGCGTGAGCCCCTTGGCGATCAGCGTGAGCGTGCTCTCGGCGGGCATGCCCCAGTCGGTCGTCGTGGACAGCGACACCTCCATGCGCCCCGGCGTCGCCACGAACGCGCGCACGGCGTCGCACGTGGCGACCGGCCCGCAGTGGCGCGCGTCGATCAGCGCGCCGAGCGACCTTGGCGCGATGAGAGCGTCGAGCTCCGGCCGCGGACGGTCGGTCACGACGCCGAGCTCGGCGATCGCGTCGTGCGGCCTTTTGATCGGATGGGTCGCGACGGCAGGGGTCGCGTCGACGGCCGCGGCGCCGGCGTCCGTGGACGGCTTCGCGTCGTTCTTCGGGCAGCCGACGAGCGCGAGCATCAGGCACGCGGCAGTCGCGGGACGCATTTCCCATGCATACCTTGAACGCGAGGTGGGGGGCGGCTCGCCGGTCTCCCACATGGTCCGCCCCGCGTCTTTCTTGCGACGGCGGCGGCCAATCCCGGCACAATGGCGGGCAGGCCATGGGAACCGCCATCGGGATCGATCTGGGCACGACGAACACGGTCGTCGCCGCCGTCCGCGACGGACGAGCCGTGACGCTCGAGGACGAGCAAGGTCGCCGCCTCATCCCGTCGGTCGTGTCGTTCCACCCCAACGGGGGGATCCTGGTCGGTCAACCTGCCAAGGAGCGCCGCTACAACGACGCCACGAACACGATCTACTCGGTGAAGCGCCTCATCGGTCGCCCCTGGAAGTCGCCGGAGGTGCAGGAGTCGTTGGTTCGTTTTCCCTTCGAGCTGCGCGAGGGGCCGAAGCAGTCGGTCATGGCCCTCGCGCGCGGCGAGGAGTACGCGCTCCCCGAGATCAGCGCGTTCGTGCTTCGGCGCGCGAAGCAAATCGCAGAGGCGCGACTCGGCGAGACGGTCGACCGCGCCGTCATCACCGTGCCCGCGAACTTCAACGATCTGCAGCGCGCCGCCACCAAGGTCGCCGGACGGCTCGCCGGGCTCGAGGTGATGCGGATCCTGAACGAGCCGACCGCGGCGGCGCTGGCGTACGGCCAGTCGATCGCGCAGTCGGAGCGCATCGCCATCTACGATCTCGGCGGCGGCACGTTCGACATCACGCTCCTCGATCTGTCGGGCAGCGTCTTCGAAGTTCTCGCGACCGCCGGCGACACGGCGCTCGGCGGGGACGACATCGACGTCCTCGTCGCGGATCGAATCGCCGCACAATTCAGGGAGATCCATCGCTTCGACGCGCGCTCGAGCCCGGAGGCGTTCGGCCGCCTCCGCCTCCTCGCCGAGGATCTCAAGATTCGCCTCTCGACCGAGGAGGAGGTCGCCGTCAACGTGACCGACCTCGCGTTCGGCGAGGGTGGCGCGGCGCTGTCGATCCGGTTCGTCATGAACCGCGCGCAGCTCGAGCACCTCGCCAAGCCGCTCATCGACAAGACGATCGAGGTGACCCGCTTCGCGATCGACACCATCGGGCAGCGGCTCGAGGGCTTCGATCGCGTCATCCTCGTCGGCGGCTCGACGCGGATGCCGCTCGCCGCGCGCGCCGTCGAGGCCTATTTCGGCAAGCCTCCGTACTTGCGGGTGAACCCTGACGAGGTGGTGGCGCTCGGCGCGGCGATCCAAGCGTACTCGCTGGAGGGCTCGAAGAAGACCACCACGGCGGTGGCGATGGACGCGCCGCGTCCTCGCATGGCGACGCTGATGGGCGTCAGCGAAACGGAGATCACCGGCGTCACCCAGGTCACGCAGATTACGGGCGTCACGCAGGTCACCCAGGTCACCCAGGTCACGCAGACCGGCATCACGTCGACGACGATGAGCGGCGGACCGCCATCGATCACGCGCTCGTCGCCGAGCATCTTGAAGGGCTCGGTCACCCAGATGGGGGCGCCGCCGCCCTTGCCGCTGCGCTCGAAGCCACCGCCGAAGTCGACGTCGGTGTCGGCGTCGACGACCCTCGAGGACGACGCGTTCGCGGGCTTCGAGAGCATGCCACGCGGCCCCGCCACGAGGCCCGACGCAGCGCCGGGCAACGAGGGATTCCAGCTCGACGAGCCAGGCGCAGGCGACGAGCGCGCCGCGGCGTTCAAGCAGCGTCAGCCGGAGCTCGACGAGATCACGTTCAGCAAGCGCTCGCCGTCGCTGGTGGGCGCGGACGCCGCGAAGACCGGCTCCAAGCCGCCGCTACCGCCAAAGGCGCAAGGGCGCCCCGCGCCGCCCGCTCCGCCGCGTTACGACAAAGAAGATCCGTCAATGTCGTTCAACGTGCCGGACGTTCCCATCATGGAGGACGAGCCCAGCGTCGCTCGCGCGCCCGCGCCGCCCGCGCCGCCGCAGCGCATCGTGCCGCCGCCGAAGCCGCCCGCGCCGCCCGAGGATCGCTCCATCCAGTCGTTCACGATGCCGCTCGGCAACCAACCGCCGCCGCCGCCCGAGGAAATGCACATCCCTCCGCCGGTGCCGCAGCCTCCGCCGTCGACGACGCTCCCGCTGCGCGCGAGCCCTCCCAACGCGCAGATGCGCTCGGCCGATCCGCCGCCGTGGGACGCTCCGTCGATCGCGGGCGTCGTGATGGCGGCGGACGTCCGCGAGGGCATCCAGACCACGGTTACACCGCTGCTCATCGACGTGACGCCGCTCAGCTTGGGGGTCGAGACGGTAGGCGGCTACTGCGACGTGCTGATCCCCGCCAACTCACCGGTGCCCTGCGACAGGACGCGAACGTTCCTCACCACGAGCGACGGCCAGACGCTCGTGTGCGTGAACGTGTCGCAAGGGGAGGGGCGGCGCTTCGGCGAGAACACGTTCCTCGGCCAGCTCGAGCTGTCGGGCCTCGAGCCCAAGCCGCGCGGGGAGCTCGCGATCGCAGTGACCTTCGAGATCGACGCCGACGGCATCTTGAACGTGCGCGCCAAGGAGGTGGCCAGCGGGCGCGAGCGCCAGGCCCGGATGCGCTTGCTCGGCGCGACCGCCACCGAGGACATGTCGGCCATGCTGGCGCGGCAAGCGCGCCACGAGGTACACTGACGGCGCATGCCGGCGGCGTCGACCTTCATGGCGTGGGCAGAGTCGCTCCCCACGCTCAGCTACTACGCGATCCTGCGCGTCGCGCAGAACGCGTCGCAGGCCCAAGTGAAGGCGGCCTTCCACTCGTTCGCGCTGCGCGCGCACCCCGATCGCTACGTCGACCACGAGCCGGAGGTAGCCCGCTCCGCGGCGGAGGTCTTCAAGCGCGGCGTCGAGGCGTACAACATCCTGTCGAAGCCCGACCTGCGCGACAAGTACGACGTCGGCCTCGCCAAGGGAAAGCTGCGGCTCGATCCCGACGCGCTCCCGAGCGTGCCGCCGCCCCCGCCGAGGGAGAAGACGATCGAAGAGAGCGCGCAGACGCCGAAGGGCAAGCAGATCGCCGCGAAGGCCGATCGCTTCATCGCCATCGGCCGGCTCGAGGACGCGCGCATCCAGATCGTCAACGCTACCCTCGAGGAGCCGTTCAACGACGAGCTGAAGGAGCGGCTGGCGGCGCTGTACCAGGCGCTGTGCTCCGAGCCTCTCTGACTTCGTGAGACCGTACCCACCGAGCCCATCATGAGCCTCGCGCACATCAAGCGGTGCCTCGACATCGCGGAGAAGGACATCGCCGCGGCCGTCGAGACGCGCGAGGCGTGCAAGGTGCTGCTCGATCACATCTCCAAGATTGCCGCCGCGAACCAGGGGGCGCCGAAGCTCTTGCTCGTGCTCGCCCGGATGGCGACGACCGCGTGTGACTGGGTCGACGGCGAGCTGCGCATCGAGATGGTCGGCGACGGCGAGGTCACGGTCGTCGAGCTGATGAGCGAGCTCGGCGGGGGGATGCGCGAGCGCGTGCTCCCGTCCTTCTCGCTTAACGTGCCGCTCGCCGAGTTCACGCGCGCGGTCGAGCGCGTGCCGCACATGATCGAGCCGCTCACCACCAAGGTCGCGTCGCCGCGGCGGGTGGTGTTCACCGCGAGCCAGGACGTTCGGAAGAGCACCGTTCCGCCGCCGCCCGTCGAGATCGGCAAGAGCTCGCTCTACGAGGCGCCCAGCGGCTCGCGCCTGCCGTCGGCCGTGCCGGCCGCGCCGCCTGCGCCGACCCCCGCAGCCGGTCGTCCAGCGGGACCGGGCAAGCCTCCGCCGCTCCCCCCGCGCGCGTCGCCGAAGCCGAAGACCTAGAGCAATCGCCCCGACGTCGCGCTCCTGCGCTCGGCCCTCAGCCGTCGCGTTCGAGCTGCTCGAGGATCGCGCGCGCGCTGCCCAGCGTCGGATCATCGTCGATCGCGCGTTTGAGGAGCATGATCGCACGCTTCTTGTCGCCCTGCTGACGCGCGATCTCGCCGAGGTATTGGTACGCGAGCGCCTTGGACATCGGCGCGGCGGTCTTCAGCATCGTGATCGCGCGGAGCGCGCGCGTCGCGACCTCGTGCTGGCCGACGACCATCGCCACCGTGGCGAGCTCGCTCGCGACGACGCCGTTCTGGCTATCCATGTCGAGCGCGACCGAGAGGTGCGTGATCTCCTGCTGCGGATCTCCCTGCGCGCGCGCGATCTTCGCGAGGCGGTGGTAGAGCGGCGACTGTTCGCGGGACCGCCGCCCCTTGTTCTGCGCGATGACCCCCATCACGAGCTCGCCGGCCTGCGGCGCGCGCCCGCTCAGGATGTACGCGTCGGCGAGGCGCACCAGGCAGTCGAGATCGGCGGGGCGGAGGGCGTGGGCCTCCTCGAGCGGCTGCACGGCCTCCTCGGGGTTGCCGCCTTGCTGAAGGAGAAGCGAGCCGGCGCGCATCAAGTGCGTGAAGCGGCCGGCCACCTCGAGCGACCCCTTGGCGTCCTCGAGGCTCATCTCGGCGAGCTCCTTGAACGCGGCGGTCTGCTCGTAGAGGAGCTCGAGGCGGCGGCGCAGCGCGGCGTTCGTCGGCGCGGTCATGCGCGCGCGTTCGAGGCCGCCTCGCGCGTCGCCGATCCTTCCCGCGCGCTCGCACGCGTCGGCGAGGCGGAGGGCGGTGTCCACGACGTCGTCCCCTTCTTCGAGCGCGACGAGGCGCCGATACACGGCGCTCGCCGCGTCCCAGTGCTGCGCGACCTCCTCCAGCTGCGCGAGCGCGCGGAGGGCGTCCTTGTCCTTTCCGTCGTTCTTGAGGAGATCGCCGAGGAGCGAGCGCGCCCCGTCGTGATCGCCGATCTGAGGGAGCAGCTCGCCGAGGCGCAGCCGAACGGTGCGCCAGCGCGCGATGTCACCGGTCGCGGCGGCGCGCATTCCGATGCGCTCGAGGTACGACGCGAGGTCACGGATGTACGAGCTCCCGCCGGCGGTGTAGGCGAGCTCCATGTCGTCGAGCGCGCCGGCGTCGTCGCCAAGCTTGCTCCGCATGCCCGCGCGCTGGGCGAGGAGCGACGGAAGCGCGGGGTGGTTCGCGTCGCCTAGCCCGTCGATGGCGATGCTGAGCTCGTCGGAGGCGCCGCTGAAATCGCCGGCGGCCGTGAGCATCTGCACGAGCTCGCCGAGGAGCACCTGATCGTCAGGTGCGATCGCGCGCGCCTCGCGGAGGATCCGCGCGCCGCTGACCGCGTCCTTTAGCTCGTTCTGGTAGATCGACGCGGCCTCTGCGAAGCGCGCGACCTTGTCGTCGGGATCGGTGCGCCCGCGCGCGTCGGTGACCGCCAGCTCGGCGAGCTTGGGCCACGAGCTCTTCTCGCGGTACGTCGACTCGAGGCGATCGCGGATCTGCGCGCTCTGTGGGCACGCTTTGAAGCCGAGCTCCAGCGCTCGCATCGCGCCCTCTTCGTCCCACGCGTCGGCGCGGAGCTGCGCGAGCTCCAGCGCGAGCTTCTCGGCCGCGGGGCCGGTCTCCAGCGCCAAGAGACGCTCGAGGATGTCCGCGCGATCTCCCGCCTCGCCTTCCACCGAGTGCAGGCGCGCCAGCGCCTCGAGCAGCGGCCGGTTCTGCGCGTCCCAGTCGAGGCCGACGTAGTAGACGTTCTTCGCCTCGATGCGATCGCGCTGCTCCAGCAGTGAGCCGAGCCGCACCGAGAGGGACGCGACGCTCGGGGCGTCGCTGCGGTCCTTCGCGCCCTCGAGCTGGCGCGCGAGGAGATCGGCGAGCTCGTCGGATCGCCCGAGGCGCTCGAGGATGCTTGCGAGCTGGATCGCCGGCTCGAGCTGGCTCGGGTCCTCGTCGACGATCTCGCGAAGCGCGGGGATGGCCTCCTCGTCGCTCATTCCGAGCTCGCCCATCATCGCCTTCACCCGTTCGACACGGAGGCGCGAGCGCTCGGCAGGATCCTCCACGAGCTCGACGACGCGGCCCACGAGCTCGACGAGCTTCTGCGCGGCGCCCATCCGGCGGTAGACCGACAAGAGCGGGTCCCACGCCTCGCGGTCGGCCGGCTCGTTCTCGTGGAGCGCCTCGTACGTCGCGGCGGCGAGCGGCAGGTCTCCGAGCTCCGCGGCGGCGAGGCGCGCGACGTCGAATCGAAGCTTGCGCGCCTCGTCGGGTTCGGCCAGCTCGGCGGCCGCGCGCTTGTGCTCGACCGCTTCGGTCAGATCACCCGCGGCCGCCCGCAGCTCCGACAGGCGCGACAACGCCCACGCGCGCGAGGCTTGATCCTCGTTGTCGCTCGCGAGGAGCTCGCGCAGGAGCGCCTCGGCCTGCGCGGCGTCCCCGAGCTTCTCGGCGGTCGCCACCGCCTCACGCAGCGCGTCCTCGGCGCCTCCGCTGGTCTGCCGCCATCTGCGGGCGAGGGCGTCAACGAGCGCGCGCTCGAAACCGGGCTCGCGTCCCACCTTCTCGTAGAGGGCGATCACCTGCGCGCTGTCCGGGTGAGCCTGCGCGGCGTCGCGGAGGATGCCCTCGGCGCGCGCCCAGTCCGCCTCACGATCGAGCGCCGCGACGAGGAGCTCGCACCCCTCCTCCGGCTTGCTCTTGCCCTTGAGGCGCAGGCTCGCGAGACGGAACAGAGGATCGCTGGTGAGCCGTCCTTCCCGCTCCTCGAGCTGCACACGCGCGGCGAGGATCCGCGCCTGGCTCTTTTCGTCACCGACGCGCTCGTAGATGCGATCGAGGGCGAAGAGCACGTCGGCCGAGCGCGTCCCGTGACGCTCCGCGCGCTCGTAGATCGCGGCGGCGCGCTTGTCGTCTTTCAGATCCTCTTCGACGACCGCGCCCATGCGGAGGAGCAGATCGCACGCGAGCTTCTGGCTTTTCGCCTCCTCGGCGCCGCCCGCCAGCTCGGCGAGGTGGTCGACGTATTTCAGCACGGCGCCCTGCTGCCGCGCGAGGCCGAGCGCGGCTTCGTGCGCGGCCGCCGAATCGGGCGCGAGCTTCACGGCGCGGAGGCGTGCGGCGAGCGCGTCGTCGCGCCGACCCAGGTGCGTCTCCAGCACGCTCGCGAGCTCGCCCAGCCCTTCGGCGGCGGTGGCCGGCGGGATGCTCGCGCGCGCGAGGCGCCCTTCGAGCGAGCGCACCAGCGTCTGGTAATCGCCGCGCGCGCGCAATGCCGCCTCGAGCCGGCGGGCCTCGACCTCGCTGCCGATGGCGGTCTCGAGCGCGCTCTCGAGGATCTCCTTCGCGCGCTCGTTCTCCCCCTGACGCTCGGCGATGAACGAAAGCTCGAGGAGCACCTCGCTGCGGACGACGGGAGGATCCGGCCTGGTGCCCTCTTGTCGTCGCAGCACGGCGAGGAGGGCGCGGTAGGAGCGCTCGGCGCGCTCCAGCTGACCGTCGTCGCGCGCCAGCTCCGCGAGGGCGCGGAGGATCTCAGGGTTGGCCGGATCGATGCGCGTCGCCTGATCCAGCTCGACCAGCGCCCGCGCGCGATCGCCGACCGCGAGATCGAGGCGCGCCAGGTGGTAGTGGACCGGCGCGCGCTCCTTCGGGCGTCGCCCCGCGAAGCCGTCGATGAGCTTTCGCAGGAGATCGCGGGCTTCGTCGAAGCGCTGCGCGGCGCCGAGCGCGTCCCCGAGGGCAAGGCGGATCGCGCGATCCTCCGGCTCGAGGTCCGACGCTTGCTCGAGCAGTGGGATCGCCGCCTGCGGCTCGTCGCCGCGCATCTGGAGATCCGCGGCCTCACGGAGCCGCGCGAGGCGAGTCGCCTTGTCGGGCGCGTGGGCCGCGCCATCGGTGAGGAGCGCGGCGAGCGCCTTCCAGTCCGATTTGGCGCGGTAGACCTCGGCGAGTCGTGCGCGCACGCCCTCCGCGTCGGGATCGGCGGCGATCGCCTCCTCGAGGCGCGCGCGCGCCTGGTCGTCGTTGCCAGCCGACACGAGCGCCGCGGAGAGCCGCAGCGTGACCTCGGCGCGCGCCTCCGGTTTGCACGCCGTGTGGAGCTGCTCGAGGTAGCGCGCGGCGTCTTCGAAACTCTTCTTCTGGGTGGAGAGGCGCGCGAGCGCGTCGAGCGACTCGGGGCGCGCGTCGATCGCGATGACCTTCTGATGGTGGGCGATCGCGGCGTCGACGTCCTTCAGGTTCTCCTCGGCGACGCGCGCAGCCCGTGCCCATAGGTCGGCGGCGGACGCCTGCTCCTCCGCCTTCTCGGCGCGCGTGGCCTGCGTCGCCAAGAGCTCCGCGAGCTCGTTGTGCCGCCGCTCGCGCTCGAGCACCGCCACCAGCTCCTGCACGGTCGCGGTGTGACGCGGATCCTCGTCGAGGCTCTCGCGGAGGATGCGAATGCACCCCTCGAGATCCCCGAGCAGCGTGAGGAGCGGCGCGGCCTCCAGGCGCAGATCGACGCGCTTCGAAGGGCTCTTGGCGGCGGCGATTTGCTTGCGCTTGAGAGCGAGAAGCTCGTCCTTCTGGCCCTTCGCCTCGTAGAGCTCGACGAGGTGATGGACCGCGCGAACGTCCTCGGCGTCCTCGGTGAAGAGCGCCATGTAGAGCGCCACCGCGCGATCGTGATCGCCGAGGCGCTCCGCCGCGATGCGCGCCGCGTCGTGACGCATTCCGCGCGACGTCTGGAGCCGGAACGGCAGGCGCGCCGTGTCGACCAGCAGCTCCACGATCCGCTCGGCGTCACCCTCTTCGTCGTGAATTCGTACGAGCTCGCGCAGCGCCCACTCGACGGCGCCGCTCGGCGCGCCGGGGCTGCCGAGGGTCACCGGGCCGTCGGGATCGGAGCCAATCCAGCGCTCGGTCCCGAGCTTCAGCATCCGCTCGAGGATCGACTTGGCGAGAGAGCGATCGCCCACCGAGCTCGTCGTGATCTCGGCGGCCTCGCGGAGCAGATCGAGATCGCCGCCGGTCGCCGTCGACAGGCGCAGGAGGCTCTCGACGAGGGGGCGCCCCTTGCTGCGACGCTGGAGTTGCGCGAGCTCGAAGAGGAGATCGGCGTTCGCGGCGTCGTACGCGAGGGCGCGCACGAAGGCCGCCTCCGCCGCGTCCGGATCGCCGCGACGGTCGCGGTGCCATAGCGCCACGCGCCCTTCGGCGTCGCGCGCGATCGCTGCGGGAAGGTCGGGCCTCTCGCCCACCGCCGCTGCGAACGCCGCCGTCGCTGCGTCCCATGCGCCGGGCGTGGTCGCGGCTTCTTCCACGGCTTCGACGAGGAGCGGCTCGAGGCGATCGGTGGCGCGCGACGACTCGAGGACGACCTTGGCCGCCGCGTCCCACCGCATCACGCGCGCCGCGACCCGCACGGTCGCGCGCGCCGCGTCGAGATCGCGCGGCGCGTCTTGCGCCACGCGCTGGTACGCGACCAGGGCGGCGCGCGGATCGTCGAGCTTCGTCTCCAGGACCTCGGCCATGCGGAACCGCAGACCGGGCAGCCACGCCTCGACCGTCGAATGGACCTCGCGCGCCTCGATCGCCTCGCGCTGGGCTTCGGCGAGCGATCGCCACTGGCGGGTCGCGTCGGCCAGACGATGGAGCTGCGCCTCGACGTCGCGGGTCTGCGGGGCGACCAGGAACGCCCGGCGCGTCGCGGCGAACGCCCCCTCGAGGTCTCCTGCGCGTTCCTCGCTGATCTTCGCCGCCTCGAGCAGGACGACGACCTTGTCACCGTCGTCGACGGAGGTGCCGAGCCGGTGCTCGGTCAGCTCGAGGATGCGCGCCCACTCGTCGCACACACGATAGGCCTCGAGGAGCACCTCGACCGCCGCCGCGCGGTGCTCGGCGCGCGGCAGGAGCGCGTGCAGTCCGGCGCGGGCCCCCGCCTCGCGCGCGTCGGCGTGCAGCGCCGCGCCGTAGCTGTCAATCGCGTCCTTTGCGCCGTCGAGGTGCTCGCGCTGCACGTCGCCGAGCTCGCGGAGGAGCTGGGCGCGCGCGTCGGCCTCGGTCGTGCGATCGGCGGCGCGATCGAGGAGCTCCGCGAGCTCGCCCCACTTGCGCGCGCCCTTCAGGAGTCCGATCAGCGCGCGCGTGCTCTCGTCGGACTCGCCGAACTCGCTCTCGACCTCGCGCCAGGCGACGATGGCCTCATCGATCTCGCCGAGCTCGCGGCTCTGGATGGTCGCGACGCGCACGCGGTCGGCGCGCGCATCCCCGCCGGGCAGTTGCGCGCTCGCCCGCTTCTTCAGGATGTCGATGAGACGGCGCCAACGACCGTCCTTGCCGAGCAGCTCCACGAGCCCGTTCAGTGCTGCCTCGTCGGTCGGGAAGAGCTCGAGGAGCGACTCCCACGCCCACACAGCGCGATCGGTCTCCGCCAGATCGGTCGCCAGGCGCGCCGCGGTGGACAGGACGCGACGGCGCCCCTCCGCCTCCGGCTCCAGGAGCGAGAGGCGCTCGAGGACGTCGAGCCGCTCGCGCACGCGACCGGCGTCCGCCAGGAGCGGCTCGATGCGGCGGCACGCGTGGTAGAGCGGCGTCTCCGCGACCGGCGACACGAGGAGGATGCGGAAAAATAGGTCGATCGCGCGATCGGCTTCGTGCAAGCGATCGGCGTGGACGACGCCCGCCTGCATCAACAGATCGACCCGCAGCGCGTCGTCGGTGCAATCGTCGGCGGCCGCGACGAGGACCTCGGCGAGCCGATCCTCGCGGTGCACGCGGGCGGCGATCTCGGCGAGCTTGTCGCGGTGCTCGGCCACGTCGGGCTCGAGGAGCACCAGCGCGACGTAGTGCTCCATCGCCTGCGGCTCGTTCGAGAGCTGCTGGTAGAGGGTCGCGATCTGCTGGTGACGTCGAATGCGCTCTTTGGCGTTCTTCACCGCCTCGAGCTCGACCTCCAGGATCCGCACGAGATCGGCGTCGCGCCCCTGCTCGACGTACCTCTCCTTGAGGAGGGCCGCGGCGCGCTGTCGGACGAGGGTGCGCTTCTGCCCGCCCACGGGGGGGAGCGAGTCGCGCCGCGAGACGGGCGGCCGGTCGCTGTCGGCGCTCGTCACCGGCGGCGCGACGACCGACTCGCGCAGCTCGGCGTGCGGCGGCGCGGCGGCGAGGACCCGCTCGAGGAGACGCGAAACGTCGAGCGGCGCGGCGTCGCTCTGCGTGTCGCGGGCCAGCATGTCCTCGACCACGATGAGCGCGTTGGTGGCGTCGCCCAGCTCGTCGAGCCATAGCGCCGCGATCCGCGCGCGCGACTCTTGCGAGGTCTTGTGCGGCATGCGCCCGAGCTGTCCCTGGAGGAGCTGGATCAGCTCGCGATGGCACCCGTGGCGCTCGTAGAGCCGCTCGAGCGACGCCGAGAGGCGCGCGTTGCCGGGCTTCAGCGCGAGGAGCTGCTCCAAATACCCGATGGCGCGCTTCGAGTGGTTGGCGAAATCCTTGGCGATCTGCGCGGCGTCTTCGAGCAGCTCCACCTTCTTCGCCTCGGTCGCGGCGACGAGCGCGCGATCGTAGAGCGCGAAGAGATCGTCCCAGCGCTCGGCCGCATCGAAGAGGAGCTTCAAACGATCGAAGGCCCACGCCTCGGTGGGATCGATCTCGAGGATGCGCTCGAGGATGCTGACGACGCGATCGGAGTCTTCGAACCACTCCTCGTAGAACGCGACGGCGCGCTTGCCGAGCTCGAGCGCCTCGTCTTTTTCCATCGGCGTCGCGAGCGCCTCGTGGAAGAGCTTGGCGACGCCGTCCGGCTCCTTGCGCGCGCGGGCCAGGCCCTCGGCGCGATCCCACAGCGCCGCCACGCCCGGCATCTCCGCCGCCGCGCGAAGCACGGCCTCGTACGCCTCGGCGTCACGGCTCTGATTCTCGAGCAGGTCGAGGAGGCGCTCGAACCAGTCTTGGCGCCGCTCGACCGGCGCGGCGCGATCACCGAGGAGGCAATCGAGGATGCGAACGCGCACTGCGTCGTCGGCGACGTCGAACGTCTTCTCGAGCATCTGCGCGGCCGGCGCGCGTGTCTGCGGCATCGCCAGGAGCCGACTCGCGAGCGCCAGCGCGGCGTCGTCGTTTGGCGCGCTCTCGAGGACGCTCGCCACGGACGCCAGCGCCTCCACCAGGCGCTCGGTGCGATCGAGGAGGATGGTCGCGATCTCCAGATCGAGGCGCGCGCGCGCTTCGCCGTCCGAGCGATCGCGTCGGGCCACGAGCGCGTCGATGGCCCCCTGCACGTCACCCGTCGCCAGCGCGAGCCGCGATACTGCGCCGAGCGACTCCGCGTTCTCCGGGTCGATGCCGAGCACGCGCTTGTGGAGCTCCAGCGCCGCCGGCAGATCGTGCAGGCGCGCCTCTTCCGTCTCCGCCCACGCCGCGAGCGCGTGGAGGCGTTCGCCTTCGGCGGCGTGATCGACGCGCCATTTGCACAGCCAGCGTCGATCGTCCGCCGTCCCGCCGTCGGGCCTCGCCGCGAGCAGCCCCTCGAACGCCGCCACCGCCGCGCGCGTCCGCGCCTCGTCGAGCCCGCCGGCGCCCAGGACGTCACGGTAGGCGGCGGCCGCGCGCTCATGGTTCCCCGGATCGGCGGAGAGCACGCGCGCCTTTGCCATTCGAAGCTCGGAGTGCAGGGCCTCCGCGTCGGCGTCGCCTTCGGTCGCCGCGATCGCAGCGTCCACAGCGTGCTCGAGATCGGTCGCCGCCCCCGCCGCGCCGGCCAGCCGTTCGAACGCGGCGAGCACCTCCCGGTCGCGCGGATCCAACGCGAACGCCTGCGCGGTCGCGGCGACGGCCCCCGTCACGTCCCCCAGGTGCTCGGCGCGGACGCGCGCGACGCGCATGAGGAGCGCCGCGCGACCCTCGGCAGGACCGCTCGCGAGGAGCACGCGGAACAGCGCCGGTAGCTCGCCGAAATCGCCGGCGCGCTCGCACACCTCCGCGAGCCTCTCGGAGGCCTCGAGATCGTCCGGCAGGAGCGCGCGTACTTTGGTGTAGAGTGCACGCGTCGCCTCGTCGTCCGCCGCGGCGACCGCGATCCGTGCCGCGCGCCGATAGGTCTCGCCTCCCGCGAGCCGGTCCTCGCCCTTCTCGGTCTCCACCACCGCGAGCTTCTCGAGCCACGCGATCTGATCGCGCGGATCGGCCGCCTCGAGGGCGCGACGCGAAAGCACGCGCTTCTCGAGATCGGGATCGCCGAGCGCGACGGCCACGTGCTCCACGGTCTCCAGCTCGGCGGTTTCGGTCGCCGGGTCATCCAGGAGGATCGCCGCCTGCGCCGCTGCGCGCGCCTCCTGGCCGTGCGCCGCCGAGAGCTCCGCCAGCTGCGCGCGCGTGCGCAGCGCCTCTTCCGGCGTGACGCGCGCGAGGTGGCCTTCGAGCAGCTCGCCGAGCTCGCCCCACGCGGCGCCCTCCGTGTAGAGATCGACGAGCGCGGCGTAGGCCTTGCGATCGTCGGGCTCGTTCGCCAGCGCGGCGCGGTACGCCTCGATCGCCGCGGCGGGATTGCCCAGCTCGCCGCGCTCCAGGACGCCGATCGAATGGAGAAGCTCGCGCTTGCGCTTGTCGTCGACGCCGCGATCGAGCGCCGCGCGGTAGAGCGCCACGCGCTCGCCGGGGCTGCCCTGATCCTTCAAGAGCTCGTCGACGCGGCCGAGGATGTCGTGGTTGGAAGGCTCGAACGCCAGCGCCCGCCGCAGCGCAGCCAGCGCGCCCGCCACGTCTCCGCACTCCGCCAGCGCTTCGCCTGCCACGCGCGCGAGCAGCACGAGCTCTGCCGAGTCGATCGCCCGATCGCCGAGCGCCTTTGCCAGGAGCGCCGCGCGCCGCTTCGGATCGATCCCTGCGTTCGCGAGGCGCGCCATCCGCTCGAGCCACGGTCCGAGCGCCGCGCCTGTGGTCACCGCCTCGGCGAGCCCCTTGCCGGCGAAGTCGATCGCGCGCGCAAGGTACGCGGGGCTCTCCTCGGCGACCTGCGTGGCCTCTTCGAGCGCGCCGAGGCGCTCGTCCGCGCTCGAAGACAGCTGCGCGCGCATCTCGAGCACGCGGAGGAGGCCCTGCGTGTTCGCTTCCGCGCGGTACACCGGCTCGAGCACGCTGGCCGCGACGAGGCGCTGGTCGCCCACCGAGAGCATCTTTTCGAGCGCCGCACGCGACGTCTTCTCGGTAGGGTCGGCAGTGAGCGCGCGCCTGAACGCGTCGATCGCGAGGTCCACCTCGCGCGTGCGCTGAAGCCGCACCAGCGCGAGGCGCGCGTAGATCGCGGCGCGCTCCGCCTCGGGCGCGAGCTGCGCGTCGGCGGCGAGCGTCCCTGCCAGATCCGGCCACGCCTTCTGCTGCTCGAGGAGCGGCATCCACTGCACGAACGCCTCGCGCGACGCGCCGTATTTTTCGACGACCGCGCGCCACGCGTGGCTGGCTCGCTCGACGTCCTGCGTCTTGGTCGTCAGCACCTCCGCGGCGCGCACACACAGCTCGCGCGCCTCGCGGGGGCTCTCTGCGTCTTTGCCGCGCTCTTCGAGCACGTACGCCAGATCGAGCCAGCTCCCCGCCGCCTCGTAAAGCGGCTCCAGGGCAGCGAGCGCCCGAGGACGCGACGCCGTGTCGACGAGCGCGCGCCACGCCGCGATGGCCCGCGGCGCGTCCTTCAGCACCCGGAACGCCAGCTCCGCGAGGCGCTCGTTCGCCATGCGACGGCGCTCGAGATCGGGGTCGAGCTGTCCGACCTTCTCGAGCACGTCGGCGAGCGCGCGGTGGTCCCCTTCGCCCTCGTAAATCTCCGCGAGCGCGCGCGCCGCCTTGAGCGTCGCCGTCGCGTCGACCGCCGCCGCCGCGAGCACGCTGATGAAGGTCGCCTTCGCCTTCTTCACGTCGCCGCCGATCCGGTAGAGCTCGCCCATCTCCGCGGTCAACCGCGCGCGCACCGCGCTCTCTCGCGCCGCGGTGCCCACGCGCTGGAGCGTTCGCGCGGCGTCCAGGATCTTTCCGATCTGCAGCGCGAGCGAGCCGTAGCGAAGTCGCACGTCGTCGTCCGACGGATCGAGCGCGATCGCCTGCTCGAACGCCTCGAACGCGCCTTCGAGATCGTCGATCCGATCTTGCTTCAAAATGCCGATGCGCTTCAGCACGGCCAGCCGCTTGGGCCCCCGCGTGTGCTCGAGCTCGATCGCGAGGAACTTTGCCACGTCGCTCGGGAGCCCGGTCTGCTCGTTGGCGTCCGCGAGCGCCGACGCCGCGCGCGCCGCGAGGCCCTTCACGCCGAGGAGCTTCGATGCGACGCGCCGCGCCTCGTCGTGGCCGGGCTCCTTCGCGAGGATCGCCTCGATGTGCGGCATCGTCCGCTCGGGCTCGTGCAGCTGCCCGGCATAGAGCTCGACGAGCCGCGCGCGCAGGCGCAGCTGCTCGTCCTCGGGGAGCGGCGGCTCGGTCGTCAGCGCCTGCTCGAGGAGGCGCGCAACGTCGCGGTGACGGTTCGCCTTCACGTACTTCGCCTCGAGCATCTCGCGCGCGCCGGAGTCGGCGGGGTCGAGCTTGAGGAGCTGCTGGTAGAGCTCGATCGCCTTCTCGTCGCCGCCGGTCGTCTTCTCGTAGATCTCCGCGGCGCGCTTCAGGAGCGCGATCTGCTCGGGCTTCGCGCGGTGCTGCGCGGCGCTGGCGTAGAGATCGGCGACCTTCTTGGGATCACCGACCTTGGTGAGCAGCACCTCGAGCCGATCGAACGCCGCCGCGTGGGCCGGCAGCGCCGCGAGCGATCGTTCGAGGTAGCTCGTGGCGCCGAAGTCGTCGCCGAGCACGTCGCCAAAGAACGTCGCCGCGCGGTACAAGAACTCGGCGAGCACCGCCGGCGTCATCGTCTTCAGGCGCTTGCCTTGCGCCACCGACTCGTACGCGAACGCGAGCTCGCTCATGCGCTCGTCGCGCTGCGCGGCGCGATGCAGCTCCTCCCACGTGTCCGGTCGAAGCTGCCCGCGACTGAGCGCGAGCAGCATGGTGTCGAGGATCGACTCCTCGCCTTCGAGCTTCTTCTCGAAATCGAACGTCGCCTGGGGAGGGGGCATGGAGCCCCGTTGACGAGGAGGATTCTGCATCCGCGCGGATCATGGAGGGTATCAATCCCCGCGGCGTTGGGAAGCCCATGGAAATGTGGGGAAAATGGCCTCCGGACCGCCCCTGCTCTGGTTACTTGTTGGTCGCCCCGTGGTAGACGCGCGTGATGTCGGCCTCGTCGAGGAAGCCGAGGATGTGGCCCGCGTCATCGACGACCAGAAGCTCGCGGACGTTGTTGGCGAGGGTGAACGCGCCGACGGATGACGTCGAAGATGAGATCGGCGCGGTGCGCGGGAGAGTCGCGGCGCGTGGGCACCTGCGCGGCGTAGAGAGAGCGATGGCGCAGCGCCACGAACGCGATTCCTTCGGCGAGCATGAGCGGGACGAGCAGCTCGTAGCTCCTGTGGAAGGCGTCGATGATCGCGTCGGAGCCGCGAGCTTGATCGAGACGATGCCGCCGAGGAGGGCGCCGACGAGAGGCGCGCGCAGGCCCGGCGAGCTCGGGGGAGATGGAGGGACGACAGGAGGCTTTTCCTGGCTCATCCCCGCGGCCTGCGGTGCCCGTGCTTGACGGCGCCCGCTCCATTCCTTATACGCCTGCGGCTCCCCAATGACACAGCTTGCCGACGGATTGGCCCCCGCAAAGATCGCGCAGCGCGTCCGTGTGGCGGATCTCATCGCCCTGACCAAGCCGCGAATCACGCTCATGGTCGTCATCACGACGCTCGGCGGTCTCTTCCTCGCGCGTCGCGCCGAGGGGGCGGTCTTCACCGCGTGGATCGTGGGATGGGCCGTGCTCGGGACGGCGCTCGTCGTCGCCGGCGCGAACGCGCTCAACATGTACATCGAGCGCGAGATCGACGGGAAGATGGCGCGGACGCAGAATCGTCCGCTCCCCGCCGGCCGCCTGAACGCGCGCGTGGCGCTCTGGTTCGGCGTGATCCTCTCGGCGGTATCGGTGCCCATCCTCGCGATCGGCGTGAACCCGCTCACCGCCTTGCTCGCGGTGCTCGCGAACGTGAGCTACGTCCTCGCGTACACACCGATGAAGCAGCGATCGCACCACGCGCTCCTCGTCGGCGCGGTGCCTGGCGCGATCCCGCCGCTGCTCGGTTGGACGGCGGCGACTGGGCGGATCGACGCGGCCGGCGTCGTGCTCTTCGCGGTGTTGTTCCTCTGGCAGGTGCCGCATTTCCTGGCCATCACGCTCTTCCGCCGCGAAGACTACGCGCGCGCGGGCCTCGTGGTGATGCCGAACGTGACCGGGACGCGGGACGTGAAGCACGCCATCGTGCGGTATTCGCTGGCGCTGGTGGGGGCGAGCCTGCTCCTCGTCCCGCTGCGCATCGCGCACGTCGGCTACTTCGTGGTGGCGGCGGCGCTGGGCGTGGCCTTCTTCGCGTTGGGCTGCTTCGGATTGCGGGAGGACGCGGGCCGCAAGTGGGCGCGCTCGCTGTTCGCGGCGTCGATCGTTTACCTGCTCCTCCTCTTCATCGCGGTCGCTGTCGACCCGCTCGCGTAGCGCGCCGTGGCCTTCACGGCCCCTGCGAAAAAGACGGCGGTCGTCGCGCTCTTCGTCGTCGCCCTCGTGTCCGGCGTCGTGCTCGCGCGTTCGTGGAGCGGTCGCGACGGCCCCGAGCTTGGCGGCTTTCACGGCGTGCGTCTGGGGATGACCGCAAGCGCGGTGCGGGAGCGCTTCGAAGAACCGACGCTCGGGGCCTGGCGATCCTTACCGTCGACCGGCGCAGGTGACGTGGTCCTCGCGTGGACGGCCGCGAAGGGACCGGCGGAGGCGCAGTTCGAGCTTCACAACGGAATGCTCGTCGCAGTGCGCGCGGCGGTCGAGGTGACCGATCCCGACGCGAAGCGCCCGCCCGTGCAGAGCTCGCGCGCCGTCGTGCGTACGCGAACCGACGAGGGCGGGCACGTACGCGTCACGGTGCTGGCGCGCGATTGCCCGACGCACCACGACGAAGCGGAGCGGCTCGCGGCGGGAAAATGAGCGCTCCGCCGAGCCTTACGGCATGCGGCGCTCGCGGATGCGCTGGATGAGCTCGAGGATGCGGGCGTCGCCGGGGAGGAGGCGTCGCGCGATCGAGGCCTCGTGCTCCGCGTCGTCGATCGCGTCACGGGCGAGCAGCGCCTCGGCGAGGCCAGTGCGCGCGCGGAACGATCCGGGATCGCGGGCCAGCGCGCGACGGTAGGCCTCGGTGGCCGCCTGGGCGTCACCGCGCGCAAGAAGCGCGCTGCCGATCGCGACGCGCGCGCCGGTGTCGGCGAAGAGAGCGTCGGCGCGGCGCAGATCGGGGAGCGCGCGGTCCGCTTCGCCGAGGGCGAGCTCGTGAAGTCCGAGCTCCAGCGCCGCCTCTCCCGAGCTGGGATCGATGCGGCACGCCCTCAGGAGCGCGGCGAGGCGCGCGTCGGGAGCGAGATCGACGGCGCGCGAACGCTCACGCGTCGAGAGCCACCCACGCGTCGCGGGGACGAGGAGCCACGCGACGGCGGCAAGGCCCACCAGTGCCGCCGTCACGTGACGTGATCGATGCCGACGCGGAGCGCGAACGTCCATCGTCGGGACCCCGAGCGCGAAGCCCGCGAGGAGCAGGATCGCCGGTTGCCGAAGCGGCGAGTCGCCAAAGCACGCGACGCCGAGCGCGGCGACCGACGCTGCACCCCCGATCCACCCCGCGCGCGCGTGAGCACGGACCCCGAGCAAGATCGTCCACACCAGGAGGAGTGCCGCGAACGGGCCCGACTCGACCGCGACCTGGAGGTACTCGTCGTGCGCCGTCGTCGCGTTCACGAAGCGCCGCGCGGCCTCGGGCGGGGTCATTCGCGCAAGCTCCTGGCCTTGCGCGTCGAGGTACGCGTGACCGAAGCGCCCGAGGCCCACGCCGAACGGCGCGCTCGCCGACGCCGCGCGCGCCGCACCATGCCAGATCCACGCGCGCCCGCGGAGCGCGAGATCGGCAGGCACGTCGCCTTCGGCGGCCGCGCCACGGGCCGCGAGCAGGACCACGACCGTCGTGGCCACAGCGGCGACCCTTCGGGTCCATCGCCCGCGCACCGACGCGAAGAACATCCACGCGCACGCGACGAACGCCGCGGCCCACCCCACCCGCGAGTGCGAGAGGAGGAGGCCCACCGCCGCCGCCGCGCATGCGATCCCGGCGATCGCGCGCCCTCGTCCCCGCCACGCGCGCGCCGCATCGATGCACAGCGGGAGCGCGCACGCGAGCAGCAGGCCGAGCCAGTTCGGGTTTCCTTGGCCGCCGTGGAGCGCGAGCCCGCGTGCGCCGTGCAGCGCCGCGGCGATCGCCACCGCGCCCGACACCATGCCGACCGCGACCGCCAAGGCCCGCGCGGCGTGTCGTCCGACGCGAACGCCGAGCTGCGAGGCGAGCACACCCGCGCCGAGCGCGCCGACCAGCGCCCCGAGATCGCGCGCACCTTGCGGCAGTCCCCATCCGAGGCTCAGCGCAGACATCGCGACGAACGCCACGCCTGCGCGCGCCCCCCAGCTCGTCGCCGCGCCGCGCGACCGCCGCACGAGAACGAGCGCGAACGCCGCCGCCGCGACGAGCAGTCCAAGCACACGCTTCGGATCCGCCGCTTCGGCGCGCGGATCGTACGCGAGCGAGGCGGTCACCAGCGCCGCGCCGAAGCCGCCCAAGAGCCAGGCCGCACCTCGCCGCGCGGCGGTCACGGCCGCTTGGCGGCGGCGCGATCCGCGCGGACGTCGAGGATGCGGCGCAGCTGATCGCGCACGGCGCCGCGTCCCTCCCGCGCCAGCGCGCGTCGAAGGAGCTCCGTCGTCACCGCACGCTCGTCACGAACCAGGTATTTTTCAGCCAGATCGCGCTCCGCGCGCGTCGCCCCGCCGAGCGCCGCGAGCATGCGGAAGACCGCCTTCTCCGGCTCCCACGCGAAACGGATCGCCGCCGCCGCCATCGCGATCGGCACGTCGGCGCCCTTCGCGCGCGTCTCGAGCTCCGGTGTCATTCGCGCGCGCGCCTTCGGCTCCGAGACCCGCGACGCGAGGCGCACGAAGCTCGGCAGCTGGTCTTGCGGCAGGTTGTCGAGATCGCGAAACACCTGCGCCGCGCCCGCCGGATCGTCCGCACGCGCGAGCGCGAGGGCCGCGTGGATGCGCAGGCGCGTGTTCTCGTGCGCGAGGAGCTGCCCGAGGATCTCGCCGGCCTGCGCGTCGGTCAGCTCGCCCGCGAGATCGATCGCCGAGAGCGTCCGCAAGATCGTCTTGTGCGCCAGCGACGCTTGGATCTCGCTCCGCGCGAGCGGCCCCGCGCCGGCGGGCTTCATCGTCGCCACGAGATCCGTCAGCTCGCTCCGCCCTTTGCTCCACGCGAGGAGCGTTCGGCCTGGCACGTCGGGGGACTTCGACGCGCGCATGAAGTTCTCGACGTCGCCCAAGTGGCACTGCGACAGCTCGAGGCAAAGCAGCAGATCCTGCGTGACCCGCGGATCGTTTCCGCGCCCGAGCAGGATCGCCGCCTCGGCCTTGGTCTCGGGCACGGCGTAGAGCTTGTCCCACACGAGATCGGTCCGCGTGTTGCCGCTGAGCGCGTAGATGGCGTAGATCGCCGCGCGCTTGAGGCTGGGGTTCGGATCGTCGACGTACTTCTCGAGGACCGCGGCGCCTTCCTTCGCGTCGAGCTTGCCGATCGCCGTCACGGCAGAGAGGCGGACCATGTCGTTCTTGTCGTCGAGGGCCGCGCGGAGGAGCGGCAGCCCCTCGGGCCGGCGCACGTCGCCGAGCACGAACGCGGCGTTCATCCGGATCTGCGCCTGCTTGTGCCCGACCAGATCGCGCGCGGTGCCGTAGAACGCCTGCGGATCGAGGCGCTCCAGCGCGAACGCGATGTTGTTCAGCATCCGCGACTCGCGCACGTGCGGCACTTGCTCGAGCAGCGCGCGCGTCGCGGTCTTGTCGCCGATCTTTCCGAGCGCGTACACGGCGCGGTTGCGGATGCGCGTGTCGGCGTTCTTCATCAGCTTCACGAGCGCGGGGCCGAGCTCGGGCGCGCGCAGCTCACCGGCCGCGAAGGTCGCCGCCATGACGAGGCCAGGATCGTTGCTCCCGAGCGCGTACGACACGTCGCCGACGAGCACTGAGCGATCGACGAGGTGACGGCTCTTCCACAGCCCCCGAAACGCCGAGACGCGGAGCGTCGCGAGCTCCTCCTTGGGCTGGTGGAGCGCGTCGCGAAGGACCTTCACCGCGCGCCCGCTGTTCTGCGAGCCGAGCGCGTCTAGGGCAGCGCCGCGGTTTTGCTCCTCTTCATCCTCACGCGCGAGGATCTTCTCGAGCGGCGCGACGTTGCTGGGGTCCGGGATCTTCCTCAGCGCGGCGACCGCGGTCCCTCGAACGCCCGGATCCCACGCCTCGAGCGCGCCTTGAAGCGCCGGCAGCGCGCTCTTGTCGCCGAGGCGCCCGAGCATCTCCGCGCACGTCGCGCGCAGGTGATCGTCCACGTTGTCGGAGACGCAGCGCGCGAGCGCTTTGGTCGAGCGGCGGCCGAGGTTCAGCACGTCGGGGCTCGCCGGCATGTCGCGCCGGATCACGTTGATGAGGACCGCCTCGTCCTTCGGGATCGCGAGCAGCACCTCGCGCTTCTTCTTGGAGAGCTGATCGCTCGAGAGCGCCTCGCCAGCCTGCGGCGCGTCGTCCTCTTCTTCGTCGGCGAAGGCCGTGCGCACGACCGCCGCGCTCGGCAGCGCCGCCGCGAGGACCAGGAGAGCGAGGAGCGTGCCTCTTCGCGGCTTCATGAGGCGTTCGCCTTTCGCGTGAGCTCGCGCAGACGCCGGAGGACCGCGTCCTTCGTCGTGCGCCGAGACAGATACCTAATCTCGACCTTGCGACCGGCGCACCCACGCGCCTGGTCCCACGTGACAAGCTCCACCGCGCGGTCCTCGTAGACCGCGAGATCGAAGCGCTCGTCGCAGTCGCTCGATGCTTCGAGATCGACGGTGGCCGACAGCGTCGCGCGCGGCTCGGCGTCGGGCACCGGCGTATCCCACGTCGCCACACGCGGTCGGCCGCTCCCGCACGCGACGAGCGCAGGGACGCAGGCCGAGAGAGCGATCGTGGCGAGGAGGTGTCGCGCGTTCATCGGTCGACGACGTTGTACGCCGCTGGCCTTCGTTTCTATTCCAATTCGTCTCCCGGGGCGCGACGAATCCCGCGTAGAGGGCGTGCTACCGTCGGCGTGATGAGGTGGGTTCGACAAGACCCGGTGACCGAAGACTCGTGTGGGCAATGCTGCGCCGCGATGCTCCTGGCGATTCGCAAGCGCGACGCCATCGCGCGCGTCGGCCACGACCTGGGGACGACGACTCGCGAGATGGCCAAGGTGCTGCGTGACGGCGGGCTTCGTGTGGCGCCGCGTTTGAAGAAGCTCCACACGTTCGACGCGATCCCGACGGCGCGCGCGCTCCTGCTCGGCACGTGGCGGCGGTACCCGCACTGGATGGTGTGGAACCGCGGGCGCGTCCTCGATCCGGTCGAGGGTGTCCTCCCGGTGCAGCCGAAGGGCCTCCCGCGCTGGATTCGCGTCACGCACTACCTCGCGGTCGAGTGACGATGAGCCGCCGCGACAACGCCGCGTTTCGGTGCGCGCGCTGCCGCATGCACGCGAGCCTCTGCGTGTGCCCGCTCGTCACGAACGTCGAGACCCGAACGCGCTTGCTCCTCGTCGTCCACCGGCGCGAGGACGGCAAGCCCACCAACACCGGCCGGCTCGCCGCCGCGTGCCTCACCAACAGCGCCGTCGTCGTGCGTGGCCACATTCCCGTGGACGACGCGGAGGGCGAGCCCGCGCTCGAATTTCCGACCGATTCGCAGCCGCTCCTTCTCTATCCGGCCGACGACGCGGTCCCGATTACGCGCTTCGCCGGCTCCGCGCGACCGGTGGTCCTCGTCGTTCCCGACGGCAACTGGCGGCAAGCGTCGAAGGTGCGAAAGCGCGTCCCCGGCCTGGACGGCGTCCCGTGCGTCTCGCTCCCTCCCGGCGCCGCCACGTCGTACCGCCTCCGCTTCGAGCCGCAGAAAGACGGGCTCGCCACGCTCGAGGCGATCGCCCGCGCGTTCGGTGTCCTCGAAGGCCCGCACGTCGAGGAGGCGCTCCTGCGGCCGTTCCGCGCGATGGTGGAGCGAACGCTGTGGGCGCGCGGCGCGATCGATCGCGCGGCCGTTCACGACGGCATTCCCGAGGGAGCGATGCGCCACGATCCGAAGAGCGGCGCCGGCGTCCGATGAGCGACGACGACGAAATCACGATCGACGGCCTCACGCGCGACTTCACGATCGCGCAGCGAAAGCGCGGCCACCGCCACTCGACCGACGATCTGCTCACCGGCTGGTACGCCGCCGAGAAGGCGCCGGGGGCCACGCGCGTGCTCGACCTCGGGAGCGGCATCGGTTCCGTCGGCCTCCTCGTCCTCTGGCGCGCACCTCCTTCGGCGACGCTCACCGCGGTGGAGGCGCAAGACGTGAGCTTCGCGCTGCTCGAACGCAACGTCGCGATGAACGCCCTGGAAAAACGCGTACGCGCGGTGCACGGCGATCTTCGAGACGTTCGCTTCGCCGGCGAGACGTTCGACCTCGTCACCGGCAGCCCGCCGTACTTCGACGTGAACGACGGCATCGTCCCGAAGGACTCGCAAAAGGCGCACGCGCGCTTCGAGCTCCGCGGCGACGTGCGCGACTACTGCGCCGCCGCCCGCGCTGCGATGGCGGCAGAGGCGCGCTTCGTCTTTTGCTTCCCCACGGCGCAGCGAAAGCGCGCCGAACGCGCCTGCGACGAGGCGCGCCTCCCGATCGTCACGGCCCGAGACGTCGTCCCTCGCCGCGGCGCTCCTGCGCTCTTCTCGCTCTTCTGCTGCCGCCGCGCCGAAGATCCCGGACCCGCGTTCGTGGAGGAGCCGACGTACTTCGTCCGCGACGAGCACGGCGCGCAAACCGCCGAGCACGCCGCTGCCCGCGCCTCGTTCGGCATGGGCGTCTAGTCCCCTAGAAATTCTTCTTCAGCACGAGCCCCGCGCGCGTCGCGTCGACGAAGTCCATCGCGAGGACGCCGTAGCGCCCCTTTCCGTGCGCCGGATCCGAGAAGTACGCCTGGAGCTTCGGGTTGATGGAATTCGAGACGTCGCCGATGCTCGGCACGCCGAGGAGCAGCGGCGCGTAGCCGCTCGTGTAGTCGAGGTACAGCGTCGCTGCGTCCCCGCGCAACGCTTCGCCGAAGAGCGCGGTGATGGCGGTCCACTTCGCGGCGTTGTCGCTGACCTCGTACTCGTCTTGGACTCGGAGGCGCGGAGGACCATCGACCGTGAACGTCGCCTTGTCGGCCCACTTCGTCGCGTCGATGCCCTTTGGCCCGGTGGCCGCGAACCGTCGCACGAGGACGATCTTGCCGCGCGCGTCCGACAGCGCGGGCACGGCCGTCCCCAGGCTCCAGGAGCTCGGCGCCTTCTTCACGTACGCGTCGAACGTCTGCTCGAACGTCCGCGTGTTTCCGCTCGCCGTGTACTCCTCTTTGACGCTCATCAGGATCGTCTCGGTCGGGTGCGCCTTCATGAACGCGCCGGTCGCCGCGAGGACCTCGTCGAACGTCATCTGTTGGAAGATCGGGCCGTGGTGGATCTGGAAGGTGTCGTTGAAGTGGCGGCACCGAACGTCGAAGTAACGGACGCCCGCGGCGAGCTGCTCGGCGAGCGAGAGGGTCTGGCACTGCGCGGTCCCCGGCACCGGCTCGTGGCGGGCGCACGACTCGTGCGTGCCGGGGATCGTGAGCGCGGTGAGGCTGTCGCTGTCGGGCAGCGCGCCCATCCACGACGACGCGTCGTAGCTTGGCGTCGCGGCGTCATGCGGCTCCAACGCTCCAGCGTCGCCTCCGTCGAGGGGCGTGTCACCGAGCGGAGGGATGGGCACAGGCGATCCGGGCGGAGCCGCCGCGACGTCACCGGTCTGGTCGCTCGTTCCTGCGCCGTCGCCGCCTCCGCAGTGAGCGCATGCCATCGCCAGGGCGAGCGGGGCGAGTCGCGCGAGCAGCGTGCGGAGCATCCACGTTCCCGTTAGCACCAAGCGTGCCCACGGGAGATCGATGCCTTAGCCCGCTCTCCCTCGCGGCCGGCTGCGGTGGATCGCGAGCGCGCCACCGCGGCGACTCATGCCGCGGGCGGCGAGGTCGCGAGCACGTCCGCGAGCGAGGTGCTGGGCAACGTCGGAAAGCGCGCACGCACCCGCTCTGCGAAGGTCATGTCGATCGTGCTCATGACGACCGCCGCCCTCGCTTGCCGCGCGAACGTCGGCGAGAAAGGACGCGCGAGGACCGACATCGCGCGAAGGACCGGCAGCGGGATGTGCTTGATGCGCCCGGGCTTGCCGCTCGCGAGGATGAGCCGCTCCGCGACGGTCGCGAGGCCGAGGTTCTCGGGGCCGCCGATCTCGAGGGTCTCGCCCACCAGGGCGTCGTCGCGCACCGCGAGGGCCACCAGCGCCGCGACGTCGCGGACGGACACCAAGTTGACCGGGTTCCGCCCCGGTCCGAACACGAGCGCCTCTCCCTTCGACGCGAGCGGGCCGCCGATGACCCCGATCCACGTCTCTAGGAACGCCGTGGGGCGGAGGATCGTGAACGCGAGGCCGCTCTGGCGCAGCGCCTCTTCTGCGGCGTGCTTCGCGC
Organism: Polyangiales bacterium; assembly: GCA_038231275.1. Lineage (GTDB taxonomy): Bacteria > Myxococcota_A > Polyangia > Polyangiales > Polyangiaceae > JANYHK01. The sequence goes on from JBBRLQ010000003.1 coordinate 28,183, forward strand.
GGTGGAGGGACATCGGATGATCGGGCGCGGCGCCTTGCACCGAGAGGAGCACGAAGCGCTTCACGTTCGCCTCCGCCGCGGCACGCGCGAGGGCGCGGTTGGCATCGCGATCGATCGACTCCGGGCTCGGGCTCCCTGAGCCCACGAACCCGTGCACTGCGGAGACGACCGTGGTGCAGCCGCGCACCGCCGCCGCCAGGCTCGCGGCGTCGCGCACGTCGCCCGTCAGCACCTCGACCGACGCTGGCAGCGCGCGTGCGCGCGCCGCGTCGCGCGTCAGCACGCGAACGGTCCGGCCCTCGTCCACCAGGAGCGGGACCAGCCGCGCGCCGAGCGTTCCCGTCCCTCCGACGACGAGGATCACGTGCCGCCCCGCGACGGCTCGAGGTGGCCTCGCAGCGCCGCGTTCATGTCGCCGCCCGCTTCTTCGACGGGCTCGAGGAACATTCGGCCCGAGCGAATCACGCCGCCCGTGACCTCGAAGATGAAGACCCCACGCATGCGGTGCGCGCCACCGTCGCGCCGCGTGCCGTTCATCTCCCACTCCGTCCACACGGCCTCGCCGTCGACCGCGGAACGCAGCAGGCGCGCCTCGAGGTCGGGCACCGCGGCGAAGATCTGCGTCCAGTTGCGCCTTACCTGCGCCACGCCGCGGAAGGATCGCTGCGGGTGGGCCGGCGACTCGAGCGCGTAGTCGACGGCGAAGCACGCGACGAGCGCCTCCACGTCGTGCGCGTTGGTCGCCGCGACGAGCCGCTCGACCGCCGCGCCTGGCCCGATTCCCGTGTTCGTCATGCCATCCTCCAATTCAGATACAGTTGACCGTAACCAATACTGTACTATGGAATGAATATGCCGCAGGTCAAGAAGAGTCGCCCCTACGACGCGCGCGGACGCCAGGAGCAGGCGCGACGGAGCCGCGAGGCCATCCTCGACGTCGCGCGGGGGGAGCTCTTGCGCGCCGGGTACGCGGCCACGACCATCGCCGCCATCGCGCGCGGTGCGGGCGTCTCGGTGGAGACCATCTACAAGGGGTTCGGCGGCAAGCCAGGCCTGGTCCGCGCGATCTACGAGCGAGGGCTCGCGGGGCGCGGTCCCGTTCCCGCGCCACAGCGCTCCGACGCGATGGCGGCGCGCGAGCTCGACGCGCGCGTCATCCTCCGCGAGTGGGGAAGGCTCGCCGCCGAGGTGTCGCCCCGCGTGTCCCCCATCTTGCTCCTCGTCAGGGACGCCGCCGCGGCCGAGCCGGAGCTGGCGGCGCTGCTCGACCAGAGCAACGCCGAGCGCCTGGCGCGCATGCGCCACAACGCGCGCAGCCTGGCCGACCGAGGCTTCCTTCGTCGAGGCGTCACCGTCGAGCGCGCCGCGGACGTCATGTGGGCGGCCGTCTCGCCGGAGCTCTACGAGCTGCTCGTCGTGCGGCGCGGCTGGACGGCGGAGCGCTTCGGCGAGCACGTGGCGATCACGATGATCGCGGCGCTGCTCCCGCCGAAGCGGTGACGCCAGTCCTGCGGCAGTCCTGCGCTACTTGCTCTTCTTGGCCGAGGTGGCCGCGCTCGAGTTGGAGTTCGCCTTCGCGTTCGCTGCGGCCGCCTTCTGGTTCTTGTCGGCCGAGTGTTGCTTCTTCGACTTGTCTTTTGCTTTCGGAGATTTGTCGCCCATGAGGAGGTCACCGTCCGTGGTTCGGGGTTTCGAGATCGCAGATCCACCCGTCACGGTAGGCCCATCGCGACGTCGCCTCCGTCATTTCGACGCGAACATCGCGCGAAGGGACGTTCGACCCGCGCCGGACGGACGGGCGTGGAGCTCCAGCTTGGAGAGGCGCTCCTCGATCGGGCCGAGCGTCCAGCAGTCTTCGCTCGGCAGATCGTCGATCGGCGGGCCGTTGTCGTTGAGCGGACAGATGTCGCGGAGCTCGACCGTGCCCTCCTCTTGCTCGGCGAGCCACCGCAGCGGAAGCCCCTGCGTCCGGCAGACGTAGGGTCGGTCCTCGTAGATTCGGCACGCCCCCTCGCCATCGAGAAACGCGCACGCGCCAACGGCGTGCGGGCGCCCCGCGGTGAGGAGCGCGCCGTGACGCCGTCGGATTGGCTCCGCCTCCACTTCGAAGACGGTGAGGTCGTCGACGCAGCACGCGCTGCACCCTTTGCGGCACACCGTGCGCGCCGCGTGGAGTCGATGGAGGCGCCGCGCGTCGACGTCGACGTCGGCGTGGAGCGCGTCGATGCCGGCGTCGTCCAAGGAACGAGCGTACGCTTTCGGGCGCCTCCGCGAGGGAAGATGCGCGGGAGGGCCCCGTATCATCCGCCGTGAAACCGCGCCGCTCCGCTGCCTTCGTCACGTCCATCGTCGGTCTCGTCGCTCTCGTCGGTCTCGCCGCCGCGTGCAGCGGATCGAAGAGCGACGGCGGGCTGAGCTCCAATCCTGGTGGCGGCCCCGGCGGCGGCCCGGGCGCGGATGGTGGTCCCGGCAGCGAAGGGGGACCCGGCGCCTGCGTGCCCAAGTGCGGCGGGAAGAAATGCGGCGATGACGGGTGCGGCGGCAGCTGCGGCGCGTGCGGCGTCTACCAGCGCTGCGACGACAAGGCGGGCGCCTGCATCGCCGCGTGCGATCTCACCCCGCTCGACACCTCCAAGACGATCGACCTGAACCTCGCCGTCGCGAGCGTCACCGGCAAAATCACGTGGAACGGCGCCGCGCCGCCCGCCGGAATCGGCAGCGCCACCGTGCGCTTCGTCGACAAGAAATCGAGCTCCGTCATCACGGTCCCCCTCGCCGGCACCTACTCGACGCGCCTCTACGCCGGCACCTACTCGATCGCGATCGACACGCGCAACGCCACCGATTCGAGCTTGCCGCAGCAGATCGTGCTCGTGAAGGACGACGTCGCGATCGGCGCCGACACCGCCATCGATCTCGCGGTGACGACGGCCACGCTTTCCGGGGCCGTGAGCATCGACGGCGCCGCGCCTCCTTCGGGAGGAAGCACGCGCGGGCGCGTCTACGTGAAGAGCCTCGGCGGCGACCAGATCTCGGCGACCCTCCCCGCGACCGGTCCCGCGGCGTATTCGGTTCCCGTCTTCGCGGGAACGTACGACGTCTCGTACGACTCGCGCGGCCTCGACACGACGGTGCCCGACCAGTCCGCGCTCGTGAAGAAGGGCGTCGCGGTCACGGGGGCGGCGACGTTCGATCTCGCGCTCGCCACCGCGACTGTGACCGGTACGATCACGCAGAACGGCGCGGCCCTGCCCGCGGAGACGTCACGCGGACGCGTCGTCCTCAGCGCGCCCGATTTTTCGACGACCGAAACATCCGTCGCGGCGAGCGGCCCCGCTACGTACACCGCGCGCGTCTACGCCGGATCGTACGATCTCGCCTTCGACTCGCGGAGCTCCACGTCGCTCCCCGATCAGTCCGTCTCGCTCGCGAAGGCGCGCGCCGTCTCGGGCGCGCTGAGCGCCAGCTTCGACGTGAAGGTCATCGACGTGACCGGCGCGGTGACCCTGAACGGCGCCGCGCTCCCGGCGTCCACGTACTCGCGCGGGAGCATCGACTTCGCATCGCCGACGGGCTCGGGAACGGTCAGCGCTCCGCTCGCGACGACCGGCGCCGGCAGCTACAGCGCGCACCTCTACGCCGGCACCTACGACGTCCGCGTCCGCGCGGGCTCGCAACAGACGGTAATTCCGCAGCAGACCGCGACGATCAAGAAGGCCGTGGCGCTCGCCGCGACGGGGCCGCTCGATCTCGACCTGACGACGACACACGTGCACGGATCGATCACGGTGGACGGCGGTCCGCTCGCCGACGAGGCGCAGTCCCGCGGGAGCGCCGTCTTCGTCGAGCGTTCGACCGGCGATCGCTTCGACGTCCCCGCCGGCACCAAGGGACCGGCGACCTACGACGTCGTCCTCTTCACCGGCACCTACGGCGTCGAGTTCCGCACGTCGTCCGCCAGCACCACGCTCCCGCAGCAGAGCACCCACGTCCTCGACAAGAAGCTCGCCGGCGACGTCGGCCTCGACATCCCGCTCAAGACCCTCACCGCCAGCGGCGCCGTGAAGGTGAACGGCGCGGATCTCCCCAACGCCACGTCCGGCTCGCGCGGCCGCGTCGTCTTCATGGACAAGCTCACCGGCTCGCGCGTCGAGCAGAGCCTCGGCGCGACCGGACCCGGGAGCTACGCGCTTCGCCTCTTCGCAGGCGGCTTCGACGTCCACTTCGACTCGAACACCGCGCAGACAGTGCTCCCGGAGGCCGACGATCGCGTCCTCGGCGGCTGCGTGCCGGTCGACACTGCGTGTTCGCTCCCCGACAAGGATCTCGGCGGCGCGTGGCTCCTCGACTTCCCCGGCTGGGGCACCATGGATCTGACGCTGACGCAGACCGGCAACGCGCTCGGCGGCTTCGCGACCGCGTCGTGGGGCTCCGGCCCGATCGCCGACGGAACGCGCACCGCCTCGGGCGTGAAGCTTACCGCCACCTCCGGCGTCGACATCTTCATGACCGGCGACATCGCGAACGGGTGCGTGATGAGCGGTCACGCCGTCGCGTCGACCGGCTACACCGCCGACTGGGTCGGGCAGCGGCTCGAGTAGTAGCATCGCGGGGTGACCGGATCGCCGTCGCCATCGCGGGGAAATAAGCTCGGCTTCTGGCCGCTGGTCGGCGCGCTCTACTTCATGGTCTCCGGCGGCCCGTTCGGCCTCGAGGAGCTCGTGCAGAAGCTCGGCTTCGGCGGCGCCATCGCGTGCCTCGTCGCGACGCCGATCGTGTGGAGCCTCCCGACCGCGCTCATGGTCGGGGAGCTCGGCGCCGCGCTGCCGCTCGAGGGCGGCTACTACGCGTGGGTGCGCCGCGCGCTCGGCCCGTTCTGGGGATTTCAAGAGGCGTGGCTGTCGATGGCGGCGAGCGTCTTCGACATGGCGATCTATCCGACGCTCTTCGTCTCCTACATCGGTCGCCTCTGGCCGGCGGCGCACGCCTACGCGTTTCCGATCGAGATCGTCTTCATCGCCGGGTGCGTCGCCTGGAATCTCCGTGGCGCGAAGGCGGTCGGCGACGGTTCGGTGATGCTCTCCGTCGTCCTGCTCGCGCCGTTCGCGATCCTGTCGCTCGTCGCGTTCGCGCACCGGAGCCCCGATCCGGTGCCTGCGCACCCGTCGGGCGGGGATCTCCTGGGAGGTCTGCTCATCGCGATGTGGAACTACATGGGGTGGGACAACGCCTCGACGATCGCCGCCGAGGTCGATCGCCCCGAGCGCACGTATGCGCGCGCCGCGCTGGTCGCGGTGGGGCTCGTCGCGATCACGTACATCGTCCCCGTCGCGGCGGTGGCAGCGACCGGCGCGGATCCATCGACGTGGACCACCGGCGCGTGGGTCGACGTCGCAGGCACCCTCGCGGGCCGAGGCCTCGCCGTCGCGATCGCGGTCTCTGGCGCGGTGAGCGCGGTCGGCATGTGGAGCGCGCTCCTCCTCTCGTATTCGCGCGTCCCATCCGCGCTCGCCGCCGACGGCTACTTGCCCAAGATCTTCGGCCGTCACTCCCCGAAGACCGGCGCGCCTCACGCGTCGATCGTCGCCTGCGCGGTCCTCTGGACCCTGTCGCTCGGCCTCAGCTTCGAGCGCCTGGTGCTCCTCGACATCCTCTTTTACGGCACCAGCCTGCTGCTTGAGTTCGTCGCCCTCGCGTGGCTCCGGCACACCGAGCCGGGCCTCGCGCGCCCGTATCGAATCCGCGGCGGCCGAATCGGCGCGTGGCTCGTCGGCGTCCCGCCCGCCGCGCTGATCCTGCTCGCGATCGTGCGAAACTGGGACGAGCGCATGTCGCTCTTCGGGCTGGAGATTGGCGCCCTCGTCTTCGGCGTGCTCGTGATCGCCCTTGGCCCGCTGATTTATTTCGGCAGCGAGCGCGCGAGGAGCTTCCGCGCGTTGCCGAAGTAAATCTTCTCGAGCACCTCGTTCGGCAGGCCGATCCCGCTGATCGTCCAGTCCCCCTGAATCGGCGTCATGTGTGGGAATTTTTCGTCCCACGTCTCGAGCCACCGCCAGTGCTTCTGGAAGAACACGATCGCGTCTGCCTCGGTCGGCGATGGCCCGCTCCCGCCGCTGCCGAGGATGAGGCGGCTGCCGACCTGGAAGTCCGTCGCGAAGAGAATGCGATCCTGATGCTTCACGAAGAGCTCGTGAACCTGCTTGGGATCGTGCCGCCCGATCTCCGGAACGCGCGCCGCGATGTCGGCCATCATGTTCGGGTGCTTCGTGAGCTGCGCGTCGACCCACGCGAGGTCCTCGGCGTTATTTGCAAAGTGCACACAAACGAACGTCGTCTCGGGGTGGCGCGTGATCACACGCTCGAGCGCGGCGAGGAGCTCTTCGCGCGGCGGATACTTCGCGGCGTCGCCGAACCACCAGCCCTTGTGATCCTTGAGCTCCGTCCATCGCTCGTTCGAGGAGTCGTAGGGTGACCAGAACGCCTTCGGATCGGCGACGTGGATCGAGATGGGCATGCCGAGCTCGCCGGCCTTCTTCCATGCGCGATCGAGCTTCGGATCGTCGATGGCGATGAGCTTGCCCTTCTTGTCCTTGAGGTTGAGGCCGAGGCGCTTGAACTCTTTCCAGCCCGCCGCGCCGAGGCGGTGGCCTTCCTCGATTTGCTTCTCCGCCTTCTCGGGAAAATCAGGGGTGTCCCACTCCGAGTAGTCGAGGTTCATGTACTCGAGGAAGCGGCCGGGGTGCCCGTAGTCGGCGGCGCGCTTGGTGAGCTCGAATTCGCTGGTCTGCCCGGGCGCGTGCGTGACGTAGCCGCCGCTCAAGTTGACGGCGACACCGATGCCCGAGGCGTCCATGACGCGGACGGCGAGGGCGAGGCGATCGGGCGCAGGGTCGATGTGCTGGTGGAGATCGATCAGGCGATGCTCCGACCGCCAGCGATCCGGACTCGGCGTCGGCGTCGGAGTCGGAGTCGGCGTCGGCGTCGGCGTCGGCGAAGCCGCGCAGGCGGCGAGGAAGAGGAGAGCTGCGGCGCGGAGTAGGATCACGGATCCAGAGTACAGCCGCTTCCGTCGACGAAGTGGGCCGTGCGCTTCGCGCTGAGGAACGTTCCGCTGACGGAATTTCCCGCATGGTCGATCGTGAGGTGAACCTCGAGGTACGACGCCGGCGCGCCGTACGAGGCGCAGTACGCGTCCGACTGCTGGACGATGAAGACGCAGGAGCAGCCCTCCTTCACCGCGAGGCCGGCCGCGAGGTCGTCGACGATGGCGTTGGGCGGGCCGGGATCGACGACGGCGCCGTCGTCTCCCGCGTCGGGCACGCCCGCTTCGGCGCGCGCGTCGGGGACCGACAAGAGCGCGAGAGGGAGCGCGAGGATGAGGAGGCGCGACGTCTTCATTGTCCTTTCACTCCCTTGTCGATCGCCGCCACCGTCTTGCCCACCATCGGCCCCGGCTGGAACACGACGTCGCGGTCGAAGCCGGTCCGCGCGATGACGAGCTTGCGCGACGGCACCATGAAGACCTTCTGCCCCCAGTGCCCTTCGAACGAATACGTGTCGACCGGGGCCTCTGCGTACATGAACGTGTCGGGCGTGGCCGTGGGCGTCGCAGAATTAAGCCAAATTCCCGCGCCGTACGAGCCGCCGTCGGGGCGATAGCCGCCGCCGTCGGGAGACTTGGGCGACGGCTGCGACACCGGCGCGGACGGCGCGATCGAGTACTTCACCCACCCCTCGGGCAGGACGCGCACGCCTTTGTACACGCCGTCGTCGAGGTAGAGCTGGCCGAACTTGGCCATGTCGCGCGGGGTCATGAAGCACGACGACGAAAAGATGAGCGTGCCGGTCTGATCGGACTCGAAGACCGCGCTCGCGAGGCCCGCCGGATCGAAGAGCTTCTCCTTCGCCCACGCGCGCTCGTCCTTGCCGATGTTGGCGAGCGCGCCGCGCAGCACGCGCGAGAGGAGCGTGCTGTCGCCGCTCGAGTAGTTGAAGAGCGTATCGGGCGCGGCCTTGCGCTTTCGCCGCTGCACGTACGCGCCCATGTCGTTCTGGTGGCCGTAGAGCATCTGGAGCACGTTCGACGTCGCCGGATCGGAGCCGTAGTCCTCCGCCCACTCGAGGCCGCTCGTCATGTGGAGCAGGTGCTCGACGGTCGTGTCGCAGAGCGTGGGGTCGGCGCCGGAGGGCGGGGGCGCGTATTTGCAGAGGCTGTCCTTCAGCGCGAGGACGCCGTCGTGGATGGCGATGCCGACGAGCGCCGCGCCGATCGACTTCGAGGCGGAGTACAAAATATGCCTATTTTGTGCGGTGAATCCCGCCGCGTACTCCTCGTAGACGAGCTGTCCCTGGTAGAAGATGACGAGTCCCTCGCTCTTCCAGCTTCCGGCGAAGATCTCGTCGTGCACCGCCGAAAAATCGAACGAAGGAGTCGTGGGGCCGCTGTCTGCGGGCGGCGTCGTGTCGGCGTCGGGACCCGGCGCGGGTGTCGCCGTCGACGACGACGACTTGCAACCGACCGCCACCGCCAGCGCCGCGAGCGCGAGCCTCATCCGCATCGCAAGCCTCCTCCTAGAAAGAGCGCTTCGCTCCGCTCCGCTTCGGTCCGCTTCAATACGGGAAGCCGCACTTCTTGAAGACGTCCGCCAGGAGGGCGGGATCGCAGGTCGGGCACATGCCCGGCTCGGTGACCGTGATGGCGAGGCCGTTGTTCATCACGCAGCTGCAGCCGCGGTCGATGGCGTTGCACTGGCACGTGACGTCGTACTGATCGTTGACGGTGCCGGGGGCGCCGCACTGGACGCTGTCGTAGACGGTGCAGTTGTTCGAGGCGCCCTTCGACGAGACGTTGTGCGAGCCGCACACGACCTTGCCTGTGGAGCCGCTCGTGGTGCTGCCGGTGGTGCCGCTCGTCCCGCTCGTGCCGCTCGTCCCCGTCGAGCCGCCGTCTTTGCCGGACGCGCCGCTGGTTCCGCTCGCGCCGCTGGTCCCACTGCTGCCGCCGCCCTCGGCGCCCCCGTCGGTTGTGCTCACCGAGCTCCCGCCACAGGCGAACCCAAGAAACGTCATCGTACAAAAGATGATCCGCGCTTTCGCCCAGCTCATGGGCCTCACCGTACCGCCCCTTTGGCGGCGCGCGAGCGCGATTTAACGCCGCGCTGTGACCCTCGCCAACGTCGCGCAACATTTTCGCGAAATCCCATGCGCACTTGCCACCGATAACGGGGGTTGTACGAGCGGGATGGCTTCCTCTATAAAGCCCCCGCTCGCCCCCGCATTTCCTCGCGAGCAATCGCCCCTTGCCCGCGCCCCGCCCTTCTGGGGAGGGGCCGCGCGTGCAAACGGAAAGCAACCGAGAATGCAGATATTCCCTCGATCGCTCAACAAGCTCCCCATCGTGGCGGCCCTCGGCGGCGGCGTGCTCGTGGGCGGGCTGACGCTCGGCATCTGGTACTACGCGTCGCCCAAGAACACGCAGGTCGGCTACGCGCCGACGCAGCCCGTGCCCTACAGCCATCGGCTCCACGCCGGCCAAATGGGCATGGATTGCCGCTATTGCCACTCGAACATCGAGAAGTCGGCGAAGGCGATGATCCCGCCGACGCAGGTCTGCATGGGCTGCCACTCGATCGTCCGCGCGGAGTCGGCGCGCATCGCTCCGCTCAAGAAGAGCTGGGAGACGAACATGCCGGTCGAGTGGGTGCAGCTCCACAAGCTGCCCGACCACGCGTACTTCGATCACTCGGCGCACCTGGCCGCCGGCGTCGGCTGCGTGACGTGTCACGGCCGCATCGACCAGATGGACGTCGTACGCATCGACCAGCCCATCGCCATGGGCTGGTGCCTCGAGTGCCACCGCGATCCGGTGAAGAACCTGCGTCCCAAGGACCAGGTCACCAACATGACGTGGACCCCCGATCAGTCGCCGACGTTCAAGGCGCCTGACGTCCACCCCCCCGAACACTGCTCCGGGTGCCACCGATGAGTAAGCGCGACGCGTACGAGTTTGCGAAGCCCCGTGAGGCGGCGCCGCAGTTCTGGAAGAGCCTCGAAGAGAAGGCCGAGCCGGAAGCGGCGAAGAAGCGCGCGGAGGCTGAATTTCCCTTCAATTTGACGAAAGACGAGGAGCCCGGGCTCGGACGCCGTGGCTTCATGATGTTCGCCGGGATCACCGCCGCGATCGCCGGGCTCGAGGGGTGCGCGCGCCGGCCGGTCGAGAAGATCGTGCCGTACACGCGGATGCCGGAGTACTCGCTCCCCGGCATCTCGTACCACTACGCCACCGTCCGCCACGAGCGCGGCGAGGCGATCGGCCTCCTGGTCGAGACGCACGAGGGTCGCCCGACGAAGATCGAGGGCAACCCCGATCACCCGGCCAGCCTCGGCGCGACCGACGTGCGCACGCAGGCGTCCATCTTCGATCTCTACGATCCCGATCGCTCGACCAGCGTGAAGCACAAGAGCGGCGGCGCGCTCGAAGCGGCGAAGCTCGCCGAATTCGACGCGTGGCTCGCAGGCAAAATCAAGGCGTACGAGGCCGATCAGGGCGCGAAGCTTCGCTTCCTCTCGCCACCGACCAACAGCCCGACGTACCTCCGCCTCCGCGAGGCCATCCGCGCGAAGCTCCCGCACGCGCGCTTCCACACGTTCACGCCGGTGAGCGAGACGAACGCGCGGGAAGGCGCGCGCATCGCATTCGGCCAGGCCGTCAGCACGATCAACGACTACCAGCACGCGAAGGTCATCCTCGCGCTCGACTCGGACTTCCTCCAGACCGAGCCCGGCATGATCCGCGCGACGCGCCAGTTCGCGCGCGGCCGCCGCCTCAACACGCCGAACGAGCCGATCAGCCGGCTCTACGTCGTCGAGCCGTCGTACACGACGACGGGCGCCAACGCCGATCACCGCCTTCGTCTCCCGGCGCGTGACGTCGAGCGGTACCTCGCCGCGCTCGCCACCGAGCTCTCCACGAAGCACGGCCTCTCGCTCGGCGCGGTCGCGACGCCGCTCGCGGGGATCAAGGTCGAGGGCGTCCCCGAGAAATGGATCAAGGTCGTCGCCGCGGAGCTCGCGGGGGCCAAGAACCGCAGCGTCATCGCCGTCGGCTCGCGCCAGCCCGCCCGTGTCCACGCCCTCGCGCATGCGCTCAACGCCGCGCTCGGCAACGCCGGGCAGACCGTGCAGCACTTCCCGGTCGCCGATCCGGAGGAGACCGAACAGATCGCCGATTTGAAGGCGCTCCTCTCGGACCTGGACGCGAAGCGCGTCGAGACGCTCATCGTCCTCGGTGGCAACCCCGTCTACGACGTCCCTGCGGACCTGAAGTTCGGCGATCGCCTCGCGACCAGCGGCGCGACGCTCGTGCAGCTCTCCTCGCACGAGGACGAGACGACGGCGAAAGCCGCCTGGCACGTCCCGCTCGCGCACGAGTACGAGACCTGGGGAGACCAGCGCGGCCTCGACGGCACGTACAGCGTGCAGCAGCCGCTCATCGCCCCGCTCCACGGCGGGCTCTCGCCGATCGAAATTCTGGGCCGTATCGCCGGGGAAGCTCCCGGCGGCTACGCGCTCGTCCAGGGCACGCTCCGCGCGAGCTACCCGCAGCCGCTGACGCTCGATCGCGAGTGGAAGAAGGCGCTTCAGCGCGGCGTCGTCACCGGCGCGGTCACCCGTCCGTTCCCGGCGATGGCGGTCCGTGAGGCCGACGTCGCGGCGGCGGCGGCGCAAATCAAGCCCGGCAAGGCGCTCGGCACCGACAACCTCGAGATCAACTTCGCGCCCGATCCGAAGATCTTCGACGGCCGCCACGCCAACAACGCGTGGTTGATGGAGCTGCCCGATCCCATGACGAAGATCGTCTGGGACAACGCCGCGTACTTCTCGCCGACCACAGCGGCCGCCCTCGGCATCGTCAGTGGGGACGTCGTCGAGATCGCGCGCGAGGGCAACAAGATCGAGATCGCGGCGTGGATCCTCCCGGGCCACGCCGACAACTCGGTCACGCTGCACCTCGGCTGGGGCCGCACCCACGCCGGCCGCTTCGGCGGCAACGAAGCCGAGCGCGACTGGGGCAAGGGCATCGACACCTACCCCATCACGCAGAAGCTGCCCGAGAACGGCAAGATGCGCGGCTTCAACGTGGGCCCGCTCCGCACGAGCGATACGCTCGGCTACGGCGAGGGCGCCAAGGTCACCAAGACCGGCAAGACCTACCAGCTCACGCAGACGCAAGAGCACCACTCGATGGAAGGCCGCCCGGTCGCCATCGACGCGACGCTTGCAGAATACAAGCAAACCCCGAGCTTCCCGCAGTACCGGACGCCGGACCCCAAGGTCCTGCCGCTCTGGACGCCCGTCGATTACACGAAGGGCCACCGCTGGGGCATGTCTATTGATCTGAACGCGTGCACGGGCTGCAACGCCTGCGTCATCGCGTGCCAGAGCGAGAACAACATCCCCGTCGTCGGCAAGGACCAAGTCCAGCGCGGTCGCGAGATGCACTGGATCCGCATCGATCGGTACTACCGCAACGGCTACGCCACGACGAAGGACGGCAACCTCGACGAGAAGGACCCGCTCGTCGCCGTGCAGCCGGTCGCGTGCGTGCAGTGCGAAGAAGCGCCGTGCGAGAACGTCTGCCCGGTCAACGCGACCGAGCACAGCCCCGAGGGGTTGAACGACATGGCGTACAACCGCTGCATCGGCACGCGCTACTGCGCGAACAACTGCCCGTACAAGGTCCGCCGCTTCAACTACCTCGAGTTCCAGGGCGAGCCGATGTACGGCGACCTGCCGGAAGTCACGAAGATGGCGAACAACCCCAACGTCACCGTGCGCATGCGCGGCGTCATGGAGAAGTGCACGTACTGCGTGCAGCGCATCCAGGAGGGGAAGATCGCCAGCAAGCGCGACAGCCGGCCCATGAAGGACGGCGACGTTGTCACCGCGTGCCAGCAGGCGTGCCCGGCGGAGGCGATCGTTTTCGGCGACCTGAACGATCCGACGGCCCGCGTCACGCGCGCGCAAAAGCGTGACCGCGGCTACCGCCTCTTGAGCGAGCTCGGGACGCACCCGCGCACCACGCACCTCGCGAAGATCCGCAACCCGAACACGGAGATGGTCTGATGGGCTACATCGTCCCCATCAAAGAGCTCGGCGAGTCGCCCCTCGTCGATCCGAAGATCACGATGCACGAGGTCACCGACCTCGTCTCGAAGGTCAGCGAGAACCGCGCGCCCCGCGGCTGGTGGTTCGCGTTCCTCTTCGCGGCCAGCTTCACCGGCATCCTCGGCATCGCCGTCGGCATCCTCTTTTGGTTCGGCGTCGGCGTCTGGGGAAACAACAGCCCGACGTACTGGGCGTGGGACATCACCAACTTCGTCTGGTGGATCGGTATCGGCCACGCCGGCACGCTCATCAGCGCCGTCCTCTTCCTCTTCCGCCAGAAGTGGCGCACGGCGATCAACCGCTTCGCCGAAGCGATGACGATCTTCGCCGTCATGTGCGCAGGCATGTACCCCGGCCTCCACGTCGGCCGCGCTTGGTACGCGTATTACATGTTTCCGATCCCGAACCAGATGTCGCTCTGGCCGAACTTCAAGAGCCCGCTCATGTGGGACATCTTCGCGGTCAGCACGTACTTCACGGTGTCGCTGCTCTTCTGGTACGTCGGCCTCATCCCGGACTTCGCGACGCTCCGTGATCGCGCGAAGACGGCGATCCGCCGCAAGGTCTACGCGTTCTTCGCGCTCGGCTGGCTCGGCTCGAACCGCCACTGGCAGAACTACGAGCGCGCGTACCTGATCCTCGCCGCGTTCTCGACGCCGCTCGTCCTCTCCGTCCACAGCGTCGTCTCCTTCGACTTCGCCACGAGCGTCATCCCCGGCTGGCACACCACGATCTTCCCGCCGTACTTCGTCGCCGGCGCCGTCTTCAGCGGCTTCGCGATGGTCATGACGCTGATGCTCATCACGCGCGCCGTGTACGGCGTGAAGAGCGTCGTGACGATGAAGCACCTCGAGCTGATGAACAAGATCATGCTCACGACGGGCAGCCTCGTTGGCTACGCGTACGGCATGGAGTTCTTCATCGCCTGGTACTCCGGCAACGACTACGAGATGTTCACGTTCACCAACCGCGCGACCGGTCCGTACTGGTGGGCGTACTGGACGATGATCTCGTGCAACGTCATCACGCCGCAGATCTTCTGGTTCAAGAAGATGCGCACCAGCATCCCGGTGATGTTCGTCGCATCGATCCTCATCAACATCGGAATGTGGTTCGAGCGCTTCGTCATCATCGTGACGTCGCTGCACCGTGACTTCATCCCGTCGTCGTGGGGCTACTTCCGCCCGACGATCATCGACGTGTTCACGTACATGGGCACGCTCGGGTTCTTCTTCACCGCGTTCCTCCTGTTCATCCGCTGGATCCCGATGATCGCGATCGCCGAGGTGAAGGCGACGCTGCCGTCGGCGGACCCGCACTTCGGACATGCGCACGCGGGCGACGGAGAGCACCACCACGAGGACAAGCCGTCCGAGGCGGCGCCCGACGCGGCGCTCGTGCCGGGGGAATGACATGAGCGCCGAGAAACCGACCTCTAGTACGGCTGCCAAGACGGCGATGACGCGCAACGCGCTCTACCTGGCGGAGTTCAGCGAGCCGGGGGCGTGCCTTCACGCCGCCGAGAAGCTGCGCGACGCCGGGTACAAAAACTTCGACGCCCACACCCCGTTCCCGGTCCACGGCATGGACAAGGCGATGGGCATGAGCGACAGCAAGCTCGGCTGGATCACCCTCGCGTGCGGCATCACCGGCGTGTCGGCCGGCTGGCTCATGATGTGGTGGATGAACGGCGTCGACTACGCGCTCGTCATCGGCGGCAAGCCCCCGTACTCGCTGCCGTCGCAGATCCCGATCATGTTCGAGCTCACCGTCCTCTTCTCGTGCATCGGCACGGTGATCGGGATGCTGCACCTCAACAAGCTCCCGCGTCACCACCACCCGATCTTCGAGTCGGACCGGTTCGCGGGGTTCTCGGACGACAAGTTCTTCGTCTCCGTCGCCGCCGACGATCCGAAGTTCAGCGTCGAGAAGACCAAGGCGCTGCTCAAGGCGTGCAGCCCCGACGGCATCGAGCTCCTGAAGGAGGAAATCTGATGCGCAGCGCGACGCTGACCACCGCGGTGCTCGCCGCCGCAGTCCTCTTCGGAGGGCTCGCCGGCTGCCGCGGGCAGACGACGAAGGAGACGCCGGTCACCTTCATCCGCAACATGTACGACCAGCCCAAATACGAGATCCAGGGCTACTCGGACTTCTTCGCCGACCACCGCACGATGCGGTTGCCGGTCGAAGGCGTCGTCTCGCGCGAGGCGGAGATCGATCCGCGCATCGCGAAGGGGCGCACTGAGGACGACGCGGGCTGGGTCCTCACCATCCCGCAAGAGGTCACCGATCGCGCGGGCGGGATGAGCGCGCTGCTCGAGCGCGGCCGCGGTCGCTACACCATCTTCTGCGTCCCGTGCCACGACGCGACGGGAAGCGGCAACGGAATGGTCGCCAAGCGCGCCGCGGTCATCCCCGGCGCCAGCGCACTCGCGCCGACGAACCTGCACCTCGAGCGGCTCCGCCACATCCCCGATGGGCAGCTGTACGGGACCATCACCAACGGCATCCGCAACATGCCGCCGTACGGCCCGCAGACCACGGTGAGCGATCGCTGGGCGATCGTCGCCTACGTGCGCGCGCTCCAGCTGAGCCAGTCCACCTTCGCGCCGGAGCAGAAGCTGTGAGCGACGAGAAAAAGACCACCAAGGACGCGGGCAAGACCACGCTGCCCGGCACCAAGACGGTGAAGAACGACTACCGCATCCCGGAGTCGAGCGCCTGGGCCGGGTACTGGAAGATCTTCGCGGGCGTCGGCGTGCTCGGCCTCGCCGCGGCGGGTTTCGGCTACACGCAGGATCCGGAGCGCTTCGCGTTCTCGTACCTGTTCGCGTTCTTCCTCTTCTTGACGCTCGCGTTCGGCGGCACGTTCTTCGTGCTCATCGAGCGGCTCACGAGCGCGCACTGGAGCGTCGCGCTCCGTCGAACGGCGGAGTTTTTCATGGGCGGCATGCCCGTGTTCGTCGTCCTCTTCATCCCGGTGGTCCTCAGCATGGGTCACCTGTTCCCGTGGATGCACGAGCACGGCGAGCACGAAGCGGAGCACGGCACCGAACACGCGACCCCGGCGCCGGCCGAGAAGCACTCGTCGCTCGACATCCTCATCCCTGAAGCGCACGCGCAGCAACCGGCTCCTGCTCCGGCGCCCGCTCCGGCGGCGCCCGCTCCTGCTCCGGCAGCCACTCGCGACGACGGCCAAGGCGGCGGCGCCGGCACCGGCGGCGGTCACGGACAAGGCGCCGGCACCGGCGCGCACGGCGGCGGGACCGGCACGGGCACCGGCGGCAGCCACGGCCAGCACTCCGGCACCGGCGGTGGAGCAGCGGCAGGCGACGACGGGCCCGCACGTCAGGCAGGCACCGGCGGCGGTCACGCGGCCGGCGTCGGCGGCGGAGTGCACCAGGGCAAGGGTCGCCCCGAGCCGCTCGAGGTCGCCGAAGAGAAGGTGGCCGCGAAGAAGCGCCCCTGGCTCAACAGGAACGCGTTCCTGGTTCGCGCGGTCATCTACTTCGCGATCTGGCTCTTCCTCGCGACGCGCCTCTTTGGCTTCTCCACGTCGCAGGACTCCTCCAAGGATCCGAAGCTGACACTCGCGGCCCAGAGCTTCGCGCCCGGCGGGACGATCCTATTCGGCCTCAGCCTCACGTTCGCGGCGTTCGACTGGCTCATGTCGCTGAACCCCGGCTGGTACTCGACGATCTTCGGCGTCACCATCTTCGCCGGCTCGGTCGTCGCCATCTTCGCGACGCTCATCCTCGTGACGATGGCGCTGAGGGATGACGGCCTCCTCAAGGACGTGCTCAAGGTCGAGCACTTCCACGACATGGGGAAGCTGCTCTTCGGCTTCATGGTCTTCTGGGCGTACGTGAACTTCTCGCAGTTCATGCTCATCTGGTACGCGTCGCTGCCGGAGGAGACGGTCTACTTCCACCTCCGCTGGGACGTGGGCCCCTGGAAGAACATCAGCCTCGCGATCGTGTTCCTGCACTTCGTGGTGCCGTTCTTCACCATCGTGTCGCGCAACGCGAAGCGTCGCCTGTCGATCCTCCGCATCGGCGCGATCATCCTGCTCGCGATGCACTGCGTCGAGATGTACTGGATCGTCATGCCGAACTACAAAGGCGGCGAGTCGAGCTTCCATTGGATGGACGCGGCTTGTTTCCTCGGCGTCGGCGGCCTGTACCTCGCCCTCGTCTTCAACCGGATGACGAAGCACCCGCTCATCCCGATCGGCGATCCGCGCCTCGCGCACTCCCTCCACCACGAGATCGAGAACGCGTAGTCATGGCCCACGAAAGCTCGAATCCCAAAGTTCGGATGATGTTCGTGACGGCGATCCTCGCCGCCATCAGCCTCGCGGTCTTCGATCAGATCTTCCGCTCCTATTACAACATGATGATGGAGGGGGAGGAGTCGGAGAAGGTCCTCACCGTCGCGCCGAAGCAGCTCTTGGCCCTGCGAGCCGCAGAGCAGCAGCGCCTCACGTCGGCGGCGATGCCGATCGATCGCGCGATGAAGGAGCTCGGCACGCGCGGGCGCGAAGACCCGGCGTTGAAGGACGTCGCGAAGACCGACATCACGCCGCAGGCGTCCAACGATCTCGGCGCGGTGACCGGTTGGGGGCTCTTGGCCGCCAGCGCCGCGCCCGCCGCGCTCCTGGCGCCGGTCCCGACCGACGAGCACACCTCGTCCGGTGACGCCGGCGCTTTCGCGATGGACGGCGGCGGGCCTGGCGCGGTCCTCGCGACGGACGCGGGATTCCCGTCCGACGCGCGCGCGCCGAGCGTCGTCCCCAACCTGGCGCCTCGCGGCCCGTTCCCCGAGGCAGGAGCGCAGCACTGATGTCGCGGTTCGGTTCCACCTTGTTCCGGCGCTTCGTGCGGCCCGTCGTGAGACTGGCGTGCGGGGTTGTCGCGTGCGCGGGGCTCGCCCTCGCGCCGAGCACGGCGGCGGCCGGCCCCGACGACGCGGTGGTCCCCAACGAGCTCAAGCACGTCAACGTCACCGAGCACCTCGACGCGCAGGTGCCCCTGGACGCGACCTTCAAGGATCACACCGGCAAGCCGGTGCGCCTCGGCCAGCTCTTCGATGGCAAGCGCCCGGTGGTGCTGACCTTCGCGTACCACTCGTGCCCGGTCCTCTGCTCGATGGTCCTGAACGCGGTCACCGACGGCCTCCGCGACGTGAAGGGCACCGTCGGCGTCGACTTCGACGTCATCACGATCAGCATCGACCCGCGCGACACGTTCGAGAAGACGTCCGCCAAGCGCGCATCGATCCTTGCACAATACAAGCGCCCCGAAGCCGAAACCGGCTGGCATTTCCTCTTGGGCGACGAGACCACGATCCAGCGCGTCGCGGCTGCGGTCGGCTACGAGTACAGCTACGACGCGGAGCAGCAGCAGTACGCGCACCCCGCCGTCATCATGCTGCTGAAGCCTGGCGGCCGCGTCAGCCGCTACCTCTACGGCATCGAATTCAATCCGAACGATCTCAAGCTCGGGCTCCTCGAGGCGACCGAGGGCAAGAGCGTCTCCACGATCGATCGGGTCATCATGTACTGCTACCGGTACGACCCGCACGACGGAAAGTACGTCGTCGTCGCGACGCGCCTGATGAAGGTGGGCGGCGGTCTCACCGGACTATTTTTGATCGGCTTCCTCGGTGTCTTCTGGATCCGCGAACGGACGAAGGCGAAGAAGACCGCGAACGAGACCAAAGAATCCGCAGCCAAGTTGGCGGAGGCAACAGAATGATGCTGGCTAGTTTTCTCGATAGCTCCTTCTTCGGCAGCTCCTTCTTCGACCCGGTCCCGATGAAGTGGGAAGGGCAGATGCCCGAGTCGATGGCCGTGGGGGCACCCCACGTCGACTGGGTGTACTACGCCATCTACTACTTCTCGCTCTTCTTCCAGGTCGTCATCACGGGCGTGATGTTCTACTTCGTCTGGAAGTACAAGCGGAAGAAGGGCGACAAGCTCGAGACCCCGCCCGATCTCACGCGCCTCGAGATCATGTGGACGGTGCTCCCGCTGTTCTTCATCGTGATCCTCTTCCACGTCGGCTTCAAAGGCTACGTGAAGAACGCGATCGCCGGCGACGGCGCGCTCGAGATCCGCGTCCGCGGAAAGCAGTGGCTGTGGGAGTTCGAGTACCCGAACGGCATGAAGGAGAACGGCAAGCTCGTCGTCCCCATCAACCGGCCGGTGAAGATGATCATGTCGAGCGACGACGTGATCCACAGCTTCTTCATCCCCGAGTTCCGCATCAAGAAGGACGTCGTCCCCGGCATGTACTCGAACGTCGTGTTCGAGGCGAACAGGCTCGGCCCCGCGCACGTGTTCTGCACCGAGTACTGCGGCACCAGCCACTCCGGCATGCTCGCCGAGGTGCAGGTGATGACGACCGAGGCGTGGGACGATTACATGAAGAAAGGCCCGCCGCCTCCGCCAGAGTGCGAGGGCCGGCCCGCGTGCTGGGGCGAGAAGCTCTTCGTGCAGAACGCCTGCGTCACCTGCCACTCGCGCGACGGCGCCAAGTCGCCGGGGCCGACGTTCAAGGGCGTCTATGGCCGCAAAGAGCAGATGAAGACGGGCGACATGGTGGACATCGAGGAGAACTACATCAAGGAGTCCATCCGCAAGCCGCAAGCCAAGATCGTCATGGGCTACGAGAACGTCGTGATGCCCACGTTCTCGCTCAGCGACAACCAGGTCGACGCGCTGATCGCGTACCTGAAGACGATCAAATAGCGCGCACCTTAGCCGTATCCGCAGAGGACAGACGCAAATGACCGCAGCAGCAACCCACTCTCCCGCCCACGACGACCACCCCGATCCGACCGAGAGCTACCTGAAGGCTACGCACTCGCTCATCCCGGGTGCGCGCGGCCTCCTCGCCTGGCTCACGACGCTCGATCACAAGCGGATCGGCGTCATGTACCTGATCAGCGTCCTTACGGCGTTCATGATCGGCGGCGTCTTCGCGCTCCTCGTCCGGCTGGAGCTCATGAGCCCCGGCAAGACGATCATGGATGCGGACACGTACAACCACATGTTCACGCTGCACGGCGTCGTCATGGTGTTTCTCTTCATCATCCCGTCGATCCCGGCGGCGATGGGGAACATCATCATGCCGATCCAGCTCGGCGCGAAGGACGTCGCCTTCCCGCGCCTGAACTTGATGAGCTTCTACATCTACGCGTTCGGCGCCTGCTTCGCGCTCTACAGCATGATCAACGGCGGCGTGGACACCGGGTGGACGTTCTACACCCCGTACAGCGCGCGCTCGAACTCGTTCGTCATCCCGATGATCCTCGGCGCGTTCATCATGGGGTTCAGCTCCATCCTCACGGGCGTGAACTTCATCGCGACGATCCACAAGATGCGCGCGCCGGGCCTCACCTGGGGGCGCCTGTCGCTCTTCACGTGGTCGCTCTACGCGACGAGCATCATGCAGGTCCTGGCGACGCCGGTGCTCGCGATCACGCTGCTCCTCCTCACGATGGAGCGCACGCTCGGCATGGGCATCTTCGATCCCAAGCTCGGCGGAGACCCCGTCCTCTTCCAGCACTTCTTCTGGTTTTACTCGCACCCGGCCGTCTACATCATGATCGTCCCGGGCATGGGCGTCGTGAGCGAGCTCATCGGCACGTTCGCGCGACGTCAGCTCGTCGGCTACTGGTTCATCGCGATGAGCTCGATCGGCCTCGCGCTGCTCGGCTTCCTCGTGTGGGGCCACCACCTCTTCGTCAGCGGCATGAGCGAGTACGCGGCGGCGATCTTCTCGGCGCTGACGTTCCTCGTGGCCATCCCGAGCGGTGTGAAGATCTTCAACTGGGTCGCCACGCTGCACAAGGCGAGCATTTCCCTGCAGACGCCGATGCTGTGGGCGCTCGCGTTCATCTTCGAGTTCACGATCGGCGGCCTCACCGGCCTCTTCCTCGGGATGCTCGCAACCGACGTGCACCTCCACGACACGTACTTCGTCGTCGCGCACTTCCACTACGTCATGGTCGGCGGCACCGTGATGGGCTTCTTCGGAGGCCTTCACTACTGGTGGCCGAAGTTCACCGGCAAGATGTACAGCGAGCGGCTGGGGCAGATCGGATTCGTGCTCGTGACGTTCGGCTTCAACCTGACGTTCATGACGCAGTTCGTGCTCGGCTCGCGCGGCATGCCGCGTCGCTACTACGACTACTTGCCCGAGTACCACGAGCTCCACAGGTGGTCGACGATCGGATCCTGGTTCATCGGCGCGGGCTTCCTGACGCTCCTCTACATGTTCATCCAGTCGCTGCGCAGCGGCCCGAAGGCGCCGCGTAACCCGTGGGGATCGGCGGCGCTCGAGTGGCAGGTCCCGTCGCCGGCGCCGCTCGGCAACTTCCTGAAGGAGCCGCGGATCACGCGCGGTCCGTACGACTACCACCTCGCCAAGCCCGAGGAGCTCGAGCAAGAATGAGCAGCGCAGACGCCGCCGACGATCACGGCCACGATCACCCGAAGTTTCTCCAGCACCAGTTCGACACGCCGGCGCAGCAGTTCGAGGCGGCGAAGATCGGGATGTGGGCGTTCCTCGGGCAGGAGCTCTTGTTCTTCAGCGGCCTGTTCGTCGCCTACGGCATCTTCCGGAGCTGGTATCCGGAGATGTTCAGCATGGCGTCGCACCAGCTGAACCGCCCGATGGGCGCGGCGAACACGATCGTGCTCCTCTTCAGCAGCCTCACCGCCGCGCTCGCGGTGCGCAGCGCGCAGACGGGCAACAAGGCGGCGACGAGCCGGTTTTTGCTCATCACCATCGGCTGCGCGTTCATCTTCTTGATCGTCAAATACTTCGAGTACGTGCACAAATTCGAGGCAGGCCTCCTGCCGGCGCACTACTTCCACCCGCACGCGGATCACCTCGTGCCGGGGACCACGATCCCCGAGAACGGCGGCTCGTTCTTCGCGATCTATTTCATGATGACCGGCGTACACGGCATCCACGTGCTCGTGGGCATCGGCGTCATGATCTGGATCTGGCGACGCAACGAGCGCGGCGACTTCAGCGCGAAGTACTTCACCCCGGTGGATTTGGTGGCCCTCTACTGGCACCTCGTCGACTTGGTGTGGATCTACCTGTTCCCGCTCCTCTACTTGATCGATTGAAGGAAGACCGAGGAAGACGAACATGAGTCACCCGGAACACGTCGCGCCCGATCAAGAGCACGAGGGGCAGTACGACGTTCACACCCACATCTCGTCGGTGGGCTTCTACGTCTTCATCCTGACGACGCTGATGATCCTGACGCTCCTGACGGTGGGGGTCTCGTACATCCACCTCGGGCGCTTGAACCTCGTCGTCGCGGTCGTCATCGCGTCGATCAAGGCGAGCCTCGTCATCACGTTCTTCATGCACCTGAAGTACGACAACAAGTTCAACGCGATGATCCTCGTCGTGTCGCTGCTCTTCATCGGCGTGTTCTTCGCGTACGTCATGAACGACACCGAGCACCGCGCGGAGATCGACAACGATCAGGGCGGCAGGATCAGCGGATCGACGGGCGCAGCGGCGCCTGGCGGCATGGAGCATCACGTGGTGGCCCCTGCCGGATCGGCTCCTGCGGCCGGCGACCACGCAGCGCCCGCAGGTGACCACGCGGCCCCTGCTCCCGCCCCGGCCCCCGCGCCGCACCACTGATCCGACGTCCCGCTCGGCAGGTCACGTCAGGTCAGGTCAGGTAGCGGACGATTAGCGTCGTCGTCTCCTCCACCAGCGCCTCGCTGTCGAGCAAGGCCGGCTCGTGGAGGACGGCGCCGTGCGTGATCGCCTCGACGACGTGCGCGGTGAGGAACGCCGCCATATCGAGATCGCGCGGACGGACCTCGTCCTTGTGCGCCTCGAGGTAAGCGCGGACCAGCGTCCGGCTGCGTGACTCGACCTGCTCGATGCGCTGGAGGCGGCCCAGGCGAGGCACCTGCTCGACCAGGACGCGGTGCAGGCGCGGGTCGATGCGGTGGGCGGCGATCATGACGCGGATGGCCTCGCGCACGGCGACGGCGAGGGGCGCCATGGCCAGCTCGGCGGCCTTCTCTTCGATCATCGTTGTCATCGCGGCCATGTGGCGATCGATGAGCGCGGCGACGAGCGCCTCCTTGCTGGGGAAGTACTGGTAGAGGGAGCCCACGCTGACGCCGGCCGCCTCGGCGATGCGGGTGGTGCTGGCGTGGTCGTAGCCCTCCTTGACGAGGATGCGAGCGGTCGCTTCGAGGAGCACGTCGACTGTGGCCTTGGCACGCTCCTGGGCCGGGATTTTACGAGCGATCGTGCGGGGACGGGGGGGCATGGCGGCCTCTCGGGAACGCGAGTTGTGAATGTGAGCGTTCACTCGCATATTGAAGTCGTGAGAGGAGAGACGCCATGAAAAATCCGCTTCGGCTCGCGCGCGCCCTTTCGAGCGCCGTGCGCCTGCTTCGAGATCCCAGCCGCCTCGACGAGGTGTTCCAGATGGCCGACGCGATGGTCGAGCCGACGGTGCTCCGCGCGATGGCCGACGCCGTCGCCAAAGACCCCGAAGGGGCCCGCGCGCTCGCCGAGCGTCCGCGCATCGGGCGAATCGATCTGGTGGCGCTGCGGCGGCTCCCCGAGGGCACGCTGGGGCGCGCGTTCGCCGAGCACATGCTCGCGGCAGGGCTCGATCCCGAGGCGCTGCCGCTCCTGACCGCCGACGACCCGCTGACGTACCTGCGCGCGCACCTCTACGAGACGCATGACGTGTGGCACGTGGTGACCGGGTTCGCGACCGACGTGGCGGGGGAGCTCGGGCTTCAGGCGTTCTACGTCGCGCAGGTGCCGGGGCGGCTGGCGCCGGCGCTGGTGGCGGGCGGGCTGCTCAACGCGGTCTTCTACCAGTGGGACGAGCGGGACGCGCGCATGCGGGCGATCGTGCGCGGGTGGCTGCTCGGCAAGCGCGCGCGGCCGCTCTTCGGGGCGCGCTGGGCCTCGATGTGGGAGGTGCCGCTCGACGAGGTCAGGCGCCGCTTCGGGGTCGACGTGGACGCCGTCGAGGACGCACTCCCTCGGGCTGCCTAGGCCGGCGTAGGTCAGATCGTGATGGAGGCAAGCTTAGCCGTCGTGAGGATCGAATAGATGCTCGTGATGAGCCCCTCGTCGTCGACGTCGCAGGCGAGGAGCGTGCGCGGCGCGACGCGGCGGGGGACCGGGGCACGATCCACGACGACCGCCACCGTGCCGTTGACGAGAACGAGCTCGGCGCGGACCACGTTGGGGTGACGGGTGATGCCGAGGAAGAGGCGCGCGACGCGGTCCTTTCGCACGACCACGCGGCGCTGCGCGAGGAACTCGCCGCCGCCGTCGCCGATCGCGCGCGCGCCGGACGCCAGCATCGCCTCGAGGGCCGCGCCGTCCTTCATCGCGAGCGCGCCAAGGAAGCGCTGGAGGGCCTCGCCCGAACGTTCCGCAGCGCCGGGCGTCGGTCGCGAGCGATCGTACGCGTCGAGGGCGCGGCGCGCGCGGTGGTGCGTGACCTTCACGTTGCCCTCGGTCATCTCGAGGAGCTCCGCCGCCTCGCGTACGGAGTAGTCGAAGACGTCGCGAAGCAAGAGCACAGCGCGCTCGCGCGTCCCGAGCGCTTCGAGGGCGAGCAGGAACGCGAACGTGACGCTCTCGAACCGGTCGTACCGCGCGTTCGGCGCATGCTCCTCTTCTTCGAATCGCGCGGTGAGCGCCGGCGCTGGCAGCCAGGGTCCGGTGTAGCCGTCGCGCGTCCGCCGCCGCAGCACGTCGCGCGAGAGGTTGAGCGCGACCTTCGTGAGCCACGGGCGCCATGGCTCCTCGGTTCGCGCCGGCGGCGTGACGAGCGCGCGCACGAAGGTCTCCTGCACGACGTCGTCCGCGTCCGCGCCGCTCCCGGTCATCCGGTACGACAGGCCCCAGAGGAAGCGACGGTGCTCCTCGAAGATCGCGCTGCGGGTCGGCGCGGCTTCAGCAGTGCGATTCGGCATGCGCGGTGTCCGTCGTCACAGTCGTACGCGCCGGAGAGCGACGCAAGAGGGCCCGCGCCGCACGCTGCGCGCTCGCGAACGCGGCGTCGGCGAGCATTCCGTCGGGGCCGACCCAGTCTCCCGCGAGGTGCACGCCGGCGAGCCCCGCGGCGTCGGTGTCGGGTCGTCCGGCAGGCGTCACCACGGCGTTCACCACCGTCATTCGCGCGAGGAATCGGCGCGCGACCACCGAGGCGCGCCACTCGGGGTGGGCGAGGTCCATGAGCGTCTCGAGCTCCGCCTCGTCGGCGCGCGCATCGATGGGGGCGCGCGGATCGATGTACTTTGCAACTTGCAGCACCGTCGTCCCGTCCCTTGCGAGGCGCGCCGCATCCGAGTGGACCGAGTAATACGTCGGTCGATCGATCCCGAGGACGAAGCGGGGGACCTTGGCGGGGAGCGGACGGAGGCACAGGTCGAGGCAGGCGGCGTGGATGGGAACGACGTCGAACGTCGCGCCCGTGAGCTCCGCGGCAGCGTGGGGGCCGAGCGCCAGCACCACGTCGTCCGCGTCGAGGGACTCCTTTCCGAAGCGCACCCGCCACGCGCCTTCGCGTCGCGTGAGCTCGGTGGCCGTGGAGCCCACGAGGAGCCGAACGCCCGCCCGCTTCGCCGCGTCCTCGAGGCCACGTACGATGCTCGCCCACCCGCCGTCGACGTACATCACGCCCTCCTTCTGCGCGTGCGCGATCTGCGCGAAGGCCTCCCGCGCCGAGAGGAGGTGCGGAGCGTTCGTGTACGTCGAGAGTCGCGCGAGCGCCGACAGCAGCGCGCGAAGCCCAGGATCGCGCACGCGTCGCGTCAGCCAGGTGTCGAGCGTCTCGCCCTCCTGCGCGAGGTCGGGTCCCATCGTCGCGAGGATGGGCGCTGCCTCGATGCGTGCGCAGAACCCCAAGAGCGGCGAGGTCAGAAGACTCGCAGCGCCCATCGGCAGCGGAACGAGGCGACCTGCGTGGTACGCGAGCGGCGCATCCAATCGCGGGCTCGCTCCGGTGTACGCGACGCCGAGCTCGCCGAGCGTCTCCATCGCAGGACCCCCGCGGTACAGTGCGTGGGGCCCCTGGTTCACCGTCGCCGCTCCGAGCTGCGGCGATCCCGCGCGCCCTCCGGGCGCACCCGCGCGCTCCAGGAGCATCACGTGCTTGCCGGAGCGCGCCGCCAACGTCGCCGCCGCCAGCCCCGCGAGCCCGCCGCCGATCACGATCACCCGTCCATTTTCCGCCATGGTGGAGCCTCCACACTCACCACGCGCGAGCCTTCCGAAAGGTTACAGGCAGCCTTTCGCCGCGGTAGCCCCAGCCCCGGAGCGGTGTTAGGAGGGGCCGTGGGTGCGGAAAAAACGTGCAAAATGCGCGTCGAGGGCGAGGCGTCGACCGGTACGGTCCTGCTCGAGACGGACTACCTCCTCTTCCGTGGAGACGTGCGCATGCGCCTCCCCTTCGCCGAGATACGCGGCGCCATTGCGAAGGACGGCGTCCTCGTTCTGTCGCTCGGCCGCGGCAAATCGATCGAGCTCGAGCTCGGCGCCGTGGCCCTCCGCTGGGCTGAGAAGATCACGAAGCCAAAGGGCATCGTCGACAAGCTCGGCGTGAAGGCCGGCGCGCGCGTCGCCCTCGTCGGAGACTTCGACGCTCCCTTCGTCCGCGATCTCGAAGACGTCGGCACGGCCGTCACGGTCGGCGCCCGCGGGAAGATGTTCGACCACGTCCTCTTCGCCGCCGAGAAGGCCGCCGCGCTCACGAAGGTGGCGCCGCTCGCAGAACGAATCGCGCCCGCCGGCGGCGTGTGGATCGTCTACCCGAAGGGGAAGAAGGAGATCCGCGAGGCCGACGTGATCGCCGCCGGCCGCGCCGCGCGCCTCAAGGACGTGAAGGTCGCGCGCTTCAGCGAGACGCACACTGCGCTTCGCTTCGTCATCCCTGTCGCTCGCCGGGGTGCGTGATGGCGCACGTCCTCGTCCTCACCCACACGAAGGACGAAGGCCCCGGTCTGATCGCGCCCGCGCTCCGCGCGAAGAAGCTCGTTCCGCGTGCGATCCGCGGCTACGCGGGCGGGACCATCCCCGCCGAGGTCGGTCGCGCGCGCGGCCTCGTCGTGATGGGCGGTCCTATGGGCGTGCGCGACACCTCCACGCATCCGTTCTTGAAGGACGAGATGCGCCTCATCGAGAAGGCGCTCCGCGCCGAGATCCCGATCCTCGGCGTCTGCCTCGGCAGCCAGCTCGTCGCGAGCGTGCTCGGCGCTCACGTCTCCCGCGCGACGGCGCGCGAGATCGGCTGGCTCCCCGTCGAGCTCGCCCCCAGCGCTGGGCGCGATCGCATCTTCGCAGGCGTCAAGTCGCCGCTCGTTCCCTGCCATTGGCACGGCGACGTCTTCACGTTGCCGCCCGGCGCGGTCTCTCTCGCCCGCAGCGCCCGCACGCGTTGCCAGGCCTTTCGCTACGGCCGCGCCGCGTACGGCCTCCTCTTCCACATGGAGCTGACGCGCCCCGGCGTCGCGCGCATGTGCCGCGCCTTCGCCGCCGAGCTCGCCGCCGAGAAGCTCACCGCCGCCGACATGCTCGCCGGCGCCGACAAGTGCCTCCCCAAGATCGACCCCATCGCCCGCGGCATCTTCGCCCGCTGGGCCGACGAGTGCGCGCGAGAACGTTAGAAACTCGTTTTCAAGGGGTGTGAAGGGCCGCTCTCCGAAGGAGAACAGAAGTGGATGCCCAGCCCGTCCACTTCACGAAATTGTCGGCCGGCCTGATCCGAGCCCATTTCTGTTCGTCCGAGAGCACACACTCGCGCGAGCTGCTCGCGGAAGCCTCGAACCTATTTGGCGCGTTCGGCCCATCGCGGCGCGGCATGCGGGTTGCTCAAGGGGCGGCCATGCGAAGCCCCTTTCCCCATCGTCTCCTTGGATTCACACTTTCCGCGGCGTGCGTCGTCGTCGCGTGCAGTAGCGGCTCCTCCGATCCCGGCACAGCCGGCGACGCGAGCAGCGGCTCCAGCTCCAGCTCCAGCTCTTCGAGCAGCGGCTCCAGCGCCAGCTCCAGCTCTTCGAGCAGCGGCTCCAGCGGTTCGAGCAGCGGCTCGAGCGGGAGCAGCGGGAGCAGCGGGAGCAGCGGGAGCAGCGGGAGCAGCGGGAACGGCGACGCGGGCGGCGACTCCGGCTTCGATGGGGGCCGCCCGGATTGCACGAACGAAAACCACGAGCCGAACGAGACCGAAGCCGCCGCCGCGACGCTGCCCGACATCGACGACTGCGACTCGAGCGCCACCAACGTGACGAGCGTGGCCTCGGGCACCGCCGACGTTGACGCCTTCAAGTTCGTCGGCAAGGACACGGTTGGCTGCCTCGTCGATCCGACCGCGCAGATGAACGTCGCCGGCGCCGAGCTGTGCATGTTCGTCGCTTGCAAGACCGGGACGGCGAACGTTTCGAAGTGCAGCGCGGGCGCGGCGTCGGCGACCTCGCCCGGCGGCAAGCCTGGGTGCTGCATCCAGACCACCGATCCGCTGACGACGACCTTCGCGTGCGGCGGCTCCGACGATTCGGCCGACGTGTACCTCCGCGTGAAGCAGCTCGCGAGCAATCCGACGAGCTCGTGCCTTCCCTACCAGATCGCGTACCACTTCTGACCGCGGGCACCCCCGTCGGTTGTCGGGTAAAGTTCGACGATGCGCTCGCTCAACGCACGCGTGGGTCTCTTCGCTGCCGCCGGCGCAGCGGTCCTCGCGTGCTCGGCGCTTTACGACGTCTCCGCGCTCGGGCCTGGCGACGTCGCTGGGGCCGACGGCGGCGACGCGGGCGGCCTCACCGACGCGGGTCAAGACAGCGCGATGGGTGGCGACGGCGGCGGGACCGGCTCCGATGCTCCGCCCGGAAACGACGGCCAGCCCCCCGCCGACGCGCGCACCGACGGGCCCTCCAAGACGGACGCCGGGTGTCCCATCGGCGAGGGTCCGGCGATGATCCGCGGAGAGACGACGTGCATCGATGCCACCGAGGTCACCCGCGGGCAGTACTTCACGTTCCTCCAATCGGGCGTCGGGGCAACCTTCGCGCCGGCGATTTGCAATTGGAACACGTCGCTGCTCCCGACGGAGGGCGGCGGCGCCCCGTACCCGTGGCCGCCGACGGCGACGGACATGGACTCGCCGATCGCGCGCGTCGATTGGTGCGACGCCGCGACGTACTGCGCGTGGGCGGGCAAACAGCTTTGCGGCACCGTCGCCGGCGGCGCCACGCTGAATTACACCGACTTCACCGACGCCGCGGTCTCGCAGTGGTACCAGGCCTGCTCACGCAACGGCGCGCGGCAGTTCCCCTACCCAGGCCCTTACTCGCCGGACGTCTGCGCGATCGACGTCGACGCCGGCGGCCCCTTCGGCGTAGCGCGCGTCGGCGGCTACCCCGGTTGTGAGGGAGGCTACGCGAAAATTTTCGATATGGTCGGCAACGTCTACGAGTGGCTCGACAGCTGCACCGGCGACGGAAAGGCCGACAACTGCAACGTCGCCGCGGGCGGAAGCGTCGCGACGTCGGGCGTGCAGTTCAACATGGACTGCGCGGAGATCCTCACCTACGGCCGCGACCAACACATCTCCTACATCGGCTTTCGCTGTTGTGCGCGCCCCTAGCGGACGGGGGCGTAGAGCAAGCGTCGTTACTACGTAACGCTTGCTCTACCCATCAAGTGGGTCGCGCCAGTCGTTGCCCGCTACGGTCAAACGACTTCTGCTCTACCGGGAACCGCCCCAGATATAGAACGCTGCGGCTCCCCCAGCTGAGAGCAAGCTCACGACGAGCGCGATGTCGGCAACGAGGAAGCGGGTGCGCACGGCGGAGATCTGCGCGTCGGCACAATGCGGCGCGCACTGCCTGTCGAGATCGCGGTACTCCGACGCGCCGGTGAGGCCGAGATACGCGAACGCGCCGAGCGCGGCCAGCGAAACGCCGCCGAGCGCGTAGACCGCAGGTGAGATCGCGCGGCCCGCCGGCTTCTTTTCCGATGCGAGCGGCGGCGGGGAAAGGAGCGGGGCGGGCGAGGTGGTGGGGGGCGGGGCCGGGTCCCTCGCCGCCGGCGCGGGGCGGACCAGGTGAAGCGTCACCACGCGAACGCCTTCTCCTTCGCGCAGGACGAGCTGCTCGCTCGCCGGATCGAAGCCGGTGGCCTCGTACCTCAAGGCATGCGGCCCCGGATCCACCCGGATCGCGCGCGCCTCGTTGGACTCCGCGACGATGGCCCCATCGAGGAGGAGCCGCCCGCCGGTCACGTCGTGCCCGTCGCCGTCCTTGGAGTTGACGACGATCGATGGAATCCGCCGATCGACGTCGGTGAGCCATTCCGTGCAGGATGCACGCACCACTCCTGGGCACTCCCGCTGCGCGCACGCGACGAGGAGGGCGCGCGCGTCGACGAGCCTGAGCTCATCGCGAAGGACCTGCCCGCGCTCGGCTTGCTCCGCGCACTCGGCGGCCCTTCCCGCCGCATGGGCAGCGGTGGAGAGAGAGAGGAGGAAGAGGGCGGGGAGAAAGCGCGGGGGCATCGCGTTGGGGGAGGAGCAAATACTAGAGCAAGCAGTCGCGGTTGAATTGTCGTCGACCGGCGTCGTCGACGAAGTAGGGGACGCAGGGCTTTGCGCGGGCGGCGTGCGTCGGAGTCGGAGTCGGAGTCGCGGTCGGAGTCGGAGTCGCGGTCGGAGTCGGAGTCGGAGTCGGAGTCGCGGTCGGAGTCGGAGTCGCGGTCGGAGTCGGGGTCGGGGTCGGAGTCGGAGTCGGGGTCGGAGTCGGAGTCAGCGTCGCGGTCGGGGTCGGGATCGTATGGAGGGACCAGGCTGCGGCCGCGGCGGCGGTGGTGAGGAGCGCGGCGGCGGCGAGGGCCAGCGGGCGGCGGCGTGCGCGCGACGGCGCGCGAGCTGGGATGGTGAAGTCCGGCGGGACGGCGCTCGTCGTGAGGGCGGCCTCGATGGCGGCGACTTTTTGGTCACGCTCGGCGAGTGGCGCGGCTGCGGTCTTGGCGACCCACGCCGCGATCTCGGCCGGGAGCGCGGGGGCGATGCAGGGCTCGAGGGCCAGCGCCATCTCGAGGCCGCTCGCGTAGCGTTGCGCGGGATCGCGGGCGAGGGCCTTGAGGACGACGGCATCGAACGCCGGAGGGACGCCGCGGGTGACTGTGGAGGGCGGCGGGACGTCGTGATCGAGGATCTTCTGCATCACGCCCGCCTCCGTTTCGGCCACGAACAGCCGCTTCCCCGTCAACGCCTCCCAGAGAACGACCGAAGCCGCGTAGAGATCGCTGCGAGGCGTGAGGGTGTCGCCGTGGAGCTGCTCGGGCGGCATGTACGGCAAGGTTCCGCGGATCGTGCCCTCGCGGGTCGTGCTGTTGCGGCCGTGCGCCTTGGCGATGCCGAAGTCGAGGAGGCGAGCGGTGCCGTCGGCGGACACGAGGACGTTGCGCGGGGTGACGTCGCGATGCACGAGGTGAAGGAGCGCGCCGTCGGATCCGCGCGCGTTGTGGGCCGCGTGGAGGCCACGAAGGACATCGCGGACGACGGCGGCGGCGATCGCGGGTGGAGCGGCGCCGCTGAGCGCGAGGAGGCGCTCGAGCGTCTCGCCGCGCACGTACTCGAGGACGAGGAACGCTTCCTCTTTCGCCTCGATCACGTCGAGCACCTGCACCACGTTGGGGTGCGCGATCCGCGACGCCAGGCGGGCTTCTTCCAGCAAAATTTCCCGGAAGGCCTCGCTCGCCGCCAGGTGCGGGTGCAGACGCTTGATCGCCACGAGCCCGCCGAAGCCGGCCGCGTCGACCCTGCGCCCCAGGTGCACCGTCGCCGTGCCGCCGCTCGCGATCACGTCGCAAAGGACGTAACGGTCGTGGATCCGCTCGATCGCCATTTCTCAGCGGCCGCGGCGCGCGCGCACGGTATAGAAATAGCGACGCGCGATGCCGGACGCCGCCGCGGCCTTCGAGATGTTGTTGCCGTGCTCGGCGAGCATCTTGTCCACGTAACGTTCCTCGAACGCTTCGAGCACGCGCTGGCGGGCCTGGGGGAAGGGGAGGCCGCTCGCGACGACCTCGGCGATGACATCGCTCGCCTCGGGTTTGCTGTCCGCGCCGGGTGGCGGCGACGTGCGCCGGAGGCCGTCCATATCCGCGAGATCGCCGAGGGCGACGCGGTTGGCGACGGCGTTGTAGAGCTCGCGCACGTTCCCCGGCCAGGTGTAGCCCTCGAGACGGTCGAGCAGATCTTCGGGCACGGGCTCTGCGTTTCGGCACAGGCCGCGCCAGAACGTCGCCGCGAGCAAGCGCACGTCCCCACGGCGCCGGCGAAGCGGCGGGAGCTCGATCCGCGCGACGGCGAGTCGGTAGTAGAGGTCGTCGCGGAAGCGGCCCGCCTGGATTTCGCGCTCGAGATCCCGCCGCGTCGCGGCCAGGATGCGCACGTTCGTCTTGATCCAGCTGGTGCCGCCGAGGCGCTGTACCTGGCCCGATTGCACCGCGCGGAGGAGCTTCGCCTGCAGGCCCACGTCGAGATCGCCGATCTCGTCGATGAGGAGCGTCCCGCCGTTGGCCTCCTCGAAGACGCCCGGACGCGCCGCGATCGCGCCGGTGAACGCTCCCTTCTCGTGGCCGAAGAGCTTGGCCTCCATCAGGCTGGGCGCGAACGTCGTGCAATCGAAGACGACGAACGGACCGCCCGCCCTCGCGCTCGCCTCGTGGAGCGCCTCGGCGAGGAGCTCTTTGCCGGTCCCCGTCTCCCCTTCCAGGATGACGGGCACGTCCGACAACGCGAGACGCTGGCAGATCGGGTAGAGGCGCATCATCTCGGGGCTCGACCCGATGACGCGCCCGAAGCGGTTCGCCCCTTCGAGCTCGGTCTGCACGATCTCCCCGAAGCGCACCGCGATCGTGGTGTCGCCGACGCGCACGAGCTCCCCACCGGCGAGGAACGCCTCGACCACCGGAAACGCATTCACCAGCGTGCCGTTCTTCGAGTCGAGATCCGTCAAGCGCACGCGCCCGCCGTCGAACTCGAGCGCCAGGTGGCGGCGCGAGACGAGCGGATCGGACAGGCGCAGCTGGCACGCCTCACTCTTGCCGACGTACACGCGGCCCGGCGACGACGCATCCATGCGCGCGCGCCCGCCCACGTCAGGCCCGGCGATCACCTCGAGCTGCACCGTCGGCACGGCGAACGTCGGGCGCGCGGTGACGGGCCTCTCGAGGGTCGACGATTCGCTGGGCATCGCCGAGCTCGCGTTGCGGAGGGGCTGCATCGTGGCCGCGGAGGATAGTCGATAGGCGGATGGGCGCACGCCACGATGGGAGCGAACGGCGCCCATCCTTGTTCGCATTCGAGCCCAACCTCCGGTCTCCGAGCGCTAACCGATGGAAACCATTCGAAGGTGGGGGAGGCACACACGTTGCTCTAGCCGGGCTGTCCGCAACTGGAGGTTACCCTGATGGCCACGACAATATTCTCCCACGCTCTTCTTCCTCTTCTTCCTCTTCTTCCTCTTCTTCCTCTTCTTCTCGCGCCCGCCGCGCTCGGCGTTGCCCTGCCCGCATGCAGCAGCACCAGCAGCAGCGACTCGGGAGGCGGCGCCGATGTTCCGCTGCACGGTGAAGCTCCGGTTCTCCCGGGTTTCGCGCACGACACCGGCCTTCAGCCGCCGAGTGGACCCGCGCAGGTTTCGTTCAAGCTCTTGGCCGGCGGCGCGGTCGCCGTCGACACCGCGGCAAGCCCGGGAGGCGGCAAGCTCCAGGGCAAGCCGGGCACCGGCACGTACAAGCTCGACATGCACATCAAGATGGAGGGCCACCTCAAAGTGGACGCGGGCACGGTGAAGTACGACGGCGCTCTCGCTGGACTCCAGAATGTCGACATCCCGATTTCGGGACATGCGCCGTTCGACGCGTTCCTCTTGTCGGGCAAGCCCGCGCACGTCGAGGCAGACGTCCCGGAGACGAAGCTCCCCGACGTCCCCCTCGGCAGCGTCCCCGGTCACCTCGCGCTCACGCTGGTCGCCGGGTCGAAGGTCATCACCGAGTACCATGCCACCTGCCTCGACGTGAAGGGCGGCAAGGCGACGCTCAAGGGCCAGACCGTCACGAGCGGCACGCTGGTGTTGAAGGCATCGATCGTCCTCGACGTCCCTCTCTTCAAGAAGACGATCGATCTTCCGGACACGACCGTCGACATCCCGTCGTCGACCGCCGAGCTCGACACGACGCCGGCCGCAGCTTCGGGCACGGCCGACGGCACCGACGGCACGTGCGTGGCCGCCGCCGCCGGGCCCTGAGCTAGTCGATCGCTTTTTCGATCGCGTCGGTGAGGACCTTCAGGGTCTTGATGCGCGCGTGGTGTTTGTCGTTCGCTTCGACCAAGGTCCACTTCGCGATCTCGGTGCTCGTGCGGTCGACCATGTCGCAGGCGGCGAGCTCGTAGGCCTCCCACTTGTCGCGGTTGCGCCAGTCCTCGTCGGTGATCTTGAAACGCTTGAAGCCGGTCTTCTCCCGCTCCTTGAAGCGTTTGAGCTGCTCTTCCTTCGTGATGTGCAGCCAGAACTTGAGGAGGATGACGCCGTTCTGGACGAGCTGCTCCTCGAAGTCGTTGATCTCGCCGTACGCGCGCATCCAGTCCTCGGGCGGCGCGAGGCCCTCGACGCGCTCGACGAGGACGCGGCCGTACCAGGAGCGATCGTAGATCGTGAAGCGCCCCTTCTGCGGCAGGTAGCGCCAGAAGCGCCATAGGTACGGCTGCGCGCGCTCGTCCTCGGTCGGCGCAGCGATCGGGGTCACGTGGTATTGGCGCGCGTCGAGGGCGCCGGTGATGCGGCGGATGGCGCCGCCCTTGCCGGCCGCGTCCCACCCTTCGAACATGCACACCACGCTCACCTTGTGGAAGCGCGAGTTGCGGCTCAGCTTGTTGAGCTTGCCTTGGAGGCGTTCGAGCTCGTCGTCGTAATGCTTTTCGTCCACGCGCTGCGACATGTCGAGCGTGCGCAGCAGGTACAGCTTGTCGAGCGCCGGGACGCTCGGAGGAACGCGGCCGGTTCGCTTGGGCAGCGGAGAGTCGAGGCGCGCGCGCATCGTCTCCAGGAGCACCTTGCCGACGGTCAGGTTCCGGTAGCGCGCGTCGGTCCCCTCGACGACGGTCCACTGCGCCTCGGGCGTGCTCGTCTGACGGAGGACGCGCGCGCTGACTTTTCGGAACTCGTCGTACTGATCGACGCGACGCCAATCCTCGGGCGTGACGCGCCAGCTCGTCTTGGGATCGCTCTCGAGCTCGTGAAAGCGGGCTTTTTGTGCCTTTTTCGAGACGTGGAACCAGAATTTGACGAATAGGACGCCGTCGTTCGCCAGCATGCGCTCGAGGCGGACGATCGACTCGATGCGAACCTCCAGATCGCTCTTTCGCAGCGTGCCCTCGACGCGCTGGAGGATGGGGTCGGTGTACCAGGACCCGAAGAAGATTCCGACGTTGCCCTTCTTGGGGAGGCGGCGCCAGAAGCGCCACATCGGCGGGTGCATCCGCTCGTCCTCGTCCATCGCGCCGAACGCGAAGGTCGAGACGTGACGTGGATCCATCCACTCGTTGAGGAGGTTCACCGTCTCGCCCTTGCCGGCGCCTTCTACGCCGTTCACGAGGATGACGACGGGGAACTGCGCGCGCTCCACGACCTCCAGCTGGGCCTCGAGGAGCGCCTCGCGAAGCGGCGGGACCTCCTTCTTGTAGACGACCTTGGGGATGGCGTGGCCGAGCTCGGCGGACTCGAACATCGCTCCAATCTACATCAGCAGCATCCCCTCAGGCGGCCGTACGGTACGGTCCGGCTGGGACCTTCTTTCGCTCGGGGACGAAGCCCGCGGCGCGCGTCGCCACGACCACGCCGATGCCGGCGAAGATGACCACGAGCGTCACGATGTGGCCGAGGCCCGGCAGCGAGCTGAGGACGAGGAAGAGGAGGCAGCCGACGCCGAGGTGGACGTAGGCGTTCTGCGTCTTGTGCCGGAGGAGCGCCTCGCCCACGGTCGTCAGGACCGCGATGATGCCGGCGTAGGCGCCGAAGATGGCGAGGATGATGCCGACGAACGCGACCGGGATTCCGATGACCGTGATGCAGAGCGCGGCGACGGCGAGGATCGCGGCGGGGATGCCGACGATGCCGAGCGCGAAGGAGCGGACCGGGCGGGTGGCGACCTCGCCGCGAAGCGTCTCCATCCGCTTGCCAGCAAGCGCGAGGAGGAGCACGCCGAAGATGAAGAGGAACGCGGAGCGGGTGAGCGCGTCGCCGACGTCCTTCAGGATGTGGGATTTCGTTCCACCCTTCGCGGCTTCGACCTCGTCTTCTCCGTCGGTGCGGGTGATGTCGCCGCCGATCTGCGCGTCCTTGCCGCGGTGGAGCACGCCGCCGACGACGCCGACGTCGCCTTCGACCTCCGCGCCGTCCTCGACGGTGAGGTTGCCGCCGACGGTGGACACGTCGCCGTGCACGCTGGCGCCCTGGCGGACGATGACATTGCCGCCGGTGACCGAGATGTCGCCCGTGACCTTGCCGAGCACGTCGAGGTTGCCGCCGAACACGGTGATGTCGTGCGCAAGCTCGTTTTTCTCGATGACGAGGTTGCCGCCGGTGATCACGCGGTCCTCGCCGCGGTCGCCGTGCCGGCCGCGCTTGCCTGGGTGCGCAGAGGGGTGCGGCGGCGTCGAGTCGTCGTGCGCGCTCGGCGGCTCCGGCGGATCCGGCGGATCCGGGGGCTCGGGCGGCTCGGGGGCATGCGGCGCGGCGATCGGCGGGATCGGCGGGATCGCCGGGATCGGCGGGACCGTGTGGGCGTCGTGTCCGGGGATGGCGGCTGCGGCGGCGGCGTCACGTCGCAACGAGACGAGCGTTCCGTCGCGCTTGGCGATCCAGCCGTCCTCGGGCAGGACGAGATCGAGCACCTTCGTGGCGGGCTGATCCTTCACGTGAACGTCGATGTGGTCGCCCGCGTCGGCGCCGAACGGCGTCTGCACGACCAAGCTCCACCCGGCGGCCTCGGCCAGCTTGCGAATCGCGAGGCCGCGCGGCGCGCCGTCGAGATCGAGCGTCACCTTCTTGTCTCCCTCCGGCCAGGCGCCCTCGCGTTTGACCTCCGCGCTCGCGGTGACCGCGATCAGGAGGAGTGCGTGGGTAAGGAGCCAAACCATTAGGGACTTCATGACTCGATCCTCCGAGAAGCAGGAGACGGGAGCGCCCGGGTGAGGGCGAAGGAGACGACGATGAGCAGCAAGGCGGAGCCGAGCGTCATCCAGATAGGGAGACCAGACGACTGCGCGGCCTGGCGCAGGCCCTTCATCACGATGGGCGCGCTCTTCACGAGCGACACCGCGCTGCCCGAGAGGCCGTGCGTATCGAGGAGCGTGGGCACCGCGCCGACGGTGGCGAGGCCGAGCGCGGCGAGGATCATTCGCCAGGGGATGGGCGCGCGCGCGATGCCGCCGTCGGAAACACGCTGCGGCGCGGGCATCTCGTGCATCGCCTCGGCGGTCGCCATCGAGAGCATCGTCGCGTCGGCGAGCGCCAGCGCGCACTCTTCGCACGCCTCGACGTGCTGGGACACCGCCTCGGGCACGATGTCCTGCGCGTCGGCGAGCGCGACGATCGCGATCTCGCTCGCGTGCTCGCCCGACCAGGCGAGCTCTTCCGAGAGCTTCTTCGGTTTCATGCGTGCCTCACATCCGCCAGCGTCGTGGCCATTGCTTTGCGACCTCGGCTCACCCACGTCGCGATGGTGCCGAGCGGCACCTCGAGGCGGGTGGCGATCTCTTGGTATTCGAGCCCTTCGAGGTGAAACAGCATCAGCGCCTTCCTTTGACCCTCGGGCAAGGTGTCGAACGCCTTGCGAATGAGCTCCGAGCGGCGTGCGCCTTCGACTTGTTGGTACGGATCGGGCGCGCCGTCGACGAGCTCCACGCCCGTGCGCTCGCTGCCCGGCTCGTCCGTCACGCTGTCGTGGGTGCGCGCCTTCTTACGTGAACGAATGACGTCGAGCGCCACGTGGCGCGCGATGCCGAGGACGTAGGCGCGCGCGTTCTGCGCGTCTTGCGTCCGCTCGGGATGCTCGAGCGCCCGACGCAGCGTCTCGTTGGTGGCGTCGTCGACGTCGGGCGTGGTCGGCCGTTCGCGAAGCATGCTCGAGATCACCGCGCGCACGGCGGGGCGAAGCGCGGCGGTCAGTGCCTGCTGGGCGAGACCGAGCGGCGGGGCCTCTCGCACGGACGGGGACATGAGCGCCAAGAACATCTTCGTACGTCGTGTCGGGCGGGAAGGGGGCCAAATTTCGCGCCGCTGCAAGAGATTGAAATTACGACTGAAATTTTAGGGCCTGAGGGGGCGTCAGGGCGTTTTTCGAGCAACCTCGCTACGAGTTTCGGCGGTCGGCTATCCTCTAGTAACGGGGGGCGGCAAAGAATGACTCGCTGGAATCGCCATGCGTTTCTTGCGTGCCTCAGCACCGGCATCGGCACAGCCGCCGCGGGGTGCGGCGTAACGACGTCAGGCCATGGCAAGACGCAGACCGAGCTCGTCCAGGATGGCGCGCTGGCCGATGCCGGCGCTGATGCGCCCGGCGCCGAGTCTTCCATCACCGATGTCACGACGCCTAACGTCTACCCCGGTTGCACCGTGGAAGCAGAAGCTGGGAACTCGGTGTGTCATGAGTACGAGTTACTTGTCTGCACGGTGACGGGGTCCGAGTTCGGTTCATGCCGTCCAAGCGGCGCCGGATATTCGGCCGACGCGGGGCTCTATCTTATCTGTTGCCCGCC
The DNA here is from genome assembly GCA_038231275.1 of Polyangiales bacterium. Classification (GTDB taxonomy): domain Bacteria; phylum Myxococcota_A; class Polyangia; order Polyangiales; family Polyangiaceae; genus JANYHK01. The sequence continues at coordinate 67,195 of JBBRLQ010000003.1, forward strand.
GTGACGGGAGCAAGCCACCTCCCGTCCCTCGAGGTCGTGGCCGGTTTTGAAATCTATTCGCGGACCTGGGGGAGAGCGCGCGCGTCCGCAACGATGGACGCTTGCACCGCCGCCCCGGGGGAGTCGATGGGCGCCACGTGCAGCACGGCGAAAAAGCGCCGCTTCGCGCCCTCAGTCGCTTCGCTCCACGCGTAGGCGCGCGATGCCTGCGCATGCCCCGTCAGATCGAACACTTCAACGTTGCCGCTCCACACGGTCTCCCCGCCGGGAGTCCTCTCGTACACGTGCGCGGTCTCGACGTGGCGCGCCTCGCAGCCGTGCATGCGGCGAATCGCGTCGAGCAGGGGGGGAATACCCGTGGGGTCAGACATACACGGAGCCTAGCGAGCGGCCGTGCCAGCGTCGACCTTGCGCTGCGCGTCACGGATTTCAAAACCCGGCCACTACCTCCGGAGCTCGCCGTGCCTGAGCTCGCCCGTTCCAAACGGCCGCATTTGGTTAGCCAACGATTTCACGGTGCCCCCTCGATGTGGAGCTCCAGCTTGCCGGTCAGGGTCTTGTGAACCGGGCATTTTCCCGCAATTTCGAGCAATCGGGCGCGCTTTTCGTCGTCCAGATCCCCGCGGAACTCGATCTTCCGCCGGATCGACGTCCCGCCGCCCTCGATCTTCTCCATTGTCAGGTGGACGTGCACGTGATCGACCTTCCAGCCCTTCTTCTCGGCGTAGACCCGAATGGTCATCGAGGTGCACGTCCCCAACGCCGTCAGCAGGAAATCGTGCGGCGCGGGGCCCGCGTCGTCCCCGCCGAGCTCGGTCGGCTCGTCGCCCACGAGCGTGTGAGGCCCGATCTTCACGGTTTGCTGGAACTTGCCCTGCTTCGTGGTCACGTCGACGTCGCGCATCTCTTCTTCTCCTTTAGTTGTCGTGTCGTCGCCTTCTCGTCGTCGCTCTCGTCAACGCCGCTCCTCGCGCGAGAGCACCTCGCGTGCGGCGCGTTCGCCTGACGCGAGGGCGCCTTCGATGTAGCCGTTCCATTCCGCCGCCGTCTCGGTGCCTGCCCAATGGATGCGCCCGACCGACGCCCTGAGCGCGTGGCCGTAGCTCGTCCACACGCCGGGCGGCATGTACCCGGCGTAGCATCCACGCGACCACTCGTCCTCGGCCCACGACTTGTCGACGTACTCGCGCGGCGACAACGCGCGTTCGCCGAAGTAGCGCGCGAAGCACTCGAGCACTTTGGCGCGGCGCTCGGTTTCGGTCACGCGCGAGAGCGCGCGCGCCGCGTTGGCTTCGATGAAGCCGAGGAGGACGCCGGGTTTGCCTTCGGGTGGCGAGTTGTCGAAGGTCGTCTGCACCGGCCCGGTGTCGCTGACGGCCTGCCCCGAGAGTCCCTCCTCACGCCAGAACGGCGTGTCGTAGACGGCCATGCACTTGATGACCGAGCCCATCGGCATGCGCTGCGTGAGCTGATCGCGCGCGGCGGGGAGCGCGGGCGCGTAGCGAAGGCGGCCCGCCAACGTCGGCGGAAGGGCGACGATGATCCTGCGGCCTCGGGCGACGAAGCCATCGCCGCGCGCTTCGACGCCGTCGTCGGTCGTCACGATCTCGCGCACGGGGGACGACAGGTGAAGCGCATCGCCCAGCGTGCCGGCGAGGCGGTCGGCGATCGGCTGCGCGCCGCCCACGAAGCGATCCTGCTGCGCGCCGTTGGCGACGCCGACGAGGCTGTCGAGGCCCTTGCCGCTCTTCACGTAAAACGCGGCGTGGAGCAGCGAGATGTCCGCAGCGTCGGCCGCGAAGATGGTCTCGAGCCCGATCTTCAAGAGCTCGCGCGCGGTGTCGAAGTGGATGACGCGATCGAGCATCGACGCGAGGGTCTGCCCGTCGAGGGCTGCGGCGTTCTTGGTCTCCCACGGCGCCTCCAGGTTCACGGTGTTCGCGAGCGCGTCGAGCCGCTTCATGGCCCACGCGAGGTCGAGCAGCGGCAGCGGTGAGACGCTCGGGATCGTCCCTTTGTACTTCTTCCGCTTGCCGCCCCAGTGAAGGACGTTGTGCCCGTCGCCGTACGTCGCGAACGTGGCGACGCCGAGCTCCTTCGCGAGCGCGTAGAGGCGCTCTTGGGTGGGGCCGACCCACTGTCCGCCGAGATCGAGCGGCGTGCCGTCGTCGAGCGTGCGGGTGTACACGCGGCCGCCGACGCGATCGCGCGCCTCCAAGACCGCGACGGTGCGGCCACCTCGCACGATCGCGCGCGCCGCGGCGAGGCCCGCGAACCCTGCACCGACGACGAGGTGCTCCGCTTCGATCATGCGCACGAACGATACAAGAAACGGCGGGCGGACCCCAGGTAGGTCAGGGCCGTGTGAGCCGTTGTGCGCGCTCTTTTCGGCGAGGGCTCACGCCTTTCGGCCACGGACCGTTAACCCATTCGAGGTCGCTTGTCCGCGCAACGCTCCAAATCCCCGCCGGCATCGTCATTCGAGCTTGGAACACTGCTCGCCGATAGGTACCGCCTCGAGCGCGTGGTGGGCGAAGGGGGCATCGGCGTCGTCCTCGCGGCGACGCACGAGCACCTCGAGCAGCGCGTCGCGGTGAAGTACCTGAAGCCGGCCGCCGCGCGCCAGGCGGTGCTCCGCGAGCGGTTCCTTCGTGAGGCGCGCCTCGCCGCGAAGCTGAAGTCCGCGCACATCGTGCACGTCCACGACGTCGGCACCGCGCCGTGCGGGACGCCGTACATGGTGATGGAGTACCTGGAAGGCGAGGACCTCGGGACGCGCTTGAGCGCAGGCGCGATGCCCGCCGTCCTTGCCGTCGACTGCGTGATGCAGGCGTGCGAGGCGCTCGCGGAGATGCACGCGCTCGGTTTCGTCCATCGCGACTTGAAGCCAGAGAATCTCTTCACCACGCGTGACGCGTCCGGCGCGTCGACCGTGAAGCTCCTCGATTTCGGCATCTCCAAGGTGCTCGACAAGAACCCCGACTCGAAGAAGCAAGCGCGCCTCACGGGCGTGAGCGAGCTCTTCGGAACGCCTCACTACATGCCGCCGGAGCAGCTTGGCGCGTCGGCCAACGTCGACGCACGCTCGGACATCTGGGCGATCGGCGTCGTACTTCACGAGCTCGTGACCGGCGCGCAGCCGTTTGCGGGCGGATCGATCCCGGAGATTTGCGCGAACGTCCTCCTCGCGCCGTACGGCGGCCTCGGAGACGCGGTCGCGCCGCCAGGGCTCGGAGAGATTCTGGGCAAGTGCCTCGCGAAGGAGCCGAGGAATCGGTACCGCAACGTGGCGGAGCTGGCGCTCGCGCTCGCGCCGTTCGGTCCCGCGGGCGCGAGCGAGCGCGGGAGGCGCATCGCCGAGATGATCGAGCGCGGCGGGGAGAGTGTGCACCCCGATCCGCCGTCGCTCGGAAGGATCGCGCTGGACCCCCCGCCCATGCGCGCTCACGCCCCGACCGTCGCGACGTGGGACGCTCCGTGCGCGCCGTCGACGCATGCCCTCCCGCGTGGGCGGCGGCAGTGGAGAACCGCGGCCTGCGTCGCCGTGCTTCTCGTCACGCTGTCCGCGCTCGTCGCGGCCGTCGCATCCACGCCGCTCCTCTTGCGCATCGCAGCGCGCGCGCAGATCACCGCCGGGCGCGGGCGCCCGTGCGACGCGGCGTCCGCAGCCTCGGCGAGCGAAATGTCGTGGCCCCTCGTCGAGCCCGTTGGGGATCCGCCGCCGCCGAAGACCCCTGTGCGTGCCCCGAAGTCGCGCGGCGCTGCGCGACGCTGAGCGTACCTGAGCGAAGCGATCGCTTCAGCGCTAGCCCATCCACCTTCGGTTGGTCACGTGGGACGTGATGACGAAGCGGCAGGCCTCGTCGCCGCGCCGAAAGCACTTGGGCTGGTAGATCACCGCGGGCACGTCGAGGGCACGGAGCGCCGCTTCGAGGATCCCTTCCTCGACGACGCAGTGGTGCGGCGTCGTCTTCTCGAGGTGCGCCTCGCCGGGCGCCCACGTGAGGACCTCCCATCCGCCGATGTCGGTGCCGCGATTCGCTCGGTGGTACATGCCGTCGATGCCGTAGATGACGTCGCGCGCGCTGGGCGTCCCCTGAAGCAGACCTTGCTCGTGGGAGAGCTTGAAGATGGACCAGCCGACCCGGCGCAGCGAGCTGGGGCCGAGCACGCGATCGAGGCGCTCGAGCGGCTCGAGAAGTGTGGAGATGGGGTACCACCCGTCGTGGCGCAGCTTTCGTAGCTCCCGGAAGACGTCCGCGCCGAGCAGCTGCTCGGGCATGAGCACGGAGTCGAGGAGGGCGAGGACATCCGACCCCACCGTCTCGTGCTCGATTCCACGGTACCCTCGGGGAAAGCGCGCCATCGGTCACTCACCTATACGGTCGACACCGGGGTATGGGAAAGTGCGGAACGAATGAAAGCCGCCCTCTTCGATCGCTACGGCGGAAGCGACGTGTTGCGCATCGGCGACGTGCCCATGCCACGCCTGCGCGCGGGGGAAGCCCTCGTGCGCGTTCGCGCCGCGGCGCTCAATCCGAAGGACGTGCTCGTTCGAATGGGGAAGCTCCCGTTCCTCGTCGGGGGCGTGGGATTTCCGCGGCGGGTGGGCTTCGACTGGGCGGGCGAGGTGGTCGCGCTCGGCGCTCCCGATCCGCGCGCCCGCGTGGGCGAGGCGCTCTACGGCATGATCCAGTCGTCGCGCGCCGGCGCCTGCGCGACGTTCGCGTCCGTTCGCCTCGGCGAGTGTGCTCCGAAGCCCGCGTCGCTCGACTTCGAGCAGGCCGCCGCGATCCCGCTCGCCGCGCAGACCGCGCTCCAGGCGCTGCGGGACCTCGCGCGCACCAAGGCCGGCGATCGCGTCCTCGTCAACGGCGCGTCGGGCGGCGTCGGTGTCTTCGCGATCCAACTCGCCCGCGATCTCGGCGCGCGCGTCACGACGACCTCGAGCGCGTCGAACCTCGCGCTCTGCGAGGAGCTCGGTGCGGCCGTCGCGCTCGACTACGCGAAGGACGACGCGCTCCGCGCCGGACCCTACGACGTGATCTTCGACGTCTTCGGCAACCGCCCCTTTGCGCAGGCGCGCCGTGCCCTCGCGCCGCGCGGCACGTACGTCTCGACCGTCCTCCGCGGCCACGTCCTCGCCGCCCACGCGCGCACCCTCGTCTCCGCGCAGCGCGCCCGCCTCGTCCTCGTGCGCTCGCGCCGGCGCGACCTCGACCATCTCGCGGAGCTCGTCGCGGCAGGTCGACTGCGCCCGATCGTCGATCGCACCTTCGATCTGGCGGACATCCGCGCGGCGGAGGACCGCGTCGGGACCAAGCACGCCCGCGGCAAGGTGGTCGTGCGGGTGGGGTGATGCTACGAACGTCGGGCGGGCATGAAGAACGTCGGCGCGGCCTCCTTTCTCCTCGCGCTCGCGTCGGCGCTCGCGGCGTGCCCGACGCCCTACGGCGGTCCCGTCTCGATGCCGAAGGATCTCGGCGCCGCCGAGCTGGCCGACTGCCACGCCTTTACGCCCGAAGTCTGGGACGAGGGGCGCATCCCGCGCCGCGCCCTCAACGTCACCGCCCGCTGCGCCGACGCCTCGATTTGCACGGCGGTCGTCGAGCACGGCGAGGTGGTCGTGTGGGGCCTTCGCGCGGGAGCGACCGAGGTGCTCGTCGCGTACGAGCACCCTACGAGCGGCGAGCGCGGCGAAGCGAAGGTCGCGCTCTCCTTCGCCCCGCCCACGCGCGAGGACTATCTCCACCCGCGCGTGCGAGATCCGACGCACTGCCGCCGCGACCACGAGCGGCCGCAGTGACGCCGCCGTTCAGGGCTATTTCAGGCTATTTCACGTCGTACGCTTCGACGGCGTTGTCCATGAAGAGCGGCACGAGGACGCGGTTTCGCTTCACGTCGAAGCCGATGTCCGCCGGCGCCTTCACGTTCGGGATGACGACCTCGAACGGCCCGGCCGCCTTGCCCTTGTAGACCGCCGACGCGTCCCAGCTCGAGATGAACAGCGAGTCGTTCACGAGCACGACGCCGTCGAGCGAGCCCTTCGGCAGCTTGAGCACGTCTTGCTTCTTGCCCTTGTCGTCGAGGCGATAGAGCTCGCCGCTGCCGAAGGTCACGACCCAGAGTCCGGTCGGGCCGAGGGCGAGCCCGTTGGGCTTGCCGAGCGCCGCGTCCTTGGCGAGGGCCGTCGCCTTGCCCTTGTCGATCACCCACACCGCGTCGGTACCGGTCGGCTCGAAGTCGCCTTTGGCGTTCTGCTTCAGGCCGGAGTCGGAGACGTACACCTTGCCGTCGAGGCCCGGCGCGACGTCGTTCGCGAACGTGGCGCCCGCCAGCTTGATGTCGGCCTTGGGGGCGCCCGTCTTCACGTCGAAGGTGCGGACGGTGTCGAGATCGGCGACGTAGAGGACGCCGGCGACGATCGCCATTCCCTTCGGTGCGTTGAGCGTGACCTTGTTCTTGCCGCCTTCGATCCACTTCTCGGTGGCGACCTTGCCGTCCGGCGTGAGCGCCGAGATGTAGCCGTTGTTGTCGACCTCGGTCGGCTTGCCGTTGATGTTCGAGACGAGGTAGCGATCGGCGGTCTCGTCGTGGAGGACGCATTCTGGCGTCGCGAAGCCGGTCGTGTGGAACGCAGCGGGGGGACCTTTGGGACCGGCGTCCGCGGCAGCGGTGGCGGCGCTCCCGGACGTGGCCGGCGCGGCCGATGCGCTGGCGGGCGGCATTGCGGTCGGCGCGGTGCCGGTCGGCTTCTTGTCATCGGGACAGCCCGCGAGCGCGAGGGCGAGGAAGGGCAGGAGGAGGAGCGATTGGGTGCGCATGGTCGGCGACTCTAGCAAAGAATCGCAGCCCTGCGCCGCAGCCGGTGGCCGGCTACTTCCCGACCTTGACCATCGCCTCGATGCGACCGAGGGCCTTCTCCAGGCTCTCCCACGAAGGTCCGAACGAGAAGCGCACGTATTGCCGGAAGCGAGAAGCCCGACCGTGGCGACGCTTGCCGGGGTTCACGTCGAAGAACTCTCCGGGCACCGTGATGACCTTGTGCTCGAGCGCCGCGCGGAAGAACGCCATCCCGTCGTTCATTCCGTCGGGGAGCGCGGCGACGTTGCCCCACGCATAGAAGGTGCCGTCGGGGACGCGATCGAAGCGCACGCCAATGCGCCCGAGGCGCGACAGCATCTTGTCGCGCTTGTCGCGGAAGAGCGCCTGGATCGCGGTCGTCTCCTTCACGACGTGCGACTCCTCGAGGAGCGGCACCGCGGCGCGCTGGAGCGGCTTGCTGCCGCCGCCGTCGAGGAACGATCCCGCGCTCGACAGCGACTCGACGACGCTCTTCGGGCCAATGGACCACGTCACGCGCCAGCCGGGGTAGCGCCAGTTCTTGGTGAAGCCGTCGACGATGAGGACGGGATCCTTGTCGACGTCCTCCACGTAGCGTGCGGCGCTCTCCACCGGCAACGCGCCCGGTCGGCCGCTGTAGATGTAATGCGAATAAAACTCGTCGAGGAGAAGCGTGCAGTCGAGCTCGCGCGCGATCGCCACCCAACGTCCGAGCTCTTCCCCCTCGACGAGCTTGCCGGTCGGGTTGCAAGGGTTCGAGAGGAGGACCGCCGACAGGCCGCGCCCCAGGACCTCGCGCCGCAGATCGTCGGCGGTGAACGAGTAGCCGCGCTCGGGCTCGAGGAGGATCGGGATGGCGGTGAACGCCTTGAAGATGTCGAGCAGCTCCTCGTACGCAGTGTAATCGGGGATGAAGTGGCCGAGGTTGATGTGCCCGAGGCTCGCCGCCGCGCGGGTCAACGCCGCGCGCCCTCCGCCCGAGACGCACACGTTCTCGGCCGTGTACTGCGACTTCATTCCTTTGCGGTAGAGGCGGTTGTAGAGGCCCGCGATCGCATCGCGTAGCTCGGGGAGGCCGGCGATCGGCGCGTAGTCCTGGTCGTCGAGCGCGATCGTCACGTCGGTCACGCGCGGCGGAGCGCCCGGGATTTCGCCGGTCTCGGGCTGGCCTTGGCCGAGGTTGCACCACTCCGGATCCTTCGTGGAGAACCCCAGCCGGGTCGCCTCGGTGGTGACGTAGATGACGCCGGTGCGCGGGACCGGTCGGAACGCGTGCGGGAGAGCGGACATGCGTCCGGCACCCTACGCCGCCCCGGCGTCGATCGCTACCGCACCATGCCGGCCGCCAACGTGGCGCCCGACGCCGGATCGATGAGGAGGAAGCTGCCGGTCTGGCGCCGCTCCGCGAACGTGTCCACCGGGATCGCTTCGGCCGTCCGGAGCTCGACGCGGGCGATTCCGTTCATGGCGAGGCCGCCCGCTCCCGGTGCGGCGCGCGCGCCGGTCGCGACGTCGTACACGTGCACGATCGCGGCGAGGACGGCGCGCACTTCGCGTGTGCCGTGTTTGAGGAGGTACGGCACGCCCACCTTCGCTTGCGACGCGTGCACCCACGCCAGATCCGCTTCGATCTCGCGCGCGAGCGTCGGCGGCGGCTGCCCGTCGACCGAGAGGAGGTCGCCGCGGCCCACGTCGAGATCATCGGCGAGGTGCACCGTGATCGCCGCGCCGTGGCCCACGCTCTCGACGTCGCCGTCGAACGTCTCGAGGCGCGAAATCGTCGACGCGACGCCGGACGGCCAAGCCTTGATCGCGTCGCCGCGCCGCAGGACGCCGGAGAGCACGCGGCCTGCGTACCCGCGGTAATCGGGGTGCGTCTCGTTCTGTGGACGGATCACCCACTGCACCGCGAAGCGCGCCGGCGCGTCGGCACCTCGCTCCTCCACGTCGAGGCCCTCGAGGTGCGACAAGAGCGTGGGCCCGTCGTACCAGGGCGTCGCCGCCGACCGATCGACCACGTTGTCGCCGACGAGCGCCGACACCGGGAAGAACGCCACCGAGGGCGCCGGCCCGGGCAAAGGCAGCGCGGCGAGGTACGTCGAGATGTCCTCCCGCACGCGCGCGAAGACGTCGTACGCGTAGCCCACCTGATCCATCTTGTTCACGACGACGGCGATCGAATTCACCCCGAGGAGGCGCGTCACGAACAAGTGACGGCGTGTCTGTTCTACGAGACCGTGCCGGACGTCCACGAGCACGATCGCCACGTCCGCGCGCGACGCGGCGGTGACCATATTGCGCGTGTACTGCACGTGACCAGGCGCATCGGCGAGGACGAAGCGTCGCGCCGGCGTCGCGAAATACCGCCAGGCGACATCGATCGTGATTCCCTGCTCGCGCTCGGCGCGGAGACCGTCGGTGAGCAAGGCGAGATCGGTGCGCGCGAAGCCGCGCCGCCGGCTGGCCTCATCGAGGTGCTCGAGCTGGTCGGTCATGATCGCCTTGGCGTCGAGGAGGAGACGGCCGAGCAGGGTGCTCTTGCCGTCGTCGACGCTGCCGGCGGTGGCGCAGCGGAGCGCGCGGAGATGCGGTTCGGGGGCGACCTCGGTGCTCATCAGAAGTATCCCTCTCGCTTTCGATCTTCCATCGCAGCCTCGCCGATTTTGTCGTCGGCGCGCGTGGCACCTCGCTCGGTGACGGTCGCCGTCGCGGTCTCGCGAAGGACGTCGTCGAGCGTCGCGGCGCTCGAGCGGATCGCGCCGGTGCACGTCATGTCGCCCACCGTGCGAAAGCGCACCTGCGCCGTGAACGGGGTCTCGCTCGGCAGGCGCGGAACCGCCGGCGACGCCGCGTAGAGGAGGCCGTCGCGCGAGAAAACCTCGCGCGAATGGGTAAAATAGATGCTGGGAACCTCGAGGCGCTCTCGCCGCACGTACTCCCAGACGTCGAGCTCGGTCCAGTTGGAGAGCGGGAAAACGCGCAGGTGCTCTCCGCCCCGGACGTGCGTGTTGTAGATCTCCCACAGCTCGGGGCGCTGGTTCTTCGGGTCCCATCCGCCGAGATCGTCGCGCAGGCTGATGATGCGCTCCTTCGCGCGCGCGCGATCCTCGTCACGCCGCGCTCCCCCGAACGCGGCGTCGTATTTGTGCCGCGCGATCGCGTCGAGGAGGGTCACGCTCTGCAGGCGATTTCGCGAGGCGCGGGGACCCGTCTCCTCGATGGCGCGCCCGTCGTCGATCGACTGCTGAACGCTGGCGACGACGAGCGGCTCGCCGATCTCCGCGAGCCGGGCGTCGCGGAACGCCAAGACCTCCGGAAAGTTGTGCCCGGTGTCGACGTGCATGATGGCGAGCGGCAAGCGCGACGGGCGGAAGGCCTTCAGCGCGAGGTGCAGGAGGATGATCGAATCCTTGCCCGCCGAGAAGAGGAGGACCGGTCGAGCTCGCGTCGCGACGACCTCGCGGAGGACGAAGATCGCCTCGTCCTCCAGCGCGGTGAGGTGTCCCCGGGGCTGCGTCATGACGTTCTGTCTAGCATAATCGACAAACGTTCGCTATAACGAACACAGGCTGGTTTGGTGAACATGTCGACCGCGCCCCTTCTCCCCACGCCTCTGGCCACGCGCTTCGCGTCGGCGAGCCCGTACGAGCTGCTCCGTTTCGCGCTGGAGACGTATGGGGACGGCCTTCGCATCGCGTGCAGCCTCGGCGTGGAGGACATGGTCGTCCTCCACGAGGCGGCGCGGGCGGGAGCGGAGCTCGGCGTCGTTCCGCGCGTGTTCTTGCTCGACACGGGACGACTCCACCAGGAGACCTACGATCTCCTCGACCGGGCGCGGGAGCGGTATGGCGTGCCTATCGAGGCGTATTTCCCGGACACCGTGGCGGTCGAAGCGCTCGTGCGTCGTCAGGGGCCCAACGGATTTTATGCGTCGATCGACGCACGCAAGGAGTGTTGTGCGACGCGGAAGCTCGGGCCGCTCGCGCGGGCGCTCGAGGGCGCGCGCGCGTGGGTCACGGGGCTCCGGCGTGAGCAGTCGCCCACGCGCGGCGGCGTCGAGGTCGTCGAGGCCGATCCGCAGTCGGCCGATCGCCTGAAGCTGAACCCGCTCGCGGCGTGGACCGAGGCCGAAGTCTGGGCGTTTGCGAAGACGCACGACGTGCCCACGCACGCGCTGCACGCGCAGGGATTTCCCTCGATCGGATGCGCGCCGTGCACGCGCGCGATCGCGCCGGGCGAGGACGTTCGCGCTGGACGGTGGTGGTGGGAGTCGCCGGAGCACAAGGAGTGCGGCCTCCACGCGCGCGGGCGGAGGACGGCATGAGCGCCGCGCCGTACCCGCTCTTTTTGCACCTCGAAGGTCGACGCGTCCTCCTCGTCGGCGGCGGCCCGGTCGCACGCGAGAAGGGGACGGCGCTCGCCGAGGCCGGCGCACGCGTGTGCGTCGTGTCGCCCGCGATCGATCCTGCGCTGGCGGCGGTCGCCGCGGAAGCTCACTTTCGGCCGTTCGAAGCCTCCGACGTGGACGCGGCGTGGCTCGTCGTCGCCGCCGCGCCGCCGGACGTGAACCGCGCCGTACGCGCTGCCGCGGACGCGCGCAGCGTATTTTGCCTGGCGGTCGACGACGTGGAGAGCTGCACCGCCATCGGCGCGGCCCGCCTTCAGCGCGGCGCGATCACGATCGCCATCTCGAGCGGCGGCGCGGCGCCTGCGCTCGTCGCCCTCGTTCGGCGCGCGCTCGATGCGCTCCTCCCCGCAGACCTCGGCGCGTGGGAAGCGGTCGCGGTCGAAGCTCGTGCCGCATGGAAGAAAGAGAAGGTGCCGTTCGCCGAACGAAGGCCGCGCCTCCTCCGCGCGCTCAACGCCCTCTACGAACAGGACGCGAGGCTCCCATGACGCGACGACCCGGCATTCGATCTGCGCAGTCACGCTCCGCGACGGGCCGCGTCTCGCTCGTCGGCGCCGGGCCGGGCGACCCCGACCTCCTTACTCTCCGCGCCGTTCGCGCGCTCGGCGGGGCCGATCTCGTCCTCTACGACGCGCTCACCGACGCGCGCGTCCTCGCGTATGCGCCGCGCGCGCAGCGGTTTTGCGTCGGCAAACGGGCCGGCCGGCCGAGCGTCGCGCAGGAGACGATCCACGCGCTCATGATCCGCGCCGCGCGCCGCGGAAAGCACGTGGTCAGGCTCAAGGCCGGCGATCCGTTCGTCCTCGGGCGCGGCGGCGAAGAGGCCATGGCGCTGGGAGACGCGGGCATCCCCGTCGAGGTGATCCCGGGTCTATCGAGCGCGATCGCGGGACCGCAAGCGGCAGGAATCCCGGTTACTCATCGCGGCGTCGCGCAGGCGTTCCTCGTCGTCTCGGCGGTCCCGCGCACGGCGTTCGACGCGATCGTGCCCGCGCCCCCGCCATTGGGCCTCACGGTCGTCGTCCTCATGGGCGTCGGCGCGCGCGCCGAGATCGCGCACGGTCTGATCGCGCGTGGATGGTCCCCCACGCATTCGGCGGCGATCGTCCTCGGCGCGCACACGCAGCGCCAGTGGTCGTGGACCGGAACACTCGCCGGCCTCGCGACGCTCGATCTCCCGGAAGAGCACGCCGATCTGCCGGGGATTCTCGTCCTCGGAGAGGTCGCCGCCCTCGCGCCTCGGATCTCCTCCGCCCTCGCGGGCACCCTCGCACCTTCGAACGTGGAGCCACGACATGACTACGCATGAGACGACCCTCGGACGCGCCTCGCTGGATTTCGCCGACGCGCGCGAGATCGACACGTTCGTGGACACCCTGGCGCGCTTCGAGCGCGGTGAGCTCGGCGCCGACGCGTGGCGCGCGTTTCGTCTCGTCGCGGGCACCTACGGCCAGCGTCAGGAAGGGGACTGGTCGATGCTCCGCGCGAAGATCCCGCAGGGGATCCTCAGCGCAGACCAGCTCGAGGCGGTCGCCACCACCGCGGATCGCTTCTCGCGCGGCTTCGCGCACCTCACGACGCGCCAGAATTTCCAGTTCCACTTCGTCCACCTCGACAAGATCGCGCCCGCGATGCAAGCGCTCGCAGAGGCCGGCCTCACGACCCGCGAGGCATGCGGCAACGCGGTCCGCAACGTGACGACGAGCCCCAGTGCCGGCGTGGCGGTAGACGAGGTCTTCGATCCGACGCCCTACGCGCAGGCGTTCTCGCGGTACTTCTTGCGTCACCCGCTCAGCGCGGTGCTCCCGCGAAAATTCAAGGTCGCGTTCTCGGGCGGCGGCGCCGACCACTCGTTCGCACACATCAACGATCTGGGCTTTTTTGCCCGCCTGCGTGAGATCGACGGCAAGACGGTGCGCGGCTTCCGTCTCGTCGTCGCTGGCGGCAGCGCGCTCATGTGCAAGACCGGTCAGGAGCTCATCGACTTCTTGCCGGCGTCGGACATGTACGCGTTCTCGGAGGCAGTGCTCCGCGTCTTCCACGCGCGCGGCGATCGCGAGCATCGTCACAAGAACCGCCTCAAGTTCCTCGTCAAGGTGATGGGCTGGGACGCCTTCCACGCCGCGGTCCACGAGCAGCTCGCGCTCGTCCGCGCCGCGGGCACGCCGCCGTTGCCGTTCGATCCCGAGTCGCCGCCCGTCGAGGAGGCGCCGACGGCACGCGCGCCCCTGCCCACGAGCGCCGAGATCGACGCGTTCGTCGGAGTGGACGCGCCGCGCGGCCCGGGAATCGTCCCCCGCTTCTTGCCGGTGCTCGGTGACGCGGACGCCGAGCGCTTTCTGCGCACGAACGTTCAACCGCAAAAACATCAGGGATTCGTCGCCGTCACGATCGTCGTTCCCCTCGGAGACATCTCGAGCGGCCGCCTCCGCGCGGTCGCGCGCCTGTCTCGCACGTTCGGTGACGGTACCGTCCGCACGACGGCGGGACAGAACCTCTTGCTCCGCTGGGTCCCCAAGGCCGACGTGCGCGCCTTGCATGTGCACTTGTCGCATCTCGGCCTCGCCGAGCCCGATCCCGAATCGGTCGCCGACGTGTCGAGCTGCCCGGGCGCCGAGACCTGCAAGCTCGCGGTCACCCAATCGCGCGGGGTGGCCGAGCTCGTCTCCACCAAGTTTCGCTCCGACCGCTCGCTCGTGGATCGCGCCGCCGGCCTCGTCGTGAAGGTGAGCGGGTGCCCGAACGGCTGCGGCCTCCACCACGTCGCCGGGATCGGGCTGCAGGGCGGGCTCCGCAAGGTCGGCGATCGCGCGGTGCCGCAGTATTTCGTCTACGCGGGCGGCGATCCGTCGGGCGACGCGGCGCGCTTCGGTCGCGTCGTTGCGAAAGTGCCGGCGCGTCGCGTGCCGCAGGTCTTCGATCGCCTCATCGCCCTCTACGAGGAGAAGCGCCAGCCCGGCGAGTCGATCACGGCGTACCTGGGTCGCGCGTCGGTCCCCGAGCTCCGCGCCGCACTCGCCGATCTCGAGAAGCTCGACGTGCAATCCGCGCGCGACGACGACTTCGTCGACGTAGGCGACGCGAGCGAGTTCAAGCCGGAAACCAGCGAAGGCGAGTGCGCCGCCTAACCCGGCGCGTTACCGTGACAAAGAAGGGGCGGGTGCCCCCGACCCGTCACGGGGATGCCGACTTCGCGAACGCGCGCGCTCCGCGCAACTGCACGTAGACGAGCTCGCCCGCGCGGAGGTCGAGCGCGTCGCGACGCTCGCGGCCAAGCTCAGCGAAGAATGTGAAGGGGTCGCCCTCGCGCGACAACGCCACGCGCGCGCCGCGAGGGCTCGGGTGGACGGCTCGAACGCGCATCGGGACGGCGTCGCTGTCACCCGTCCGCGCCAGCTCGATGTCCTCTGGGCGCACGTACGCGACGACGTCGGTTCCATTTGGCTCGCCGACCTCCGCGCGCAGCGGTCCCCACGCCGCCTCGACGTGTCCGTCGGCCGCGCGGCCACGGATGGCGTTCGCTTCACCGAGGAACTCGTACACCTCCGCGCTCGCCGGCCGCGCGTACACCTCGTCCGGGCGGCCGACCTGCGCCACACGCCCGCCCACGAGCACCGCCACGCGATCGGCCACCGCCATCGCCTCCTCTTGATCGTGCGTCACGAACACGCTCGTCACGTGCAGCTCGTCGTGGAGCTGACGCAGCCAGCGCCGGAGCTCTTTGCGGACCTGCGCGTCGAGCGCGCCGAAGGGCTCGTCGAGGAGGAGCAGCCGCGGCTCGATCGCCAGCGCGCGCGCTAGGGCCACGCGCTGGCGCTGCCCGCCGGACACCTCATGGGGCCTGCGGGCGGCGAGCTGCTCGAGGCGCACCAGCTCCAAGAGACGCATCACACGCTTCTTGATCTCCGTCTCGTCCGGCCTTTTATTTCGCGGCAAGACGCGCAAACCGAACGCGACGTTCTCGAACACGCTCATGTGCTGAAAGAGCGCGTAATGCTGGAAAACGAAGCCGATCCGTCGCTCCGCAGGATCGACGGCGGTGAGATCGTCTCCCTCGCAGGTGACCGAGCCACCGTCCTGGCACTCGAGGCCCGCGAGGATTCGCAAGAGCGTCGTCTTCCCCGAACCGGACGGACCGAGGAGGGCCAAGAGCTCGCCACGCCCCACCTGGAGCGACACGTCGTCGAGCGCCTTGAACGCGCCGAAGCGCTTGGTCAACGAGCGGATGTCGATCACGCGAGTGCCCTCGTCTCGTCGGGGTCGGTGCGTCGCTCGACCGCGCTCTTCACCACCAGCGTGACCACCGCGAGGAGCAAGAGCAACGACGCGACGGCGAACGCGCCCGCGAAGTCGTACTCGTTGTAGAGGATCTCCACCTGGAGCGGCATCGTGCTGGTGCGCCCGCGGATGTGGCCCGAGACGACCGACACCGCGCCGAACTCGCCCATTGCGCGCGCGTTGCAGAGGAGCACGCCGTACACGAGGCCCCATCGGATCTTCGGGAGCGTCACGCGACGAAACACCTGCCAGCCGCTCGCGCCGAGCGTCACGGCGGCCTGCTCTTCCTCGATGCCCTGCGCCTGCATGACGGTCATGAGCTCGCGCGCGACGAACGGAAACGTGACGAACGTCGTCGCGAGCACCAGCGCAAGCGGCGTGAAGAGGACCCGGACGCCGTGCGCGAGGAGCCACGGGCCCATGACGCCGCGCGCGCCGAAGAGGATGACGAAGACCAGCCCAGAGATGACCGGCGACACCGAGAGCGGCAGATCGATCAACGTGACGATCACGCTCTTTCCCGGGAAATCACCCCGCGTCAGGGCCCACGCCACCGCGACGCCGAACACGGTGTTCAGCACGACCGCCGAGCCCGCCGTGAGGAGCGTGAGGCGCATCGCGGACTGCGTCTCGGTCGACGTGACGGCGGCGACGTACGCGGCGACGCCACGCGAGAGGGCGCCAGCGACGACCGCCGCGACGGGCACGACGAGGACGACGAGCAAGAAGAGGCCGACGGCGAGCCCCAGCGCGACCGGCGCGAACGAACGACGCCGGCGGATCACGATGCCGCTACTTTGCGCGCCGCGCGACGCTGGAGGACGTTCACGACGAGAAGGAGCGAGAACGACGCGCCGAGCATCACCGCCGCGATCGCCGCCGCGCCCGCGTAGTCGTACTGCTCGAGCTTGCCGACGACGAGGAGCGTCGTCACCTCGGTGCGCATCGGCATGTTGCCGGCGATGAAGACGACCGAGCCGTACTCGCCGAGCGCGCGCGCGAACGCCAGCGTGAAGCCGGTCAGCACCGCCGGCCACACCGCCGGAAAAATGACGCGAAAGAAGGTCTGGAGGGGTCGCGCGCCGAGCAGAAGCGCGGCCTCCTCCGACTCGCGATCGAGCTCGAGCAGGGCGACCTGCACCGTGCGCACGACGAACGGCAGCGACACGAAGCTCAGCGCGATGACGATGCCGAGCGGCGTGTACGAGCCCTTCACGCCGATGACGTCGAGGCCGCGTCCGAGCCATCCGTTCGGCGAATACAGCGTTGCCAGCGTGATGCCGGCGACCGCGGTCGGCAGCGCGAACGGCAAGTCGATCGCCGCGTCGACGAGCCGCCTCCCGGGGAACCGATACCGCACGAGCACCCACGCGGTCGCGAAGCCGAAGACGCAGTCGACCAGCGCGGCGACGAGGGAGGTGCCGAACGTCAGTCGATACGACGCGACGACGCGCGCGTCGGTCACCGCGCTCAGGAACGCGCCGGCGCCGCGCTCACCGCTCTTCGCGAGGAGCGCCGCGAGCGGCAAGAGCACGAGGAGCGACAGATATGTCAGCGCCAGGCCGAGGGTCATCCCCACGCCGCGAAAGACGCGAGGCGAACGACGGCGCGCTTCGGCCGGCGCCGCGGTGCGCGACGAAGGTACAGGGACGGCGACCTGCACCGGTCACCTCACCCCGGGCCGGTAGATCTGATCGAACGCGGCGCCGTCGACGAAGTGATCCTTTTGCGCATTTTTCCACCCGCCGAACACCTCGTCCACGGAGAAGAGCGGGATCGCCGCGACGTGCAGCGCGTCGGTCGCCGGACGCCGCGCCCGGTAACCGTGGCGCCCCACGATGCGCTGACCGTCGTCCGTGTAGAGGAATTCGAGGTAGGCCTGCGCGACGGCGCGGGTGCCGCGGCGATCGACGACGCGATCGACTACAGCGACCGGCGGCTCCGCGAGCACGCTCTCCTTGGGCGCGACGACCTCGAGCTTGTCGTTGCCGAGCTCCTTCACCGCGAGGTGCGCCTCGCTCTCCCACGCGAGCAGCACGTCGCCGATGCCTCGCTCGGTGAAGCTGGTGGTCGCCCCGCGCGCGCCGGAGTCGAGCACCGCGACGCTCCGGTACATCTTGGCGACGTACTCGCGCGCGCTGGCGTCGGTCGCGCCGGGCTGGCGCTTCGCCCATCCGTACGCGGCGAGGTAGATCCACCGCGCGCCACCGCTCGTCTTCGGGTTCGGGGCGACGATCGACACGCCATCCTTCACGAGATCAGGCCAGTCGCGAACGCCCTTGGGGTTGCCCTTGCGGACGAGGAACACGATCGTCGACGCGTAGGCCGTGCTGTTGTCGGGGAGGCGCTTTTGCCACGCCGGATCGATGAGCCCGGCCTCGGCGATCGCGTCGATGTCGTAGGCGAGGCCCAGCGTGACGACGTCCGCGTCGAGGCCGTCGATCACAGCGCGGGCCTGTTTCCCCGAGCCGCCGTGCGATTGCTTCACGGTGACGACTTGGCCGGTCTTGGCCTCCCAGTGCGCGGCGAAGGCGCGATCGATCTCCTCGTAGAGCTCGCGCGTCGGATCGTACGACACGTTCAGGATCTCGACGGGCGCGAGGCCGCCGTTCGTGCGCGCCTCGCCGCCGCGGCTGCAGCTGCCGGCGATGCCGAAGAGGACGAGGGACGAGAAGAAGACGACGGGACGCCAGTTCATCGAGCTCCTCCTCGCGTTCCGCCTAGAACTGCACGCCGAATCGGAAGCTCATTTCGTGCAGCGTCGTGAGCCGCGACCGGTCGGGCAGCGCGTAGTACACGTAGTTCGCCGAGACGCGGACGTGGCGCGTCGCCCAGTAGCTGGTGACGAACGAGAGCGCGTTGTCCGGCCCGAGCGAGGAGAGGCCCGGCCCCGCCCACACGATGCCATCGGCGTG
This sequence comes from Polyangiales bacterium, assembly GCA_038231275.1. Classification (GTDB taxonomy): domain Bacteria; phylum Myxococcota_A; class Polyangia; order Polyangiales; family Polyangiaceae; genus JANYHK01. Next base: position 85,639 of record JBBRLQ010000003.1, read on the forward strand.
CGCTCGGCCCTGGACGTAGAGCCGGAAGTGATCCGGCGTGTCTCGTAAAAGGAACACGCCGTCGTGCCAACCGGCGAGGCGCGACGCAAGGTCCGGCGTCGGTGGAGCGGGCGGAGCGGGATCGGCCGGCGGCGGCGGTGCGGTGGTCTCCAGCGAAGGACACTCGGGCAGCGGCTCCGACGTCGGTTATTGCGCACGCGCCGACGCCGGAACGCCGACCACGAGCGTATTTGCCAGGAGCAAGAGAGCGCGGATGGGAGCTCGTCCCATGAATCGTCCTCGATCGCGGCTCCTCCAGTCGACGGGTCGGCATTGCCTATTCTCTGCAGGGGTTGGCCCTCCACGCTGGCGATCGCGGCGAGGACTTGTTCTCCCGCGTCGGCAGGATCCGGCGTGGGTCCGTCGACGCGGGTGAGATGGGGGCGCCGAATCCTCTAAAACAGATATACGTCCGTTATAACGAACGGTCAAGCCGCCACGACGGGGCCGGCTTTTCTGGTCAGCCCCAGGAGGCCGCAAGCGCGACGGTCCGGGCGTTCTCCGGAACAGCCTCAAGGAAGCTCCTACGCAGCGCCGGGTCGCGCAGGCGCTGGGCGCGCACGTCCAAGCGGTCGCGCGCTGCCGTGATCGCCGCGCGCGCGCCGGGGAGATCGCCCGACGCGTGGAGAGCCTCCGCGTGGACGAGCCGCACGAGCGCCTCTCCTTCTTCGACGCCGCCGAGCGACTCGAGCAGTCCGATCGCGGTGGTCGCCGCAGTGAGCGCCTCGTCGTGCGCGCCGCGGGCGAGGAGCACCTTCGCGAGCACGCCCGAGGCGACGGCGAGCGTGGGCGGGATGTTCTTGACCACGTCGATCGCCGCGCGGACCTCGCGCTCGGCCTCATCGAGCTCGTGGCGCATCTCGTGGATCATGGCGAGGTAGACGAGGGAGCCGCCCATGATGCGCGGATCGCCTTGCTGCTTGGCCAGCGCGACCGCGTCGGCCTCCACGGCGACGGCCTCGTCGAGCGCGCCGAGGCGGGCGAGGACGAGCCCCAGGTTGTGCTTCGCCGCCGTCATCACGTAGAGGAGGCCCGCGCGCTCGGCGTTGGCGAGGGCTTCGCGGAGCGCCCGGCCGGCCTCGGCGAACGCGCCGCATTTCATGAAGGCGTAGCCGGCGTTGACGCTCGCGATGCAGACGTTTCGCGCCGCGCCGACGCGCTGGAAGCTCGCGATCGCCGCGCGCACGAGCCCGAGGTAGCGCTCGTCGTCGCCCGCGACCATCGCAAGCGCCGCGTGGGCCTCGTGCGTGCGCGCGAGCGCGATCGGATCGAGCGTCACGCTCTCGGCGGCCTCGAGCTCCTTGGCGACCTCCGCCGCGAGCTCCGGGTGGCCGGCGAAAAGCAGCACAGGCACCGCACGCGCGAACGCCGTCACCCGTCGCGGTCCCGCGTTCGGCGGCGCCGCTTGCACGGCACGCACGGTCTCGATGAGCCGCGCATGATCCTGGAGCCTCCCGTTCGCGACGATCGCCTCGGCGGCCGCCCCGTACCAAAGCGCGCCGCCGGGCTCGAGATCGCGGAGCGCGGCCTCGGCCTCGGCGGCGGCGGCCGCGTGTTCTCCGCGCCAGTTGTGCGCCTCCGACGCGAGGTATCGGCACGAGCCGAGCGTCGCGCCTGCCGCGCCGCACGCGATCGCCTTGGCGCTGCGGGCGATCGTGGCTTCCAGATCGCTCCCGTCGAGCGCCTGCTCGGCCGCGCGGTGATACCAGGCGACGGCGCGCGTGGGCTCGCCGCCTCGCTCGAAGTGCTCGGCCAACACCGCTGCGCTCCGCTCGCCCGCCACCTCGAGCCACTCGCCGGCCAGCTTGTGCCCGAGCTGGCGATCCTCGTCGGTGAGCATCGCGTTGGCGGCCTCTCGAATGAGCGCGTGACGGAATACGTACTCGGCCTCGCCCGGGAATTTCACCTCGCCGCGCCGCACGATGAGCTCGTTCTCGCAGAGGCTCTGGAACTGCTCGGTCAGATCCGCCGACCGATCGCGCCCGCCGAGCAGCGCCATGATGCCGCCCTTCCAGAACGTCTCGCCGAACACGCTCGCGGCGCGGAGGAGGAGGCGCGACGACGGATCGAGCCGCTCCAGGCGCGCTTGCGCCATCGCGAGCACGGTCTCCGGCAGCTCGTCGCCGCGTCCTTGCGCGACGCTGCGGATCAGCTCCTCGAGGTAGAACGCGTTGCCTTGTGCACGGTCGACGACGCGGAGGACGTCGCTCTCGGCTGCGGCGTCGCCCAATGTGTCGCGCGCGAACCGTGTTGCCGCCTTCCTGCTCATCTCGCCGAGGCGCATCGTCGTCACCGCGCGGCCTGCCCACAGCTGCGGGAAGAGCTCGAGCAGCTCGGGTCGCCCCAGCGCGAGGACCATGACCGCGCGATCGCGCGCCTCCCGGAGGAGCGCGTCGATGAAGCGCACGCTCGGCAAGTCGCCCCAGTGCAGATCTTCCAGGATTAGGAGGACGGGCTGTGCGCTCGCCTCCGCGAGCACGAAGTCGACCCACGCCGCGCGCATCTGATCGCCCATCAGCATCGCGTCGTGACGCGCGACGTGCAGGGCCTCGCTCTCGTCGTCGGGAAAGTGAATGCCGACGACCTCTCCGAGGAACTCCGTCACGCGCTGCACGTCCTTGGGCGGCACGTGGCGGCCGATGCGCGCGCGGAGCTTGCGCTGTCTCGCCGCGAGCGGCTCTCCGTCTTGCACCGCGGCGGCGCCGAGGACGAGCGGCGCGATCATCCCGAACGGCGAGCCGGCGCTCATCGGATCGCCGCGAGTGAGCCAGGTCGACACTTCGGCGCCGCGCTCGCGTAGACGCTGGACCAGCTCGTACCGAACACGACTCTTGCCGACGCCGCTCGGCGCTGTGATGACGACCGCCTGCGCCGTCGGCTCGGCGACGCACTCCTCGAAGATCCCGACCAGCGTGGCGAGCTCTCGCTCTCGGCCGTAGCAAGGATACGGGCGCCCCATGAGCGTGCGCGTCGCCTCGACGACCGTCCGCTCCCCCACGAGCTCGAGACCCGCCGCGTCGCCGCGCACGTCGAAGCGCGCGTCGAGGAGGCCCGCCGTCGCTTCGTCGATGCGCACCGGGCGCGCCTCTCCAAGCGCCACGTCGCGGGTCAGCGGATCGCGGAGGAGCGACGCCGCGCGATCGATCGCGTCGCCGACCGGCAGTCTTCCGGTGAGGACGCTCCGCCCCGTCGCCAGGCTCATCGGCACCCCGCGCGCGACGTGTCGCATCGCGAGCGCACACCTCGCCGCGCGCGCCGCCTGATCGGTCGCGCTCGCCGTGCTCGCCAGCGTCGCGATCACCGCTCCGTTCGCCAGCGACTCCACCTCTGCACCGAACGGAACCGCCACCTCGCGAACGCGGGGACCGAGATCGTCGAGGCGCGTCCACGTCGCCTGCTGCACCGTGCTGTCGGGCTCCGCGAACCCGTGCGGCGCGAGCAGGATGACGCTCACCAGCCGTCGCTCCTGCGCGGTCGTCAGCACGTTGGGAGGGACGCTCGTCTCGCGACGGCGAGACGGCGGCGCGTCCGGCAAATCGCCCAGTGCGCCGAGGAGCTCGTCCAGCTCGGCGCCGTTCTTGGGCCGGCCTGCCGGATCTTTGTCGAGCATCCTCGCCACGAGCGCGTCGAGATCGGCCGGGACGTCGGGCATCGTCTCGCGCAGTCGCCTCGGCTCTTCGAAGAGCACGCGCGCGAGCACCGCCACCGCGTCTTCTCCCTGGAACGCGCGGTGCCCGGTCAGGCAGTGGTACATGACGCAGCCCAGCGAGAAGACGTCGGCCCGCGGATCGACGTCGCGCGCTCCTCGCGCCTGCTCCGGCGCCATGTACCCCGGCGTCCCCACCATGATCCCCGTCAGCGTGAGGCCGCCCGCCGCGCTCGCTCGCGCGATGCCGAAGTCGAGGACGGTCGCCATGTCCTCGCGCCCGTCCGTCAGGAAAACGTTGCTCGGCTTGATGTCACGATGGACGACGCCGCGCGCGTGCGCGTACGCCAGCCCCGTCGCCACGCGCCGCGCGAGGACCACCGTGCCGCGCATCGTCAGCGGCGCGCGCGTGAGGCGCTTGCCGAGATCCTCCCCGTCGAGCCACTCGAGCGCGAGGTACAGGCGACCCGCCGCCGTCACTCCGTGCGCCACGTAGCGCACGATCGCGGGATGGCGGAGCTCGGACAGGAGCGCCGCCTCCCGCTCGAAGCGGCTCGTGCTCTCCTCCCCCGGGAGGCGAAGGACCTTCAGCGCGACCGTCTCCCCGGTCGTCAAATCGCGTGCACGATACACGGATCCCATCCCTCCGCTCCCCGCGCGCGCGGTCAGCGCGAACCGCGCGGCGAGGACGTCCCCGGGCTTCAGATCCATGCCGGATGGAGTATATCGACATGTCCATGGACGTGGCGGCTCTGGCGGCTCTGCGCGCGAAGATCGAGGCGCACCTCTCGCGCGCGGAAGGGCACGCCGTTCGGGTGACCTCGGCCGAAGTGCTGGCGGGCGGCGCATGCCAGGACAATTTCAAGGTCGAGCTCGAAGGCGGCGAGCGCTGGGTCCTCCGCAGCGACGCGCGCTCATCGCTCACCGGCAGCCTCGTCCGGGCGGAGGAGCTCGAAGTCATCCGCGCCGCTGTCGCTGCTGGAGTGAAGACGCCGCCGCCGAAGTGGCCCGCGTCCGGCCTCGTTCGCGACGGCGCCACCGCCTACTTCCTTGCGTGGCGCGACGGCGACGCGATCGGCCGCCGCGTCGTGAAAGCCAAGGAGCTCGAAGGCGCGCGCGCCAAGCTCCCCGCCGAGCTCGCCCGCGAGCTCGCAAAAATTCACGGAATTCGCCCGCACGATCACCCGGGCCTCATCGGCGGCGCCCGCGCGGCGGAAGCTTCGTTCGATCCGGCGGTCACCTCCCTCGAGCGCCTGCGCGCGCGCATGGACATGCTCGAGCCGAGCCCCTCGCGGGAGCTCCTGCATCGCTGGCTCGCCGATCACCTGCCTTCGAAGGAGGACGCCGTCCTCTGCCACGGAGACTTCCGCACGGGGAACTTCCTCGTCATGCCCGACGGCCTCTCCGCCATCCTCGATTGGGAGTTCGCCCACTGGGGCGCCCGCGCGTTCGATCTCGCGTGGATCTGCGTCCGTGACTGGCGCTTCGGCCAGCTCGCGCTCCCGGTCGGCGGCTTCGCGCGTCGTGAGCCATTTCTCGCGGCGTACGAAGAGGCGAGCGGCGTGCGCGTCGAGCCTTCGCGCCTGCACTGGTGGGAGGTGTTCGGCAACCTCGCGTGGGCGGTCGGCAGCGTGCAGCAGGCGCATCGCTACATCTCGGGGGCCGAGAGCGATCTCGAGCTCGTCGCCATCGGGCGTCGCGCCGCCGAAATGGAATTCGAGGCGCTTCGCCTCGTCGAGCGCGGAAAGGTCTGACCATGCAGGACCCGCCGGAGAAAGAAGCGCTCCTCTTCGCCATCGCGCGATTCCTCGAGGAGGACGTGCGCCCGCAAATCAAGGACGCGCGGCTGAATTTTCGCGTCCTCATCGCGACGCACCTCGCGGCGACGGTCGCCAACGAGTGCCGTTCCGGCGCCGCCGACGAAGCCGCCGCGGTTGCGCGCATGCGTGCAATCTACACCAATGCTCCGGACGCGACCTTTCGCGATCTCGAGGCGCGTCTTGCGAAGGATCTCCGCGCGGGGAATCTCGCGGGAGATCCGAAGGTGACGCAGCACGTGAAGGCGACGCTCCTCGCGAAGCTCGCCGTCAACAGCCCACGCTTCGATACGCGAGCGGAGATCGAGTGATGTTCGACTTGCCCAAAGAGCTCCAGGATCTCCGCGTGCGCGTCCGCGCGTTCGTCGACGAGCGCGTCATCCCCAACGAAGCCAAGATCCTCGCCGAGGATCGCGACGGCAAACGCGACACCCTCCGCGCGCTCCAGGCGGAGGTTCGCGGCGCTGGAATGTGGACGCCTCACCTGCCCAAAGATCTCGGCGGCGGCGGGCTCGGCGTCCTCGGCATGTGCGCGCTCTTTCGCGAGATGGGTCGCTCGCCGGTCGGCGCGGCGGCGTTCCACTGCGACGCGCCCGATCAAGGCAACATGGATCTGCTCGTGCAGGTCGGCACGAAGGTGCAAAAAGAGAAGTTCTTGATGCCTCTCGTCCGCGCAGAGGTGTCGAGCGGCTTCTCGATGACCGAGCCCGCCCCCGGCGCCGGCGCCGATCCCTCGAACTTGAAGACGCGCGCGGTGCCCGACGGCGACGGCTGGGTCATCGACGGTCACAAGTGGTACACGACCGGCGGCGCGGCCGCGGCGTTCCTCATCGTGATGGCGCGCACCAGCGAGGACGGAAAGAACGGCGCGACGATGTTCCTCGTCGAACGAAACGCGCCCGGCGTCGAGATCGTCCGCGACATCCCGGTGATGGCGCCGCCGATCCTCGCGCACCGTGAAGCGGAAATTCGCTACACCAAGGTCAGGGTCGGGCCCGACGCGGTGCTCGGTCAAGTCGGCGAGGGCTTCAAGCTCGCGCAGACGCGCCTCGTCCCCGCGCGCCTCACGCACTGCATGCGCTGGCTCGGCCTCGCCGATCGCACACTCCACCTCTGCAAGCCCTACGTGACGACGCGCGAGAGCTTCGGCAAGACGCTCGCCCACCACCAGTCGATCCAGAAGATGCTCGCGGAGGCGGCGTCCGGCATTCACGCGGGCAACCTCATGACGCTGCACTGCGCGTGGATGCTCGAGCAGGGCAAGACGAAGGAAGCGCGCACCTACTCGTCCATGACGAAGAACCACGTCGCGCGGCTCCTTTGCAAGACGCTCGACGACGCCATCCAGATGCACGGCTCGCTCGGCTACAGCGAGGACATGCCGTTTTCCACCTGGTACCGCTACGCCCGCGCTTCCCGCATCGCCGACGGGCCCGACGAAGTGCACGAGATCGTTGTGGCGCGCGATTTCTTGCGCGGAGCGCTGCAAACGCTGGTCTGAGGCCGGCGCGTCCCGTACTTTTCAGGGTCATGGGGCGCGCGATCCAAATCAGGCGGGCGATTGTGGCGGCGGGGCTGGTGCTCGTCGCTGTGGCGGGTGGGTGCGACGACTCGACGGACGGTGGGCTCTATATCCCCGACGCCGGCGACGCGGGGAAGCCGAACGACGCGACGGTCGACTCGCCGCCGTTCGACGCGAACCCGCCCGCCGACGCGAGCGATGACGTGAGCCCCGACGACACGGGCGCCGACGTCGTCGTCGATACCGGCACCGACGCGAAGGCCGACGCGAAGGCCGACGCGGCAGACGCCAGCTCGCAAGACGCCGCCGACGCCGCCGACGCGAACGAAGCGAGCGTGGACGCCGGACCGGACGTGGTCGATTCGGGACCGGACGTCGCCGACGCGGGCTCGGACGCGGTCGCCGAGGCCGGAGATGCCGGCGACGCCGGTGACGCCGAGGCAGGCGCGTGCCAGACGATCTTCGCGGTCACCGCGGTGGGTACCGGCGCGTACGTCATCAACGGCTCGGACAACCCGACGCTCGCCGTTTGCAAGGGGGACACGGTCACCTTCAACGTCGCCGCGGCCGGGCACCCGTTCTGGATCAAGACCATCCAGGGCGCAGGCCAGGCGAACGCCTACACCGACGGCGTCACCGGGAACGGCACGGCGACCGGCGCGATCACGTGGGTGGTCTCCGCCGCCGCACCGACGCCCCTCTATTACAACTGCGAGTTCCACGGCGCGATGACCGGGATCATCAACGTCCACTGACGTTCACTTGGGCGACGGGGCGACGCCGCGGTAGACCGTGTTCGTCGCCGCCGTCGAGAGCACGACGAGAGGAAGGCTCGCGCTCCCGTCGTCGACGTACGCGACGAGGCGCGACGGTGACTCGGCGGTGGTCGCGACGAGACGGACGCTCGCCTGCGACGCGAACGCGGTGAGCCCGCGGACGCCGACTGTGGTGAGGCCGGTCGCGATCGTCGTCGCGAGGGACCACGCGCTTCCGCTCTTGGTCCATTTCTGGATTCCGCCGCCGGATGCCGGCGCGCGATCGTCGGCGACGTAGATCGTGTCGATGCCTGGGACGGTGGCGCTTCGGTCGAGCGCGACGAAGCCGTACGGGCTCCCGCCGGCGCCGGTGAGGCGCGTCGCGGTTTGGCCGGCGGTCGTTGGCGTACCGGCGCCGACGGTGGAGACGCCGTCGAAGCTCGCGGTCCCGCTGGTCGCGTACAGCTGTCCTGCCGCGATCGCGACGACGCGCGTGTTGCTTGGCGTGCCGAGGACCTGCACGGGATTGGTCGCCGCCGCGTTGCCGAGCGGAGCGTAGAGGACGCCGCCGTTCGTCGCGCCGTTGCCGTTGCCGGAGGTCCAGAATGCGGTCCCATCGATCGTGACCGCGCCGCGCGCGTTGTCGCCGCTGAACCCGTCACCGAGGAGGGTCGAGGTGTCGATGGAACCCGCGACGTCGACGCGCGCGACGGCGCGACGCACCGTGCTTGCGGTCGTGCTCGAGACGCTCGCGGTCCCCGGCGCGATCGCGTAGCCCGCGAGCGTGACGAAGCGGTCGTCGACCGAGAGCGCAAGCGCTCCTTCGCTCGACGCTGTTCCCGACACGGTGAACGCGTGGTTGGCGCCTGCGCCGTTGACCGGGAGCGCGACGGTGCGGACGAGCGCGCCGTTGGTGCTCGCGCGCTCCTCGAGGAACACCGGGGTCGATGACGACGAGAGCGCGCCCGCGCCGTCTCCGACCCGCACCATCATCACCGTCGGCGGAGGCCCGGCGTCCGCGGCGTCGGCGGCTCCATCCCCGCTGCCGTTCGCGTCGCCGGTGCCGTTCGCGTCGCCGGTGCCGTTCGCGTCGCCGGTGCCGTTCGCGTCGTTCGCATCGCCTGCATCGTTCGCGTCGCTCGTCGCGTCGTTCGTCGCGTCAGCCGCATCCGAGCCGGCGTCGACCGGAGGAGGAGGTGGTGGAGGCGGAGGAGGCGGAGGAGGCGGCTCGGGCGGAACGTCCACGGGCGCGTCGGTGTCGCCGTCGGCGTTCCCGAGGGATCCCGCCTTGCCATCGCGGCCACCTTCCGCTGGGACTGTAGACGCGTCGCCGACCGCCGCGGTCTCCGCGCCGTTCTGATCGCTCCCCACGGCGCACGCCGCCGCCACGAACGAAAGCCAGAGCGAGCCCACCACGACACGTGCACGCACGACACACCTCCGCAATTATCCAATCACGCGCGAATCACTACCTCAGTCCACGCACGTTTGGGATGACATCGTGGCACGATCGCGCGACGAGAGCTTGCCTCGGCCGCCGCGCCAGCGAAGGATGGTGGTGTGAATCGACGTCTCCGCGCCGTCCCGATCGCCGCGACGCTCTCGTGCGCGTTCGCGTGGGCGATCGGCTGCAACGCGATTTCCGGCGTCAACGATCTCGACCGCGTCGCTGCGCCGGAGGCCGGAGGAGGCGGGGGCGTCGACGTCGTCACGCCGCCGGTCGACGCGTCGGAGCCCGCCGACGTGAGGACCCATGACTTCGACGCGATCGCTCCCGTCGACGGCGCGCAGACGATCCCCGACGCCGGGGTGGTCGACGCCAACGCCGGCCTCTGCGAAGGCCTCACGCTGATGCTGCGCCTCGACGGTACGACGACGAGCTCGCAGGGCACCGTTCCGTCGTCGTCGACCGGCGTCAAATACGTCACCGGAAAGTTCGGACAAGCGCTCAACGCGACGGGCACGACGCAGGTGGACTACCCCGCGAGCCCCGGCCCGATCGTGTCGTCATCGCAAGGCACGATGTCGATGTGGATCGACTCGCAGTGGGAGCTACCCTGCAATAACCCGCATCTGTTCTTCGGCGTCGACGACAACGGCGTCTACATGGACTGCGAGCCCCCCGGATATCTGGGCCTTTACGTCGACCTCAGCGCCAGCAGCGGCGTCAGCGCGTCCATCGACCCGAGCAGCGGACGATCCGTGTGGACGACCGGCTGGAATCACCTCGTCGCGACGTGGTCGTCGTCGCCGCCCAGCCTGTCGATCACGCTGAACGGCGCGGTCGGTCAACAGACGAGCGCGCCGTGGAGCCCGCCCGATCCCGTCGCCGCCGTACTGCACCTCGCCTCGAGCGGGACCTCCTCCGGCGCGGACATCGACGATGTTGCCGTCTGGACGCGCCCGCTCACCGCCGCAGAGATCCATACGATCTACCTCGCGGGCACCTCGGTCGCCGACGTCTGCAAGCTGAAGTAGAATCGTTTTCATGCGCTCCTGTCTGCTCGCGGCGCTAGCGGCCTCGGCGTGGCCACCGAACTGACCGCGCGCCTCACACCGCGCGCCTCCGAGACATGGGTCCTCGTCGCGAGCATCCTCGGCTCGAGCATGGCCTTCATCGACGGCACGGCGGTGAACGTCATGCTTCCCGTGCTTCAGCACGATCTCGGCGCGAGCGTTGCCGAGGTGCAGTGGGTCGTCGAGGCGTATGCGCTCTTCTTGTCGGCGCTCCTCCTCGCGGGCGGCTCGCTTGGCGACGTCCTCGGGCACCGGCGCGCGTTCGTCACCGGCGTCGTCGTGTTCGCGGCAGCGTCGATGGCCTGCGGGCTCGCGGCGAGCCCGACTCACCTGATCGTCGCGCGCGCCGTGCAAGGCGCCGGAAGCGCGCTCTTGACGCCGGGGAGCCTCGCGCTGATCGGCGCGTCGTTCGCGGACGATCGGCGCGGCAAGGCCATCGGAACGTGGTCGTCGTTCACCGCGGTGATGTCGGCGATCGGGCCCCTCGCCGGCGGCTGGCTCGCGGAGCATGCGTCGTGGCGTTGGGTGTTCTTCCTCAACGTGCCGATCGCGATCGCGGTGGTCGCGATCTGCCAGTTTCGCGTTCCCGAGACGCACGGCAAGGACGCGAAGCTCGATCCATGGGGCGCCCTCCTCGCGACGCTCGGCCTCGGGGCGATCGTGTACGGCCTGATTCGCTCGGGCGCAGCGGGTCTGTCCGCTCAGGTCGTCGCGGCGGAGGCGGCGGGTGGGCTCCTCCTCGCGGCGTTCGTCGTCGTGGAGGCGAGGAGTCCCGCGCCGATGCTCCCGCTCGCCCTCTTTCGTGCGCGCACGTTCCGCGGCGCCAACGTCCTCACGTTTCTCCTCTACGCGGCGCTCGGAGGGCTCCTCTTCTTCCTCCCGTTCTGTCTCATCGAAGTGCACGGCTACTCGCCGACGGCGGCGGGCGCGGCGTTCCTTCCGTTCGTCGTGATCATGTTCTTCGGGTCGCGGATCGCCGGCGCGACGGCGGATCGGTACGGGGCGCGACCGCTCCTCATCGCAGGACCGCTCGTGGCGGCCGTAGGATTCGTCCTCTTCGCGCTCCCCGGCGCGACGGGCGGCTACCTGTCGACGTTCTTTCCGGCGGTGGTGACGCTCGCGGTGGGGATGACGATCACGGTGGCGCCGCTCACGACCGCCGCGATGTCCACCGCCGGGAAGGAGCGCGCGGGCATCGCGTCCGGCGTCAACAACGCCGTCGCGCGAACGGCGGGGCTGATCGCGATCGCGGCGCTGGGCCTCGTCGCCCGCCCCGAGCGCGACCCTACGGTATTCTTGGCGGGCTTTCGCGAGGTGATGGGGATCTGCGCGGCGCTCGCGTTGGGAGCGGCCGCCTCCGCCGCGCTCCTCATCGAAAAGCCCCGACTCACGCCGGCGTGAAGAGACCGCGCTCGCGCGCACGCCAATAGCGCCGCGTCCACGCAGGCCGAACGTCGCGCACGCCGTCCGAGGCTTCGACGACCGCGGTCCATTTCGACAGCAATCGATCGCCCTCCGCCCAGGCTTCTCGCGGCTCCGGCGGCGACGCGAGCCAGCGCGCTTCGACGGCGTCGCGCTCCGCGAGGAAGAGAGGAGCGAGCCTCGCGGGATCGCGGAGAACGCGTCGGTGCAGTCGCTCGTGGCGCCAGAAGAGGCTCGCGGCGTCCGGCACGTCGGTCGCGAGCGGGCCTAGAGCGAGCGGCTCCTCGACGCGCACCGGCTTGAAGAGCCCCACGCACGGCGCGGCGGTGCCGGTCGCCCAATGACGAACACCCTCCTCGGAGAGCTCCGCGACCCACGACGCCGTGGTCTGCGCCGACACGATCGCGCCTCCCGCATGAATGCATGGTGCACGCATCGCCCCGTTGAGGAGCCGATACTCGGGCCACGCGCGGTCGCCGTGATCCCGGAGCAAGCGCATCATGTCGGCGGGTCCGTTCGCCCGCGCCGCGTGCGCCTCGGTGCGCGCGCGCCGTGTCGCGCACTCGGAGACGCGCGTCGCGAGCCACGACGATTGCACGGCCGCGAAGCCCCGGATCGTGAGCCCGTTGGAGACGCTGCGCGCGCCGCGCACGACGCGCTCCGTCGCGAACGAGCGCCCGCTCGTCTCGAGCACGATCGCGCCGCGCCGATCTGCCACGAGGAAGCTGTTGTGGTAGGTGAACGAGCGATCTTCGTGCCCGCACCCGCCGCCCTGACCGTGCCTCTGGAGGAGCGTCACGATCGTGTGCACGGCCTCGTCGGCGGTCGCCGCGCGCTCGAGCGCGAGGCGGAGCAGGTCCATGCCCGTGAGGCCGACCTTCTCGTACCGCCCGCGCGTGAAGACCGCTTCGTTGCCGATGACGACGCCGCGATCGTTCGCGCCGATCTCCGCGCCCCACATCCAAAAGGGGCGGCTGAGGAGCACGCCATGCGTGGCGGCGACCTGCGGAATCTCGATCCACGTGCAGCGCAGCCGCGCGCCTTCCGGGTGACGAAGGGGGCCGTGCCATTCGAGCTGCTGGGCCTCGTTGGGATCGCGGTCGGAGCTCTTCGCGAAGAGCACGCCGCGCGGCGTGACGTGGACGGCGGTATCGCACATGATCTGTCGCGCGCGTCGTGGTGATGCTCGCCGCACGATGATAGCGTACGGGGGTGATCGTGGGCCCCTGGAGCTCGACGCTCGAGAGCAAGCGCGCGACGGCGTCCGACGGGACGGGCATCGCGTACGAGGTCCTCGGCCGCGGCAACAAGACGCTGATGCTCGCGAACGGCCTCGGCGGCCGCCTCTACGCGTGGAAACCGCTCCTCGACGAGTTCTGGCGCGGCTACCGCATCGTCACGTGGGACTACCGCGGCCTCTTCGCGTCGGAGTCACCCGCGTCACGCCGCCAGCTCTCGGTGGCGCACCACTCCGACGACGCGCGCGCGATCCTCGACGCCGAGAAGATCGATCGCGCGGTCTTCGTCGGGTGGAGCATGGGCGTCCAGGTCTCCCTCGACGTCGCCGCGACGTTTGGCGAGCGCGTCGCCGGCCTCGTCCTCCTGAACGGCACGTACGGCCACGTCCTCTCGACGGGGTTTCAACCGCTCTTCTCCATCCCGTTCTTGCCGAAGCGCCTGCACGCCACGCTCGAGTACCTCCAGAGCCGCCCCCAGCTCGCGAGATCGCTCGCGTCGGTGAGCCGCTTCGGGCAAATTCCCACGTTCGCGATGCTCGCGCTCACGACGGGCTCGCGCGCAAAGGATCTCGCGCCGCTGATCGGCCTCTACATGGACGACGTCCTGGGGCCGAGCTTCGTGAACTTCCTCCGCCTCTTCCAGGAGCTCGACGCGCACTCCGTTTACCATGTGCTGCCGCAGATCCGTCAGCCGGCCCTCATCGTCAGCGGGATGTTCGACGCGCTCACTCCGGCCTACCAGAGCCGCGAGATGGCGCGGCGCATGCCCAACGCGGAGCACATCGCGCTGGTCCGCTCCGGTCACTTCTCGATGCTCGAGCGCCCCGACGTCGTGCTCCCTGCGATGACGCGCTTCCTCGATCGTCGCGCGCATTGGGATTCGCGCGAGTCACGGTAGAAACTGTCAGGAGCCTGCGCGCTCGGCTTCGGCGAGGACATCGGCCATGAAGTGGACGAGCGCCCACTTGTCCATCGTCGTCGGCTCTCCCTCGAGCTCGACGTGTTGGATCGCAGGGCTCACGAGCACGTCCTTGGCGAGACCGGCGGGCACGTCTTTGGCGAGCCACAGCGTTTCGCTCGCGGGGATGACCGTATCGCCCGCGCCGTGCAGCAAGAACACCGGCACGCGGAGGCCGCCCATGTGGCCGTGCGGAGAGACGCGGGCCGCCTCCGCTTCGTGGCTCGCCAGCTCGGTCAGGATCTCTTTCGAGATCGAGTCGATCTTGCCGGAAAAGAGCCGATCCATCTTCTCGCGCGCGACCGGCCCGAGCGCCGGCAGCTTGGCGCGCGCCGCGTCGCGCTCCTCCCAGAGCCAAAGGCGGAGCGCGTCGCGGGCCGCCGGCACGTCTTCCTGCGGGAAGAAATCCTCGATGTGCGAGTAGACGAGGACGAGCGGCCCGTACTCGTGGGCCTTGATGGGCTGCGGCTTGCCGTCGGGATCGGCGATCTCGCTCGTCGCGAAGAAATGCGAAACGCGCGTCAGATCGTCGTGCGCGCCGACCGCGACGACGAAGCCGACGTCGTCCGCGAAGCGCGGATCGGACGCCGCGAGGAGCGACAGACCGCCGCCGAAGGAGAGGCCCATCACGCCGACGGTCTTCCTGTGGACCTCGCCGCGGAGGACGTGCACGGCGGCGCCGATCGTGTCGATCGACTTGATGTCCACGTGGTAGTCGCGAAGCTCCGCGATCTCCGGCGTCATCACCACGACGCCGGTAGCGGCGATCGTGCGCGCGAAACGGACGAGGCGCGGCTCCTCGACGCCGGTGTGATGCACGCCGTGAACGAGGACGATGCCGGGGGCGTCGGGGAGGTCGCTCGGCGCGTAGACGCGCGCCGGCACGGTCACGCCGTCAGCGTTCTTGAAGGGCAGAAGGCGCTCGGCGACGTCGTGCGCTCCGTAACGCGCCACCATTCCATGATCTTGCGGCGCCTGGAACCGTGTGAGCAACGACGCCGCGCGCATGTGTGCGCCGGCCGGCCGAAAGAGGAGCACCAGCCCCGCCACCAGCACGAAGAGACCGAGCTTCCTCGTCGTCGCGCGCTTCATCCGCCGGTCAGCATACCGCGTAGGCATCTCGATGATGGAAACGCGCCGGCCGAGGGGCGCGTTCCCGGCTACATTGTCCCCTGTCGTGCGGCACATCCTCCACATCGACATGGACGCCTTCTATGCGTCCGTCGAGCAGAACGACACGCCGAGCCTGCGTGGCAAGCCGGTCATCGTCGGCGGTCCCTCGCGCCGCGGCGTCGTGACCGCGGCGTCGTACGAGGCGCGTCCTTTTGGTGTGCGTAGCGCGATGTCGATGGGCGAGGCGATGCGCTTGTGCCCGCAGGCGATCGTGGTCTCACCGCGCATGGCGCGCTACGCCGAGGTGAGCGGCATCGTCTTCGAGATTTTCGGGCGCTTCACGCCGCTGGTGGAGGGGCTCAGCCTCGACGAGGCGTTCCTCGACGTGACACGCAGCCAGTCGCTCTTCGGCGACGGCGCCGCAATCGCGCGTCAGATCAAGGACGCGATCCGCCGTGAGACCGGCCTCGTCGCGTCGGCCGGCGTCGCGAGCTCGAAGTTCGTCGCCAAAGTCGCCAGCGACCTGAAGAAGCCCGACGCGCTCGTCGTCGTTCCCGTTGGAGAAGAAGCGTCGTTCCTCGCGCCGCTGCCGATCGAGCGCATGTGGGGCGTCGGGAAGAAGACTGCGCCGCGCCTGCACGAGGCTGGGCTCCGCACCATCGGCGATCTCGCGCGGGCCGATCCCAAGCGCCTCGAAGCGCTCCTCGGCAGCTGGGGCCGCGAGGTGCACCAGCTCGCGCGCGGCGACGACGATCGCGACGTCGTCCCGGACGTGGCTCCCAAGTCGGTCGGCTCCGAGGAGACCCACGAGTACGATCTCGTGACGCGCGAGGCCGTCGAGAAGAGCCTCCTCGATCGCACGTCGCACGTCGCGCAGCGCATGGTCCGCGAGGGCTATTGGGGACGCGTCGTCACGGTGAAGCTGAAATACGCCGATTTCACGCTCCTCACGCGGCGCGTGAGCCTGGGCGAGGCGGTCAGCGACACGCAGTCGATCTACGAAGCTGCGCGGTCGACCCTCGATCGCTTTCCGCTCGACGGCGAGCGCGTGCGGCTCGTCGGCGTGTCGATGAGCGAGCTCTCCGACGTCGCGCCGGGGCCGACGCTCTTCGCAGATCCCGCGCGCTCGAAGCGACGCAAGCTCGAGGAGCTCGTGAACGACGTCTCCGCGCGCTTCGGGGACGATGGTCTCACCCGCGCGACGCTGCTACGGCAAAAGTAGAGCGTCAGCGTTCGGCGAGGAGCCGTGACGCGCCGCGTTTTCCGATCGAGAAATGCCCGTTCGTTCCGTCTGCCATTCTCAACCGCGTGGTCGCGCGGCAGAATCCGACCTGCGAGCGCTGCTGGGTCGCGACGCTCGTGGGACAAGAGACGGTACGGTCATGGTGATCGTGCCGTCTCGTGTCCAGTCCCCGTCGGGGCGGGGGCGGCCGGATCGAGATCCTCGAGCGTCATGTGCACGGCCTTTGCGATGGCCGCTTGGACGCGCGACAAGACGCGATCGGCGTTGCACGCGAGGTGGAGCGGCTCGCGAACGTCCCACCCCGCGACGCGGATGGGGACGAGGCGCCCGGCGTCCACGAAGCGGCGCGCCGCTACGACAGGCCCAAAGACCAGCTGCTCGGTGCGCGCGGCGAGCTCCAGCGCGAGCCCGATCGTCTGCGCCTCGTGCCCCAGGCGCCGTTGCGACATGCCGAGCGGGCAGTCGTCGTCGATCGCGACGAAGCGCCCGTCGCTGCTCGAAATCGGGCAAACCCACGGTACGTCGCGCAGCGCGTCGACCTGCACCGGCAAGGTCCCCAGCTTTCGTGCGAGGGCCGGCGGCGCGAAGAGCATCTTCCGGAGCTCTCCGATCGGCGCGACGTTCCACGAGAGCGGCAGCCGATCGCCGCCGCTGGGGAAGATGGCCAAGTCGAAGATGTTGTCCGCCGCGTACGCGCGAACGAGGGCCGGCGGCATTTCGAGGCAACGTACGCGCACCGACGGGATGGATCCCGCGATCGTCGGCGCGAAGACCGCGATGAGGTACGACGGCGCCGCAACGGTGAGCTCCAGCCCCGCTTGCGGCGACGGTCGCCTCATCGTCCGCAGCTTGTCGACGGCCGCCTCCACGTTGGGGACGATCTTTCGGCCCGACTCGCTCAAGGTGACCCCGCGCGAGCTGCGCGCGAGCAGGCGCATCTCGAGGTGATCCTCGAGCCGCGCGATCGCCTTGGACACTTGTGACGGCGTCACCCGCAGCTCCCGGGCTGCGGCCGTGATGGAGCCCGTGCGGCGCACCGCCAGGAACGTCATCAGATCGCCGATCCGCAGATCTTCGAGGCCGTCGTTCCGCACGCTCACTCCTCGACGCCAATCCTGCACGCGTCGCGCATCGATGTCACGTGACGTTACGTTCGATCCGGGCCGCCTCCGCGCTGCGAGACCGAGTAAGCGACCACGTGGGCGAGGAGATCCGTCCACGGAACGGTGGACGACTCGACCGAGATTCCGGGCCTCGCGATCGCCTCTCCCTGCCGAATGCGCTTCATCGTGAGCAGCCGATCGTCGTAGGGCGCGTTCGGCATGCGCGCGCGCAGCATCTGCACCGTGGTGCCGAAATTCAGGACCTGCGAGTGGCCTCGGGCGCCTCCGAGCGCGGCGTAGCTCGTGCCGGTTTCCCGCAAGATCCAGGGGGTCCTTCCGGTGCGGCGGAACAGGTACAGCACGCCCGATTTCTCGCGGACGACGCTGCGTGTCTCTTTCTCCACGCCCTTCGTCATCATGAGGCCGCCGGTCGCGATCGCGCGCATGGGTGAGAACTGCTTGCTCTTCACCGCCTCGCGCGTGTCAGAGTCGAAGCGGTGCGCCGCGCGCACGAGGGCCCACACTTCGTCGTACGGCA
Organism: Polyangiales bacterium; assembly: GCA_038231275.1. Taxonomy (GTDB): domain Bacteria; phylum Myxococcota_A; class Polyangia; order Polyangiales; family Polyangiaceae; genus JANYHK01. The sequence continues at coordinate 103,550 of JBBRLQ010000003.1, forward strand.
ATTTTTCACCGGGACGATCGTCGACCCCCAGACCGTCGGGATCGAATCGGAACCGCTTCATCGAGATCATGTCGTCGCTCGACACGACCTTCGCGGTGTCGAAGGCGAGGACGGCGTGACCGAGCGCGCGCAGCTTTGCGGCGACGTCGGCTGCGCGCGGCATCTCCGTGGTCGTCAGTACGAGCGCCGGCGTTCCCGCCGCGAGCTCCAGTCGAACGTCGTACGGCGCCTTCCCGAGGACCTGTGCGACCCCCGCCGTCGCGTCGCCCGCCGCCGCGAGCTCCAGGATCGCCACGGCGTACGTCATGTCACTTCACGATCGTCTTGCACCCCAGCACGACCTCGACGTCGCCGCTGGGGTTGCCCTTCAGATCGGCGCACGACTGCCCGTGGAGGATGACCTTGGTCGGCGCCTTCGGATCGTCGTACGTCCAGCCGTCCTTCGGATCCTCCGGCACGACATGCTGCGTGTTGTGCGCGTCGGTGAACACGACGTTGACGAGCGCCGGATCGACGACGCCGCTCTTGTCGAGCATGAGATCGCACGACGTCACGGTCGCGCGGATCTTGTCGAACGCGATCATCATGGCCAGCTCGAGCTGCGTCGGATCGGGGCTCGACACCGGCGTGATCTGAAAGTGGCACATGTTGTCTGCGTACTTCGTCTCGTACGGCGCGCATGGCTGGTTCGGCGCGCCGCCCGCCAGGGCGAGCTGCGCCATGAAGAGCGGATCGTAGACCTGCTGGTCGAGCGGAAACGTGTGACCGATGCCGACCGCGAGCGTCGTGATCGGACCGGCGGGCGCGGCCAATGCGAATTCGTCCTTCGCAGCCTGGATGCACTTGGGCTGCTGCGTCGCCGGATCGGGCGAGGGGATGCCGTCGGTCATGAGGACGAGCACCTTGTGCCCGCGCTCGGTCATGAGCGGCGGCGTCGGCGCGTACTTCTCGAGGAACGCGTATTGACCGCTCATCACAGCGAAGGTCGGCGTCTGGCCGCTCGGCTGCGCGAGATCGAGCCGCTGCTTGAGCGCCGCGACCTGCGCGTCGTCGACGTACGCGATGGGGACGTTTGCCTTGTCGTACACGCCGCCGTCGCCCACCGGATCGCTCGTGTCACTGAAGATGGTGAGCCCGAGACCGAACGATTTGTCCTTCGTGCTAGCGAGCCCGTCGATGAACCCCTCGAGCGCGGGCACGATCGCTCGCCACTTCAGGTCTTCCTTCATGCTGCCCGAGCCGTCGAGCACCACGAGCATGTAGATGGGATCGCGTTGGATCGGCGCCTTCGCGGTCGCGCAGGCGGCGCCGAGGATCGAGTTCGCGTCGTCGGCGGGTGCGAACACGCCTCCGTCTACCGGTCCCGTCGCCGCGTCGAGCCCGGCGTCGTCCACGCCGAACCCAGGAGTCGTCGTGCCGCGCGCCGCGCAGCCGACGGCGAGGCCCACCGCGGCCCCCGCGAGGGCCGCTCCACCCATGAAAAGTCGGCGGAGGCGGCGCACGGGGGTGGCCCTTTCAGGCTTTGCCGAGGGCGTCGAGGCGCGCGGCGAGCTGCTGCTCGAGCGACACGAGCGCCTTGCTGAAGCCGGCGATGCCCTCGTCCAGCTTGTCCTTCGCCATGCGATCCTTCTCGTGCATCGCGCGGAACGTCTTCTCGTCCATCGCGATCCGCTCGATAGGCATCGTCTTCGCGGCGACGGGATCGAGCTTGCGGATCAGCGGGTCTTCCTTGCCTTCGAGCTCGGCGAGGAGCGGCGGCGCGATCGTGAGGAGATCGCAGCCCGCGAGCTCGATGATCTCACCGATGTTGCGGAAGCTCGCGCCCATCACCTCGGTCTTGTGACCGTGGCGCTTGAAGTAGTTGTAGATGACGGTGACGCTGACGACGCCCGGATCCTCGTGCGGCGCGTAGTCCTTCTTCGTCTCCTTCTTGTACCAATCGAGGATGCGGCCGACGAACGGCGAGATGAGCGTGGCCTTCGCTTCGGCGCACGCGATCGCCTGATGGAGCCCGAAGAGGAGGGTCATGTTGCAGTGGATCCCCTCCTTTTCGAGGATCTCGGCGGCCTTGATGCCCTCCCAGGTCGACGCGAGCTTGATGAGGATGCGCTCCCTCTTCGCGCCCGCGGCTTCGTATTGCCCGATGAGTTGGCGCGCCTTCGCCACGCTGCCTTCGGTGTCGTACGAGAGGCGCGCGTCGACCTCGGTCGAGACGCGGCCCGGCACGATCTCCAGGATCTTCAGGCCGAACTCGACCGCGAGGCGATCGATCGCACGCTTGACGATGGCCTCGGTCGCGTCGCCCGCGTCGCCGGCCTTCTTGGCCCAGCCGAGGGCGTCGTCGACGAGCTTGGCGTAAGCGGGCAGCTGCGCGGCAGACGCGATGAGCGACGGGTTGGTGGTCGAGTCGCGCGGCCGGAATTTCTGGATGGCGTTGATGTCGCCGGTGTCACTGACGACGACGGTCATCGTCTTGAGCTGATCGAGAAGGTTGGTCATCGCCCTACCTGTGGTCCTTGTCCGAGAGTGGCCTTCACGATAGCGCCTTTCACCGGAAAGGGGTCCCACCGGGCCAACCTCGAGCGTAGATTGACCGGCGCATGACCAGGCGCAAACGAATCTTGAGGTGGGTGATTGTCGTCTTGGCCGCGGTCGCCGTGGTGCTCTTCGGCGGGTTCCTCTTCATCGAGATCCGCGGCATCCCGAGCTACCCGCTCGAGCGCGTCGAGCTGAAGGTCGAGGTCACGCCGGAGCGCGTCGCGCGCGGAAAGAAGTGGGCGGCGCTGCTCTGCACGGAGTGCCACGCCGATCCGACGACGCAGCGCCTCAGCGGCAAGCTCATGGTCGACGCGCCGCCGGAGTTCGGCCCGCTCTATGCGAAGAACATCACGCAGCACCCCGACAAGGGCATCGGCAAATGGACCGACGGCGAGATCGCGTATTTGATTCGCACCGGCGTCGGCCGAACGGGTCGCTACGTGCCGCCGCCGATGCCGAAGCTCACCGGTTTGTCGGACGAGGATCTCGCGTCGATCATCGCGTTCCTGCGCTCCGACGATCCCGCGGTGGTGGCCGCCGACGTGGACGATCGAGATTCGGAGCCGACCTTCCTCATGAAGTTCCTCTGCCTCGTCGCGTTCAAGCCCAAGCCGTTCCCGAAGCAGGCGATCGTCGCGCCGTCGAGCGGCGACAAGCTCGCCTACGGCAAGTACCTCGCGGACAACCTCGAGTGCTACCAGTGCCACTCGAAGGACTTCAAATCGAACCGCCAACCGCCGGAGACGAGCGACGGGTACATGGGCGGCGGCAACATGCTCCTCGAGCTGAGCGGCAAGAAGATCTACTCGCCGAACATCACGATGGAGGAGGCGACGGGCATCGGCAAATGGAACGACGCGCAGTTCCGTCGCGCCATGCAAGGCGGATTCCGGCCCGACGACTCGCCGGTCCTCTATCCGATGCCGAAGTACGTGCAGCTCACCGAGGACGAGCTCAACTCGATCTACGCGTACCTCAAGACCGTCCCCAAGCTCACGAACCGGCGACCGCCGGCGGAGGCGCAGCCGCGGACCGATCTGACGGGAGGGCAGGCGACCTACTACAAGTATCGCTGCGACTCGTGCCACGGGGACAACGGCGTCGGCGTCTGCGATCTGCGGCAGGCCGGCGTGAAGTTCCCGACGAACGAGCTCCTGACGGCGTTCATCAAGAAGCCCGAGAGCGTCGTCCCGAACGCGAAGATGCCCGCGTGGGAGGGCGTGATCAAAGACGAGGAGCTCGGACCGCTCGCCGACTACGTGCGCACGCTGAAGTAGCGGCATCGACGGAGTTGGCGCCGAACTTGGCCGGTTGGCCGGGCTTCCGATAGCGGAAGAGAGACGATGCGCCGAACCTCTTGGATCGTAGTGGCCTCGCTGCTCCTCGCATGGAACGTCGGCGCTGCGCCGTCACCGCCGATCGTCGTCGGCGAGGTGACGAGCGAGGTGACGCGCGAAGGGATCGATCTCCCGCTGGAGCTTCGCTCCGTCGTCGAGCAAGAGCTTCCGGCCGTCGACATGGCGGGGCGCGCGAAGCCGCGGCCGGCGATCTTGAGCGTGTCGCTTGTGCGGATGGAACGCGCGGCGTCGGCGGACAAGAAGACCAGCATCGCGTGCGTCGTCACGGCGACCGTTCGCGACAAGCGCAAGGGCGCGATCGTCGCCGTGCTGGAAGGGCGCGCGCGCGCCGAGAACGAAGAGCGCTTCGCCGAGTTGCTCGAGCACGCGGTGATGAAGAGCGCGGTTCGCGGCGCTCTGTCGCGCCTACCCGAGGCGCTCGACGCAGCGCGCTGAGGCCGTTGCCCCCGAATTTGGGTAAGATGCTGTGGTGGACGAGATCCCGCTTTTGCTCGTCGCGCGGCTGCTCGACCTCGTCGAGGTCCAGTCCGTCGCCGACGCGGCGCTCCGCGGTCGGGTCGCCCTCGTCCCGCTCGAGGATCCGCCGCTCTCCCGGGAGAAGCACGCGCTCGTCGTCCACGCGCCGGGTCTGCCCGAGCCGATCGTGCTCAACGCGGTCCCCGCAGGCGACGAGACCGGCGGCCTCCATCCGCTGAAGCTCTCGCCGACGCGGAACGAGCAGATCCCCATGCTCCAGAAGTTGGTGGGACCTCAGAAGAGGACGACGCGCCCGCCGCCGCGCTCGGTTCGGCCGCGCGCCACCAAGCCGCCCGCGCGCGCCACGAAGCCGCCGCCCTCGCGCGGGTCGCGGCCCGATCGGGACGAGCGAACCTTGCCGGACGCGCGCGCCGATCCGCTGCTCGGCTTCGTGATCGCGAACGGCAAGTACGAGATCGAGTCGGCCATCGGCGTCGGAGCCTACGGAAAGGTGTACCGCGGGCGCCACCGCACGCTCGACCGGCCCGTCGCGATCAAGATCCTCCAAGCCCTCATGGAGCGCGATCAGGACTTCGCGTCGCGGTTCCAGCGCGAGGCGCTCGCCGCCAGCAAGCTCGATCACCCGAACGTCGCGCAGGTGCTCGACTACGGTGAAGAGCCCGACGGGATGCTCTACATCGTGATGGAGCTCCTCGAAGGCAAGACGCTGCGTGACGCGCTCAACCACAGTCGACCGCTGTCCTTGAAGCGCATCGTGGAGCTGATGAACCAGCTCACGGGCGCGCTCGCGGCGGCGCACGACGCGGGCATCATCCACCGCGACATCAAGCCGGAGAACGTCGTCCTCGTTCGACGGAAGAACGACGACGGCGACATGAAGGAGCTGCTGAAGGTCTGCGACTTCGGCATCGCGGCGGTACAGAAGGTCGACGTGGACGGTGCGCCCGAATACCTGTCGTCGGGCGGCACGAGCGTCACCGGCACGCCGGAGTACATGGCGCCGGAGGTGGCGCGCGGGGAGCGGGTCGACGCCCGCAGCGACATCTACGCGTGCGGTGTCCTCCTCTACGAGCTGGCGACCGGCGTGGTGCCGTTCACGGGCGCGACGCCAGTGGCGATCCTGGTCGCGCACGTCTCCGACGCGCCGCGTCCTCCCTCCGAAGTGAACCCCAAGATCGACAAGCGGCTCGAGCTCGTCATCTTGCGCGCGCTCTCCAAAAATCCAGGCGCGCGTCAAGACAACGTGCGCGAGCTCCGCGCCGACCTGCGCGCGCTCCTCGGCAAATCCGGCGAGATGCGCGCGGGTCTAAAATCGACGGTCGCCCCGCCGATTCCGCGCGAAGAGGACGAGGACGCGACGCCCACCCCCGCGCTCGTCCGCCTCCCCGCCGAGCTCGCGGAGCCGACGCTCACGCTGCCTCCGCAGCGCGCCCCGGCCTTTCCGCAGTCGCCGTCCTCGCCGCGCAAATCTCCGGTCACGCTCCCTCCCCCGACTCTGGACGAGGACGAGACGACGCCTCCTCAACGAAGCATGGACGAGCCGCCGGCAGCAGTGGTGCTCGATGCGAACGCGTCGCCGGAGACCAAGAGCGCGCCGCCGTCCGCCGACGCGGGGCCGCCGCCCGAGCCGCTGACCGATCCGACGGTGGGCTTCTCGGAGTTCCTCGGCGCGGTGACCGCCGCCGTCGCGCGCACGACGTACTACGAGCGTGCGCACCCGGAGTTTGCGCGCTCGCTGGCGCAGCTCTCTGCCGTGATGGGGCAGCCGCTCGCGCGGCGCAGCGAGATCACGTTCGCGCGTCGCGATCGCGACTCCCACGAGCTCGTCGTGATGACCGGGGTGGGCGAGAACATGGATCTCGTCAAAGCGGCGCCGGGCGGCGTCGGATCGGGCTGCGCGCAGCGGCTCGGCGAGGTGTTCTCTCGCCGCGGCCTCGTCTCCTTGACGTTCAAGGAGGGCGTCGACGAACGGGAGCTGGGAGACGCCATCGAGCTGCTGAGCGGGCCAGAAATTCCGCCCAACGACCTGCACACCGAATTCGCGTCGCGCGGCCTCACGCGGGTGTCGATCCTCTTCGTGTCCGACATGCTGGGGCGAGAGCGGCGGCTGCCGTGGCAGGTCATGCTCTGCGTGTCGCGCATCGCGCGGGATCTGGAGGCCGTCCCCAAGATGGTGCGCGGCGCCGATCCCGAGCGACGACGAAAGCTGCGGACCGCGTTGACGTCGGACGTCATGCGCACCCTGAAGACGCCGGAGCAGGTGAAGCTCCTCCTCATGAACTGGGATCTCTTCTCCGAGCGCGTGGGCGCTGGCGCGGAGCTGCCGGCGATCGAGATCCCGGTACTCCTCGTCGGCTCGCTCGCGCACCCGATGCTGCTGCGCACCGCGGGCCTCCTCCTCGCGGAGATGGAGCGGCAGGCCACGGGCGCCTCTCCCGCCGCGTTGGTCGCCCCGTCGGCGGGAACGAGCGTCCGGCAGCTGATGCAAATCGTCGGCGCGCGCTTCGTACGCGAGCGTACGATCGAGTCGGACGAGGTGCTCCGCGAGCTGCATTCGCGCGCCGTGCTGTCGTTCCCCGAGCTCCCGGAGGACGTCCAGCTGTGGGTGCTCGCCGAGCAGCAGGCCGAGCAGCTCGCTATCGATCCGGAGCCGATCCTGCGCGAGCTGGACTCGGTGTACGACGTCGCCCGGTACGCGCGTGACGCGGCGACCCTCGCGCGGGCGATGCGGGTGCTCGCGCGTCGCGCGGCGGTCGGGCCGCTGTTCGCGATCGTGGTGCGGCTCCAGCAACGACACGCGCGCGGCGCGCCGCCGGGAGACGACACGCGAGAGGGGCTCGCGGCGCGCGCGCTCGACTCGATCGCCGACGCCGATGTCCTCGATCCGGTCGCGGTCCTCCTCTTGTCGGGGGCCGGCGCGACGCGCGATCCTGCGCAGGGCATCCTGGTCGGCTGTGGTCGAGCGGGGGCGCGCGCGCTCTGCAACGTGCGCGCGCGCGGTGGCGAGCTCGTGCGCATGCGGTTCGTCGAGGCGATGAAAGAGATCGGGCCGCCTGCCGTGGTGCCGCTCGGATCGCTCGTCGAGCGCCTGGTGGGCACGCCGCCCGGCGAGGACGACGCCGCGCTCGCCGAAGACGTGCTGCGCTCCCTCCCCGAGCTGTCCGACGAGCGACTCGGGATGCTGGTCGCGCAGCTCCTCCGCCACAAATCGCCGAGCGTCCGCCGCGCCGCCGCGACGGCGCTCGCGTCGCCGTGGGGCACCAAAGCCCGCTCGGTGCTGTTCGGCGTGCTCGACGACGGCGACGAGTCGGTGCGCGTCGCGGCGCTCACGGGGCTCCGCAAGGTAGGGGCGATCGACATCGACGTAGTGCGCCGCGCCGAAAAATTTCTGGATGGCACAGCGCCGGGCGGGGACAACACTTGCGCCGTGGCCGCCGCGCTCCTCGCAGACGCGATCCCGGAAGCGCGGGCCGAGGCGATCGCGGTCCTCACCACCGCACTCGCGCCGCGCGCCCGCGGGGTGGTGGCGCGTCTCACGGGGGCCGCGCCTCTTCCGCGCGAAGCCCCGATGGTGGTCGAGACGCTGGCGCGCTCTCTCCTCGCGATTGGCGGGACGAAAGGGCGCGACGCCGTGAAAAAGCGGGCCTCCAAGAGCCCCGTCGACGTCCAACGCCGCCTGAACGCGCTCCTGCAGGGGACCTAAAGGTGGACCTGAAGGCAACGTGAAGGCATCCGCGCGGCGACTCGCCGGTAGTGTAGGATTCGCGTCGAATGGCCAAGGGGGCGACGACGATCGGGATCGACCTGGGGACGACGAACTCCGCCGTCGCCGCCATCGTGTCGGGCATGCCGACCGTGCTCCTCGACGCGCAGAAGCGCAGCACGATGCCGAGCGTGGTGTCGTTCCCCGAGTCCGGCGTCACGCTCGTCGGTCACGAGGCGCGCGCCAAGCTCGTCGATGCGCCTCACGACACGGTCTATTCGGTCAAGCGCCTCATCGGCCGCTCCTTCACCGAGCCCGCGGTCCGTGCCGCGCGCGCGTCGCTCCCCTACGAGATCGTGCAGGACGAGAACGGCCAGGTCGCGGTCCACACGCGCAGCGGCCACGTTTACTCGGTCGTCGAAGTGAGCGCGATGATCCTCCACGCGATCGCGTCGCGCGCGCGCCGGCAGTTCGGCCCCGCGCCGCTCCAGGCGGTGATCACCGTGCCGGCGAACTTCAACGACGCGCAGCGCGAATACACACGCGTCGCCGGGAAGGTCGCCGGCCTCGACGTTTTACGCATCGTGAACGAGCCGACCGCCGCCGCGCTTGCCTTCGGCTTCGACGGCAAGAAGGACGGCATCGTCGCGGTCTACGACTTCGGCGGCGGTACATTCGACATCTCGCTCGTGGAGATCAAAGGTGGCGTCTACCGCGTCCTCTCCACCGCGGGCGACGCGTTCTTGGGCGGCGACGACGTCGACGTGGCGCTCGCCGGACAGATCGCCGATCGCTTCCGCCGCGAGCAGCGCATCGATCTGCGCCGCTCGCAGGCCGAGTGGCAGCGCCTCCTCTTCGCGACCGAGCGCGCCAAGTGCGAGCTCGCCGACGTCGAGCACACGATGGTGACGATCGAGGAGGCCGGCTTCGGGGAGTCGGGCGCCGTCGATCTGCGGATGAAGGTGACGCGCAACGATCTCGCGGGCGTCGCCTACGCGTTCGTCGAGCGTTCCATCGAGCTCACCCACAAATGCCTGCAAGCCGCGGGGGTCAAGCTCGCCGACGTGAACGACGTCGTCCTGTGCGGCGGCACTACGCGGGTCCCTCTCGTCGCCTCCGCCGTCGCCGAGTTCTTCGGTCGCGCGCCTCGGCGCGACGTCGATCCGATGCACGCCGTCGCCCTCGGCGCGTCGCTGCACGCGGCCCTCCTCACCGGCCAGTGGGTCAACAGGCCCAAGACCGCGCCGGCCACGTCGCTCCTCGTCGACGTCCTCCCGCACTCGATCGGAATCGCGGTCGCCGGCGGCGGCGTCGAGTGGCTCCTCAAGAGCAACTCGGTCGTTCCAACGGAAGAGAAGCGTCGCTTCACGACGTGGCGCGACGGCCAGGACGACATGCGCTTCGTCCTTTTGCAGGGCGACTCGCCGCACGCCGCGGAGAACACGCGGCTCGGCGAGTTCGTGGTCCCCGATCTGCGCAGCGCGAAGGCCGGTCAGATCGAGATCGAGGTCAGCTTCGAGGTCGACGTCAACGGCATCCTCTGCGTCACCGCGCTCGATCTCGACTCGAAGCGCGAGACGTCGCGTCGCCTGAAGATCTCGGGGCCGTCGGCGGGAGACGTCGCGAAGAGCGAGAAGCGCCTCGCCGCGACGCCGCGTGACGACGGCGAGGGCGAGCCGTGACGCCGCCGCTCGTCGTGTGCGTCGTCTCCGCGAGCAGCGTCACGCGCGCGCTGTTCGCGTCGCTGCTCGGGTCGAAGGGGACCGACGTTCACCCGTTCGACGCGATTCCCCACGCCCTCGCCGGCATGGTCGGCGTGGTCCCCGACGTCGTCGTGCTCGAAGCGCTGCTCGCCCGCGCGAACCCCGAGACGATCCAACGCCTCCGCGAGGCGTGGACCGCGCCCGTCGGCATCATCCTCGCGGATCGCGCGTACGCGGACGAGCGGCGCGGCGCCGAAGAGTCGCGCTCGCTCGGCGCCAACGCGTTCGTCGCCATACCCCCCGATGCCGGCGCGCTCGCGGAGGCGGTCCGCGTCGCACAAGGAGACTCGACGCGCTCCGCGATCAGCGGATCGCCGCCATCCCTGACGCCGGACGTCGAGTCGTCGCCACCGGTCGACGCCGAGCAGATGGCCCGTTACGTCGAGCGCCTCTGGTCGCGCCTCTACACCCTCGACGCCTACCAGACCCTCCGCGTCTCCGCCGAGGCCACGAGCGACGAGATCCGGAACGCCTTCCGCGAACGGGCCCTCGAGTTCCACCCCGACCGGTTCCATCCGAACCTCGACGCCGCCGCCCGCGAGCGCATCTACCAAATCTTCAAGCGCGTCTCGTGGGCCTTCCGCAAGGTGGGCGACCCGAAGGCCCGCCGCGAATACGAGAGCGGGCGCAGGAAGCCCGGCTGAGCCGGAAAAAATAGCCCATCCGCCGCGTCCGCTTGTACGGGCCACGGTTCGCCGCTAAACCCCGTGCACTCGGAGGAGTCCACATGAGCGTGCGCGTCGAATCGGACAGCATGGGCAACGTCGAGGTCCCGTCGGACCGCTACTGGGGCGCGCAGACGCAGCGGAGCCTGCAGAACTTCAAGATCGGCGGCCACCGCTTCCCGCCCGCGATGATCCGCGCGTTCGGCGTCGTCAAGAAGGGCGCGGCCCTTGCCAACCACGCGCTCGGCAAGCTCGACGACGCGAAGACGAAGCTCATCACCCAAGCGTGCGACGAGGTCATCGAGGGCAAGTGGAACGACCACTTCCCGCTCGTCGTGTGGCAGACCGGCTCCGGCACCCAGAGCAACATGAACGCGAACGAGGTTATCGCGAACCGCGCGAACGAGATCGCCGGCGTCGGCCTCGGCAAAAAGTCCCCCATTCACGCCAACGACGACGTCAACAGGTCCCAGTCGTCGAACGACGTGTTCCCCACGGTCATGCACGTCGCCGCGGCGACGGAGATCGAGAAGACGCTCCTCCCGGCCGTCACCAAGCTGCGCCTCGCGCTCGCGAAGAAGAGCGACGAGTTCCGCGACATCGTCAAGATCGGCCGCACGCACTTGATGGACGCGACGCCGCTCACGCTGGGCCAGGAGTTCAGCGGCTACGTCGCGCAGCTCGAGTTCTGCGAGGAGAAGGTCCGCGAGTCGCTCCCCGGGATTTACGCGCTCGCGCTGGGCGGCAGCGCGGTAGGCACCGGCCTCAACACGCACCCCAAATACGCCGAGACGGTCGCGTCGCAGATCGCGAAGCTCACCGGCGCGCCCTTCACGAGCGCGCCGAACAAATACGCGTGGCTCGCCGGTCACGACGCGATGGTGCAGGCGAGCGCGTCGATGCGCACGCTCGCGATGGCGCTCTTCAAGGTCGCGCAGGACATTCGGCTGATGGGCAGCGGCCCGCGCTGCGGCATCGGCGAGCTGCACCTCCCCGAGAACGAGCCGGGCAGCTCGATCATGCCGGGCAAGGTGAACCCGACACAGGCCGAGGCGATGACGATGGTCTGCGCGCAGGTCTTCGGCAACGACGCCGCCGTGGCGTTCAGCGGCAGCCAGGGTCACTTCGAGCTCAACGTCTTCAAGCCGGTCATCATCCACAACGTCCTCGAGAGCGCGAAGCTGCTCGCCGACGCGTGCGTCTCCTTCACCGACAACTGCGTCGTCGGCATCGAGGCGAACACCGACGTCATCGCAAAGCACCTCACCAACTCGCTCATGCTCGTGACCGCCCTCAATCAGGTCATCGGCTACGACAACGCGGCGAAGGTCGCCAAGACCGCCTACAAAGAGAACATCACGCTCAAGGAGGCGGTCGTGAAGCTGCAGCTCCTCTCGGCGGAGGACTTCGACAAGCACGTGCGCCCCGAGAAGATGGTCTCGCCGTAACGCGCCCGGGAATGGCGGGCGGGGGCCGCGGTGTTACGATCCACGAATGGATCTCGACGCCAACTCGCTCCTCGCCTCGCTCCTGGTGAGCTCGATCGGCTTCGTGGCGTTCGCCTACGGAAAAAAGCAGGCGCGCGTGCCGCACATGATCGCGGGCGTCCTCCTCATGGGGTACCCGTATTTCGTCACGAACGTGGCGCTGATGCTCGGCATCGCGGTCGTTCTCCTCGCGGCCCTTTGGGGCGCGGTCCGTTTCGCAGGCGCGTGAAGCGAAGCTCCTGAAGGGCTGAAGCAAGCAAGCGTGGAAGAAAGACGCGACGCTCGACGCAGCGAGGGAGGGGAGGAGGATTTGTCGGTTTGGGCGCTGGACACCATGCCCCTCGCCCAAAAACCCTCCTCCACTCCCGCACGACGTCGAGCACTTCGTGGTCCGTGCTCTTACTGACGCCGGCCGCATCTGTCTGTCGCAGAGAATCGACGGAACATTCACCGATAGTTTTTTTTTCGCGCCAACTGGGTGGAAAAGCACCCAGTTGTGCACGGTTCGATCACAGTTGGGCGAGCTTCGCGAAGGCCTGGCGGTCCCGTTCGCCGAGGGCGCCGAGGATCCGCTCCGCGAAGCCCTGCATCGTCGCCGTCGCGTCGCGCACGAGGGCCTTGCCGCTGCGCGTGAGCACTGCGTAGGTCGCGCGCGCGTCGGACCCGTCGGCCTGACGCTCGACGATGCCGCGGCGCTCGAGCGGCGCGAGCATGCGCGTCACGCCCGACGGCGTCAGCGCGAGGAGGTGCGCGAGGTCGACGCGACGGAGCCGGCCGCCGGGCGCCTCGGCGAGGTGATGGAGCGCCGCGAAGTCGGACAGGCCGATGCCGTGGATGCTGCCCAGCTCCGCGTCGGCGCGTCCCTCCCAAAGGGCGAGGGTGCGGCGGATTCCCAGAAACTCGTGGAGGGTCGTCATGGCTGACAGTGTGCGGCGCGATAGTTGCTCAGTCAAGTGTTGGTCACGCATTGCTCACGCATCTGGCAGCCGCCCGCGCCGCTTGGTAGAGTCCCCGCCGTGCAGCTCCTCGGGCACGCTCGCTACGCCGCGAAGATCGCGCAAGGTGCCCACCTCGCGCCGCCGTACGATCGCGGCCGTCTGAGGCGGCTGCTCTGGGGCTTTGCGCTCCCGTTCGGGATCGTCCGCGCGACGTTCCGGGATCGGGCGGCCCGCGCGCGCTGGCTTCGGTGGAGCGCCGTTCAGCTCGTGATCCTCCTCGGCGTCGGCATACGCATCGGCCTCGCGCGCAGCGATCTCGGCGAGCGCGGGAGGCACATGTCCGTCACCGACGTCGTTGCGTTCGCGACCGCCTGCTACGCCGCGATCACCGTGTTGGAGTGGATCCTCATCGCGCTGTCGCGGGACTTCCACGATGCGCTGAGCCAGATGGCGGCGAACGTGACCGGGGTCGTCGCCGAGCCGCTCGCCGGGCCGCCGCGGATCCGCCTCGATTTTCGCTGGCTCTGGACCAAGGGAAAGCGCCGGCTGCGTGGCGCGCTGATGCTCGCCACCGCGCTGCCCGTGCTCGCCGTCGCGTCGGCGATCCCGCTGGCGGGCGAAGCGATCTACCTCACGCTCATGACCGCGTGGACCGCGTACTGGCTCGCCGTCTTCGCGATGGGAGGGAGCTTCATCGCGTGGGAAGAGCACGCCGACGACGACCCTTGGTTCGTACGTGTGTTCGCGACGGCGGGGCAGGTTCCGGTCGTCGGGATTCCGCCGCGTCTCTACGCGCGCTTCCTCTCGTGGGCCACGCGGTCGGTCGCTCCGGTGTGCGGCGCGTTCGAGCGCGACCCGTGGACCGCGTGGGGCCTCGCCCTCGCGCGAACGCTGGCGGGCGTGCCGGGTCTCTACCTCTTCATGCGGCCGGCGTTCTCGGTCGCCGCGACGCACGCCATCCTCGTTCAGCGCGCCTCGCTTCTGCCCCCATCGTCCTCGCCTCCGCCTCTCTCGCCGGCGCCGTTGCCGCTCCCCGTCGCACCTTATCCTCCTCGCTGAGACTCGTTCGATGCTGGCCTGTGGCCTGGAGCGTGCCAGACTGCCGCGCATGGCTCGACGCCGACCTTTGCCTTCTTCGCTGCCGTTCCTCCCTCTCTCCTTCGCGCTCGTCCTCGCGATCCTGGTCGCGTGCGGCTCGTCGGGCAAGGACGGGTTCGGTCCGCCGTTCTCGGATCCGGACGCGTCGGGCGACGGAAGCAGCAGCGGCTCGAGCGGATCGCTCTTCGGCGACGGGGGTGACAAGGCCGTCGTGTCGCTCACCATCGATCCTCCGCAAGCCACTCTGGCCGTCGACCTCGGTACCCCGGCGACGCAGCAGTTCAAGCTCGTAGGGCACTTCGCCGATGGCACCACGGGCACCGTCACCGAGGCGCTCCCGTGGTCCGCGACGAACCTGCAGGTCGGAACGATCGCCGGCACGGGGATCTACACGTCGACCGGGACGCTCGGCGGAGTCGTCACGATCGGCGCGACCTACAAGGGGCAGAAGGCGAGCGCGCAGCTCATCGTGAAGCTCCACGTCGTCGAAAACCCCGGCGCGGTCGACCCCGGGAGCCAGGGCACGCTCAAGGGCGCAGGCACGCCCGATCCGACCGTGAAGTGGGCCTATCCCTACGACGCGACGGTCTTCCCCCGGGGCCTCGCATCGCCGCTGATGCAATGGAACGGCTCTGGCGCCGACGATCTCTATTACGTGCACATCCAGAGCGCGACGTTCGAGCTCGAGTCGTTCACGAAGGCGCCCGCGCCGTCGCGCTACGCCTTCGCGCCGGGGACCTGGGACAAGTTCGTCGGCTCTTCGTCGGGCGCGACGACTCTCCAAGTAAATAGACTCGCCACCGGCGTCGCGACGGTCGTCGCGAAGCATGCCTGGACGATCGCGCCGGCGTCCGTGCGCGGCACCATCTACTACTGGGCCAACAACCTCGGCCGCGTCATGCGCATCAAGCCGGGCGCCAGCGCTCCCGACGATTTCAGCGCAGCGACGATCAGCGGCCCCGGCGGGTGCACGATGACGTGCCACACCGTATCGGCCGATGGCTCCACGATCGTGAGCGGCGGAGACGTCTTCGGCGGCTCGTACAATCTGCTCACGAACACGATCATCCACGACATCGGCGGGTCTCCCGGCGACGCGCAGAAACGCAGCTGGTCGAACCCCGCTGTCTCGCCGAACGGCAAATACCTCGTCGAAAATTCTTCGGCCTTGCCCGGGCCGCCCGGCGCAGCCGACGGCCTCTGGAGCACCGCGGACGGCTCGCGCGTCCCGAACAGCGGGCTCGACGGCACCCAGCTCGGCATGCCCAACTTCGCGCCCGACGGGACGAAGCTCGCGTACGTGGGCGTGAGCGGCGCAGGCGTCGTCAACTCGCTCAACGTCTTCGACTTCACCCTCGCCACGCCCAAAGCAGGCACGACGATCGAGCTCGTACCGCAGGGAGCCGGCGCCGCGATCGCGTGGCCGACGGTCAGTCCCGACGCCAAGTGGATCGTCTACCAGCGCGGCTCGCTCGACACGCGCTACGGCCCCGGCGATCTCTACGTCGCGAGCGCCGTCACTCCGAACCAGGGGACGCGCCTCGCGAAGCTCGACGGCGACGGCTACCCGTTCGCCGCAGCGAGCCCACGCGATCTTTCCTTCAACTACGAACCCACGTTCGCGCCGGTCCCGTCGGGTGGCTATTTCTGGGTCGTCTTCACGAGCCGCCGCACCTACGGCAACACGCTCGAGGGAGCCTCGTCGGCGACGAAGCAGCTCTGGGTCGCGGCGATCGATCTGAGCCCGACCGCAGGAAAGGACCCGAGCCACCCGCCGTTCCTCTTGCCGGGGCAGGATCAGACGTCGCTCAACATGCGCGGCTTCTGGGCGCTCGATCCCTGCAGGGCAGAGGGGCAAGGCTGCGCGACCGGGACCGAATGCTGCGGCGGCTTTTGCGACGGCACCGGCCCCGACGGCGGTCTCGTCTGCAAGGCCGGCGGCACCTGCGCGGGCGACGGGGACCACTGCGACCAGGCGACGGACTGCTGCAACGTCGGCGGCGGGTCGACCTGCATCAACCACGTCTGCGCCGAGCCGACGCCCAAGTAGACCCGACGCTGGCCGCGCGGCGGATCCTGCCCTACATGGAGGTCAAAACCTCCCTCTGACGCGCTAGGATGCCTCCGCCATGCCGAACAGTTTCTCCGCCAAGGCCACGCTCAAGGTCGAGGACACGACCTACACGATCTACCGCCTCGATGCCGTCGCCCAGAAGGTGAAGGGGGCCGACGTCGCCCGCCTCCCGTTCTCGACGCGCATCCTCCTCGAGAACCTCCTCCGCACCGAAGACGGCCGCACCGTTCGCGCGGAGGACATCGAAGCGGTCGCCAAGTGGAACGCCGCCGCCGAGCCGAACAAAGAGATCGCGTTCACCCCCAGCCGCGTCCTTCTCCAGGATTTTACGGGCGTTCCGGCGGTCGTGGATCTCGCCGCGATGCGCCAGGCGATGAAGAAGCTCGGTGGGGATCCGAAGAAGATCAACCCGCTCCAACCCGTCGAGCTCGTCATCGATCACTCGGTGCAGGTCGACGACTTCGGCACCAACCTCTCGCTCAAGCGCAACGCCGAGCTCGAGTTCTCGCGCAACATGGAGCGCTACCGCTTCCTCAAGTGGGGGCAGAAGGCGTTCAAGAACCTGAAGGTCGTCCCGCCGGACACCGGCATCGTGCACCAGGTCAACATCGAGTTCCTCGCGCGCGTCGTCTTCACCAACGACAAGCTCGAGGCGTACCCCGACACGCTCGTCGGCACCGACTCGCACACCACGATGGTCAACGGCCTGGGCGTGCTTGGTTGGGGAGTGGGAGGAATCGAGGCCGAAGCGGCGATGCTCGGCCAGCCCGTCAGCATGCTCATTCCGCAAGTGGTCGGGATGAAGCTCCACGGCAAGCTCCCGCAAGGGGCGACCGCGACCGATCTCGTCCTCACCGTCACGCAGATGCTCCGTAAGAAGGGCGTCGTCGGAAAGTTCGTCGAGTTCTTCGGGCCCGGCCTCGCAGACTTGCCGCTCGCCGATCGCGCCACGATCGCGAACATGGCGCCCGAGTACGGCGCGACGTGCGGCATCTTCCCGGTCGACGCCGAGACGCTCCGGTACCTGCGCTTCAGCGGCCGCTCCGAGCACCAGGTCATGCTCGTCGAGGCGTATTACAAGGAGCAGGGCATGTTCCACGGCCCCGGCACGCCGGACGCCGTCTACACCGACACGCTGGAGCTCGATCTCGGCACCATCGAGACGAGCATGGCCGGCCCGAAGCGCCCGCAAGATCGCGTGCGCCTCCCCGACGCCAAGAAGAGCTTCGAGGCCGCGCTCGACGAGCATCTCAAAGGCGTAGCGCCCGCGAAGTTCGACGAGAACGCGCTCGCGCACGGCTCCGTCGTCATCGCCGCGATCACGAGCTGCACGAACACGTCGAACCCGTCGGTGCTGATCGCCGCGGGCCTCGTCGCCAAAAAAGCCGCAGAAAAAGGCCTCTTCACGAAGCCGTGGGTCAAGACGAGCCTCGCCCCCGGGTCGAAGGTCGTGACCGAGTACCTCGCCGCCGCCGGCCTCGACAAGTACCTCGACGATCAGCGCTTCAACCTCGTCGGCTACGGCTGCACCACCTGCATCGGCAACAGCGGCCCGCTCCCCGAGGACGTGTCGAGGCAGATCGAAGCCGGAAATCTCATGGTGTGCGCGGTCCTCTCGGGCAACCGCAACTTCGAGGGCCGCGTCCACGCCGACGTGCGCGCCAACTACCTCGCGTCACCGCCGCTGGTCGTCGCGTACGCGCTCGCCGGCACGCTCGACATCGATCTGTCGACCGATCCTCTCGGCGAGGGCAAGGACGGCAAGCCCGTCTACCTGAAGGACATCTGGCCGTCGCGCAACGAGATCGAGCAGACCGTCGAACGCGCGCTCAAGCGCGAGATGTTCGTGAGCGTCTACGCCGACGTCTTCAAGGGCGACGACCAGTGGCGCTCGCTCGACGTGCCGGAGGGTGACCTCTACCAGTGGGAGCCCGCGTCGACGTACGTGAAGCACCCGCCGTACTTCGAGGGCATGACGAAGACGCCGCTGCCGGTCACGTCGATCGCGAAGGCGCGCGTCCTCGCGGTCCTCGGCGACAGCATCACCACCGACCACATCTCGCCCGCCGGCAACATCAAGAAGACGAGCCCCGCCGGCACCTACCTCATCGAGCATGGGGTCGACTACAACGACTTCAACTCGTACGGCGCGCGCCGTGGCAACCACGAGGTCATGGTGCGCGGCACGTTCGCGAACGTGCGTCTTCGCAACCAGCTCGTGCCAGGCATCGAGGGGAGCTTCACGCGGCATTTGCCGAGCGGCGAGCAATTGTCGATCTTCGACGCGTCGGTCCGCTACGCGAAGGAAGGCGTGCCGCTCGTCGTCCTCGCCGGCAAAGAGTACGGCTCCGGTTCGTCGCGCGACTGGGCCGGGAAAGGGCCGCGCCTCCTCGGCGTGCGCGCGGTGATCGCGGAGAGCTACGAGCGCATCCATCGCTCGAACCTCGTCGGCATGGGCGTCTTGCCGCTTCAGTTCAAGGCCGGCGAGAGCGTCGCGACCTTGGGGCTCACGGGCGAGGAGACGTTCGACATCGACGGGCTCCCCGAGATGCTCGCGGGCGGCTTCGCGGGCGGACGCGCCGTCAAGGTAAAGGCGACGGGCAAGGACGGCGCGACCAAGACACTCGACGCGCTCGTGCGCATCGATACGCCGCAGGAGATCCTCTACTACCAGCACGGCGGGATCTTGCAGTACGTGCTGCGTCAGCTCCTCGCGACGGCGTGAGTTACTTGCCCGTCTGAACGGCGAGCGCGGCGCGGTAGCCTTTGACCGCCTGCGTCGCCGTCGGTGCATCCAAAAATGTGCAGAGCAGCGGCAGATCGAGCCCTGGAAGCGCCTCGGTGACGTCTGTGCGCACGTAGTCCTCGCCGCGCAGGATGAAGATCTGGACGGCGTCTTTCTTCCAGTACCAAACCTCGCGGACACCGAGGCGCCGGTAGATCTCGAGCTTGTTCAGGCCGCCGCTCGTCCACACGACCTCGATGACGAGATCAGGCACTTTGCGAGTCTGATCGAGCCCAACCAAGTAGCACTCGTCCGGCTCGACGCCGGCTTTCTTCAATCGCCTCTTGAGGGTCCACGAGCCATAAGGAGAGAGCTCGACGTCTCGCTCGAGCGCGAAGGTCTCGATGAGCATGCCGAGGTACGACTTGATGCCCTCGTGGTTCTTCGAAGGGCTCATGAGCTCCACCGTGCCGTCCAGGTAGGAAATTCGCGGGTTCGACTTCTCGCCCCGGATCTCCATCAGCTGCTCGTATCCCTCCCACGTCGTCTGAAGGAGGATGCGCTGGTCGGCCGTCGGAACGAACTCGCCCGGCGGGATGGTGCCCTCGAAGGACATGCGAATGAGCCTAGCAGAGGAGGGGAGAGGCGGAGGCATCACGGCGGCCCGTCGCAACCCGCGTGCCGCTCGGGGAACGCTAAATTCGTGCGGATCCAGGAAAGGGGAGGGCGTCCCGGACGGTTTCGCGGGTGTCCGCGGACGCGCTAGGCTCGCGCCATGGAGCTCCCCGAGGGAACCATCCCCATCGCGTCCGAGGCGGAGCTGCGTGAGTTGCTCGGGCCGCCGTTGGTTCGTGCGGCGACCAAGGATCGGAGGAAGCTGCATGCGATGGATCGCGTGTGGCTGGCGCGGTCGCCGTTTTGTTTGATCGCGACGGCCGGCGCAGATGGGACGTGCGACGTCTCGCCGAAGGGGGACCCTGCGGGGTTCGTGCACGTGCTCGACGACGTCACGATCGTCATCCCCGATCGCCCGGGAAACAAGCGCGCGGACGGGTTTCACAACGTGCTGAAAAATCCGCACGTCGGCCTCGTCTTTCTCGTCCCCGGCCGCACCGACACGCTGCGCATCAACGGCGAGGCGCGCCTCGTCAAGGACGCGCCGTTCTTCGACGCGATGGTCGTGAAGGGACACCGGCCGGCGCTGGCGCTCGTCGTTCATGTCGAGCAGGTCTTCTTCCATTGCGCGAAGGCGTTCTTGCGCTCGGGCCTCTGGGAGCACTCGACGTGGACGCCGGCAGCGCTGCCCTCGCGCGCGGAGATCGTGAAGAGCATCGAGGACGTGCCCGAAACGCTCGAAGAGCTCGAGACCTACTACGGCCCCGACTACGCCAAGCGCCTCTACGGCTGACGAGCCAGCCTGGCGAGCGCGGCGCGAAGTGGCTCGGGGAAGGGAAGAGGCCGACGGGTCGCGCGCGCGACCAAGACGTGCGTGAGCTCGCCGGCTGCGAGCGCCTCCTCGCCGCGGAAAATGCCGACGCCGTAGCGGACGCTCGTGGTGCCGAGGTGCACGACCGACAGGCCGGCGTCGAGATCCTCCGGGTACGACGCCGGCGCGAGGTAACGGCACTCCGACGCGACCATCAAGCCGATCGCGTCGCCGTGGTGCGGGTCGAGGCCGCCCACGTCGATGAGGTACCGGTTGATGACGGTGTCGAAGTACGAATAGTAGACGACGTTGTTCACGTGTCCGTAGACGTCGTTGTCCATCCAGCGCGTCTGGATGGGGAGAAAGTACACGTAATCGGCACGGCGCGGCGGCGGGGGGCGGCTCATGGCGCGCCTCCCATCGCGGCCGCGAAGACGCCGGCGAGGGCCATCTCGTCCACGGTGCGCGGGGCGTTGTCGAGGAGGCGCGTTTGGACGATGGTGCCCGCGACGAGCGCGCCGACGTCGCCGCTCGAGTAGCCGAGCGCCGTGAGGCCAACGGGAACGTCGGCCGCGCGCATCGCTCGTTCGAGGGCGCCGACGAGCACGGCGCCAGCGTCCGCGGGAGTCGCGCCACGGACGTCCTCGCCGAGGAGCGCCGCCGCGTCGAGGTGCCGTTCGGGGCACGCGGCGGCGGTGAAGGCCAGCGCCGCCGGCGCGCTCGTGACGACGGAGACGCCGTGCGGGACGAGCGCATCGGCGTCGGGATATCCCGGCATACGAAACGACTTCGCCTGCCCCGCGACGGCGTACGCCATCGCGTGCGGGAGGTGCACGCCGGCGTTTCCGAACGCGAGGCCCGCAAGCGTCGCCGCCCAGAGAAGCGCCTCCCGGGCTTCGGCGTCGTTCGCGTCACGCACGGCCCTCACGAGGTACGCCCCGCAGAGGCGTAGCGCTTCGCGGCTCCCGAGATCGCTCCACGGGTTTCTCCCCTGGCTCATCGGCCTCGCGCCGGGTGACGCGGGTGCCGCGCGCGCCGTGAACGCACGCGCCGTGAGCGACTCGATCGCGTGGCAGAGCACGTCGAAGCCGCTCGCCGCAACGACCCCGGGCGGCAACGTCGCTGTCACGTCGGGATCGATGACGGCGAGCGTGGGACGGAGGCGTCTCGACGCGATGCCGGTCTTCGCATGGAGCGCGACGACGTCGCACACGGCGATCCCGGTAAGCTCACTGCCCGTGCCCGAGGTCGTGGGGCACGCGACGTGCGGCGGGAGCGCGCCGGGCACTGCGCGGCCTTCGCCGACCGGCTTGTTCACGTATGCGAGGAACTCGGCAGGGTACGTCGCGTAGAGGAGAGCGGCCTTGCACGTGTCGATCGTCGAGCCGCCGCCCACCGAGACGTAGCCGTCGAAGCGGCCCTCACGGGCGAAGCGGGCGGCATCTTGGAAAGAGCCGTCCGTCGGCTCGACGCGGACCGCGTCGAAGACCGCGGCGTCGATATGTGCATCTTGCAACGATTTGCGGACGCGCGCGAAGGACGGGAGCGCCGCGACGCGAGGGTCGGTGAAAACCGCGACGCGCGTGCATCCGAGTCCCGCGACGAGCGGGCCCACTTCCGCGAGGGCGCCGCGGCCGAAGGTGAGGCTCGACGCGTCGACCGAAAAAATCCCTTCGTGCCCTTCCGCCGGGAGATACCCGTGCGCGCAGCTCATGCCGCCACTCTAGCAGCGTCTGCCGCGTGCTCAGCCGCCCAGGTCGACACGGATCGGGACGGTCGCGTCGGCCTGGCACCGGCGGCGGCGCGGTCCCATGCAGCGAACCCCGCCGTACCGCCACTGCGAAGGCATCCAGTCGAGCCGAGTCCCCGGCGCCGTCGAGCGCGCGCAGACCTTGACGGTCCCGAGCGCCACCGCGAGCGCGCGCGTGTCGCCGGGCCGAAGCACGCCGTCGAAGACGAGCTTGTTGTCGGAGGAGTCGCAGGGGAGCGTGTCGCCAACCGCGATCTGCACCCGCGTGGTTCCGAGGCCGTAATTGTGGACGATGACCGGAGTGGGCGCGTCTCCGAGCGCGCCGGACCCGGAGCACGCCAGCGCGAGGGCAAGGGCGAGTGCAGGCCGGCGCATGTAGCTTCCCTAAGCACCTTCCGCACCAAGGTCGGTATTTGTCCTGGAACGCCGCGCGAACGTGCAAATCCGCCCTGAGTGGCGTTGTCCGCGGGCAGCGAAATGGAGGGGCGCGCCGCCGCAATCTTCGGAACCCGGTGGGGCACGGGTTGTCGTATCGGCATGCGAACCCGCTCGCTCGCCGGCGCCCTGCCGCTCGTTGGTCTCCTCGCGCTGGCGTCCTCCGCGCGGGGCGACATCGTACAAGGTACGCGCTCCGAGCTGCTGACCGAACGCGCACACACGATCGATCTCAGCCTGTCGCCCGGGCACGCCGTCTTGCGGGTACGGCGCGTCCTCGACAACCAGGGTCCGCGCCACGACCAGGCGATCATCGACATCGACCTGCCGCAAGGCGCCGTCGCGACGGGCCTTCGCACGCTGGGATCGCTCAACGGGCAGCCCACATGGTTCGACGCGGAGCTGATGGAGGCCGAGGCCGCCGCCGCGAAGTACAGGGAGCTGACGGGCATCGGGGGTTGGTACCCGAAGGATCCCGCGCTCCTCTCGTGGCGGAGCCCGACCAACCTGAAGCTCCAGGTCTTTCCGGTCGCGCCGAAGTCCAGGAAGACCGTCGAGTACACGCTCTCGATGCCGACGGACTACGAGGAAGGGCACGACGTGCTTCACCTCGCGCGACTCGGAACGGAGGCGCGCGCCGCCGACGTCGTGGTGACCGTCGCGGATCCGCGCGACAAAATCCGGCTCGCCGGCAAGGTGATCCCGTCCGGATCCCACCTCGCCTTCAAGGACGACGCGCCGCTCGACCTGGTCCTCGAGCGTCACGATCAGCCGCGCCTCGGCGGTGAGGTCGCGGTCGTGCCGTTCGCGTCGCACCGCGTGCTCTCCCACGCGCGCGTCGAGGTCTCCGGTCGTCTGTCGCAGGCACCTCGCGGCGCGAGCGTCGTCGTCGTGCTCGATGCCTCGCGCTCGCAAGAGGACACGATCGTGGAGGCGCAGCGCGCGGCGGCGGCGGCGTACCTGTCGAACATGCCCGACGCCACCGTGGAAGTGATCACGTTCGATCGAGCGGTGCACCGCCGCTACGGAGGTTTGGCGCCGGTGGCGACGGCGATCGCGGATCTGGAGCGCGCGGCGATCGTGCGCCGAAACGGCAGCGCGATCGATCTCGCGATCGCCGAGGCGGAGTCCGTCCTGCTCGCGTCGCCGCCCGGTCCCCGGCGTGTCGTCCTGTTCGGCGACCTGCGGACGCGCCTCTCGCTCGATCCCGAGAAGCTCCGCGCCGCGTTCGCCAGGAGCGGCGCGGTGGCCCACATCGGTACGGTGTCGAGCGGGGCGCCGTCCTTGTCGCGCACGGACGACGGCGCGTGGGCGGACGTCGCGCGCGCGACTGGCGGCGTGCAATGGTTCGGCGCGGCGTCGAGCGATCCGGGACTCGTCGGTGAAATGCGCACGGCCTACGAGGAGCTCGCGCGCCCGGTTCGCATCGATCGCTTGACCGTCAAGACGCCGGGCCTCAACGGGGACGAGCTCGCGCTGCCCGACTCGATTGCGGAGGGCGGCGTCTTCGATCTCACGCGCGTCGATCCGTCGGCGATGAGCGCGCTGGTCCTGAAGGGCGAGCTGTGGTCGTCGCCCATCCACACGACGATTCAACCCGAACCCGCGAAAAACAAGCTCTGGGCCGCGCTCGTCTTCGGCTCCGGCGTGCTCGGCGATCTGTCGGAGCCCGAGCAGATGACGCTCGCGAAGCTCGGGCACGCGGTATCGCCGGTGACGAGCCTCCTCGCGATCGAGCCGGGCGTGCGTCCGTCGACCGAGGGGCTCGAAGAAGGCAGCGGGCAGGGCTTTGGCTCCGGCCACGGGAGCATCGGCTCGTCCCATCACACGCGCTCGCCGCGCCTCACGACGTTCAATCCCGCAGAGTTCCTGAGGGACGCGCTCTCGCACGCGTGGACGGCGTGCGGCGGCGCCGGCAAGACCGCGACCGTCGCCCTCGAGACCACGCGCGCGGAGATCGTCGAGATCCAGCACGTCACCGTCGACCCGACGTCGCCGAAGAACGCCGAGTCGTGCTTGCGCGAAGCGACGTGGGCCGTGGAGCTCCCGGACGGCTTCGACGCCGAGCACCGGAGCTTCTCGGTCGCCCTCTGACGTGTCTTGACGGCCTTCAGCGGATCACAGATCGTGGGTCCTCCCTTTTCCCATCCACGAGGACGTGCCCGATGACGAACGCGCTCCAGATCGACAAGCTCAAGGAAGGCTCCGGCGCCGAGGCCCAGGCCGGCAAGCGCGTCACCGTCCACTACGTCGGGACGCTGACCAGCGGCGACAAGTTCGACAGCTCGCGCGATCGCGGCAAGGGCTTCAGCTTCAAGCTGGGCGCGGGCGAGGTCATCAAGGGATGGGACCAAGGCGTCGCCGGCATGAAGGTCGGTGAGATGCGCAAGCTGACGATCCCGTCGGATCTCGCCTACGGCGCGCGCGGATTTCCGCCGGTCATCCCGCCGAACGCGACGCTCGTGTTCGAGGTGGAGCTTCTCGAAGTCAGCTGAGCGACGAGGCCCGCGACGGCATCGGTGCGCAACACGTTGAAAACGTGAAACTTCTTCGTGTCGCCCGTTTGGGGGAAGTGCGCGCCGGCGCGGGGCGATGCACCTTGGAGTCATGACCGGGCTCGACGAGGGGGGGATTCGTGCGGTGGGTGGAGAGCGATGGGGCGGAGGCTCCGTTCGCGGCGATCGCGTGCCGTTCGAGGAGTACGCCGCGGCCCTTGCGGCACGTGAGCTGATTTTGGATGAGACCGGGATCCGCGCGGCCGGCGGCTCGGTGACCGGCGACGTCGAGCGCGCGTGGGCGATGCTGGCCGAGCACGCGGCGCGCTTTGGCGTCGTGATGACGCCGGGAGATTTCCAGCGGACCAACCGCGTCCTCGAGTGGGACGATCTGATCATGAGTGACGCGCGCGTCCAAGAAGGCTGGAGCCGCGCGTACCCGACGGCGCTCGCGCGCGTCGCCGGTTTGCCCGTGGATCAAGAGGCGGGCGCGTCGGCGGTGCGTCACCTCCAAAAGCAGCCGAGCCTCCTCTGGAACGCGTTCGTGCCGCTCGCGCTCCGCCGTCCTGCGATCACGGGCGAGCTGCGCGCCTTCGCGCTGAAGACTCCGACGCTCGCGCCGCGCACGCCTGCGCCTGCGCGCGGCGAGGACGTCTCGGTCTTCCCGGGCGAGCGCCTCTCGAACCTCTCCGACTTCGCGCGTCTCCAGCACCGCCTGCAGAGCGGCGACTTCATGGGGACCCTCTACAAGGAGGGCCTCGATCCCGTGGAGTTCGCGCGCATCTCCGATCGCTGGGCGAAGCGCCTCGCGGGCGATCAGGCCCTCCGCGCCGAGTACGCGATCGTCCTGAAGCGCACCGGCGACGTCGCCGCGGTGAAGCACACCGAGCCGCTCCCGCCGCAAGACACGATCGTGTTCCCGGGGCACAAGCTCGCGCGCGTGAGCGATTTCGCGCGCATCAGCCGCGCCGCCAAGCGCGGAGACTTCAAGGCCGCGCTCGAGCGCGCCGGCGTCGACGCCGACACGTTCGCGAACCTGTGCGCCCGCTTCAACGCGCGCATGCAAGTGGACGCCGTCGTCGCGGCCCAGTTCAAGCGCCTCCTTTTGGACGCGCGCATCGACGGCTAGTCTCTACGGCGGTGCTCCGATCGTTCGTCCGCGCGCTCGCCGCGATGCTGCCGCTCTTGCCCATCGCGTTGGGCGGGTGCTCGCAGCACCTGCTCGTCGACGCGGTGATGGCGAGCGCGTACCGGCCGCCGCACGGCCCGGCGCGGCAAGGCGGCTACCTGCTCCTCGCGGGCGACACACACTGCCATGTCATGCCGCCTGATTCGCCCGGCCACGTCGATCGAGGTCTCGCCGAGACCGTCGCGATCGCGAAGGACTAGGGCCTCGACTTCGTGCTCCTCACGCCCCACGTCCGCGCGCGGTTCTTCGCCGATCCCGAGCGACGCGCGCGCTTCGTGGAGTCGCAGCGCGAGCTCGCCGCCGAGATCGCGCACCAGGATCTCGGGAGCCTCCTCGTCTTGCGCGGCCTCGAGTACACCGACTGGGAGTACGGGCACCTCACGATGGGCTTCACGGACGCCGAGGCGGTGCTGGACGCGGTGTCCCTCGAGACGGCGCGCGCGCATCCGGAGGCGTTCTTCGAGACCTGGCAAGCGCGAGGCGGCGTCTTCGCGATCAACCATCCGGTCCTCACGCCGCTGGCGAATTTTCCCCTGCGCGCCGCGCGAGGCGATCTCTCATGGCGGGCGTTCGAGACACGCGGACCCTTTCCGCCCGAGATCGATTTCGCGACGCGCCACGCGCAAGGCATCGAGGTCCACAACCTCGCCGTCACCCACATGCGCGATGGCATCCTCCTCGGCGATGGAGATCGCTCGCTCCGTCACGCGTCGCTCCTGCTCGCGCGCCGCGCTCGACTCGGAGGCCATCGCATCGCGGCGCTCGGCGGCACCGACAGCCACGCGCACCACCTCCGCGCCGTCACGTGGGTCATGGCGGAGGCGCGCACAGAGGGCGCGATCCGCGACGCGATCGTGGCGGGGCGCACCTGCGTTCGGAGCCCCGAGGCATGCTCGTTCGAGGCGAGGGCGGAGGGCACGCCTGCATGGCAAGCGCTCGGCGCATCATTGCAAAGTGCACACATTGAGCTGCGCGCCGCCGCGGCCGCCACGGTTTTCGCCGACGGGATCGCGGTCGCGCGCCTCGAGCCCGGGACCATCGGCCGCGTCGATGTCGATCCCGCGCGCTGCACCGTCCTGTACGCGCGCGTTGGGGAGGGCCTCTCCTCACCGATTTACGCCGGCTGCCCGTTCTGACACCCTCTCGCGCATGCCCCGTCGCCCGCTCGCTGCCGTGCTCGTCCTCGGCCTCGGTCCCGCCCTCGCTGCCACGTCCGTCACGGCCTGCGCCCCCGACAAGCCGCCGGTCACGGTCATCGCACCGCCGGTCTCGCAGGTGCCGCCGTCGATGCAGCCCGAGCCGGCAACCGCCACGTCGCGCCCACCCGAGAAGGGGTACTCGGGCCACGGCGCCGAGAGTCTCTCGCCGGAGGTGATTGCGAAATTCGCGCCGCCCGCGCTTCCTCCCGAGCTGTCGCGCAAGATTCAATCGATGCTCGACGTGCGCGCGCCGAGCTCCGGTGTCCTCTCGCCCGACGGCAAGCGCCTCTTCTTCACGTGGGCCGTCACCGGCGTATCGCACGTGTGGCGCCTCGACGGACCGCAGCGCTTCCCCGTGCAGATGACCGGCGGTGAGGACGCGACCGGCATCGCCGCGGTCTCGCCCGACGGCAAGTACATCGTCCTCTCGCGCGATCGCAAGGGAGAGGAGTACCCCGGCCTCTACCTCCAGAGCGTCGAGGGCGGTCCGCTCACGGCCATCCAGCACAAGCCCAAGGTGCAGACGATCCTCGGCTTCGTCGCCGACGACAGCAAGAGCATCTACTTCCGCGCGAACGACAAGAAGCCCGACGCGTACGCCATCTACAAGTACGACGTCGCGTCGAAGAAATCCGAGCTCGTCTTCGACGAGGACGGGCTCTGGAGCGTCGACGATCACCGGCCTGACGGGCGCATGCTGCTGGCCAAGCACACCGGCGGCTCGTCGGAGGAGTACTTCGAGCTCGAGCCCAAGACGAAGAAGCTGACGCCGCTCTTCGGCCAAGGCGAAAAAGAGGAGTACGAGGCCCGCTACGCGCGCGATCCGAACGAGGTCCTCGTCATCACGCGCAAGCTCGCCGATTTCTCGCGCCTGTACCGCTGGAGCGCGGGCAAGTTCACGCCGGTAACGCCTGAGATGGCGCACGACGTCGAGGGCTTCCGCGTCGATCGCGCACGCGATCACGTGTTCTACGAGACCAACGACGGGGGCTTCACGCGCCTCGGCGCGCTCGACGGCAAGACGTACAAAGAGGCCAAAATCCCGGCATTTCCTGGCGCCGACCACGTGATCATCGCGTCGACGACGGACGACGGAAAGTACGCGGTGCTGAGCGTCGGGACGAGCAAGGCGCCGTCGCAGAGCCACGTGCTCGAGTGGTCGACTGGCAAGATCATGCAGTGGCACTTGCCGAGCGCGCCGGAGATCGAGACGACGCGCTTCGCCCCGGCCCTGCTCGAGAGCTACCCGGCGCGCGACGGCACCAAGATCCCGATGTTCGTCCGCAGGCCCGAGGGGTGCGACAAAGCGGCCGACCCGTGCCCGGTCATCGTGGCGTTTCACGGCGGCCCGGAGGGGCAGGCGCGCCCCGGCTTCAGCACGCGAGCGCAGATCTTCGTCGACGCGGGCTTCGTGTACGCCGAGCCCAACGTGCGCGGCAGCGAGGGCTACGGCAAGCGCTGGGCGCACGCCGACGACGGGCCCAAGCGCCTCGCCGTCATTACCGACATCGAGGACGCGTCGAAATTCGTCCGCGCGAGCTGGGCGAAAAACGGCAAGGCCCCCAAGGTCGGCATCTTTGGCGGGAGCTACGGCGGGTACGCAACGTTGGTCGGCATGACCATGTTCGCGGGCGCGTACGACGCCGGCGCGTCGGTCGTCGGGATCTCGAGCCTCGTCACGTTCCTCGAGAACACCGCCCCCTACCGCCGCGCGCTCCGCTCGAGCGAGTACGGCGAGCTCGAGAAGGATCACGACGCGCTCGTGAAGCTCTCGCCCATCACGTACATCGACAAAGTGCAGGCGCCCCTCATCGTGCTCCAGGGCGCGAACGATCCGCGCGTGCCGGCCGGCGAGGCCCTCCAGATCCGCGAGGCGCTCGAGGCGCGGCACGTCCCGAACACCCTCATCATCTTTCCCGACGAGGGCCACGGCTCGCAGCGCCGAGAGAACCGCGTCCTCGAGATCGGCCACGTGCTGCAATTTTTCCAGACGTATCTGAAGCGGTAGAGCAGACGTCGTTCGAGCGCTGCGGGCAAACGACTGGAGCGACCCACGAGGCGCATCCACGCGGGGAAAGTCGGTGTATTCTCCGCGCCGATGATCCCCCGCGCGCTCCCCTCCATCCTCTCGCTCGCTTCGCTCGTCGCCCTCGCGTCCCTCGTCGCGTGCGACGATCCCAAGAAGGACAACGTGCCCGACGCGAAGTCCTACGTCCTGCCGACCTCGCTCGCGCCAGTGATGCCTGCGCCGACCGCGTCGGCTCCGCCGCCCAAGAAGAAGGTGGAGTGCGGGGCGAGCGGCGATCCGGTCATCGCCGACAAGGCGCTCGAGACCGAGATCCGGAAGAAGCTCGCGAAGGACGGCGGGACAATCACGAAGGCCGATCTCGCGTCGGTCAAATCGATCAACCTGACGAGCGCGGCAGTGAATGAGCTCGATCCGTGCGTCTTTCCGCTGCTGACGGGGATGAAGGATCTCTTCCTCGGCCCCGGAGATCTCGAGGATCTCACGCCGCTCTCCACGCTGTCCGGGCTCATGACGCTTCGCGCGGCGATCAACAAGGTGAGCGACATCAAGGCGCTGTCAGGGCTAACCAAGATGGACCGACTCGATCTTGGCCGCACGCAGGTGATGGATCTGTCGCCGATCGGCAACATGACCGCGCTGACCGAGCTTCAGCTCGACGAGACGCCGGTGAGCGATCTGTCACCGCTGCGCGCGTGCACGAAGCTCGAGAAGGTGTCGATCAAGCAGACGCGCGTGAAAGATCTGACGCCGTTGAAGGACATGAAGAAGCTTCGGTTCCTCTATATCGAGGGCGCGCCCATCGACAACCCCGCGGTGCTCGATCCCTTGGTGAGCAGCGGCCTCCGCATCGTGCGGACTGGGAACAAGTAGCGCCGCTGTTTGTCAGCGCTGGGGGACGAACTTCACCGGCACGTCGATGACGGCCGAGCCGCCTTCGGGTTTCTCGAACTCGGCGGTCGCGACCTTGCGCTGGATGCACGACGCGACCTCGGGCGAGAGGCCGTTTTGCGCGACGATCGTGGCAGTGTCGACCTCGCCGGTCGCGCGGAGGCGGGCGCGGATGGTGACGTCGCCGGCCATCATGGGGTCTTTCTGGAGACCGAGCTCGTAGCAGCGGCGGAACGCGGGGCGAAGGGCGAGAATGGTGCGCTCGGCGGAGGGGACGCGCGACATGGCGACCACCGGGTGCGCGTCGAAGGTGTAGTGCGGGCCGGGGGTGTCTTTGATGGCGACGTGATCGTTGCCATCCTTCTGTGTTTGGCCGACCACGCTCGCCAGATCGGTGCGGCGCGCGGACGGATCGATGGGGCTCGCGGTGTGGAGCGTGAGATCGCCGCCCGTCGCGATTGGCGCGTCGGCGCGGTCGAGCGAGACGGGGGGGATGTTGCTGCGCGCGAGCGCGGCGGCGAGGGCGCTGCTTCCAGGATCGGTCGTCGCGAGGAGATCGAGGCGCATGCGCTCGGCGGCCTCGACGAGACCGGCGTTGGGATCGCGCGCGGGGCGAGCGTCGCTGCGCCGGCCGTTCGGCGCAGGGCTCGGCGGAGCGTTCGTCGGCGTCGTGGCGGTCGTCGTCGCGACCGGAGTGGGCGGGGCCTTGTCGGGATCTTCGACGATCGGGGGCGGCATCGGGCGACTGATGTCGACGAGGCCCTGCACGGTGAACGACTCGTCGACGACGCGATCGCTCCAGTCCGAGTACATCGCGCCGACGACTCCGAAGTGGAGGAGGAAGCTCATCGCGACGAGGATCGTCAGCGGCCAATCGACTGAGTCCACGAAGGTCTTCTGCACCGCGAGCGGCAGCATCGGACGCGCGGCGTGCGCCGGAGCCTCGACGAGCTGGAAGAGGAGCGTCGCGTCACCGATCGCGAGGCGCCCGCGCGCGTCGACGTCGAGGCGCACAGCGCTGCCGAGCGACGTCACGTCGCGGACGGCGCCGTCGATGGCGATCCGCCCGCGAAGGCCGGGCAGCGGATGCAGCGTGAAACGCCCATTTTTCTCGGTGAACAAGCGATGCGTGCGCGACAGCCCGGCGACCACGAACGACGCGTCCTCGGCCTCGCCGATCGACAGCGCGCCCGCCTTGAGGAGTCGCTCGTCGACGACGTTCCCGTCACGCACGAGTCCGACACGCAGCGCTTTCGGTCCGTGCTCGCGGACGGCGCGGGCGGCCGCGGCCCGCATCACCGCGGTCATCTGACCTAGCGGCGCGTTCGAACGTGCTTGCGTGGACTTGGACGTGGGCGCGGGGTGCATGGTCTCCTCCAAAACGGGGACATCGACAGGGGTCGACGTGTGAGACCGCGCCGCGCGCGCGAAGTTCCCGCAAAGCGCGGGGACCATGCACCTACATGAGGAGCGTCCTACATGAGGAGCATCCTGAGAGTTACTTCTTCCACAGGGCGATGCCGCCCAGGAGGCCCGCGATGTTCTCGGTGACCTTCACGTTGGAGGGCAGCTTCAGCTTCAGGTGCTTCGCGTTTCCGCCGCCGAGGAAAATCTGGCGCGGGTTCCAGATCGGGTTCACCTGCGCGATGACCTGACCGACGCGCTTGTTCCACTTCTTCTTCCCGACGTCGTCGAGGGCCTTCGCGCCGACGTACTCCTCGTACGTCTTGCCCTTCTTGAAGGGATGGTGCGCAAGCTCCAAGTTGGGCACGTACGTCCCGTTGACGAAGAGCGCGCAGCCGAGCCCCGTGCCGAGCGTGAGGACCATCTCGACGCCGTGGCCTTCGATGACGCCGTAGCCTTGGACGCCCGCGTCGTTCAAGACGCGCACGGGCCTTCGCGTGTGCGACGCGAGCGTGCCTGCGAGATCGAAGCCGGCCCACTTCGGGTGCAGGTTCGGCGCGGTCTTGGTGACGCCGTCGACGACGACGCCGGGAAATCCCACGCTCACGCGATCGAAATCGCCGAGCGGCTCGATGAGGCCGATGAGCTTGCGGAGGATGGCGTTCGGCGTCGCGGGCCGCGGCGTCTCGACGCGCGCGCGCTCGGTCAATGCTTCTCCGGCGGCGCCGAGGACCAGGGCCTTCAAGCCCGTGCCTCCGACGTCGATGCAGAGGGTTCGCGTTCCGGGACCGGTCTTGGTGGGCGCGACGCGGAGGCTCTTGGCGCGCTTGGGCGGGGTTCGTGCCATCGGGCGAGTGTACAGGCTATCGTTGCCGCGTGGTGCGGAGCTGGAGCCTCGTCCTCTCCCTCGTGGTGGCGGGCGTCGTCGCCTGCGGCGCTCCTTCCAGGGCGCCTTCCCAGGCGCAATCGCTAGGGCGCGCCGCGTCGGCCGCCCCAGGCGCACGCGGAATCGTCTCGAGCAACGTTCGTCGCGTCGACTATGCCGGCTCCGCCGCGTGCGCAGGTTGCCATGCGGACCTTGCACGCGCGTTCGCGGCGTCGCCGATGCACACGATGACGCGCGCGATCGACGGCGCGGTCGTCCACGCTCCCTTCGACGGGACCGTCTTTCGCTTCAACGACGAGACGGTGACGCTCGACACGCGCGCTGGCGCGCGATGGGTTCACGTCGACACCGCCGAACGAGCGCGCCAGAGCTACCGCGTCACGCGCGTCATCGGCGGACGCGTCCGCGAGGATTTCGCCGGCGCGATCGGCGACGGCGGCGAGGAACGTGTTCTCCCGGTCTCGTACCTCATTGCGAAGAAGACGCTCCGCTACAAGGGCTACTCCGTCATGGTCCGCGAGCGCAGCCACCTCGCTGACGGCGCCGTGTGGAACCAGACCTGCATTTTCTGTCACAACACGAGCCCGATGCTCCTCTCGGTCATGGGCGCCGTCGTGGCGCGACCGGCGTCTTACCAAGGCGTGCAGGTCGATCGGCTGCTTCCATCCGAGCGTCGCTGGTCGTACGAGATCACCGACGAGCGCGCCTTCTCGCGCGCGATCTCCGCAGAAATTAGGGCGATCGGCGGCGAGGTGGACGACGCGTCGCCGAAGCGCGCGGCCGCGCAGGGCATCACCGAGACGCGCGCCCGCTTTCGCGCGAAAGATCTCGTCGAGCTTGGGATTGGATGCGAAGCGTGCCACGGGGGCAGCGCCGAGCACGTGAAGGCGCCGGGAGTTCGTCCGACGTTCCTTCCGACGAGCCCCTTCGTACGCGTGCGCGAAGGGACGACGCGCGCCGAGCAGATCTCCCACGCGTGCGCGCGCTGCCATCAAGTCCTCTTCTCGCGGTACCCATGGACGTGGGAAGGCGGCCGTCGCGATGGCCAGCGCCTCGGAGGAAGCAACATCAACTCCGGCGAGGCGCGCGACATGCTCCTCGGTGGCTGCGCGAAGGGCCTCGCGTGCCCCGCCTGCCACGATCCGCACGCGAAGGACGACCACGCGCGCGAGCGGGCGATCGAGAAGCCCTCCGGAAACGGCGTGTGCACCGGCTGCCACGCCGCGTACGCGACGAAGGACGCCCTCGCGAAGCACGCGCATCACTCGCCCGACGGCGCGGCCGGCGCCTGCATCGCCTGCCACATGCCCAAGAAGAACATGAGCCTCGCCTCAGGTCTCACCCGCTACCACCGCATCGGCTCGCCCACAGATCCGATGCGCGTCATGCTCGACCGCCCGCTCGAGTGCGCGCTCTGCCACGCGGACAAATCCGTCGAGCAGGTGGCAACCGACATGGAACGCCTCTGGGGCAAGCACTACGAGCGCGAGACCCTTCGTGCGCTCTACGGCGGGCTCGAAGTGAATGTGCTGCTCGCCACCGCCGCGCTCGGCAAGCCCCACGAACAGGCCGTTGCGCTCTTCGTCCTCGCCGAAAAAAAGCGGGCCGACGCCGCTCCCGTCGCGCTCGCAGCGCTGTCCCATCGTTATCCCCTAGTGCGCGAGTACGCCCGCGACGCGCTCCAATCGATCCTCGGCCGCGCCTGTCCAGTGGACGTGTACCAACCGGCCGATCGAGTCCGGGCCGCGGCCAAAAAATGCGGGGAATTTTCCCTTATCGCGCCTCTTCCGGCACAACATCACCATGAAGGCACCCCCGAACCGCCCCGCGACGACGCCGACGACGGCGAGGACTGAACGGTGGTACCGTCACGGTCAGGTGGGATGGCGATGAGGTTTCTGTACGGCGATTCGAGCCCGTTTCCGCTGCAGTACAACTTCCTGCAGACCCTCGAGGTCTTCATGGCGTCGGGGACTCGCATCGTCGAGCTCGACGCCCAATCGCGCCGCGCGCAGACGCAGATCGGCGAGAGCTCGAACATGCGCGTGCGGGGGGTCGAAGCGCTCGACAACTTCCACCAGGCCGTCATGCGCGCGCTCAGGGACACGTCATCCCGCGCGACCGACAGCCTCACCGTCGACTACGCCCAGCAGCTCTCCGAGTACGCCAACCGAATCGTCGAGGGGGCGCGCGCGCAGGCCACGTCGGCCACCGAGCGCGAGCTCGCGCAGGCCAACGCCGAGACCGAGCGCCGCCGGGTGGAAATCCGCGGCGCGATCGAAGCGTTCTTCAAGGTCGCGAAGCTGCCGGTCCTCGGCGCCACGATCGCGATGCGCCTCCCGCTCGCCAAAGAGCCCACGCACGAGATGAGCGCCGTCATCTCGTTCGCGGAGGGCATCGTCGTCGGCTACACGCTCGTCGGCGACGCGCTCCCCGAGTGGCGCCACCCGCGAAAAATCAGCGAGTTCGCGCAAGGCATCAACCTCATGGTGGGCGCCAAGAAGAGCTGGTTCAAGAAGAGCGTCCAGCCGGAGCTGGTCGCCCTCGACGACCACATCTTGAGCGGCTTCGAGCTCTCGGACGACGCGGCGTTCCTCCGTCTCCGCAAGCGCCCCGAGCTGCCCGACGCGTACCTCTTCACGGTCCGCCGCGTCGACACGAACCTCCTCGCGGAGGTCCAGTACGTCGACGATCCGGAGGCCCAGGGCCAGATGCCGACCGCCGTCGACGCCGGTGACCGCGTGCACCTCGAGCGCCTCTGGCAAATCCTGAGGAAGAGCGTCAACCCCGCCCTCGAGCACAAGACGCGCGTGGTCTCGATCCACCTCGACGGCGAAGAGATCTTCGCGAGCGACAAGGTCCTCGCCCTCGTCACGCGCCTCATCAAGATGCTCGCGCCGACGGTCGCCGAGATCGCGCGCCGCAGCCCGAACCAGCAAGAGCTGTCGCTCAAGATCGAGCACGACGGCGGCCGTCGCGAAGAGATCTACGTGAAGAAGCAGGATCTCGTCGCCAAGCTCATCCCCCTCGCGCCGCCGGAGATCCAGGTCTTCGCCCCGCTCGCGCTGGGCCAGGCGGAGCCGTCGGTGATCACCACGATCCCGACGATCTCCACGGAAGACTGACGCCGGTTCGTTTCGGAGCGACCGCGCGAAAATCGAGCGCCTCGCGCGCCGGTGGAACGCCCGAAAAATAGGCCTATTGGCGCGGCACGGCGCGTGCTCCTCGGGACGGGGAAGGAGCACTCATCGCATGACCGATCGCGACGTCCGCGAACGCGACATCCTCGTCGCCTCCAACGAGTACGCTTACGTGCAGGATCTCACCAAGGGCGACATCGTCCTCTACGTCGGGCCGACCAAGATCAGCCTGAGCAACACCGAGCGCCTCGTGGACTTTCGGAGCGATCGCTTCGTGCCCGTGCGCAGCGACGACGGCGGGCTCGGCGTGAACCCGTTCGTCGCCGCGTCGTCGTCGCAGTACATCATCGTCGAGAACCCGACCAGGGACCCGACGCAGCGGCCGATCAAGGGGAGCAACGCGTCGATCGAGCTGCTCTCGGGGCGCAAGATCGTGGTCCCGGGTCCGGCGACGTTCCCGCTGTGGCCCGGCCAGCGCGCGAAGGTCGTCGACGGCCATGAGCTCCGCGAGCGCGAATACCTCGTCGTGCGCGTGTACGAGCAAGCGCCCGGCGACGAGCGGCCGATCGGCACCGAGATCATCGTGCGCGGCTCCGACACGAGCTTCTACATCCCGCGGACCGGCCTCGAGGTCGTCGCCACCGCGCAGGGCTACGTCCGCCTCGCGTGGCACCTCACGAAGAACACAGGGCTCCACGTGCGCGTGGTGAAACCGCACGTCGCTGCCGAGGGCGATCAGCTCCCTGCCGGCACCTACGCGGCGGGGACCGAGGTCTTCATCCACGATCGCGAGGGCTTCTTCTTCCCAACCGAGAGCCTCGAAGTGAAGGACATCGTCTTCGCCATCCCGCTCGCAGAAAAAGAGGGCATCTACGTCCGCGACATCGAAACCGGGCGCATCACGACGATCGCCGGCCCGTGCAGCTACCTCCCCGATCCCACGCGCGCGCTCGTCATCGAAAGGCGCCTCGCGCCGGAGCTCTTGGCGCTGTATGGGATCCATCCGGACGCGCGCGAGCGTGCGCTGTCGATCTACATTCCTCCCAGCTACGCGGTCCTCGTCATCGCGAAGAACAAGCGCGAGGTCGTGAAGGGTCCCGTCACGCGCATCCTCGCGTTCGACGAGGAACTCGAGATCTTGCGCCTCTCGACGGGGCGTCCGAAATCCGACGAGGCGCTCCTCCCGACGTGCTTCCTCCAGATCGAGGGCAACAAGGTCAGCGACGTCGTGCGCGTGAAGACCGCCGATCACGTCGAGCTGGAGATCGCGCTCTCGTACCGCGTGTCCTTCGTCACCCAAGGCGCCGAGGCGACGGACGCGGCGCGGTGGTTCCACGTGAAGAACTACGTGGGCCTCCTCTGCGATCACCTCGGCTCGATCCTCCGCGCCGCCGCCCGTGCCGCACGCATCGACGCGTTCCATTCGTCGAGCACCGAAATCCTGCGAAGCGCAATTTTGGGCGAAAAACACGGGGAATCGCCGCGCGAGGGGCGCACCTTCGAAGAGAACGGGATGTGGGTCTACGACGTCGAGGTCCTCGACGTGCGCATCCTCGATCAGGACGTGAAGAAGCTCCTCGAGGGCGCGCAGCGCGCCGGCATCGTCAGCGAGGTGAATCGCCGGCAAGAAGAGCTGCGCCTCTCGAGCGAAAAATTGAAGGAGGAGGTCGATCGCCAAATCTTCGCCTCGCAGATCGACACGATGCGGATGCAAGCCGAGCTCGAGGGCGCGCGGCGGCAGGTCGTCCTCGCGCAGGCGAGCTCGGCGATCGAGTCGCACAAAGTCGAGCGCGTCGGAAAAGCGACGAACGACGCCGAGGCCTTCACCATCTCGACCCGCGCGCGCATCGCGGCGGCGGAGCAAGACGCGGCGATCGAGGCGCTGCGCTTGTCGGGTCAGGTGGGCGCCTTCAAAGAACAGATGGCCGCGATCCATCCCGAGCTCGTCGCGACGCTCAAGACCCTCGGCCATCAACAGCTCGCCGCGGAGCTGTCTCGAAATGTATCGCCCCTCGCGATCCTCGGCGGCGAGAGCGTGACCGACGTGGTCGAGCGCCTCCTCGGCTCTCTCCCGATCGGCTCCTCGGCGGCCCACGACGTGAAAAAGGTCCTCGCGATCCCAAAGACAAAATGACCAAAGCCGACCTGGTACCCAGGACCTTCAGGTTAAATGACCAAAGCCGACCTGGTTACCCAGGCCGGCTTGGAGAAGTCACGTTGTCTCGTGGTGGGCGCAGAGGTTTATGCGCCGCTTGTGCCCGCCTCCAGGCTTTCGCCCTGAGGCTGTTCGGGAAATCTCTCGCGCGCCTTTCGCGTCGAGGGACCACGGACCCTGCGGTCAAGCATTACGGCCTGCCGCCATCTATCGTTCGGTGAGGGAGCCTGCTCGGCCCACGGCCATTCGCGTGGCGTGGAATCGCGAGAGGTGCGTGTTGCTGTTCGCTTCACGCGCTTCGGTCAATCTCGCCCCTGGCGCATCCCTTTGCGTTCGTCTGCAGGCGCTCCGTCGAGCTCACCTGCACGTCTCGCCGCTTTCGCTGCGAGCCGCGGATGCTGATCCCTCGCGCTTGGTGTCGCCCACCACGCTGGAGGAACCTGAACCAGAAGGTACCGACCTCTGACGTCCATTGTCGTTTCTCGGGCACGGATCACCGGCTCCAGCCGACTCACCGCTGCCCCAACCGCACGCTGCACTACCTCGTTTTACGGAGACGATGCGTCACGAACGACCGGAGGATTCACCCGAAAAACCAGCACCGCCTCGCGCCCCGCCCGTAAAGGCAAAAGCGTCTGAACGATGCAAGACGTCTGAAACAGTCACCATGAAGTCCTACGAACCTTTGGCATTCGCAGGGCCCAATCATGCGCCTCATCTGGGAGGATTTGCGCGCACGACCAGCGCACCCGTTCGCCTCTGCTTCCTCACCGTCCGCGTCAGTCGCGGGGTCTCCGCACTCGGACCGGTGAACTTGCTCGGGCTAGGTCCCGCACCATCGAGCCGCCTTGCAGCAAACCCGGGGAACGAGATCATAGATACGTCTGAGCTGTTTCTGCTTCCCTACACTCCGTCAACGAGCACCCGTACCTGGCTCTTTCCGGCTCATCGACACCGACTCTTCATCGGGCGTGTTCTTCAGTGGGATGTCGCCCACCGAAAACCGGAGATCCGCGCGTTTCACGACGCGCGTTGATCGCTTCGGTGAATCGCCTTCGCACTAGGGGGCTTGTTGGGCCGACCACGCACGCGACGACTTACCTCTGACGCCCCTGTCGCGATTCTCTCTTCGATACCAGGTCGTGCATTTTCGCGGTGCACGATTGCCGATTCGGAGAGACTCGCCGAGACCGCTTCTACCCCGCCGCCGTGACGCGACGAAGCTTTTCCCGGTCCAGAGCGCCTTCGTTCGACGGGAGATGCGCTGCTCTTCTTCCGCTCTCTCGAGCGGCGATTGCGCACCCTGTGCCCCGTGGATTTGCCCTGCGAGAGCTCCTCCTCGGGTCCCGAGCTGTCCTTTTGGGACAACCCGGGCCGGCCTTGCGTGGTGTTGCGCACCCCGCCCGCCGGGAATCGGTCTTCGTGTCACCTACGGCTCCCTCCACCACGAATGACGTTCGCAGTGAAGAGCCTCGTTCGATTAGCGCGGGCCGCCTGGAACAGCGGACTCGACTAGGAACGATTCGTTACATCCGTAGGCTAGGCCCCCGTCCACCGCGTCCCCCGGTCCCTCTTTCGAGCGACTACGTAGTGGGGGAAGGGCGTCTCTGAGCCAGTACCTGACCGCCTGTCGACTTCTGCAAATGAGACATACAGCGTACGGGCACATCCACGAGATCGCTTCCGCGCCCGCCTCGAGACTCCGTTCTTCTTGCGAAGCGTAGAGCCCCCATGCGTTTGCCGATCACGAGCACAGGGCCGGTTTTTGAGGCCGAGCCTGCACGCCGTGGGCAGCGCGCCGTGAAAAGTACGAACGAAGCGGATTCGCTTCGCCCACCCCGCCTTCTTATGCGCCCCGCTGCACGTTGCCGTGCAACTAAGACGTTTCGACGACGGGGCCGAGGTACAGCCACGGACCGACTGTCCTGAAGTGAAGGGCTCGCAGCCTTTTGGGCATTTTGCGAGCTCCCCTCCTTCGAAGGCAGCCGAGCATCCCTCTGTCGTCAGCTTGCTGCCGCGAAAGCCTGGAGTGCTTTCGCCGCGCCTCGCGTGGTCCATCGCGCCAAGTTTCCCTGGCGGAGAGGGGCCGCGGTTGGCCTCACATGCTGACCGAGATCTTCATTCCACCGCCCTCCCGCGAAGGCGGACGGTTTGCGCGAAGACCAGGGTGCTTTCCACCGATTGTCCCGAGCGCGTGCGGGGGTCGCCCCCTTTGCGCGCTCGCTCGGTCTCTCCGTCACGCCGCCCCTGAGGGGCATTGCGATCGTGAGACCAGCGCCTTTTTTTACCGCGGTACCAGCCGCCTCGCCCTGACGAGCCAAGCGTTTTGAGTTGCTGGTGCGGTTCAGTGGGTCGGGTTGGAAGGGTGTTGATCTTCCAGGGTCCGGCCTGCTGCAGCGCCCTCTCGGTTTCTACGATGCGTACTCGCTCGCGGATTGATGTGCCGCGAACTTCTGAAGCAATAGATATCGAATCCCCCTAGACCGCACAACACAAAAAGAACGACTCAATCACTTTTTTTATCCACAGGTTGCCCACCGGAATTGTCCACAGGGTTTCCCCCGAAAACGCGAAATAGCGCCTGTTTTCTCGCAAATTCGAGCGAGTTTTGAGAGACAGAAATGGCCTACAATTGTTTGATTGATGCAATTGATTGGCATGCCAATTCAAAACAATCGTGTTTCATTTGCTGTTTGAATGAGTGATTGAGAAATAGTGGTGCACGGTGCGGCGAAATCGCGCGCGGCCGCGAAAAGACGCTGGGGATCGCGTCTGGGTCAGGGGTGCGACACAACCGGAAAAGTGCACATGGAGAGGTCCCCTGCGCGCACCGTGGGAGCGAGGGCGTGTATCGGGGAAGTTGAGCGCGCGTGACGCCGTCGTGAACGCACGAGGTGGGAAGGTTCGGGGCGCGCCCCCGTAGGACCCAAGAGATGCCGCGCGTGCGCCACGACTGTGTCGTCTTCTCGGTTCCGGCGCTTCCCCCGGGCTACGTCGCACCTTCACCCACCCTCCTCTCGCCCTACACGCGCGAGCCGGAGCGGGTGCAGCGCCCGCTCCCCGAAGCGTGGCAGTCGAAGCGTCCGTGCCTCGCGTTTCCGGCCGTTTCCGCGGAGATCGTGGCCGCGCTCAACCGTTCCTGCTGAGGCCTGGCGCTCGGTTCCTACGCGGACGCCGAAGGCTCGTGATGCCTGGCAGCCTCGAGGCCGTGGGCCGCGATGTTCGTTCGCCAGCGGAAGCGCTCGATCGTTTTGCCGGCGACGGCGTCGGCGATCCACTTGCCGACGAGCGGCGCGAATTTGAAGGCGTGGCCCGAGCCGCCGGCGGCGACGACGAGGTTCTTTCGATCGGGATGGCGATCGATGAAGAAGTGCTCGTCCTTCGTGTCGCAGTAGATGCAGACGCGCGTGGCCGCGATCGGCGCGTGCTCGAGCGCGGGGAACGTCTCGCGGAGGAATTGGCGGAGCGCGGGCTCGTCGTCGTCACGCAGCGCGCGCGGGCCGTCGGGATCGCAGGCGAAGCCAGGGCCGTGGTTGGCGATCTTGACGAGGCCGTTCGGGGTGACGGGAAAGCCGTAGTAGCCGGTGCGCGCGATGTCGGCGCCGAACGTGGGGAAGCGGGCGGCCTCGAAAATGCGCGGATCGCTCGGGCGCAGGTGGAAGACCGACTGCGCCGTGGCGAACAAGTCATTCTGAAGCTCGGGGAGGAGCTTCGACGTCCATGCGCCCGCGCAGAGGACGACGGTGTCGGCGGTCAGCTTGGTACCTCCTTGATCGATCACGCCGTCGTCCACGATACGCGCGGCGCGAAAGCCCTCGACGATGCGCACGCCGACGCGGAGAGCTTCCGCCGCAAGGCGGGCCACGACGCGACCGCTCTCGGCGAATCCTCCCACGCGATTGAAGTAGCCGTCGGTGTACGCGCCCGTGCTCCATGCGGGGAAACGGGCGGCGAGCGACTGCGCGTCGAGGCGCTCCAGCTGATGGCCGCGCTCGACGAGGAGCTCGAACGAGTCGTGCTCGAAGCCTCCCTTCTTCATCTCGCCGCGCGCGACGTAGAGGACGCCGGTCTCGTGGAAGAGCGATTGGCCGTTCTCGGCGACCCAGCCGCGGTCCCACGCGCGCCAGCCTTCCATCGCGTCTTCCATCATCGCCGAGTAGGTGACGTCCGCGCCGTAATCCATGCGCACCGCTTTGCTGAGGTCGGTGGACTCGGCGTCGGGGTACGGAATCGGACCGGGATCGGTGAGCGTCACGTCGTCGCCTCTTCGCCGGAGCTCGAGCGCCGCGGTGACGCCGAAAATACCCCCTCCGCACACGAGGACCGACGCCATCCTCTCACCCTACAGGATCGCGCCGACGGCTGATGGCTTGCTGACCGCTTCGTGTACGATGAGGCTGCGTGGACGGACGTCTCGTCATCGCTGAGCGCTTCGAGATCGAGCACCTCGTCGGTACGGGCGGGATGGGCGAGGTCTTTCGTGCGAAGGACCGCCTGACGGGCGGCCCGGTCGCGATCAAGCTCTTGCACCCCGGGATGACGCGGGATCAGGAGCGCTTCCGGCGCGAAGCGCAGCTGTTGGCCGAGCTCTCGCACCCACGCGTCGTTCGCTACGTCGCGCACGGCATCGCGAGCGGCGGGCGACCCTACATCGCGATGGAGTGGCTGGAGGGGCTCGATCTCTCCGATCGTCTCTCGCACGAGGGATTCACGCTGGACGAGGCGGTCACCCTTGCGCGGCGCGCGGCCGAGGCGCTCGGCGCATTGCACGAACGCGGCATCGTCCACCGCGACGTGAAGCCCTCGAACCTCTTCCTCGTTGGCTCCGATCTCCACAGCGTGAAGCTGCTCGATCTCGGCATCGCGCGGCTCTCGACGCCGACGCGGCCGGCGACGCGCAGCGGGGTCATGGTGGGCACGCCGGGGTACATGGCGCCCGAGCAAGCGCGCGGCGCCAAAGAGATCGACGCGCGGGCCGACGTGTTCTCGCTCGGCTGCGTCCTCTTCGAGTGCATCGCGGGGCGACCGGCGTTCGTGGGGGACAACGCGGCAGCGCTCCTCGCCAAGATCTTGCTCGACGAGTCCCCGCGCATCCTCGACTACCGGAAGGACGCGCCGCCGGAGCTCGACGATCTCGTGTCGCGTATGCTGGCGAAGCATGCGGGCGCGCGTCCGGCCGACGGGCACGCGGTCGCGCGGGAGCTCGCGCAGATCGCGCGCGGCGGGCTCGATTCGCAGCGGCGGAGCAGCATTCGTGCGCTGCGCGCGATCACCGGCGGGGAGCGGCGCCTCGTGAGCATCGTGATGGCGTCCTCCATCCTCACGCCGGTCGAGACGCCGGTCGACCTTGCGGCGGAGACGCTGACTGGCGACACGTCGGTCGCGTCGCTCGACATGCGCAGCGTCGTCGCACCGTTCGGCGCCAAGTTCGAGAGCCTCGCCGATGGGTCGGTCGTGGTGGCCGTGACGGGGAAGGGCAGCGCGACGGATCAAGCGGCCCACGCGGCGCGCTGCGCGTTGGCGATTCGCGCGCACATGCACGACGCGCACATGGTCTTGGCGACGGGCCTCGCGACGGTGACCGATCGCACGCTCTATGGCGACGTGCTCGATCGCGCCGCGGCGCTGCTCGTCGAGGCGCGACGGGCCTTCGCGCAGGTCGGGCCCGACGGGACCGTGAAGAGCGCGCCGCTCCCGCTGCCGGTGCGCCTCGACGAGACGACGGCGGGCTTGCTCGATCTCCGTTTCGACGTCGAGGGGGACGACCTAGGGCTGACGCTGCGAGGCCCGCGCGCCGAGGAAAGCCCGACGCGGACGCTCCTCGGCATGGCGACGCCGTTCGTCGGGCGCGACCGCGAGCTCGCGACCCTGCACGGGCTCGTGGAGGAGTGCATCTCGGAGCCGG
Source organism: Polyangiales bacterium (assembly GCA_038231275.1). Classification (GTDB taxonomy): domain Bacteria; phylum Myxococcota_A; class Polyangia; order Polyangiales; family Polyangiaceae; genus JANYHK01. Next base: position 147,277 of record JBBRLQ010000003.1, read on the forward strand.
TCGCCCGCGTCGTCCTCGTGACGGCGCCGCCAGGAGGCGGGAAATCACGCCTCCTCCACGAGCTCCTCCTCCAGGCGCGGAACCTCCACGACAATGTCGAGGTGTGGCTCGCGCGCGGCGATCCGATGAGCGAGGGCTCGCCGTTCCACATGCTCGCGCAGGGGATCCGGCGCGCGTGCGGCTCGGTCGAGGGAGAGCCGCTCGCGGTTCGTCGGCAGAAGCTGCGTGCGCGTGTCGCCCGGCACATCGAAGGAGACGAGCTCACGCGCGTGACGGAGTTCGTCGGCGAGCTCGTCGGCACGCCGTTCCAGGGAGACACGAGCGTGCAGCTCCGCGCCGCGCGCCAGGACGCGATGCTGATGGGTGACCAGATGCGTCGCGCGTGGGAGGACTGGATCGCCGCGGAGTGCCTCGCGCAGCCGGTCGTGATCGTCCTCGAAGATTTGCAGTGGGGCGATCTGCCGAGCGTGAAGCTCATCGACGCCGCGCTCCGCAACCTCTCCGAGCTGCCGCTCCTCGTCGTCGCGGTGGCGCGTCCCGAGGTGCACGAGGTGTTCCCCAACCTCTGGTCGGAGCGCGGGCTTCAGGAGGTGCGCCTCGGGCCGCTCGTGAAGAGCGCCAGCGACCGTCTCGTTCGTCAGGTCCTTCCCGACGCCACCCAAGAGGAAGTGACTCGGCTCGTCGAGCGCTCCGCCGGCAACGCGTTTTATCTCGAAGAGCTGATTCGCGCGGTCGCCGAGGGTCGCGGCGGCGAGCTACCAGAGACGGTGCTCGCGATGGTGGAGGCACGGCTCGAGCGGCTCGAGCCCGAGGGGCGGCGGCTGCTGCGCGCCGGGAGCGTCTTCGGGCAGGTGTTCTGGCGAGGCGGCGTCGCGGCGTTGCTCGGTCAGTCGCTCCGCGCGAGCGAGGTCGACGAGTGGCTCGGCGAGCTCGTCGCGCGCGAGATCCTCCTCCAGCGACGCCGCTCGAAGTTTCCAACGGACGCCGAGTACGCGTTCCGGCACGCGCTGGTGCGCGAGGCGGCGTACGCGATGCTGACGAGCGAGGATCGCGCGCTCGGGCACAAGCTCGCCGGCGAGTGGCTCGAGGAGGCGGGCGAGACCGACGCGGTGGTGCTCGCCGAGCACTTCGACCGCGGGGGCGTGCCCGCGCATGCGGTGAGGTGGTACCGCCGCGCCGCCGAGCACGCGCTCGAGGGAAATGATTTCGAGGCGGCGACGGCGCGCGCCGAAGGGGCCATCGCGGCGGGCGCGGCGGGCCAGGAGCGCGGCGCCTTGCGGCTGCTCCAGGCGAGCGCGGCGGACTGGAACGGCGACACCGCCTCGGCGATTCGCTTCTCCGAGGAGGCGCTGCATGATCTCACTCCGGGCACCGACGACTGGTACCTCGCGGCAGGCGAGGTCGCGCTCGCGAGCCGAAAAATGGGCGATTTCGAGCGCGTCAACGCGGTGGGCCGCGCGGTGCGTGTGTTCGACGAACTACCGCAGTCGACGCCCGCGCGCCTCGTCGGCACGGCGCGGGTGACGGGAGCCCTCTACCTCGCCGGAGGGTTTGCGCCCGGCGACGCACTCCTCGCGGTGCTCGAGAAGAACGGCGCCGCCCTCGCCGCGAACGAGCCCGCCGTCGCCGCATGGATCCATTTCGCCCGCGGCGCGCGCGCGCTCTGGAGCGCGGAGGTCGAGGAAGATCTGATCTCGACGCTCGCCGCGATCGAGGAGTTCACGCGCGCCGGCGATCTCCGCAACGTGTGCATGAACCAGGTCACCGCCGGCTTCATCCTGTCGTCGATCGGCCAGCTCGAAGAGTCCGAGCGCATCCTCCGCGAGGCGCTCGACGCCGCCGATCGCATGGGCCTCCGCGCGACCAGCCTCCTCGGCCGGCAAAATCTGGGCACCACGCTGGCGCGCCTCGGCCGGCTCGACGAGGCGCTCCTCATCGAGCAAGAGGCGCTCGAGGGATACCGAACGCAAGGGGATCACGTCTGGGAGGCGATCTCGCGCGTGTACCTGGGGCTGCTCTTGCGCCTCCAGGGAAAGCTGCCCGAGGCCGAGCGCGAGATCCGTCACGCGCTCCAGGCCGTCCGCTTCGCGCCGCCCGTCCACGCGGCCGGTCTCGGCGCGCACGCGCTCATCCTGCTCGATTTGCCCGATCCGGCGGCGGCGCGCGCGGCCGCGGAGCAGGCGATGCGCATCTTCCGCGAGGTGGGCGGCGTGCTCGAGGGCGAGTCGATGATCCGCCTGGTCTACGCGGAGTCTCTCTGGGCGACCGGAGACCAAGACGCTGCGCGCGAGGCGATCGCGGAGGCGCGCGATCGGCTGGTCGCGCGCGCCGACGCGATCAAGAAGAAGGCGTGGCGAAAATCCTTCCTCGAGCGCGTGCGCGAGAACATCCGGACCCTGGCACGCGCCGGGGAGTGGCTCCGGTAGCGCGCGATGAAGAAAGCGGAGCCGGCGATCGTGCCGCAGGGCGGAGGCCCTCCGGCCGAGACCGAGGCGGGGGGTGACGACGACGAAACGGACGCGCCGGCCGGCCTCCCGATCGTCGAGCCAACGCACTACGCGATCATGGGGGAGATCGCGCGTGGAGGTCAGGGCCGCGTCCTCTTGGCGCGCGATCGGCGGCTCGGTCGCGAGGTCGCCCTCAAAGAGATGCTCAAGGTCTCGTCCTCGTCGGTCGGACGTTTCGTCCGCGAGGCCATGATCACCGCGCGCCTGCAGCACCCTGGCATCGTGCCCGTCCACGAGGCGGGCCGATGGCCCACCGGCGAACCGTTCTACGCCATGAAGCGCGTCTCGGGGCGTCCGCTCGACGAGCTCGTCGCCGCGGCGAAGAGCCACGAAGAGCGCCTGGCGATGCTGCCGCACGCGATCGCGGCCGCCGACGCGATCGCGTATGCGCACGCGTCGGCCATCCTCCATCGCGACTTGAAGCCGGCGAACATCCTGGTCGGAGAGTTCGGCGAGACGGTGGTCGTGGACTGGGGCGTGGCCAAGCGGCTCGACGAGGACGACACGCCGCTCAGCGATCTGGATCCGCTGGCCATGCAAGGCCACACGCGCGTCGGCGCGGTCGTGGGGACGCCGGCGTACATGGCGCCCGAGCAGGCCGCGGGAGGCCCCGTCGATCGTCGCGCGGACGTGTACGCGCTCGGCGCGACGCTCTACCACGTGCTCAGTGGAGTGCCGCCCTACGCGAGCGTGAGCTCCAGCGATCCGGCGCCCCACCTCGCGGTCCTCGACGGCCCGCCGGTTCCGCTCGCGGAGCGCGCCCCCGGAGTGCCTCACGAGCTCTGCACAATCGTCGACAAGGCGATGGCGCGCCGTGCCGAGGATCGGTACCCGAGCGCGAAGGAGCTGGCCGACGATCTCAAGCGCTTCGCCGCCGGTCAGTTGGTCGCCGCGCATCGCTATTCGACGCGCGCGCTCGTCGGGCGTTGGCTCCGCCGTCATCGCGCCGCGGCGCTGCTCACGAGCCTCTTCGTCGTCGCGCTCGCCGCGGTCGGCACACTGAGCGTCCGGCGCGTCGTAGAGGAGCGCAACGCCGCGCGCGCGCATCAACGCGCGGCGGAAGAGGCGAACCAGAGCCTCGTCGAAGCCAACGACGCGCTCAGGCTCCAGACCGCGCGTGCCGAGCTCGATCGCGATCCGACGGCGGCCGTCGCGTGGCTGAAGACGTACCCGGCCACCGCGCCCGAGCAGCGCGCGGCCGGTGCCATCGCGCATGACGCATGGACACGGGGGGTCGCGCGCCACGTCTTCTCCCGCGACGAGCCCCTGCTCGCGGTCGCCATGTCGCCCGACGAGCGGCACCTCGCAGTCACGGGCCGCGCCAGCCTCACGCTCTACGATCTCGCCACCGGCGTCGGGCGCACGTTCGCGGCCACGGAGGGAGTGGGCGTCGATGCCGTCTTCTCGCCCGACGGAAAGACCCTGTGGACGAGCGCCGGTCACGTGCTCCTCCTCTGGAACGTCGGGACCGGAGCCTCGCGGCGCATCGACGTGGGCCGCGAGGCAGGAGTCCTGGAGCTCACGGGCGACGGTCGCTTCCTGCTTGCCCGCGACGTCCAGCATCGAACGGTGACGCTCCGCGACGTCGTGGGCGACAGGGAGGTGCCTCTGCCCGCCGAGGCCGTTACCGGCGCGTTCCTCCCGGACGGAAAGACCGTGGCGATCGCGACGGGCACAGCGCTCTTCTTCCAGCCGCTCGGCGGCGGCCCACCGGTTCGCGCCGCGACGCTCGCGTCCGCCTCCTCGCCCAAGGACGTGCGTGTCTCGGGCGATGGTCGGCTCCTCGCCGTGTCCTCCGACGTCGGGATCGACGTCTACGACGCACGCGGCGCGCTCGTCCGCCACCTTCGCGCGCCAAACTTCCAGCCCTCGATGCGCGGGCTCCTCTTGGACAAAAGCGACCGCGTCATGTCGTGCAGCCGGCTCGGGCAGGTGTGGGTCTGGAGCGTCGCGTCGGGGGAGTCGCACGTCCTCGGTGAGGCGAGCTCGCCGTGCTCGGAGATGCGCCTCGCCCCCGACGGCGTGAGCCTCGTGATGCCCGGCGTCGCGAACCAAGTTCAGGTCTGGGATCTCGTGGGCGGTGGGCTCCGGCGCCTCTTCGGTCACTCCGCGACCGTCAATCGGATCGCGATGTCGTCGAGCGGCGGATGGGTCGCGTCGGTGTCCGGTGACCAAACGGCGCGCGTCTGGCGGCTCGGCGAAGGGGACTTGCGCGTCCTTCACGGCGTCACGTCGCACTCGCGCCTGGCCGCCGATCGCTACGTGCTCACGGCGGAAAAATCATCGCACGCGCTCGAGCGGATCGATCTCCGCACCGGCGACACCAAGACGGTGAGCGGTCCGCGTCCGCTCTCGTGGGGAACGGCGACGTGGCTCAGCCCGGACGGCGAGGTCGCCGTGTACGCCGACGACACCGAGCAAATCTGGCGGTGGGACGCTGCGAGCAACACCGCTCGACGCTGGTTTCGGTACGTGCGCCCGGGCGCACGGCACGTCGCGCACGATCTCTCCCCGGACGGCCGCTTCTTCGTGGGCGCCTCCACCGATTTCTCCGTCGTGCTCGTCGACCTCCAGACGATGGCGCAGCGCGAGCTCGGGCGGCACGACGCCATTCCCGAGGCCGTCAAATTCTCGCCCGATGGAAAGCTGGTGGCGTCCGCGGCGCGCGATCGGCTCGTTCGGGTCTGGGACCTCGAGAAGGGAACGTCGCGTGCGTTCGCGGGCCATACGGCGTTCTTGTGGGACGTCTCGTTCTCGTCGGACCGCCGGCACGTCGCGTCGGCAGGAGCGGACTCGACGATTCGCGTGTGGGACCTCGCGAGTGGAGAATCGCAGGTCCTTCGAGGCCACACCTCCACGGTCGTGTCGATCGACTACCACCCCGACGGCAAGCGGCTGGTCAGCGTTTCCGACGACGGTACCGCCCGCATTTGGGACGTCGCCACCGGCGACAACGAGATCGTGCGCCGTGAGCATGCCGTCCTCTATTACGCGGCGTACTCGGCAGACGGCCGCTACGTGTCGAGCACCGCCACCGACTCCGCCACGGCGGTGTGGGATCCCGCGGTGACGCCGGTGTTTGAGCGCGATCCGGCCGCCCTTCGACGATGGTTCGATCGCATCTCGTCGGCCACGGTCGGCGCCGATGGCCGCGTGAGCACGCCGTCTCTTCCGTGACGCGGCTGGCGAGCACGCTCGCATCGATCGCAGGCGGATGTTCTTCGACGCTACGCAATGTGGCAGAGTGTCGCGATGACCCGCGCAGGGAAACCGCCGCTCTCGGCGCTGGAGACCGTGCCCCACGAGGGCGACGATGGTCTCTCGCTGCGCGTGGACGGTCCGAGTGGCGCGCGCTCGTTCACGCTCCCGAAGAGCGGCGAGGTCGCGGTGGGGCGCGCGGACGAGTGCGAGATCCAGGTCGACGACGTGAAGCTGTCACGCCGCCACTTCACGCTGCGCATCGGCGCGGCGGTCGAGGTCGTGGACGCGGGAAGCCGAAACGGCACGCGCGTGCGTGGGGCGAAGCTCGCGACCGGCGGCTCTGCGCGCGTCCTTCCGGGCGAGCCGTTCCAGGCGGGCCTGAGCCGCTTCATGGTCATCGGAAGCAGCGCCGCGCGACCCGCAGGTCCGTCGGCGCGGACGAGCCTCGAGCTTGAGAGCCAGGTGGAGCGCTTCGCGAAGGGCGACGTTCCAGTCTTGATCCTCGGTGAGACGGGAGTGGGCAAAGAGCGCCTCGCGCGATTGCTGCACGCGCGCTCGCCGCGATCCGCCGGTCCGATCGTCACGGTGCACTGCGGCGCGCTGTCGGAGACGCTCCTCGAGAGCGAGCTCTTCGGCCACGAGCGCGGCGCGTTCACCGGCGCGACGGTGACGAAGCCGGGCCTCCTCGAGAGCGCAAACGGTGGGACGGTGTTCCTCGACGAGGTCGGCGACACCCCTTCGGCGCTCCAGGTGAAGCTCCTCCGCGTGCTCGAGCAGCGAGAGGTCACACGTGTCGGCGCGGTCGCACCGGTCCCTCTCGACGTGCGCTTCGTCGCGGCGACCAACCGCGAGCTCGAGGAGGAAGTGGCGCGCGGACGGTTCCGCTCGGATCTGTTCTATCGCCTCAACGGCGTTACCTTGCGCGTTCCGCCGCTCCGCGATCGCGCCGAGGAGATCCCGGCGCTCGCCGAGACGCTCGCGAAGGACGCGCGCGCTCGGCTCGGATGGACGGCCCAGGGCGCGCCGCTCTCCGAGGACGTGCTGCACGCCCTCCGCGCCTACGCGTGGCCCGGCAACGTGCGCGAGCTCCGCGGTGTCATCGAGCGCGCGCTGCTCCTCTCCGAAGGCGCGCCGATCGCCAAAGAGCACCTCGCCATCGGAGGGGAAGCCCCGTCCATGACGCACGCGGCGCCCGCCTCCAAACGAGCGGCCGCCCCACCGCCGGTGCGATCGCTGAAGGACACGCTGCGCGACGAGGAGCGCCGCCGGATCGAGGACGCGCTCGAAAAATGCGGCGGGAACCAGACGCGGGCGGCCGAGCTCCTCAAGATGCCGCGCCGCACCCTCGTCGAGCGGCTGCGCGCGTACGCCAAAGACGAATGATCATCAGGCCGATCGTCCGGCCGATTGCCAGCCCGATCACCCGCTAGCCGCTACGGTGAGTCCGCGCAGCAGCGGACGCCTTGCTGGTAGAATACATGCATCTCGCCGTGCGCCCGAGTCGACGGTCGGCAGCGCGTGCGGACCGGTCCCCAGTACCCTCCCTTGAGGATGCTCGGCCTGCCCCCTTGCGAGCTTCGGGTCCACTCGTCCACGTTGCCGGTCATGTCATAGACGCCGAACACGCTCTTGCACGCCGGGCGCGCGCCGCTCGCCTCGCCCTGCCACAGCTTGTCGAGCTCGCGCATCATCGGCTGGCCGTCGCGCTGCGCGAAGGCCACTGGGTTGTAAGGCTTCCACGTCGCGTCGATGACGCAAGAGGTCGTGTCGCGCGTGTAGCCGTCGCCGTACGGGTAGGGCCGCGCCTCTTCGCCTTCGCAGGCGAAGGTCCACTCGTTCTCCGTGCACAGGCGCTTGCTCACCGACTTGCAGAGATCGCCGGCCTCCACCCAGTTGATGAGAATGAGCGGGTATTCCCCCTTCTTGTTGGGAAACTCGTAGCGATCGATGCAGTAGTGCATGTCGCGCGTCGGGAAATTTTTCGACGCGGCGAGCCACTTGTCGCGATCGAACGTGGCGCAGCGCTCCGGGAAGTCGCGGCTGATCCATTTCGAGCAGACGACCTTTTGCTGCTCGTCCATCAGGTTCGCGATCTTCATCTTGCCGCGGACTTCAATCATCCCGGCCGCGCACGCGCCGCGGTTGCCTTCGGCGGCATCGGTGACCGCGCTGTCCTCGCCGGGCGGCGAGACGATCTGCCAGTGCTTGCCGAGGACGTAGCGCCAGTCGAAGCGCGGCGGCGCGAGCTTCGCGGCCGCAGCGGAGTGACCTCCGGTCGACCACGCGAGCGCGCCGAGACCCACCGCGAAGGCGATCAGCGCTCCGCCACGCCGTCCGACGAGAACAGAAAGGTCCACCATCCTACGATACGGTCCACGCTAGGACGTCCTCCCCACGGTTTCCAGGGGCGGCGGTCGCGCCTGCCCTCCCACCCGTTAGAATCCGAGAAAGCGCAGCGATTTCACGTCGCCGCCGCGATGAACGCGGTCAAGAGAGAGAGTCGCGCCTCGTCGGCCTTCGGATCGTCGGACACGAACCGGTGCATGCTCTCGCCGTCGAAGACCGCGAGGATCGTCTCGACGAGGAGGCCGAAGCGATCGCCGAGGCGCGCGGCGACGTCGGGGAGCAGCTGCCGCGCGAGCGCTTCGATGCGCACGTAGTACGCCTTCGCGGCGGGCTCGAGCGCGCGCCGGAGCTTCTCGTGCGTGCGCGCGGCGACGGCGAGCTCGTACCAGGCCTGGTTCGCGCGCGAGCGACAGTGCGAGCGCACGAGGCGCAGCGCGAGGAGGAGCGAGTCCTCCGAGCCGCGCGATTCGTCGAACTCGCCGCGGTAGCTCTCGAGCGTCTGGCGCCCGATGTCCTCGCCGACCGCGACCATCAGCGCTTCACGCGTGGGAAAGTGCCGGAAGAGGGCTCCTTGCGAGACCCCTGCGCGAAGGCAGATGGTCTGGACGCTCGCGTCAGCGTAGCCCACGTCGATGAGCGTGGCGGCGGCGGCGTCGAGGAGTTTGCGGATCGTCGAGGTGCGACGCTCCTCTTGGGTCCGTCGCGTCGGTGCCGCCGTCACGCCGCCTCCGCGTCCGCGGTCTTGTTCGTTGCCTTCGTCGTGGCGTCGAGCACGCCGGCGGCGGACTTCACTCCCGCCGCGAGGAACTGGCCGTACGCGCGCTCCTTGCCGAGCCCGTCCGCGAACGCGCCTCCTTCGAACGCGACGTTCCCGTTCACGAGCACCGCCTGCACGGCCCCGTCGCTGCGGTTCACCATGCGCATGAGATCGCCGAACCCCTCCATCGGCGCCTCGTGGTACGCGTCGAGGCGCGCGTCGAGGGCCTCCGGATCGATCACGACGAGATCCGCGCGATCGCCGACGCGGAGCCGACCGGCGTCGACGCCGAGCCACGCGCCGAGCTCCCCGGTCAGGCGATGCACCGCGCGCTCGAGCGGCATGATGGGCGTGCCGGCGCGCTCGGCGTCGCGAACGGCGCGGAGCATTCGCAACGGCGCGCTGTAAAACGCCATGTTCCGGATGTGCGCGCCGGAGTCGGCGAATCCGATGAGCGCGCACGGTTGGCTCATCATCCACGCGATCTCCTTCGGCCGATGGTTCGCGATGAGCGTGTGCCAGCGCACCTTCTTCCCGTATTTCACGACGAGATCGAGGAACAGATCCGCCGCGTGAATTTCGCGCTCTTTGGCGATGTCGCCGAACGATCGTCCCACCAGCGCAGCGTCGGGGCAGGCGTCGATATGCGCGTCGAAGAAATCACGGTGCCAGACGCGCGGCGTGAACTTCTTCTCGTAGTCGCGTCGGAACCACCGCCGGTACGACTCCTCCTTCATGAGCGCGTTGCGTTCGACCTCGCCCGCGAGGTGAAGTGCCGCGCGCCCGGAGCCGAACTCTTCGAACACCACGAGATCGATCCCGTCGGCGTAGATGTGGAACGGCACTGGCAGCGTCTGCCAGCGAACGTCGCTCCCGAAGAGGCGGTTGAACGTGCGCGTGACGTACGCGATGACGCGGTGCAGTCCCGGCGTGGCCTTGCCGTCGGCGAGCGTGAGCAGCGTCGTCTTGAGGGACTTTCGCGCGAAGAAGCTGGCGCTCGCCATCACGAAGAGGAGAAAGTTCAGCACGGTGACGAGGTTCGGCGCCGACTGCAGGATGCGCCCCCGCGCGCGCAGCATTTTGTTGAGCCGCCGGTACTCGCCCCAGGTCGCGTACGTCGAGGGGAGCTGGGCGGAGCGGTAGCGATCGCCGTCGAGCTTGTCCCAGGGGTTGGTCATCGTCGACAGGCCGAGCATTCCGTGGTCGAGCGCCTCGCCGAGCCAGCGCTCCATCTCCACGAGCTCGCTCTCGCTCGGTCGCGCGTCCGAGTCGACGGCGCGTCCGAGCCCCATCACGCGCGCGCGAAGATCCGAGTGGCCGAGGAACGCGGTGACGTTCGCACCGAGCGGCAGACCCCGAAGGAACGAGACATACTCGCCGGGCGTGGCCCACGTCTTCTTCGCGCGGAGGAGCGGGAGGACCTGCGCGCGCGGCACCGCCTCGACGCGCGTGAACAGATCCGAGCAGTCTTCGGCGTCGGCCAGGACGGTGCTGATCGAGCAGCTCCCGATCGTCACGGTCGTCACGCCGTGGCGAATGGACTCGGAGAGCGACGGCGCCGCGAGGATCTCCGCGTCGTAGTGCGTGTGGCAATCGACGAAGCCCGGGGTGATCCACTTGCCGGTCGCGTCGATGACCTTCGCGCCGTCGGTCTCGAGCGGCGCCGGGCTAATGGACACCACGCGGCCGCCTTTGATGCCGAGGTTCCGAACGGAGCCTGGCGCGCCGGTGCCGTCGAAGAAGAGGCCGCCCACCAAAACGACGTCGTACCGCATCACCAATGTCTTACATAGAAAGAGAGTAATCGCAATCTATGTTGGATAAATGATTCGCAACTATCGGAAAGAGGACGCTTTATCCCAGGACCCCGGCGTCCCTTACGGCGCGCACGCGGCGACGAACGGTTTGATCGTCCCGTCGGCGAGCAAGCGATTGCACGCCTTGGGGCAGAGGTGAACGCGATCGTTCGTCGGCGCCGGGTACCACTCGTCCGCCGCCGTGCACGCGGCCGCGTTCGCGACGCCCGCGGTCGGGAGCTGCGCGCTGCTGGTCTCCAAGTAGAGGAGGCCCTTCGTGAGGTCGGCGGGTTTGCCCCCCACGAGCGGCAACCGCACGAGGCACGCGAGCTCGTCGCGGATCGACACGAGCGCGGCGAGCATGCTCGCAGGCGTCGGCGGGACCTGCGCGAACGCCGCGTCCGTACCGCCGACCTGGGCGATCGGGTTCATGAACTGGATGACGTCGCTGGGCATCTCGGTGATGCCGACGAAGAACGTCCGGATGGGCGGCGTGCCTTGCGCGTACGGGGCGACGATCGACTCGATCTCCGCCGCGGTCATGAGGCACGCCGTCGGCGTCGAGTCGGCAATGAAGACGAACGCCGTCTCGCGCGCCGGCGCGGCTACCTTGGCGGCCTTCGTCGCCTGGAGCGCGCCCGTGATCATCGCGGACCACGGCGACTGCCCCAGCGGCCCGAGCGGGGCCAGGAACGTGGTGATCGCCGCGCCGGTGCCGCCGCCGAGCCTCCCCATGGGCACGGGGGGCGTCGCGAAGGGGCCCGAGGTGCAGCCGGCTTCGGCGCCCTGGTCGGGGTGAGTACCCGCCATCGCGTAGACGCCGGCGGACAGCGGATCGGCGACGAACGAATCGACGGCGCCCCGCTCCACCTGGTACCGCGTGCCCGCTTCCGGTAGCGGCTGCATCATGCTCCCCGACGTGTCGACGGCCAGGTAAATCTGCGCCTCGAGCAACGTCGCGGGGAACGCGCCGATGACGCACCCCGGCGGCGCATCGAACGGCGGCGTCACCACGTCCGAGACGACACCACCGTCGTTCGAGGTGGCGCCATCCGGAGGAAGGCTCCCGTCCGGAGTCGTGCCATCGAGCTCTGTCCCGGCGTCGTCGAATGTTCCCAGCGTGCGATCGCCGAGGCTCGCGATGATCGCGCACGACACGGTCGAGAGCGCCGCGAGGCCCGACGCCCAGAAGAGGAGAGGACCTCGCATCAGAACCCTCCCGCGAGGACGACGCCGCCGAGCGTCGGCGCGGCGCGCAGAGCGGTTGTGCTCTTTTTCGCGCCGAACGAGGTGATGACGAAGAACGCGCCCGCGCCGAGCGCGGCGGCGCCGATGGCGAACGCGACCGTCGAGATCGTCGCCGACGTGTGCGCCTTGTCGTTCAAGCGGACTCCTTCGGCATCGCAGAACGTGCCCACGCAGTGCGGATCGCGCGCGTCGCGCTGCTTGAAGGTGTCGATGCCGAAGTACGCGCCGAGGCCGATGGCGACGATCCCGACGCCGCCGAGCGCGTAGCCGGTGGGGCGCTGCCACGCGGCGGGCTTGGTGGTGAACGGCTCGAGTTTTGGCGGCGGAGTCGGACCGGGAGGCGTCGCGGCGCCCGGAACGGGCGGCACGACACCGGGCACAGCGGGATGCTCTTCGGGCAGCTCCGCTTTGAACGTCTGCGTTCCCGGCTGCGGCGCGACCTTCCACGTCACCGTGTGCGCGGCCTGGCCCGGCGCGGAGGTCTCGACGACGTGATCGCCCGGCTCGATCGGCCGCGCCTTGGCGAGATCCGCCGCCGCGAGCGATGCGCCGTCGACCTTGAGCACGTACCCCGCGGGGAGCGCCGACACGTCGTACGACGCGCGCGTGATCTGAGGCTCGAGGCGCGCGAGCGCGTCGCTCGCGAATTTGAGGCGCTCGCGGTCGTCCTTGGTCTTCGCCTTCGCCATGAGCTCGACGAGCTGCTCGTACTCGCGTGCGGCGGTAGCGACCTTGCGATCCTTCTCGTGGCAGGCCGCGAGGTTGAGGAGCGCACCCGGCGCGGGATCGAGCGTGTAGCTCTCCCCGAACTTCGCGCACGCCTCGGTCACGCTGCCCGCCTGCATCAGCGCCTGCGCCGCGCGGAACAGCGCATCGGCGCGCGCGACCTCCTCCTTCGTCGGATCGGCGAGCGCGGGCGAGGCGACGCACATCGCGACGCACGCCGCGGCGACGGCGCCGCGAAGGGAACGGCCCGCGCGTGTGCTCACCGGCGCTTGTCCAAAATCGAGGTGCCCGGCGGCGGTGGCGTCACCGGAGGACGCGCGGTGGCCGTCGGCTTGGTCCGCGGCGGCGGATCGTCCTTCGCGGCGACCGCAGAACCGGTCGCGGTCGCCGGCGGAGTCGCGGTGTCGGTCGGCGTCGGAATCGGAGTCGGAGTCGGAGTCGGAGTCGGAGTCGGAGTCGGAGTCGGAGTCGCCGTCGGCGTCGCGGCCGCGTGCGAGGCCGCGCGGCGCGGGCCGATCACGGCGAGCGTGCCGACGACGAGCACGCCGAGCACCACCGCGGCGGCCGCGAGGATCGCGACGATCCCCGCGCGGCTCGGTCCCGTCTCCGGCGGCGCCGCCCACGCGCGTTGTGCGCTCGCCGACTGCGCCATTCCGGTCGTCATCGGCGGGCGAGGCGGCGGCGCGCTGAGGTTTTGCGGGATCGGCGTGCTCGGCAACGACGGCTCGACCGGCTGCGGCGCCGCCGCCGCGCGGGCAGCCGCGAGCGGCGCGAGGTTGGCGCTCATCCTCTCCAGATCCCGCCTCACGTCCCGCGTCCCGAACGGCGCCAGCGCGTAGGCGAGCTCCGCGACGTTCTGGAAGCGCGCGTCGCGATCGCGCGCGAGGCAGCGCCCGACGATCTGATCGATCGCCGGCGGCACGTCCGGGCGGCGCTCACGAAGCGGCACCAGCGGCTGCTCCAAAATCGCGACGAAGAGCTCGCCCAGCGTCTCCCCCGAGAAAGGCGTCGCGCCGCTGAGGAGCTCGTACAAGATGACGCCCATCGCCCAGATGTCGGCGCGCGTGTCCACCGTGCGCGAGCTCCGGAACTGCTCCGGCGAGATGTAGAGCGGCGAGCCGAGGAGCGCGCGCGTCGAGGTCTGCGCCATGTCCGGCGACGTGTCGATCGACGATTTGGAGATGCCGAAGTCGAGGACCTTGAGGACCTCGGACCCATCCGGCCACTTCGCGATGAACAGGTTCGACGGTTTTAGATCGCGGTGCACGATGTGGAGCGCGTGCGCCGCCGAGAGCGCCTCGAGGGCTTGGATGGCGTAGTCGACGGCGAGCGGCACCGGGAGCGGTCCGTCTTTCCGGAGGACGCGCCCGAGATCGCGTCCGTCGAGGAGCTCCATGAGGATGAACGGCACGCCGGTGTCGAGCGTCCCGACGTCCATCACCTTGGCGACGTGCTCGCTCTTGATGCGCGCGCACGCCCGCGCCTCGTGGAGGAAGCGGCGCGTCGTGTCCTCGTTCATCACCTCGGGCAAGAGGAGCTTCAGCGCGACCGGCTGCTCGAGCAGCTCGTGACGCGCCGCGAAGACGACGCCCATTCCGCCGCGACCCACCAACCGCTCGACGCGGTAGCGGCCGCCGAGCACCAGCTCCCCCGCGCGGGGGAGGAGGGCGGCGGACGCGTCGGACATGGCGTTAGGCTACTTTGTGCGCTGCGGAATCGCCAATCGAGAGTGCCTCCCGCCGGGCATCCATGCATTCGGTCGGGCGTTTGGCGCGCCGGGGGAACCTTCGGCCTATCCGATTGTCATGTCGCGCAATTGGGCAGATCCTTCTCGTTTGCGGCGCGTATCACGCGCACGAATCGCCATCCCTAGGGGGACCTCATGACCGACTCCGCGACCGTTCCCGAACCGCGCGTGTTCCGCCTCTCTCGCCGCATGCTGATCCTCGGGGTCGCGGCGCTCGCCGGCGTCCTCGGGATCGTGGTGTGGCTCGTCACGCGAACGCCTGCCCCCGCGCGCGCGCGCAGCATCGGCGCGCGTCTCGAGCTCGCGGCCGGCGACGTCGCGGTCTCCGAGAACAAGGCGAGCAGCAAAGCCCTCAGCGGCACGCCGCTCGCGATCGGCTCCCACATCGCCACGGGCAAGGGCTCACGCGCCCTCGTGCGCACCGGTGATGGCGCCGCCGTGTTCCTGCGCGGCGAGACGGAGATCGTGCTCGACGACAAAGGGCTCACCATCGAGTCCGGCGAGGTGTGGCTCGACGCGCCCAAGGTCGACAATGACGCGATCGAGGTCGCGCTCGGCAAGCACACGCTCAGCGCGAGCGACTCGGGTCTCTCGATCACGCGCAAGGGCGATGAGGTCACGGTCTACGTCGCGCGCGGGCTCTCCATCCTCACGTCGCCGGGCGGGCGCGTCGAGATCAACCAAGGCGAGCAAGGCATCATCCACGCGACCGAGGCGCCCAAGGTCTCGGCCGTGAAGTTCTGGCAGGACTGGACCGGCGGCATGGGCGACTCGCACGCGTCGCACGGCGCGATGGGCAGCGGCTCGGGGCGAATCTATGGCCTCGATCCGGGCGCCCCGCCCGGCGCGCCCGCGAAGAAGCTCGGCATCGCGCAGCAGAGCGTTCGCGCCGTGGTGCGCGACGGCATCGCCGAGACCGAGGTCGATCAGACGTTCTCGAACCCCGGCAGCCAGTCGATCGAGGGCTGGTACTGGTTCACGATCCCGCCGCAAGCGATCGTCACGAGCTTCGCGCTCGAGACCGACGGGCACCTCGTCGAGGGTGAGGTCATCGAGCGCCGCGAGGCGGCCGCGCGCTACCAGGCGGCGGTCACGCAGGCGAAGGATCCGGCGCTCCTCGAGTGGGTCGACGGCCGCACCTACCGCGCGCGCATCTTCCCGATCCCGCAGAGCGGCACGCGCCGCGTCGTGCTCCGTTACATGGAGACGCTCCCGCGCGTCGACGGCAAGGTTCGCTACGTCTACCCGATGCGCTCGGACGATCCGCCGCGCTTCGACGAGTTCGCGCTCTCCGTGGATCTCGGCGACATCGGTCCCAAGGTGCAGGTGTCGACGTCGCTCGACGCGCGCGTGGAGTCGGGCGGGCGCCTCGTGTCGATGCGCCGCAGCGGCTACGTGCCGCGCGCCGATTTCCAGCTCGAGATGGGGGCCGACAAGAAGGCGCCCGCCGTGCGCGCGTGGCGCTTCGAGGCGGGGACCGACAAGGCCGACTACGTGATGATGCGCTACGTCCCCGAGGTCGATTTCGCGGCGCTCCCGCCGGCGAAGGGTGAGCTCGTCGTCGTGGTCGACACGTCGGCCGGCGGTGACGAGGCGGCGCGCGCGCTTCGCATGTCGGCGGCGGAGGCGATCCTCCGCGCGCTCTCCGACGACGATCGCTTCGCCTTGGTGGCGCTCGACGTCGCGCCCACCGTCGTCTACCCGAAGGACGGCCTCGCGCAGGCGACCGACGGCGACATCTCCAAGGCCCTCGAGAAGCTCTCCGATCACGCTGTCGGTGGCGCGACGGATCTCGGCGCGATGTTCGAGCCCGCGCTCGAGCGCCTTCACAACACCGAGCAGCCCGCCGTCGTGTATGTCGGCGACGGCGCGGCGACGAGCGGCGAGACGAGCTCCGACGCCCTCCTCGAGCGCTTGCGCCGCTCGCTCACCGGAACGCGCGCGCGCCTCTTCGCGGTCGGCGTCGGCGCGGATGCGCGTCACGATCTCCTCGGCCAGCTCACACGCGCCGGCGGCGGGCAGTACCTCCGCATCGACGAAGGGGACCAGACGACGGGGCAAGCGCTCCGCCTCACGAGCGCGATCAAGACGCCGACGATCACCGATCTCGACATCGATATCGGCGCCGGTCTCGATCAGCCCTTTTACTCGGCGACCGGCAAGCTCACGCGCGGCGAGGAGCTGCTCCTGCTCGCGCGCACGCACCACCCGCTCCCGCAGAAGGTGAAGGTCAAGGGGCGCGTCGGCGGGAAGCCCTTCGACGAGGAGTACCCGCTCACCGTCGAGTCCGGCGTGACGACGTCGCTCGTTCCGCGCCTGTGGGCTGCAGAATACACGCGTCGCCTCCTCGGCAGCGGCGGCGCGTCGGAGGACAACCGCGGCAAGGTGCTGGACCTCGGGGTCGAGTACGGCCTCATGACGCCGTACACGAGCATCCTCGCGCTCGACAGCGAGAGCGCGTATGCGCGCCAGGGGATCCCGCGCCGCAAGACGAAGCTCCGCGGCGAGCGACTCACTGCGATCACGAGTCCCGAGAAGGAGCACGAGCTCGCGGCCCTCTACGCGCCGACCTTTCCGATGACGGCGATGGGCTGCGACAAGCGCTCCGCCTCGGCGTCGCACGCCGACGACATGGAGCAACAAGGTGGCACCGGTGCGCGCGCGAAGGGCGAGGAGGGATCGATGGGAAATCCGTCGCCGCCGACCGCGCAGGTCGCCGCCGTGCCCCAAGCGGGTCCGAGGGAGGCGACGTTCGCTGACGGCGATCGAAAGGAAGATTCGATTCCGTCGGCGCCCGGGAGCCCGCCCCCGTCGGATCCGAACGGGAACCTGAAGCTCTCGGCCGGAGGCTCTCCGATCGCCGCCGGAAACAACGGAGCCGGCCTCACGGGGATCGGCGGCGGCGGCGGCGGCGCCAACAAGCCCGTGGCGACCCCGCCCGCGCCGCGGCGAACCGGTCCGGCCGGCGCGAAGACGGCGCCGAAGGCCGTCATGAAAGATGGGCGTGACCTCATCGAGGAAAAGCAGCTCGCGCTCGACGCCGACCGGACCCGCGCCAACGCCCTCTCCGCGCTTCGCCCCGCGTGGCCTGCGATCCCGCGCGCGTCTCTCTCGCGATGCAGCGACGCCGCCGCGCGCCCGCTCGCCGAGCGCATCGTGTTGTGGCAAAAGCGCGCAAAAAAGGCGCAAAACGCCTACGAGCTCGTCTCGCAGTACGAGATGGCGCGCGCGTCGTGCGAGCTCCCCGACTGGCGCGATCAGGCGGCGCTCCTCGACTTGCTCCAGCAGCGCGTCGACACCGAAGGCGGCGCCGAGTACGTGCTCGGCCACTTCGCCGGTGAGACCGACGCGCAGCGTTTCGTGGCGCGCTCGATCTTGCGCCGCACCGTGGACCTCCACCTCGCCGCCGCCGTCGGGCGCGTGCTCTTCGGCAGCAACGTCGACTGGCAGAAGGTCGACCGCGATCTCCTCGACACCGACAAGGCCGACGCACGCCTCGGAAAGCTCAAGGTCGCGATGGCCGTGGCGCCCGGCGATCCGTCGGGCGACGTTCGTTACGTGCGCCTCCTCGCGCAGCTCGATCAGAAGCAGGAGGCGATCGCGTACGGACGACGCCTCCGTGATCGCGGCTTCTTGACGCCGACCCTCGCGCAGCAGCTCGGCGACGTGCTCTCGTCGGCCGGCGAGAAGGACGAGGCGCTCCGCACCTACTCGGAGATCGTCGAGTTCGACGGCGGAAATCCCGCGTCGCGCCGCGTCCTCGGGGACATCTTCCTGCGCCAGGGGTGGTACGCGGCGGCGTACCGCCAATACAAGACGCTGACCGATCTCGATCCGAAGGGACAGCTGCCGCGCCTTCGCTTGGCGGCTGCGGCGGCCGGCGCGGGACGCACCGACGAGGCGCTCCGCATCGAGCGCGACGTTGCGACCGGCGAAGGAAACCCTGGACCGAACGATCCGCGCTACTGGGCGCGTCTCTGGTCGGCCGCGCGCATCGGCGCGCTCATGAGCGAGCAAGGCGCCCCCGCCGCGAGCAAGGACGCGCTCGCACGCAAGCTCAAGGAGCTCCAATTGTTCAGCGGCCCCGGCGCGTTGTCGCTCGTGTCGTGGGAAGACCTCGACGTCGCGGCGTCGCTGGTGAACGCCGACGAGAAGAAGGACACGCTCCCCGGCGAGGTCACCGACGCGACGCCCACCGGGCTCTACGCGCTGCTCGTGCGCCCCGAGGTCTTCGCGAAGACCAACTGGGCGGTGCGCTGGAAGAGCGAGCCGCTCGGCCGCGCGCTTGCGTACAAAGTCACGACGCTGTCGTGGGACGGCCGCGACTTCAAGGTGGCGATCAAGTCCGGCGAGCTGAAGCCGGGCGATCGTCAGATCGCACTGTAATAAAGGCTATCCGGGCGCGTCCGGATCGAGCTGGATGGCGACGAGCTCCGGCGAGGAGCTCGCGATGCTGGCCTTTGGGACGTACGCGTAGCCGTCGTCTCCCCAGCCCTTGCCCCACGAGTTCTTCACGACGAAGAAGTTGCCGATGAATCCGACGCACAGCATCGCGTGGTATTCGCGGTGCGGCCAAGCGGCGCGCGGCATGTGGTAGACGCCGTCGCGTCCGATCGCGGTGAACGCATCGCCGGTGTACATCGAGAGGTTGATCGCCCATCCGGTGCGGAGCGCGTCCTTCGCGTCGTCCACGTGGATGACGAAGACCTTCGCGTCGAGGAGGTGCTTCTCCGCGTCGGCGGCCATCTCCTCCAACGTGGCCTTGGGGTGCGGATCGTCGTTGGCCCAGAGCGACGCGCGGCAGGTGCCGTGCTTGACGAGCAGCTCGCCGGGTTGCCACGTCCCCGAGACGCCGTCGCCGCCGAGGTACGCGCGCCGGTAGTCGGTGTGCTCGCCCTGGCGTTTCAGGAACTGGAGCATCGTGAAGCTGCACGCGAGGTGCGGGAACGGAGTCCCGAGCACATTGCCCGCGAGCTCGATGGCGTGGGTCCACGCGAACGCGTCGCAGCGCAGCGTCTGGCCTTGGTCGCCGACCGGGGAGCAGTGGCGTCGCATGTCGATCCGCGGCGCGCCGCTCCCGCGCCGGAGCGACGCCGGGACCGCGCCCTTTGCCGGAGCAGGCGCGTGCGTGCGCGTCCGCTTCGCTTGCGTGAGGTGGACGTCGTCGAAGCGCACGCGCGGCATCGCAGCCCGCACGCGCGTCAGCTCCTCCGCCGAGTCGACCGCGAGCACGCCGCGCGCCACGATCGCCTCATCGCGCCGATAGAAGCGAAGCCCGCTCGCGCCCCGCGCATGACGCGCAGTCTCCGCGGCGAGCGCCGCATCGAGGCCCGCGTCTTCGAGAGCGCGGTCACCCTCGTGGAGCGCCCGCGTGTGCGCGGTGTCCCCGAAATGCGGGTGCGCGCCGAAGAGATCCTGCGCCGAGCGCGCGTAGTCGTCCGCGCTCCAGTCGCCCTCGTCATCCTCCAAATCCGGCGTCATCCGACCGGCGCCAGCGTACCAGGGGAGGGTACCAACGTGCTCTCACCGATGGGAAAAGGCGGCGAAATGCAGGTCGCCCGTACTATCCTGACAATATGCTGTCAAACGATTCGGGTACGTCTTCCATCATGAGAACCCTCTCGTTCGAACGCCCCGAATCCTTCGACCTCGGCGCCGCGGCGGATTTCTACCGCGGCTTCGTCCCCGGCAGCGGAATGGCCGCGTCGACCGCCGCATCGTCGGCCCTCACGCTCTCCTTCCATGCGGATCATTCGTTCGCGCCCGTCGCGGTTCGAATGCGTCAAACGGAGAAGCGCCTCTTGGCGGATGTCTTCGGCGACGCGGACGACGTCACGGTCCGCGCGCAAGTCGGTCGCATCCTTGGGCTCGAAGGCGACCCGAGTGCGTGGGCGGCGCTCGGGCGGCGTGAGCCCGTGGTGGGCAAGCTGCAGCGAGAGTTCCCCGGCTTCTTCACGGCCGCGAAGGCGTCGCCGTGGGACGCGGCGACGTGGTCGATCATCGTCCAGCGCGTGAACATGAACCAGGCGGCGCGCGTGAAGAAGGAGATGGCGCGCGTGCTCGGCGACGCCGTCGACGTGGACGGCGAGGTGCACCACGTGTTCCCCGCGCCCGCGACGGTCCTCGGCCTCGAAAAATTTCCGGGGCTCTCCGACGAGAAGGTGGCGCGCCTCCGTGGCGTCGCGCAGGCGGCGTGCGATGGAAAGCTCGACGCCGATCGCCTGCGCGCGCTGGGCGAGGACGCCGCCCTCGCGGAGCTCCAAGAGCTGCGCGGCATCGGGCCGTGGGCGGCGAGCCACGTGTACTTTCGCGGCGCCGCGCCGATCGACGCGCTCCCGATCGCCGAGCCGCGCGTCCTCCACGCAGTCGCCGACGTGTACGAGTGCCCGGTGCCGTCAATCGAGCGCTTCCAGGAGATCGCCGAGTCGTGGCGCCCGTTCCGCATGTGGGTCTGCGTGCTGCTCTCGCGTCACCTCGCGCGAACGGACGGCTGGCGCGCGCCGGGCCTCGCGCGGGCGCGTGCTTCGGCGGGCCGTCGGATCGCGCGCCGCGTCGCCGCTACTTGTACATGACGGTCAACGCCGCGCAGATCGGCAGCGCGGACGACGTTTTGCCGCAAGGGTAGCCCGGACAGCCTGACCAACGAATCGACGAAGAAAGCCGGCGGAGGGAGACTCCTCGGTGACCCACCATGAACGATAAGCCGCGTCTCAAATTGCGGATAGACTCGACCGCATGCGACGCGCGCTCATGGCGGGGATCTTGATGGGCATCGGTATCGGATGCGGAGGGACCGCGCCTCCGCCGCCGATGACGCCCGACGTGCCGACCGCCGACGACGCAGGCGCGCTCCCCACTTCCGTCCCGCCGACTGCAACGGACACGCCCGACGCTGCGGTCGCGCCGCCCGCCTCGACCGCGTCCGCATCGGCGCCAGAGCCGACGCCCCCGCCGCCCGAGGACAAGTGCGCGCCGGTCGCGCTCGCGTACGAGAAATCGCTCCGCGCGAAGCTCCGTCAGTGTTGGCTCGACGCTGCGAACAAGAGCAAGGACCGCATCGTCGGCTCCGCGAAGCTCATTCTCGAGATCGACAACTCCGGGAAGGTCATCGGGCAGCGCTTCGCCGAGAAGAGCGATCTTCCCGCGCCGATCCAGAAATGCATGATGAAGGCGTTCAAGGCGGAGCCGATCGACGGCAAGAAGTGCGACATGAAGACCTTCACCATCGCTGAAAAATTCCCGCGCTAGCGGACGGCGAGGTCTCATTTTCGGCCGAAAGCACGCGTCTGCTCGCGTCCGCGACGCTTCAGCGCTAACCCTCCGCGCATGAAGAGCGCGCTGTTTCTTGGCTTGGCCCCCGCTGTCCTCGTCGCCCTCGCTGCGGCGGCGGGCTGCGGATCGACGTCTACGAACAACCCCGTCGCGGGGAGCGACTCCGGCGACGACGGTTCCTCCGCGATCGACGGAGGCGCCGACACGAACGCGCCGGCCGACGGCAGCGGCGGCGAGGCCAGCACCGACCCGGGCTCCGACGCGGGCCCGATCACCGGGGTGACCGACAAGACGTGGACCTGGATCCCCTTCAGCGACACGCAGTGCCGCGACGGCTCGGAGACCGGCGTCGCCGTGAACCTGAACCCCGCGTCGACGAAGGTGATGATCTACCTCGAGGGCGGCGGCGCCTGCTTCAACACGATCACGTGCGGCGGCAATCCATCGAAGTTCGGCGCCCCCGAGTTCGACAAGTGGAAAAATCGGACGTTCCACGGCGTCATGGATCGGACTGACGCGTCCAGCGCCGTGAAGGACTGGAACATCGTCTACGTGCCGTACTGCACCGGCGATGTCCACGCCGGAAATAACCCCGCGGGCGCAGTCCCGGGCACGACGCTCACCCAGGCGTTCGTCGGCTACGCGAACGTCGGCAAATTCCTGAAGCGCCTCGTGCCGACCTTCACGACCGCCACCCAAGTCCTCCTCACCGGCGTGAGCGCCGGCGGCTTCGGCGCCGCGGCGAACTACGATCAGGTCGCGAAGGCCTTTGGCAACGTCCCCGTCGACATGCTCGACGACTCCGGACCGCTGATGGAAGATCCGTACGTCGCGCAATGCCTTCAGGACAGCTTCAAGACGCTGTGGGGCCTCGACACCACCGTCGCGTCGGCGTGCGGCGCCGATTGCACCGGCAACCCGAACTTCATGCTCGGCTACCTCGGCCACATCGCGAAGACCTACCCGGCGCGAAAATTCGGCCTCATCGAGTCCACGGCCGACGGAACGATCACCAACTTCTTCGGCTTCGGCGCGAGCAACTGCACCGGGTTTACTCCGGTCCCGGCGGCCACGTTCGAGGCGGGGCTCCAGGACATCCGCGCGAAGCTCGCCGCCAGCCCGAACTTCGGGGCGTTCTATTTCCCGGGCAACGCGCACACGACGCTCGGATCGGCCGAGCTCGACACGCGCAGCACCGCGGCCGAGGCGGGCACCGTGAAGCTGAGCGACTGGGTCACCGCGTTCGTCGGCGGCACGGTCACCAACGTCGGCCCCTGAGACTTCTCCCCCGCGGGCGCGCGGAGGGCGCGATCATCGTCGCGCGTGGCGGACGCGGTCGAGGGCGACGGCGACGACGATGATCACGCCGGTCGCGATCTCCTCCACCCAGTTCGGTAGCCCCATGTGCGTGCTGCCGGTCTTGATCACCGTCATGAGGAACGCGCCGATCAGCGCGCCGGGGATCGAGCCCTCGCCGCCCGACAGCGAGCCGCCGCCGATGACCACCGCGGCGATCGCCTCGAGCTCGAGGCCCACCGAGTCGGTCGGATCGCCGACGGTGAGCGTCGAAAACTCCATCACGCCGGCGAGGCCGGTCAGCGCCGCCGCGAGCGCGTAGACGGTGACCTTCACGCGATCGACGGCGACGCCGCACAGGCGCGCGGTCTGCTCGTTGGATCCGATCGCGACGATGTGACGGCCGAGGCGCGTGTAGCGAAGGAGGCACGCCGCGGCCACCGCGACGACGATCGCCGCCCACACACCCGGGGGCATCACCATCCAGCGCTTTCCCTCAGGCAGCGCGGAGAGGAGCGTGTCGAGGCCGCGCGCGTCGGCGTCGATCTTCTGCTCCTTCGCGATGCCCTTGGCCGCGCCGCGAAGGATGCTCATCGCGCCCAAGGTCACGATGAAAGGCGCGACGCGGAGGCGCGTGACGAGGAGGCCGCTCACCGTCCCGCACGCGGCCGTCGCCGCGATCCCGCCGAGCGATGCCGTGAGCGGCCCCGCGCCCGACTTGAGGAGCGACGCGATCACGACGGTGGTGAGCGCGACCTGCGAGCCGACGGAGAGATCGATCCCGCCGAGCACGATGATGAGCGTCATGCCGATCGCAGTGATGCCCACCACGACGGTCTGCCGAGCCATCGTCGCCAGCGTGTCCGTCGACGCGAACGTGTCGGGTCGAAGGACCGCGAAGAGTGCGTAGACGAAGATCAGCGCCGCCAGCGGTCCCAGCCAGGGATACCGCGAGATGGCGCCTCGAAGGACGCGGGCGACGCTCTGGTCCGTCGCCCGCTCTGACGTCACTTCCCGCCGTCCGCAGCCTTGGGCTTGCCCGCGTCGGCCGCGCCGCCGCCGCCGCCCGCGTCCGTCGCCTTGGGCGCGCCGGCGTCTTGCGGGAGCGTGGACACGCAGTACTGCACGGTCTTGCCCTCGGCGTTCGGGCCCTCGCCTGTGCACGCGGAGTGCTCGGGGCAGGCGGCGGTGTTCGTCGCCGAGCAGGACTTCTCGCATTTGGTGCCGGTCTCGTGCGGGACGCAGACGTTGGCGCCGCCGCAGTCCTTGTCGGTCTTGCACTTCTGCGCCGTCGCGGCGGCCGCCTTGAACGCAGCCTCGACGACCCAGCCCATGAGCCGCTCGTCGGACTTCTTGGGGTTGGCGAACGTGATGAGGACCTGGCCTTCGTGTGACGCGACCTTGGTCACCTCGGTGCCGCGGGGCAGGCGCGCGACCCACTCGCCGTTCGGCGGGGATTTACGAGCGATCGTGAGGGGCGCCTCGGTCTTGACGACCTCGTTGGCGATCTTCGTCTCGTCGCCGAAGCGGGCGATCTCGTTGACGTTGGTCGCGTCGGGGGTCGACGGTCCGCTGTCGACCTCGGCCACCGGGCCGTCGGTCGTTGCGTCGGAGGAGGCGTCTCCTCCGTCGCCTTTCTTCTTGGGACACCCCGCAAGACCGAGGACGAGGGCGAGGAGGAGGGAGAGCGCGGGGGCCACGTTTCGCATGGCCATCGGGAGTATCACACCGGGCGAGGAGCATGCCAGCTGGTCAGGTTGCCCGGTCGACCTTAAATGAAAAGGGCAACGGAAGGTGCAGGAGAAGCAAGAAGAAACAACACGAACTAGAAGGAGAGAACGAAGGCATGACGATTCAAAAGGGGCTCGCGCGCGCGCGGCTCCTGGTTCGGCAGAACAAGATCGCGTTGGGGTTGCTCGTCGCCTGGTTCGGCGCGAGCTTCGTCGGGTTCGTGGCGCTGGGGCATGCGCCCCGAGAGGCGGCGCAGATCGTCGCCTTCGCGCGGACCGATGGGACGTCGTGGGGGGTCTTCTACAAGAACTTCAGCGACATGGTCGTCTTCGGCGCGCTGGTCGGGGTGCTGGTGAGCGAGGCCGGTCGAAAGTACAAGCCCGAGGAGACGGCGCGTCTCTTCGCGGCGCGCGCGAGCGGGCACGTCGTCATCGTCGGCTACACCCACCTCGCCGAGCGAATGCGCGAGCTCTTCGTCGCGAACGGGGTGCCGGTCGTCGTGGTGGAAGCGAACCGCGCGAAGGTCGACGCGCTCGTGCGCGCGGAGGAGCCCGTGGTCCTCGCCTCGGGGCGTGACGCGGCGGATCTCGAGGCCGCGGGCGTCGCGCGCGCGAAGATGGTCGTCCTCGCGATGGAGGAGATCGAGACTGCCGCCATCGTCGCTAGCCACGTCCGCCACCAGAACCGCGAGTGCGAGCTCCTCGTGCGCTGCTATGACGACGACGTCGGCGCGGTCCTTGCGAAGACGTACGCCGCGCGCATCGTGTCGACGTCGCGCCTCGCCGCGCAGCACGTCGCCGCGCTCGCGCAGAAGAGCGGCACGACCTTTTGCGTCATCATCGGGGCCGAGAACCTGGGCCTGCGTCTCGCGCAGATCATGAAGGAGCGCGGCACCCGGTTCGTCGCCGTCGACGCGTCTCGCGCGAAGCTGGACGATCTCGCGGAGACCGATCCGGTGGTGTGCGGCTCACCGACCGATCCCGAGACGCTCGTGAAGGCGAAGGTCGCCGACTGTGACCTGGTCGTCCTCACCGGCGACGATCTCGGCGCGAACATGGTCATCGCCGACCGCGTGCGCGACGTGAACACCCACTGCAAGATCGTCTGCCGCCTCTACCACGACGACTCGGCGGAGATGCTCACGCGCGCGCCGTTCTCGTGCGACGTGGTCTCGACGTCGAAGCACGCCGTGAAGATGCTCGCCGACGCCGGCGCGCTCCGGTCGGTCGGAATCGGTCCTGCCGAAGCCAAGGCGACGCTGGCCGGCGCGGTGCGCAAGGCGTCGGCGTAAGTCAGGTCCGCATCGCGCGGCGATCGATCACGAGGAGCGCAAAGGCGAAGGGCATCAGGAGAACGACGCCGAGCGACGTGACGTCGACGCGCGAGCCCTCGCTCCAGGCGTGCCAAGCGTCGGCGCCGTGGCTCACGAGCTGCTGGAGCACGAGCAGACCGAAGAGCGGAACGAAGGGCGGCGGCCGCGTCGCCATACCGAACGCGCACGCGAGGTTCAGCGCCACGAAGAGCGCGTGACGCCACGGCGGTGACGACGGATCCATGTCGTGATCGAACGTCGCGACGAGGTGGTAGAGCGCCGCCGCACCGAAGATGGTTGCGAGTACCTTGAACGCGAAGCGTCGCCCCCTCATGCGGCCCCCGTCGCCTCGGCGAGGAGCGACGTCTCGGTCCATGCGCTCGTGGGCCGAGCTTCACCGAGCACGCCGCGGCGCATGACGGCGATGCGATCGCACACGCCGAGGAGCTCGGGGAGGTGGCTCGAGACGACGAGGACCGCCTTGCCGCGCGCGGCGAGCGCGTCGATCAGCCGATAAATCTGGGCTTTGCTCGCGACGTCGATGCCGCGCGTCGGCTCGTCGAGGAGCCACACGTCGACGTCCTCGTGCAGCAGCCGCGCGAGGGCGACCTTCTGCTGGTTGCCGCCCGACAGCTCGAACGCCTTCGCGTCGGGGCCGGCGCACTTGATCGAGAGCTCCTTGATGCGCGTCTCCGCTGCGGAGCGCGTCCACGACGGCGTCACGACGAAGCCGGGCAAGCGCGAGAGCGTCACGTTCTCGCCGATCGATCGCGCGAGGAGGATGCCCTCGCCCTTGCGATCCTCGCTCACGAGGCCCATCGAGCCGTGGGCCTTCACCGAACCACGTCGCACCGAATCGAGCCCGAAGATCGCGCGCAAGAGCTCCGTCCTCCCGGCGCCGACGAGGCCCGCCACGCCGAGCACCTCGCCGCGACGCAAGGTCAAGCTCGCGCGCTCGGGTTTGATCGCGCCGGCCACGTCGCTCACCTCGAGCGCGACCTCGCCGGGCGTCGTCGTCGTCCGCGCGAAGAGCTGCTCGATCGCGCGCCCCGCCATTTTCTCGACCAGATCGTGCGCGCTCGTCCCCTCGATGTCGCCGCTGGCAACGGTGACGCCGTCACGCATGACCGTCCAGCGGTTGGCCACCCGCGGCAGCTCTTCCAAAAAATGCGTCACGTAGAGGACGGTCGTCCCTGCTTCGGCGATGCGCTTCACGAGATCGAACAGGCGCGTCGCGTCGTCCGCGGCGAGGCTGCTCGTTGGCTCATCGAGGATGAGGACACGGCACCCTTCGGCTCCTACGAGCGCGCGCGCGATCTCCACGAGCTGGCGATCGCCGCTCTTCAGGTCGGCCACCTTGTCGGTCGCCGTGAACCGCCCCTTGGCGCCGCCGAGGACCTTCGCGAGGGCGGCGTCGACCTTCGCGCGACCTTCCGCGCGGAGGAGCACGCCGCCGGTCGTGGTGGGCTCGACGCCGAGGAGGATGTTCTCTTCGACCGTGAGGTGCGCGCACAGGCTCAGCTCCTGGTAGACGACGCTCACACCCAGGTCGCGCGCCTCACGCGGCGAGCGCGGCGCGAACGGCGCGCCGTCGAGCCTGATTTCCCCGGCATCCGGAGCTTCGGCGCCGCCCAGCAGCTTCATGAGCGTGCTCTTCCCCGCGCCGTTCTCGCCGAGGACCGCGTGCACCTCTCCTGCGGCCACCGAGAGATCGACGCCCCCTAGCGCGCGCGTCGCGCCGAACGCCTTGGTGACGCCGCGGATCTCGAGCCGCGAAGTCACTCGCCGAGCCAGGTCTTGAGATCGGGCGAGAGCAGCGCCTTCATCTCCGCGCTCTCCATGTTGTCTTTCGTGACGAGCTTCGCGCCGGTGTCGACGCGCTTCTCGACCTTGTCGCCGCGGATGACGGCGGCCATCGTCTTGGTCGCGAGGTAGCCGATCTTGAACGGGTCCTGCAGGACGAGCCCGTCGATGTCCCCTTCCTTGAGCCCCTGCACGAGCTTCTCGGAGCTGTCGAAGCCGACGAGGTGCACCTTCTTCGCGCGGCCCGTCTTGCGGAGCGCGAGGAGCATCCCGAAGGTCGTCGACTCGTTCGGCGTGAAGACGCCTTGCACGCCTTTTTGCGCGGACAGGAGGCTCTCGCTCGTCGAAAACGCCGTCTCGGTGGTGGCGCCGCCGTAGCGTGTGTCGCTCACGACCTTCACGTTCGGGTGCGCCTTCATCGCGTCGAGGAAGCCGTTTTCTCGATTGGTCGTGCTCGCCGAGCCCTCTTGGTAGCGGAGCATGAGGACGTCGCCCTTGTCGCCGACCGCTTTCGCGAGCGCCTCGCCGGCCATCTTTCCGGCCGCGAAGTTGTCGGTCGCGACGAAGCTCGTGTGCGCGTCGCCCTGGAGGTCCGAGTCGAACACGACCACCGGGATCTTCGATTCGGCGGCGGCCTTCACCGAGCCGACGAGGCCCTTGTCGCTGAGGGGCGCGAGCACGATGCCGTTCACCTTCTGCGCGGTGAAGCTCTGCACGACGTCGATCTGCGCCTTGAGATCGTCCTCTTTGAGCGGCCCCTTCCAGATGATCTCGACGTTCTCTTCCTTGCTCGCCTTCACCGCGCCGGCGTGCACGCTCTTCCAGAACTCGTGCGTCGTTCCCTTGGGGATGACCGCGATTTTGGGCATCGCCTTTGCGAAGGTCGCGGCGCCGCCGTCGCTAACTTCCTGGATGGCCGACTTGTCTTTCGGACACGCGGTGAGGGCGGCGAGGGCGAGCGGCAGCGCGATGGCGGCGAGGAGGGACGAGCGCATGTCTCGTTTGTATCGCGCATTTGGTCTACTGGGTCATCCCGTGACCGCCGACAAGACCTCCGAGCCGTCGCCCGCGCGGTCGAGGAGGACCTCCCGCACCAGCGGGACCTCCGGAACGAGCGGAGCCTCCGGCACCAGCGGGACCTCCGGAACGAGCGGAGCCTCCGGAACGAGCGGAACCACCGACGCTGGGGCCGGCGACAGCGGTTCGCCGACGGGCTTCTGCGACGTGAGCACGGCCATCCAACAAGAGCTCTACACGTTCGAGTACGCGAGCCTGACGAACCCTGTGCCATGCGTAAACAACGGAGCGTGCGCGGCGACGCAGTGTTGCTACCAGGCGGCGGCGGCACAGACCGCGTGCGTAGCGAAGTGAAGCGCCTCCACGCGCCGCTCTAGGTTCGCTTGATCGACGGCGGCGGGTACTCCGGGGCTTCCGACATGATCTGCCGGTAAGCGAGCTGGTCGTCGTGCATGCGGAGCATGACGCGGTACTTCTGCTCGTAGTAGCTCGCCGCGTCGGGGTCGGGGCGTACCGTGCGGCCCGCGCGCGCCATCGCGCCCATCGCCGACAGGACGTCCTTGCGATCGCCGGACGCGACCGCACCGAGCATCGCCGCGCCGAGGAGCACCGCCTCCTGCTCTTCGGGGACGATGATGCGGCACCCCGTCGCGTCGGCGTGCGCCCGCAAGAAAATCGGGTTCTTCGCGTCGCCGCCGCACGCGATGAGTGTCGTCGGCGCGTAGCCCTGCGCGCGCATCGCCTCGAGGATGTGGCGCGTGCCGAGCGCGATTCCTTGGATGGTTGCAAGATACACCAATGCTAGCGCGTCGTCGGTGTCCGACAGCTTGAGGCCGCTCACCATGCCGCGCAGCGTGGCGTCGGCGCGTGGCGAGCGGTTGCCGTGATGATCGGCCAGGACGTGCAGATCCTTGGTCAGCCCGAAGATCGGGCGACTCTTGGCGAGCGCGTCGAGGCGCTCCTTGAGGAGCGCGTACACGGTCGTCTCCTCGCGTTTCGCTTGCTCCACCAACGCCGCGCCGCGCGCGCTCGAATGAACGACCTGGTCGATGAGCGCGCCGGTCGCCGATTGCCCGCCCTCGGTGAGCCACAGGTCCGGCACCATCGCCGAGAAGTACGGGCCCCACACGCCGGGGATCCACTTCGGCTCGCGCGAGACGGCCATGTGGCACGTCGAGGTCCCGCCGATGAGCGCGATGCGCGTCTCGAGCTCCGCGGCGTCGGGCGCGCCGATGCCGAGCATGCCAAGGCCGCCCGCGTGCGCGTCGATGATGGAGACGCCGACGGGAATCCCCGCGACGAGACCCAGCTCCTTCGCCGCCGCCTCGGTGAGCGTCCCTTGCTTCTCGCCCATCGGCCGCACCGTCGCGCCGATCTTCGCCCAGCCGTCTTCCGCGAGCTCGCCGAGGCCGATCGACTCGAAGTACGCCGTGTCCCACCGCGCTTCTTTGCCGAGGTAGGTCCACTTGCACACCGTGGTGCAGAGCGAGCGCACGTCCACGCCCGTCGCGCGATACGCGAGAAAATCCGGCAAATCGAAGAATTTGCCCGCGCGCGCCCACGCCTCGGGGAGCTTCTCTTTCAGCCACGCGAGCTTCGGCGTCTCCATCTCGGGCGAGATGACGCCGCCGACGTACCGCAGGACGTCGTGCTTTCCGGCGTTGATGCGATCGGCCTGCGCCTGCGCGCGGTGGTCCATCCACACGATCACGTTCTGCTCGTCGCTGCCGCTCGGGCTGACGGTGACCGGGCGATCGTCCTTGCCCAGCGCGACGAGGGAGCACGTCGCGTCGAAGCCAATGCCGCGCACCTCTTGGGGCTTCGCGCGCGCCTGGGCGAGGGCGTCTTTCACCGCGGCGGCGCACGCGGTCCAGATGTCGTCGCTCGACTGCTCGACGAAATCCTCCTGCAGTTTCCACGTGCGGATCGGGCACACGCCCATTCCGTGCATCTTCCCCGTTTCGTCGAAGAGTCCTGCGCGTGCGCTTCCGGTGCCGACGTCGATGCCGAGATAAAGCTTGGTCACGGAGCACCCCTCTCGGCGACGAGGCTACCGCGAACGGCCGGACGAAGGTTCGTCTTTGCGGGCGTCGTCACGACCTCCGTGCTACGCCGCCTCCCCATGCGTACCCTCCTTTCGCTCTCTCTCGGGGCCTTGCTTCTCGTCGCGTCCGCGGGCGCGTGCTCATCGTCGTCGTCGTCCCCGGCGGCGCAGTGCAACACGAACCCGTACTCGTGCGCGGCAGGCACGACGTGCTGGCCCACCGATCAGAAGGCCGACTTCGCGTGCATCGCGAGCGGCGCTGGCCAAAAGGGAGACTCGTGCCTCAACACGCCGAACGCGGCGACGTGCGGGGACGGCATGCTCTGCTTGCAGCAGACGCAGACCGACGGCCACTGCGTGCCGTACTGCGACAGCACACACGGGTGCCCGACCGGGCAAGCGTGCACGCCGGCGCAGCTGATCGGGACGAGCCAAATCGCGCACGTCTGCTTCGGCGCCGGCGGCGGCACCACCGACGCGGGCTCGGGCGGCGACGCCGGGAGCGATACGGGTACGGCGAGCGACGCGGCCTCCGAGTAAAGGCTGGGCCGCGCCCGATTTCGTCCCTGCGCGCTCGCGTCGCCCGAGCTCGTCGCGATGGGCTCTGGTTCCAACGTCTCATTCGGGCTTCGACTCGAGCTCCTGAGCCACGGCCTATGAGGAGCCGCGTTACCGTCCGGTGACGGGCGCGCTACGTCACGGGAAACGTTCACGGTGACCGTGCATCTCCCGCTCCGTGGGCTACGGTGCCTCGCTCAATGCATCGTCTTCTTCCGCTTGGACTCGTCCCCGCGTTCGTCGTCTCCTTCTTCTTCCTCGTCGCCGCTTGCAGCGGCAACGGCTCGAGCGGAGGGACCGTCGATGTCCCCGACGGAGGCGACGCCGGAGTCCCGCCCGACGGCGACGTCGACGCGTGCACTGGCGCCTGTCCGGGAGACGACGGCGGAACGAAGCCGCCCGAGGTCACATGCAAGATCTTGGCGCCGCTCGCCGCGGGCACGTGCGCGGTCACCGCGGGCAGCGCCGCGAAGTTGATCGTCGGCACGATCCTCACTTCGGCGCAGATCTTCCGCGGCGGCGCGGTGCTCGTCGACGACAAGGGAAGCATCGCGTGCGTCGGCTGCGACTGCGAGGCGAAGGCGCAAGGCGCGACGACGATCACGTGCCCCGACGGCGTCGTCTCGGCGGCGCTCCTCAACACGCACGACCACATCACCTTCTCGCAGAACAACCCGTACACCGACACCGGCGAGCGCTACGAGCACCGCCACGACTGGCGCTCCGGCAAGAACGGACACAAGAAGCTCACGACGCCGGGCGGCGCGTCCGCCGATCAGGTCCGTTGGGCGGAGATCCGCTTCCTCATGAGCGGCGCGACGTCGACGGTCGGCTCCGGCAGCGTGGCCGGCCTCCTCCGCAACCTCGACAAATCGGCCGACGAGCTCGGGCTGAACCAGAAGCCCGTCGACTTCGAGACGTTCCCGCTCGGCGACTCGAACTCCACCCAGCTCGCCACCGGCTGCGCGTATCCGTCGATCCGCACGCCCGCGTCGATCGCAGGAGACGACGCGTTCTTGCCGCACGTCGCCGAGGGCATCAACGCCTTCGCGACGAACGAGTTCACGTGCCTCAGCACGACGACGGGCGGCGCGCAGGATCTCGTCCAGCCGAAGACGGCGATGATCCACTCCATCGGCCTCACCGCCGCCGACTACGCGGACATCGGTCAGAAGGGCGGCTCGATCATCTGGTCGCCGCGCTCCAACATCACGCTCTACGGCGACACCGCGGTCGTCACCGAAGCGGCGCGCCTCGGCGTTCGCATCGCGCTCGGC
Source organism: Polyangiales bacterium (assembly GCA_038231275.1). GTDB lineage: Bacteria > Myxococcota_A > Polyangia > Polyangiales > Polyangiaceae > JANYHK01. Next base: position 179,915 of record JBBRLQ010000003.1, read on the forward strand.
ACCGACTGGATCGCCACCGGCTCGATGAACATCGCGCGCGAGATCCGCTGCGCCGACGATTTCAACAAGACGTTCCTCGGCGGGTTCTTCTCCGACGTCGACCTGTGGAAGATGGTTACGGTCGACGCGGCGCATGCGACGGCGACCGACGACGTGATCGGCGATCTCGCGGTCGGCAAGGTCGGCGACGTCTCGATCTTCGCAGGGAAGACGCACAAAGATCATCGCGCGATCCTCGACGCCGCGCCGGCGGATGTCGTGCTCGTCATGCGCGCCGGTAAGGTGCTCTATGGCGACGACGATGTGGTCGTAGGCGCGGCGCCGGCCGCAGTGTGCGACGCGCTCGATGTGTGCGGCACGCCCAAGAAGATGTGCGTGCAGGACGAGTTCGGGAAGAACCTCGCGGCGGTGAAGGCGGCGGCGGGAGCCGCGATTTACCCGGCGTTCTTCTGCGGCACGCCGACGAACGAGCCTTCGTGCACGCCCAAGCGACCCACCTCGGTGTCCGGCTCCACCGTGTACACGGGCGTTCCTTCGGCGACCGACGCCGACGGCGACGGCCTCGCGGACGCCGCCGACAACTGCCCGAAGATCTTCAACCCGATCCGCCCGATGGACAGCGGAAAACAAGCCGATTTCGACGGCGACGGCACCGGCGACGCGTGCGACGTGTGCCCGCTCGACGCGAACTCGACGACCTGCAAGAAGTTCAACGGCAACGACACCGACGGCGACGGCGTCGACAACGCGGCCGACAACTGCCCCACGGTGGCCAACGCCGATCAGGCCGACAAGGACGCGGACGGCAAGGGCGACGCGTGCGACGCGTGCCCGGCCATCGCGAACCCCGGCGCGCTGGCGTGCCCCGCCACGATCTACGACATCAAGAAGGGGACCGTCGCGACGGGGACGTCGGTGTCGATCGCCAACACGATCGTCACCGGCAAGGCTGCGAGCGGCTTCTTCGTTCAAGCGAAGACGGGTGATCCCGGGTACGCAGGCACCGATTACTCCGGCATCTTCGTGTTCCAGAGCGCGAGCGCCGCGCAGGTAGGTGATCGCGTCACGATCACGAGCGCGACGGTGGCGACGTTCAACGGACAGATCGAGCTGACCGCGCCGGCGGTGACCGTGGTGACCTCCGCGAGCGAGGCGCCGCCCGACCCGGTGGTGGTGACCGCCGCCGACGTCGTGACGGCCGGACCGAAGGCGACCGCGCTCGAGGGCGTCGTCGTCCAGGTGAACGGCGCGACGGTGACCGACGTGGCGCCGCCGCCTGGTTCGGGCGACACCGCGCCGACGAACGAGTTCGTGCTCGATGCAGGCGTGCGCGTGAACGACTTCCTGTTCCTCGCGGCGCCGTTCCCCACCACGGGGACGCTATTTTCTTCGGTCGCCGGCGTCCTCGAGCTCAGAAACGGCAATTCCAAGATCGAGCCGCGGAGCGCCGCGGATCTCGTCCTCGGCCCCGCGCAGCTGAGCGCGTTCAACGAGGCGTCGACGTTTGCGCGCGTCGGGCAGACCGGCGCGCCCACGTTGCCGACGCCGCTCACCGTCTCCCTCACGTCGGCGCCGACCGTCGACATGTTCGTCGCGATCGTGCCAAGCGACGCCGCGAGCCTCACCATCGTCGGCGGTGGCGCGACGGTCACCGCCGGCCAGACGAGCGCGACGGTGCTCGTGAACGGCCTCGTGCAAGCGGCGTCGGTAACGTTGACGGCGACGCTCGGCGCGCAGACGCGGACCGCCACGGTGCGTGTCGTCGGCGCCGCGGAGGTGCCTTCGCTCACGTCGCTGACGCCGCCGAGCCTCGTCGTCGCGCCGGGCGGGACCACGACGTTCACCGTCGGTCTCGACCTGCCGGCGCCGGTCGGCGGGGTCACGATCGCCCTCTCCCTCGCGCCCGCGAACGCGGGGACGATCCCCGCGTCTGTGACGGTGGCCACCGATCAGACGAGCGCCACGTTCTCCTACGCCGACGCGAGCACGGTCACGAGCGCGACGGTAACCGCGACGCTCGGCGCGGCGACGTTGAACGCGACGATCACGCTGCAAGCGGCGGCGGGTGGCCTCGTCATCAACGAGGTCGACTACGACAACGTCGGCACGGACACCGCCGAGTTCGTGGAGATCTACAACGCGTCGTCCGCGCCGATCGATCTCACTGGATTTTCGCTGCTGCTCGTCAACGGCGCGAACAACGCGGTCTACCGCACCGTCGACCTCGGCCCCGCGGGGACGCTCGCCGCCGGTCAGTTCCTCGTCGTCGGCGCCACGAGCGTCGTCGCGGCGAGCGGCGCGCTCAAGATCGATCTCGGCGCCCTCACCGACATCGTCCAGAACGGCGCGCCGGACGGCGTGGCCCTCGTCGATACGTCCACGAACAAGCTGGTCGATGCGCTGTCGTACGAAGGCTCCATCATCGCGGCGGTCATTCCGGGCGTCGGAACGGTGAGCCTCGTCGAAGGCACCGCGCTCGCCGCGACCGTCGCCGACTCGAACACGACGGCCGGCTCGCTCTGTCGCCTGCCGAACGGCGCGGACACCAACGACGCAAACACCGACTGGAAGCTCTCGTCGGCGGCGACGCCGGGCGCGGCGAACGTCAACTGACGACGCCGCGCGCCCGCCGCCTCAGCCGAGGATGCGCACCTTGAAGCCGAGCTCCTGCGAGAGCGCGATCATTTCGCCGTAGACGTCTCCGTACGCGACGGCGACGTGGTTCGAGAGGTAGTGCGCCATGAGCGTCTCTTGCGAGATCCCCATGTCGGCGGCCATGAACGGCCATTCGCGCGTCGTGCCCTCCCACCACTGATCGCGGACGGCGGGGGGGAGTTTGACGACCTCGCCTTTGCCGACGTCCATCCAGAGCTCGCCCTTTTTGATGTAGGCGCGGGCCCAGGTCATGTTGCCGGGGAGGCTCTCGCCGGCGAGCGTGCCACCGGGCGTGGGGAAGTAGAGCGACGGTTGCCGGTAGGAGTGCGCGCCCTTCAAGGTCGACGGATCGTGGTTGAACGCGTAGGGGCCGCACGAGCCGCTGTTCAGGAGGACCCAGAGGAACCGTCCGTCGTGTTTGGCGCCCCAGCGGACGTCGTGGAACATGACGGCCTGGTGGAGCCCCTTCCTCTTGAGGAGGCGCTTCATCATCTCCATCGGCATCGCGTTGCCCTGATCGGCCTCGGTCGCCGTCGCGACCGTGTCGCCGTTCGACTCGGGGCGGCATGTGCCGTTGAGCAAGCCCTCGGCCAGATCGCTCGGCGGGCGGAGCGGGATGAGGCCGAGCTGGTATTGCCAGCCGAGGCAGTCGGCCTTGTATTCTGCAAGCAGGTCTATGACGACCAGGTAGTCACGGAGCTGTTCCTTCGTCGCCGCCTGATCGAAGTCGGCGTTGCCGTTCTCGCCCCAGTGAAATTGGAGGCCCGCCTTCACGCAGAATTCGAACGCGTCCTGGATGCGCTTGTCGGCGATGCGCTTGCCGCGGTCGATGATCCACGCCTGATCGATCTTGTGCTCGGTGAAGCCGTGCTTGTTGAGCAGGCGCGGCCCGAAGTACCCGTTGATCATCCCCATCGACGTGTCGCCGAGCATCATGAGGAGGACGCGGCGCTTCTTGATCTCGCCGGCGACAGCGGCGGCGTGGGCGACGGCGCTCTCGGAGACGGGCGCGCTGTACCGCACCTGTTCTTCGCCGTAGCGAATCTGTCCGGAGGTGCACCACTCGTCGAGGCGCGCCATGAAGGTCGCGTCGGTCGTCCAGTCGGCGGCCTCGGTCCACGCGCGAGAGAACGGGCGATCGAGGCTCTCGAGGCACGCGCCGGTGTTGAGGAGGCCGACGAGGCCCGGCCAGCGTCCGCTGAAGTTGCTCGCGAGGAGCAGCGGGTTGTCCTTTCCGACGACGCCGTCGGTCGTGTGCGGGCCGTAGAACCAGTGCACGCACACGCCGATCATCGGATCGTCGATGGGGCCGAGTTTGTCGATTGCCTCGTGGGGCTTCGAGAGGAAGCCGTCGACCTGGTACGGCTCGCGACCGAGCTTCTTCAGCGCGCGGACCAGCTGGCCTGTCGCTTCGATCATGTTCGGCGTCGCGAGCTCGTTGGGCTTGGCGCGCGCGTCCCCGGGCCAGAAAACGGCGATCTTCTTTGCCATGATGCGGGAGATGGTAAGCGCGAAGTCGGCCGGCGTCAGCACCGGGCGGAGGCCCGCTCAACCGTCTGTCTTGTAGGGGTTTGGACGCGGCTCGGGGGTCGTGGCCGGCGGCGGCGTCGGGGGCGCGACGGGCGGCGGCGTGGTCGCGGCGGATGGCGGCAGCGGCGGCGGCGTGCCGCGAGGGGGACGCGTTCGCGGGGGACCCGACGCGTGTGCCGGCGTGCTCGCGCTCGGCTCGGCCGCCGTGGCGGTGGTCGGGGGCACGGCCGCCCCACCGGAGCTCGCAGGTTCGGCGGCGCTGGCGGCGAGCGGCGGCGGCGCGACGGGCGCCGCGAGCGGCGTGGACGGGACGTCGGTGGTCGCGGGAGCCTCGCGTCTCTTCATTCGCGGAACGACGACGGCCGCCGCACCGCCCGCGACCACGAGCGCCGCCACGACGGCGATCGCGCCACGCCTGGACCGCGGCGGCGCTTGCCTCGGCGCGACCTGCTGCGCGGTGACGGGAGCGCCGGTCTTGGACGACGCCTCTTGCGCGTACACGAGCGTGGGCTTCGCGGCGGCCATTCGCGCCGACGGCGACGGCGCGGCGAGCGTGGGCATCTCCCCGATCGCCTTTCCGTCGCGAGGCGTGAGGCCCGCCCTGCGCGCGTCGAGCGACTCGCCGAACGAAGACCGCACGAGCTGCGCCACCTCCCCGTGCGCCGCGAGCCCCACCGGCCGCGCCGCCGCGTAGAGCGCGTCGGCGAGCGCCTCCATCGTGGGGAAGCGATCGTCCGGCGACTTGGCGAGCGCGCGCGCGACGATCGCGTCGAACGCGGTGCCGAGCGCCACGCGCTCCGACGAGACGGGCGGCGGCACGTAATAGAGGAGGCGCATGAGCGCTTCGGCCTCGTTTGCCGCCGCGAAGAGCTGCTTGCTCGCGAGCCCCTCCCAGAGCACGACGCCGAGCGCGAAGACGTCGGCGCGGCGGTCCACGCCCTTGCCTTGCAGGTACTCGGGCGCCATGTACCCGAGCTTCCCCTTCAGCATGTCGCCGGTGGATGCCATGCCGGTGTGCGCGACGCATTTGGCGATGCCGAAGTCGCTGACGCGCGAGACCCCGTCGACGCCGACGAGCACGTTCTGAGGAGAGACGTCGCGGTGCACGAGGCCGAGAGGGCGACCTTCGCGATCCTTCGCCTCGTGAGCGGCGTGCAGACCGCTCGCTGCGTCGAGCACGACGCGCAAGAAAATCGCCGGCGTGGGGCCCGCGTCGCCGACGGCGAGGAGCTCGGCGAGCGAGACGCCGTCGATGTACTCCATGACCATCGTGACGGACGCGCCGTCGAGCTCGACGTCCCGAACGGCGACCACGTTGGCATGGCGGATGAGCGCCGAGACGTACGCTTCTTTGACGAACATGTCGCGGAACGACTTCTGCTCGAGCAAATGCGGATGCGGCCTCTTCAGCGCCACGAGCTGCTCGAAGCCGAGCGCGCCGCGGACGCGACCCACGTAGACCTGCGCCATCCCTCCCGACGCCAGCTTGCCGACGATCTCGTAGCGGGTCGCGGTCACGGGGAGGCGCGCCTCACAAGGATCCCCGTAGGCCGGCCACGGCACCCCCCGTCGTCGGGGAGAGGACGAACGCGGTCTCACCGGTCTTCCAGCGAACCGCGAACAGCGCGAGCGCGCCGGTGACCACGGCGGCGGCGGCGGTGACTCCGAGGAGCACGTTCGTGCGCACCACCGCCGCCCGTCCGTCGTCGACGAGCCCCGCGCACCCGGTGTGCGCGGCCTGATCGCACCGGTCGGTCACGAAGACGTCGTGCTGCCGGATGGCGTCGGTCCCCGACCAGATCGTGACGCCGCCAACGACCGCGGTCACGCCGAGGCCGACCCACACCCACGCAGGCGACAGGCCCCCCTCGGGCGCGCGGGGCGGCGGAGGCTTTGCAGGCTCTGCGGTCGGCAATACGATCTCCTCGAGGGCGCCAGCGCGGAGCTCGATGGGCCGCTCGATCGCGCGCGCACCGTCGCGAACGACCACGAGGTGCTTGCCCGCCGTGATCCACGAGATCACGTTGGGCGCCACCGCGCCGCCATCGATCGTCGCGCTGCACGTGCCGCAGGCGACGCGGACGCGGCCCACGCGACCTCCGAACTTCGCGCGGAGCTTGGCCGCGAGATCAACGGCGGCGCCCTCTCCGTTACGCGCCGCCGCGCGGGCCGTGAGGGTCATGCCGAGCGCGGCGTCGTCGGCGTGCAGCGCCGCCTCGAGCGCGGAGAGGAGCGCGACGTCGTTGGGCGCGATCTCGTCGGCGCGCGCGAACTCCTGGGCCGCGGTCGCGAAGTCTCCTCGCCGTTGCGCCTCGGCGCCGCGGTCGTACGCGTCGCTCGCCGCGCGAGAGCGCGCGGTGTCCTCCGCGCGGGCACGTGGAACGGCCGTGAATGCGGCGACGGCAAGCAGCAGACTCACGCACCGCGCGGCTCGGAACACCGCCGAAGTATACCCCGCGTCAGGAGCGGTGTCCGGTCCCGTACTTGGCGAGCATTCGGCCGAGGTGCGTGCGATCGAGCCCGGCGATTCGTGCCGCCGCCGACTGGTTGCCGTGGGTTTGCGCGAGGAGCGCGCGCAGGTAGACGACGGTGAACCGCTCGATCATCGCATCCTTCAACGTCGCGTACGGCTGCGACATGTCGAGGAGCTCCGAGAAGACCATGTCGAGCTTGTCCGAGCGACGAGAGAGGACCTCGGGCAGCTCGCCGAGCGCCGCGTACGCGTACACGGCGTTCCGCAGCTCGCGGACGTTGCCGGGCCAAACGCGCGCGTGCAAGCGGGGCAGGACCTCGGGCGGCAGGCCGGTGAGCCCCGCCTCCTTCGCGAAGCGATTGGCCAAGACCTCCACGTCCTCGACGCGATCGCGCAGCGCGGGCACGTTGAGGCGGACGATCGCGAGGCGGTAGAAGAGATCCTCACGGTACTGACCGGCGCCGACCTCCGCGAGGAGATCGCGGTTGGTCGCCGCGACGACGCGCACGCGCACCTTGCGCACCGAGTCGCCGCCGACCGGGCGGATTTCGCCTTCCTCGAGCGCGCGGAGGAGCATCGGCTGCACGTCGAGCGGGAGCTCGCCGATCTCGTCGAGGAAGAGCGTGCCGCCGTCGGCCGACTCGAACGCGCCGCGCCGCGCCTCCGAGGCGCCGGTGAACGCCCCTTTTTTGTGGCCGAACAGCTCGCTGGCGATGAGCTCGCGCGAGAACGCGCCGCAGTTGACGGCGACGAACGGCGCCTTCGCGACCTTGGAGCGCGCGTGGAGCGCGCGGGCGACCAGCTCCTTGCCGACGCCGGACTCCCCCTCGACCAGGATCGGCACGAGCGACCCTTCGAGCCGAATGAGCGCGGCGAACAGCCGCTGCATCGCCGGCGAGTGCCCGAGGATGCCCGCGTACTCGGTCACCGGGAACGGGATCTTCGCGTCCAGTCCTTCGGTGTCGGCGCCGATGAGGACGCTCGGGCGACCGACCGAGATGCGACTTCCCGGCGCCAGCACCATCCCCTCCACGCGCTGGCCGAGGTAGAACGTGCCGTTGCGGCTCCCCAGATCGCGGACGAGCACGCCTTCGGGCGCGAGCTCGAGCTCGAGGTGGCGGCGCGAGACCGTGGGATCCGCGATGACGATGTCACAGTCCGGCGCCGATCCGATGACGCACTTGCCGCTCGTCAGGCGGAACGCCTTGGGCTCCGCCGCGGCGTCCACGCACCGCAGCACCACCCCGAGCGGGCCGTCCATCTTCGCCGCGCTTCGCGGCATCACGTCGGTCACCGCCACAGCCGCGCCCGGCGGATGGGGCGGCGGCGGCTCGTCGCGAGGCCTTCGGGTCATCTGCCAGAGTCTACTTCATCGCTACCGGCAGACCGTGAACGGAGTAGGGGCGGAGGTGGTCGTCGCGCAGGTGACGCCGGCGTCGATGGCGGCGCACTCGTCGTAGCTCGCGCAGAGGATTACGCCGCCCGCGCCGTTGCAATCCTTGGGCGTCTTGCACACGGCGCTCGGCGGCTTGCTCTCGGAGGTCCAGCCCGAGAAACAGCACACCGAGCCCGCCCCGCAGTTGGCGGCGGACAGGCAGTCGTACACCGAGCACGTGAAAGCTCCGCTGCTGCACTCGAAGGTCGTCGCCGCCGCGTCGCCGCGATAGCAGCACGTCTTCGGGCTCGCGCACCCAGGGCACGGCGGCTGCGGGCCCGCGTCGATGTCGGCGTCAGTGACCGCGTCGCCGCCGGCATCGCCCGCGTCCGAACCGCGCGGGCCCGCGTCTCCCTGCGCGTCTACGACCGTCGAGTCGGACGGCGCGTCCGCCGCGGCGTCGGGGCTCGGCCCGAGGTTGAAGTCGACGCCGCATCCGGCGCACGTCGCAGCGGCGACAATCGCCACGAACGAGGAGACCGGCAAGAGGACCACGTCATTGGCAAACATAGAAAGGCTCCCGTGGCTTCGTGCAGGTGATGAAGCTCGCGGACTTCGGACAGTCCTGGTCGAAGCTCTGGCAGAGGACTTGTCCGGTGACCCCGCCCTCGGTGCCGAGGCACGAGTCGACGGTCTCGCACGCCGCCAGGAATGCGAAGTTGGGCGAGAGGCTGGGCCGCTTGCAGCACACGCCGGGGTAACACTGGCTCGTGGCCGTGCAGCGGTAGTACTCGTCGCAGGAGACGGGCGCCGTGCACTCGAACGGCGTGGCGGCCGCGTCGCCGCGGTAGCAGCAGCCGGCGTCGCATGCTCTGCCGATGCAGATGAGGTCGCTCGCGGCGTCGCGTTCGTCGCCGGGCAGCGGCGCGCCGTCCTCACCGGCGGAGACGTCGGAGCCTGCGTCTGCGTGAGCGTCGGGGCGCGCGTCCGCTGCGCCGTCCTCGCCGCCATCGACACCGACCGTGTTCGCGTCCGGCGCGGGGTCGAACGACAACATGCACCCGACGCCCACCGTCGCGACCGCCACCATGATGGTGACGGCGACGAGCACGCGGCGACGAGGACGAAAGCGCGCCATTATGGTGAGTCTAGCTCCAGCGGCTGCGCGCGACCTTCGGCATCTCGGTTCATTGGCCGACGAAGCTCCGGTAGAGGATCTTGGCGATCTGGGCGCGCGTGAGGCTCGCGTTCGGCCGGAACGTGCCGTCGCCGTAGCCGTCGATGAGCTGGTGCGAGTGCGCCGCCTCGACGTACCCGTAGAACGCGTTGTCGCGCGGCACGTCGGTGAACGTCGGCGTCTGCGGATCCTCGGGAGCCCAGCCTTTGCCGAGGACGAACATCTTCACGGCTTGCCCGCGCGTCAGCGTGTTCTGCGGCCGGAAGGTGCCGTCCGAATACCCGCCGATGATCCCGTTCGCGGCCAGGGTCTCGACGTACTGGAAGCGCGGGTCTCCGGTCGACACGTCCGAGAACGTCGCCCCGCTCGGGCTCGCGAGGGGCAACGTGCCGTAGCGATGACCGGACGCGGCGATCGTGCCGTACGTGAGCGCGCGCCCCAGCGCGGTGGCGAGCTCGCCGCGCGTCGGCAGGTGGCCGGCGCCGAAGTTGCCGTCGGGCTGGCCGTCGAGAATTCCGTCGGCGGCGAGCCCTTCGACGAACGTGTACGCCCAGTCGTTGGGCGGCTCGTCGAGGAACTTCTGGCCACTCCAGAACTCATCGGGCACGCCACGCGACGGATCGCCGGTGAGGCCGCGCAGCTTCTGCCAGACGTCGTCCCGCACGGCGCCCCCCGCCAGGCGCGTGCCGAAATGCTTGGGGCCCGGATCGTCGTCGATCGCGTCGTACCAAAGCGCCGCGTGGACCGACCACGCCCACGGGCTGTCGGTGTGGAACGCCTCGTACGACGCCTGCATCGCCGCGCGCATTTGGTCGGGCGTGCGCACGCAGTTGTGGAAGACGCCCATGTCGTCGGGGCACGGCTGCGACCAGCCGGTGGGGGGCGATTGCCAGCCGAACTCGGTGACCATCAGCTCGGTGCGCGTGCCGCTCACCTGCTGGAGGCGGTCACGCACGTGCGCGATGTCGTCCTTGACCCACTGCTTCCAGCCGCCGAAGCAGTCCACGCGATCGGGGGACGTCGCGTTCACGCAGGCCAGGTCGACCTTCGCGCCGTCGTACGGGTGCACCGCCATGAAGTCGAACGGCATGAACGCGGCGTTCTCGGCGCAGCCGTACAGGGCCGGCGCGGGCGCGACGCAACGGAACGCGCCCGACGTGAAGAACGGCTCGTACCAGCCTGTCTCGTCGCGCGCGTACGTGTTCGCGGTTCCCGCGGAGACGACCTTGATGTCGCTCCATCGCCCGCCGGCGAGCAGGTGCTCCTTCACGCGACGCGCGAGCCACGCGGTCATGTTGCCGCCCCATCGGCTGCCGTTGATTTCGTTGCCGGTCTCGATTGCGTCGGGGTGCGCGGCGTTCGACGCGAAGGCTTCCTGCAGGAGTGGGTCGAGACGGTTCTGCACGTAGTCCTGGATGTCGGCGTCGGCGGCCGGGCAGGGGACGTGCTGGCCGGGCGGGCAATCGAGCGGCGCCTGGAGGACGACGACCACCTGGAGACCGTGGGCGTGCGCCTTCTCCACGAGCTGGCCGAGGAGCGCGTTCGAGAGACCGCCCCAGCCGGCCTCCACGCGAATCCATCCCACGCCGAGCCCCGTCGTGATCTCGCCGAAGAACGCGTCGCCGTTCGCGTCGAGGCGGTGCGCGCCGGACTGGTAGATGCCGCCGGTGACGACGCCGAACCGCGTGCCCTCGGCGCCGGAGGCGTGGGCGTCGAGCGGCGTCGCGCCGACGGCGTTCCCTTCGCCCGGTCCTTGGCCTTCGCAGGCGGCGACGATCGCCAGCGCGACACAGGAGAGGGCTCGACCGAAAAGACCACGATTCGGATTCGGCATGCGCAGGGGCTCCTTGGAAGGGCGCGCTCGACGTCGCGCGGAGACACCTTCAGCAGCCGGCATGCCACGACGCGTTCGTGGGAGAACGCAGCACACTTCAGGTTGCGCCGCGATCCGATTGCGGCATCCACCCCGACGATCTGCGGCATCGATGCCGCAGACTCGAAATCGAAATCGTCTCTATTTTGCCTGAGGATCGCGTGGCGCGCGGTGTGCAGAAATGAACCGAAATGCACCACCCCACTCGTCGAACCGCATCGGGTCCTCTGCTCCTCTCCTTCTTCTCGATCGCATGCGCGACCGGCGCCCCCGCGTGCTCGAGCGACGCCGCCGCGCCCGAGGCGCCGACCGAGCAAGCCCAGGCCTGGGGCACCCCGTGGACGATGGACGGCGCGTTCGCCGACGAGCTCCGCGAGGTCACCGGGGACGATCCCGTCGGGCTCACCGCGTTCTGGCGCGGCACGAACGCGAGCGGCCGCTACGACGGCGCGTACTTCCAGACGTGGCCCGGCGAGCGCATCCACGTCGGAGCGCTCGTCATCACCGGCTCGGGCAAGGCCGATGCGGGGCAGAACGATCTGAAGACGTTCCCGTTCCCCGACGGCGCCACCATCATCCCGTGTCTGCAATCGGTCGGCGGCATCCAGAGCGCGTACATGATCCGCACGAGCAACGGGATCGAAGCGCGCAAGCGCCTCGCGCAGTACGACGTCACCGGCTCGGAGCTCTTCGGGCACAGCGCCGGCGCGTGGGTCGCCGTCGTGATGGGCATCCTCGGTCGCGCGTCGCGCGTCGACGTGTACGGCGTCCCGTTCTTCTTCCCCATCCACGGCGAGCTCACGTGGGGGAGGACGACCATCGGCTTCCACACGCACGCGCACGATCCGGTCGGCTTCGGGTTCGACGTGCCGGCGATGCTCGGTGCGATGGAGTACAACCAGATCCGGTACGGAGACGCGCAGCGCGAGCACGACACCTACCGCGATCCGGAGCCGGCCCAGACCCCGCTCACGGAAGACGAGTGGACGCGCGTTCGCGAGTACCTGGTCATCCGGCTGGAGATCGCGCTCGGGAAACTCCCCATCGACACGTGCTGGGGCAAGCCGTGCGTGGCCGATCACATGGGCGGTTCGGGCCTTTGAATCGTCCGACGGCACCGCGAGCCGTGCCGCGTGATATCCAGCGGTGGCGGCGCCGGGTGTACGCGCCGGGTGAGGAATGCCGATGGGGCCTGGTGCGTCGAGGGTTGGAGCAGGCGCGGCCGTCGTGCTCGCGGTGCTCGCGTCGTTACCCGTCGCGCGGGCGCAGGGAAATTACCGCGCGACGCCGACCGGCGGACGTTCTGCGCTCCTCGGGGACACCGGCATCGCGCTCGCCACCGACGGCGCGTCGCCGTTCTTGAACCCCGCCACGATCGTCCGAATCCACGACGCGAGCCTCGCGTTCTCGGTGAGCTTCTTCTCGTTCACGAGCGCCACGTTCGCGGGGTGGCACCAGCCGGGCCCGGTCGACACCGGGCGCTTCGGTCCGCTCTCCGTCGACGCGTCGCGCGAGTCGACGAGCCGCTTCGACGCGATCCCGTCCACGCTCTGTCTATTTTTCACGGTCGCCGGCTGGGGCGATCCCAGCGACGCCAGCCTGGCGAAGGAGCCGCGCTTCTGGGCCGCGCCGCGCACCGGCCGACAGAAGCTCGCCGCGTGCCTCGGGACGACCGAGCAGCAGGAGCTCGATCTCCCCGCGGTGAACCTCCGCACGAGCGCGCCCGGCGGCATTTCGCACGCCGCGCAGTCGTTCCACCAGACGTTCCGCCGCGTCCACGTCGGCCCCAGCTACGGCATCGACGTGACCGACGCGCTCACGTTCGGCGTCTCGCTGCACGGCGTGATCACGTCGTACGCGTACCTCTGGTCGTCGAGCGCCATCACCAGCGACGCCTCCGGCGCCCCCGTCGCCACGAGCCTCGACGCGACGGGGAATGGGCGCTCGATCGATCTCGACGCGATCTTCGGCGCGACGTACCGCGCGGGGCGTCTCACCTTCGGCGCCTCGGCCAAGCCGCCCGCCCTCCATGCCGGCGGGAGCTACGACGCGAGCCTTCATCAGCAGGCGGGCGCCACCGGCCTCTCGAGCGCGCTGCTCACCACCGCGTCCGGGGATTTTCGTGCGCCGTCGCCCGGTCGCGTCGGCGTCGGCGTCGGCGCCGACCTCGGTCGCGCGAAGCTCGAGGTCGACGGGACCTACTTTTTTCCGCTCGATCGCGCGATGAGCGCGGATCTCCACGTCGACACCACCACGATCGCCAACGGCGTGGCGACGCCTTCGTCCAGCGACGCGGTGTACTCGGCGCGCGCGCGCCCGGTCGTCGACGGCGCGGCGGGCGTCGAATATTTCGTGTCGCCGACGTTGAGTGTCTTGGGCGGCGCGAGCTCCGACATCACGAGCGCGTCGGAGCTGAGCACGGCGTCGTCGGTCGGCGCGTTCCATCAAGCGCGCGTGAGCCGCGTCGGCGTGTCGGCGGGGCTCGGGTCGTACGGCTCCGGCGGCACGCTCCTCATCGGCGTGCGGCTGTCGACCGGGTGGGGCCAGGCGCTCGCCGTGAACCCGTACGTCGTTCCCAACGACTACGCCACCGTGGACACGCGCACGTACGGCGCGATGCTCGTCGTCGCGGGCTCCACGAGCTTCCGCGCCATCCGCGGCGTCGTCGACTCGGTCGGCGAGATCGTGAAGCCGAAGCGTGACGAGCCCTGACCGCGCGAGGCGATCTACGGCAAGAACTCGCGCGTCAGGTTGCGGATCGACTCCGCGCCGCCGGTGACGACGACGTCGTCCTCGATGCGGACCCCGCCCATCTTGGCGAGCTCGTTCACGAGTGCCCAGTCGATCGCGCCCTCGTGCGGACCTTCTTTGAGCGGCGCGAGGAGCGCGTCGATGAAGTAGATCCCCGGCTCGATCGTGAAGACCTGCCCCTCGGCAATGACCGACGTGTTGCGGAGGAACGGGTTCTCCGCCTTCGGCTTCACCAGCGCGCAGCCGACGTCGTGGCACTGGAGGCCGAGCGAGTGGCCGAGCCCGTGCGGGAAGAACGCGCGCGTGATCCCCGCGGAGACCGCCTCCTCCGCGCTCAAGGTCGTCACGCCCGCTTCGCGCAAGGTCGCGCCGACGTGGCGGTGCGCCTCCTCGTGGAGCGCCTCGTAGTTGTTTCCGACCGCGACGTCCGTGCACAGCTTCTTTTGGAACCGCTCGACGCCGTCGACGAGGCTCGCGAACGCGCTCGCCGCCGCGCCGGAGCCCTTCACGAAGGTGCGCGTGATGTCGGAGCAGTAGCCCTGGAACGTGGCGCCGGCGTCGAGGAGGAGCGCCTGTGAGCCGGGCGCGCCGGGGGAGTGGCGGCCGTACTTGATGTGGTGGAGCGTCGCGGCGTTCTCGCCGAGCGCGACGATGTTCTTGTACGGCGTCTCTGGATCGTCCTGTCCGGTCACGCGCAAATAGAGGAGGTGTAGCTCGAGCTCGCTCGCGTCGCCCGCGCGGAATGCCCGCCCGACCGCGTCGTGTCCGCGCGCGGCGCGTCGGTTTGCCTCCTCGAGGCACATGATCTCGTACGGCGTCTTCGTCACGCGCAACTGATCGAGGCGCTCCACGAGCCCCTTCGGGTTCACGTCGGCCGCCGCGAAGCCCCACGCCTCGCCGCGCAATCGCTCCTCGCCGACGAACGCCGCGCGCTTCTTCGGCAGGTGCTCGTCGGCCTCTTCCGGCGTCGTCACGTGCACGATGTCGAACGCGGGCAGCCAATGATCTGTCTCCGGCGTCGCCGGCTTCTCCCAGAAGCTTCCGTCGCGCAGCCACACGAGCTTCGGCTTCTTTCCGTTCGCGACGACGAGCGCGCACTCCGGCTCGTCGAGGGGGAGCCAGTGTTGGAAATGCGGCGTCGCGCGCAGCGGCCAGTACTGGTCGTCGAAGTCGCTGCGCTTCTTCAGCGCGCCGGAGTGAATGACGACGGCGTCGTACGCCGCGCCCACGAGCGCTTCCTCGTACTTGCCTTGCAGGTGGGCGACGTGGGCGATGTAAAGGCGCGCCAGCTTTTCGAGGTTCACGCGGAGAGCCTAGTCCCCGCGGCCTTCTTCGCCAAGGCGGAGCGGGCCGCGCGTGTCCAATCCATCGTGAAAATAAGGCGATTGTTCGTCACAGTCCTCCTCGCGAACGCGACGATCGGAGCGACACCCGGGTCGCCGCCTTCGCCTCCGCCTTCGCCTCCGCCCTCGCCTCCCGCGGCCCCGGTCTTGGCCCCCAAGCTCAAGAATCAGGCGCTCCACAGCCCGATCCCCGGCGGCGTCCTCGGCGGCTGGAACGGCGACACCGGTCTCGACATCTCGGCGAGCTTCCGCACGGTCCACGCGATCGCAGCCGGCACGCTCGACTACTCGGAGACGGGACACACGGTGTGGACGCGCGGCAAGGACACGCCGAACAGCGTGCGCCTCGCCCTCGACGCGCCGATCGCCTGGAAAGATCGTCGAATCACGCATGTATATTACACGCATATGTCACGCCTCGAAACCGTGCAGCACGAAGGGGACACCCCGAGAAAGCACGTCGAGGCCGGCGAAAAGCTCGGAGTGTCAGGCATCGGCAACGGCGTGCCGCACCTCCACGTCGGGCTGCTCCTCGACGGCAACGTGGAGCAGGACTCGTGGGACACGCTCCTCGTCGAGGGGGACATCCGCAAGGTCTTCGGCGGCTACCGCAATGGCGAGCGGATCTGAGCGCCCTGGGTGTGCCGCAACGTGTGCCATGGGAATCGTCGAAACCCCGAGAAAGTGCACGTGACGTCGCGGCACGGCCGTTGCTGATGGACAGGGGATGCGCCTCTCTCTCGTCGTCGCCCTGCTTCCTCTCCTGTCGGTCGCCGCGTGCGGCGGGCGCTTCCAAGCCATCGACGATGGGTCGAGCGGCAGCAGCGGGTCGAGCGGCAGCAGCGGGTCGAGCGGCAGCAGCGGGTCGAGCGGCAGCAGCGGGTCGAGCGGCAGCAGCGGATCGAGCGGCAGCAGCGGATCGAGCGGCAGCAGCGGATCGAGCGGGGACGTGGGGGGCCTCACGCTGGGCTCGTACGATCTGACATTTTCTCTGGTGACGCAGGACACGCAAGGTGGCCTCTTTGGGCCGCCGCCGTCGATCAACCACGCGTTCCGCGTGGATCTCGTAGAGAGCAAGGGGACCGTGCTCGGGCTGGTGACGCCACGATGGGGCGCGCCGTCGATCTACTCCGTGGCGATCGAGCCGAGCTCCGTGGTGCTGAGCGGCAAGGGGAAGTACAGCGAGAATTTTTCGACCGACACGTGGAGCACGATCACGATCTGGCGCGTCCACTCCGGCGGGCTTTCGGCGAGCTTCGACGCGACCGGCGTGGAGGACGCGAGCGGTGGCGACATCATCGCGCACGGCAACATCCGCGGGAGCGGCTTCCTTACCGTCGACGCGCTCGCGCCGGAGGTCCGCATCGGCGCGACGTCGCCCATGGGGCCCGAGGGCGCGCTCCTCCCCTGGGATCCGATCACGCTCACGTTCGCCGAGACGGTGTCGAGCGCCGGCGATCCGTTCGCCAGTTTCGCCATCACCTCGAACGGCGGCGCGCCCGTCGGTCTGAAGGTCGACGCTCCGGTGAACGCCCCGGCCCCGTTCGCCGGAGTCATCGCCGGCGCAGCGCGCCTCACGAGCTTCGCCCCGATCGGCGCCTCGACGGTCGCGTGGCCCAATGGCCTCGCCGATCCCGCCGGGCACGCGCTCGGCGCCGTGAAGCAGCCGCTTTCGTTCCTGCCGCTGCCGGTCTCCCTGAAGCAGCACACCTTCGACGGCGACGTCGTGACCGTCGGCACCTGGGGCTCCACGACGCTGCTCGGCGGGCTCGGCGGCCCCGACGCGTCGTGCGAGAGCGGCGGCTGCGCGCAGATCGGCTCCTTCCTCGATGGGTATTGCCAGGGGCAGACGCAGCGCCTCGGCGTCGCCGCGCGCCTCGATACGAGCGCGGCGACCGGCATCTCGATTCGCTACCGCGTCTTCGTCGAGGACAAGGGTAGCGGCGCGCCGTACATTCCTGCGGCATTCGCGGTGCAGACGGCGGCGCCGGGCTCGAACGTCCACACCGAAAGCGTCAACCCGACGCCTAGCGATTGGAAGAAGCTGGCCGCGCCGTGGAAGGGAATGGGCTGGGCGACCGACTGGACCACCATGAGCTTCGGCGTGCCCATCGCGAAGGAGACCGGCGTAGGCATCATCGCGGGCAGCGGCCCCAACTCGAGCCCGTGCGGCCTCGTCCCCGCGCCGTCGAACGTGATCGTCCTCGTCGACTCGATCTCCGCGAACTAGTGGAGCGGAGCGCAGCCGACCGAAGCGACTCATGACGGAGAGGCCTGACCGGCTTTTTCGGTCAGGCCTTGAGACGCGTCGATCACACCGCGATGAGGTGGCCGGAGCGGCGCGCCTTGGTCGCGAGGTACGACGCGTTGTGGTGGCCGGCCGGCATCGCGTGCGGCACGCGCTCCGCGATCACGATCCCGCACGCCTCGAGCTGCCGGAGCTTGTCGGGGTTGTTGGTGAGCAGGCTCACCGAACGGACGCCGAGGATCCGCAGCATTCCTGCGGCCGGCGAGTAGTCGCGCTCGTCGTCCTTGAAGCCCAGCGCGAGGTTCGCGTCGACGGTGTCGAACCCTTGCTCCTGCAGCCGGTAGGCGCGCACCTTGTTGACGAGCCCGATGCCGCGCCCTTCTTGCCGCATGTAGAGCAGCACGCCGCGCGGCGCCGCGCCGATGCGCTCGAGCCCGCGTTCCAGTTGGTCGCGGCAGTCGCAGCGGAGCGACCCCATGACGTCGCCCGTCAAGCACTCCGAGTGCATGCGGGTCAGGACTCCCTCCTCGCCGAACACGTCGCCGTGCACGAGCGCGACGTGCTCCTTCTTGTCCTTCGCGTCGACGAAGACGTGGATACGGAAGCGTCCGAAGCGGGTTGGCAGCTCGGCAATGCTCGCGAGGTCGATGGTCATGGGGTCTTTCGCTTCGGTCGGTTACGCGTTCACTTGGGGAGGAGGACCGTGTCGACGACGTGGATGACGCCGTTGGTGCACTCGATGTCGGCCTTGGTGACCTTGGCGCCGTTGATCATGACGTTGCCGCCGCTGGCGTTGATGGTCACCTCGCCGCCCTGCACGGTCTTCGCGCTCTTCAGCGTGACGACGTCGGACGAGCCCACGTGTCCGGATACGACGTGGTACGTGAGCACAGCCTTCAGCTTGGCCTTGTTCTCCGGCTTGAGCAGGTCGTCGACGGTGCCGGCCGGGAGCTTGGCGAACGCCTCGTCGGTCGGCGCGAAGACGGTGAACGGACCGGGTCCTTTGAGCGTGTCGACGAGGTCGGCGGCCTTGAGCGCCGTCACGAGCGTCTTGAAGGAGCCGGCACCGACCGCGGTGTCGACGATGTCGCTCTTTGCGGTCGCGCTGGTGGGAGAGGCCATGCCGGGCTCGGCCGAGTTAGCCCCACCGCACGCCGCGAGCGCGAGCATGGACAGCGTGGAGGCGGCGAGGAGCGTTCGGAGCAAGGGATTCATCGTGGGGACCTCTTTCGGGTGGTTGGTGAGTTTCGAGTCCCCCATTGTTTAATGCTTGTCCAATTATTGTCAAGGATTGGTCTTAGACGAAACCGTGCTAGTCTCTCCTTGTGCCTGCCCACGAATCCCGCGCGCGAGCGCGTAGCGCCGAGCCCGGGTACTCGATCCGCGTCGCCTCGCGTCTCACGCAGATCGAGCCCGACACCCTCCGCATGTGGGAGCGCCGTTACGGCTTCCCGGTGCCAACGCGCACGGCGGGAGGAAGCCGCGTCTACACCGAGGCGGACGTCCAGACGCTCCTCCTCGTGAAGCGCGCGATGAAGGCGGGCTACCGGCCCGGCGAGATCGTCGGCCGCCGCGCCGAAGAGATCGCGCAGATGATCGCGCGCAGCGGTCCGGTGGCGGAGGACGCGCCGGCGCAGCCCGCGTCGATGGACGCCGTCCTCACCGCGCTCGCGCGCGACGACGCGAGGCAGGTACGCCTCGAGATCAAGAACCTCGCGCTCGTGCTCGGCCCCAAGCGCTTCGTCACGGACCTCGCGTATCCGCTCGCGAAGAAGGTCGGCGAGCTGTGGCAAGCGGGGAAGCTGGAGGTGCGGCAAGAACACCTCCTCTCCGAGTCGCTCGCGACCCAGCTGCGCGTTCTCCTCTCCGCGTTCGAGGACGCGCAAGAGGGGCCGAACGTGGTCTTGACGACGCTCCCCGACGAGCCGCACGGCCTCGGCCTCACCATGATCGCGCTCTACTGCGCGATCCATCAGGTCGTGCCGCGCCTCCTCGGCGTGAACACGCCTCCCGAGCAGATCGTCGCGGCGGCGACGGCGCTCGACGTGTCGGCGGTCGGCCTCTCGGTGGTGCTCCCGCCCGATCCGGCGCGCGCGGCGAAGCAAATCCGCTGGATCGCCGGCGAGCTCCCGCGAAAGGTGCGCTTGTGGGTCGGCGGCATGGGCACGCCTGCCCTAGGCCTCAAGGGAGACTCGGTCGACGTCGTGCAGACGTGGGCGCAGCTCGACGACGTGATCGCGGCGCTGCGCTGAGAGCGCGGTCCGCCACGGCTCCCGCTACACCTTCCGCTTCGCCTCGCTCGGCACGTTCGGGTGCTGGAGGATCATGTTGCGGATGTGCACCTGCCGCTTCACGAGCGGCTGACGGAGCATGTGCGTGAGGATCGAAGGCGGCGTCGCCGGGAAGCGGGAGAACGCCTGGATGAGCACCACCGACGTGAAATTGCGCGCGCAGAAGAGCGCCGCCGTCTTCATGTTGATCGTCTGTCCGAGCAGGTGCGGCAGCACGCGACCCTCGGTGTTCCATATGATCTCGAATTTTTCCTCGGGCGTCGCGCGCGAGAACTTTCCCTTGAAGAGGCCCTTCGCGGTGGTGCGCGTCCGGTCGGTGACGTCGCGATCCATCGAAGCTTTGTAGATCTCGAGGAGCCGCTTCGGCGTCAAGATCTTCCGCACCAGCGCTTCTGTGACCTGGATGTTGCGGAGGAGCATGCGCTGCACGCGCGCGTCGTTCAGGATCGACACGCGCTCGCACAGCGCCGCGAGGCCGACGGGGTTGCGGTGGTGCGCGGCGATGAGGCGCGCGTGATCGAGGTTCGCGCGATCGTTCTCGAGGATCGCCTTGATGACGTGCGGATCGGGATCGAAGCACAGCGCGAACAGATTCGCGCCCGACTCGTTGCGCGCCGCGTGGATGCGCTGATCGGGCGACATCCTGTGGTACTTCGTCTCGAAGAGCTTCCGGTAGTTTTGGACCTCGTTCGGCTGCGCCTCGTTTGGATCGGTGACGTCGCCCTCGGCCGGCACCAGCGACGCGTGCTTCTTCTCTTCGCCGTCGCCCTCGGGAGCGTCGGGATCTTCGGGGAGGTTCTCGAGGCTGTCGGGTCCTTCGGGGACCATCGCGCTCGCGTCGGCTGCGGTGTCCCAGTCGTCCTCCGAAGGGAGCTCGAGCTGCGAGTCGATCGGATCGTCCGCCCCCCCTTCGTCGAGCGGCTCGAGCATGACCGGCGGCGGCTCAGGCAGGTCTTCGGCGATCCATGAGACGGGCGGCGGTGGGATCTCTCCCGGCACTTCCTCGACGATCTCGTGCGCGTGCGCCATTGGCTCGTCCGCGAGCAGCTCGTCGAGCTGGGGCACGCTCGGATCCTCGGCGACCTCGATCGCCCCGCGCTCGGTCAGGCGCGTCAGGATCTGATCCACCTGCGGCGCCGCGAGGCCCGTGAGATCGACGAGATCTCGCACCGAGAGCTGCCCGTTCACGCGGGAGAGCACGAACTTCTCGAGGCGCGACAGCGGGGGACCCGGCGCGTCGCCCTGGATCCGGCGCGGCGTCTTCTTCATCTCCAGCGTTCATCGTATCCGTCTCCGCGGGCTCGTCGGCGGACTGATTCTCGACGTGGGGACGATCCCGACATCCGAGCCGAAATCACGGCCTGGCGCGCCGGGCCAATTCACTGACCCACGGTCACCCAGTCGGCCTGCGGGCCGGGGAAACAAGCCGTACGCGCGGGCAGGGCGCGCGGATCAAAAAAAAACGACACGGGTGCATCCGTTCGTAGGGGCCCGCACGAAGTGCTCATCGGGTTGGCGATGGGATCCCGCGGCATGTGGCCCGGGATCGAACCGCTTCGAAGCGTGCGCGCGATCGCGGACGTGAACGAGGCCCTGCTTTGTCGTGGAGGACAACATGAAGAAGTCGATTGGCGTTTCGTTCGTGGCGCTTCTTGCAACGTTTGCGTTCGGGTGCAGCTCGCAGAGCGGACCGTCGTCCGATCCCTCGGGCAACGGAACCGGCGGGGGTGGCGGCGGCGGTGCGAGCAGCAGCGGCGGTGGCGGCGCGAGCAGCAGCGGCGGATCGGTGACCCCGCCCACCGGCGAGGTCGCGCGCATCC
Organism: Polyangiales bacterium; assembly: GCA_038231275.1. Lineage (GTDB taxonomy): Bacteria > Myxococcota_A > Polyangia > Polyangiales > Polyangiaceae > JANYHK01. The sequence goes on from JBBRLQ010000003.1 coordinate 201,451, forward strand.
GCGTCGTGCACGCGTCCCCCGACGCACCGGCCGTCGACGTCTACGCGGTGGGCGTCGCGCAGCCGCTCCTCAAGGGCCTCTCCTACGGCGACACCTCCGCGTACCTCGACGTGCCGGCGGGCGCGTACCAAATCGAGCTGCGCGCCTCGCCGTCGACGGCGAACGATCTGCCGGTCTTCAGCGCGGGCCCGCTCGATCTGAAGAAGGGCACGATCTCGATGATCGCCGCGGCGGGCCTCGCGGGATCGAAGACCGCCACCGACAAGCTTCGCCTCCTCGCGTTCGACGAGATGCCGGCGGCGATCGGCCTCGGCAAGGCGCGCCTTCGCCTCGTGCACGCCTCACCCGATGCGCCGACGGTGGGGATCGACGTAGGGAACGACGATCCGACGAAGCCCGAGCTCGCGAGCCTCGCGCGCTTCGCCGACCAGGGCGGCGTCGAGCTGCCGGCCGACACCGAGCTCCAGGTGGGCGTCGACGCGAGCGGCGCGCGTGTCACGGCGTTCAGCGTGCCGAAGCTCCCCAACGGGCAGGCGTTCACGGTCTTCGCGACCGGGCTCGTCGCGAAATCCGCGCGTGACGCCGCCGGTTTCGCCCTGCTCGTCGTCGGGCCCAACGGCACCGTGGGCTTCCTCAAGCAGAACCCGATCGTCTATGCCCTCCACGCGGGCGTCGACGCGCCGGCGGTCGACGTGTGCGCAGGCGGCGCGCGCGTCATCGACAACCTCGCGTTCGGCAAGATCGCAGGGCCGCTGCAGGTCCCGGTCGGCGATCTAGCGCTCTCCATCTTCGCGCACGCGGACGGCACGGGATGCCCGTCGACGCCTGCCGCGGCGAGCGCGAAGCTCGCAGGTCTCGCGGCCGGCGAGCGCTACCTCGGCATCGCCACCGGTTACCTCGCGCCTCCCTCCGGCGGTCAGCCGTTCGGCCTCCTCGCGTTCTCCGACGGCTTCGCCGCCGACGCGGCCTCCACGCGCGCGCGCGTCGTTCACGCGTCGCCCAACGCGCCGACGGTCGACGTCGGTCCTGTCGCGAGCGGCACCGTGACGCCTGCAGTCCGCGCCCTCGCGTTCGGCAAGGCGAGCGACTCCGCGGGGCTCGCGCTTCCGCCTCCGCTCCTCGACATCGGCATCACGCCCGCCGACGAGAACACGACGATCGTCGGCAATTATGGCGTTCCTACGCCTGCCGGCACCCGCGCGTTCGTGATCGCGATGGGCGCCCTCGGCCACTCGACGCGCCCGCTGCGCCTCGCCGTGATCGACACCGCGCCGACGCCGTGGACCGTCAGCCACATCTTCACGCACTGATCGGTCGCCGTAAAAATCCGGGCGGCGCCCGCAGCTACTTGCGGGCCGCGCGGCGGAAGACGACGGTGCGCCTCTGTTCCTTGGGCACCGTCGGAGGCTGAACGCTGGAGAGGACGGCGCGCTCGCCGGGTTTGAGCTCCACCACGCGGGGCTCCCCGGCGAGCTGCCATTCGTCGCCGTCCGAGTAGGGGAAAACCCACGGCGCCTTGGGGCCGAGCCCGACGGCTACGACGGCGTCGTCCCCGCCGCGTCCCGTGACGCTGACGCCGCTCTGCTCTTCGGCCACGCCGGCGAGCGTCGTGGGCTCGAAGCCGTCGCCCTGAAGGCGGCGCGCGAGGATGAGGAGCGCGACGAGGCTCTTGACGAGCTCGGGCTCCTTCACCTCGGCGAAGACCGTGAGCCAGAAGGGGAGGGGCGCCTGCGCGAGGCCGACCGAGCCGAGCGCGCCGGTCTGGCGCCATGTCTGCGGACGGAGCTGCGCGCAGAGCGTCTCGAGTGCGCCGCTGTCCGGCTTGGGGTGGCAGAAATACGGCACGTCCCCGCGTCGATCGGCGACGAACGAGCCGCCCTGGAGGATCGACACGGCGACGAGGCGCGGATCGCCGCCGGCCTTCGATTCGGTCTCGGTGCCTTGCAGCGCGACGTCGGCGTCGCTCACGGCGCTCCCGCGAAGCGTCTGCACCGCGTCCCACGCGAGATCCTCGGCGGCGACCCACGCGGTGAACGGCGAGAAAATCGCGCCCCTCTGCACCCGCTCCTTCAGGCCGAGCAGACCCGCGATGCGCGCCGCCTGCGTGCGCGCGACGGTGACGTGACCCTTGCCCTGCCGCCAGAGCGTGACGAGCCGCGCCGACGCCGAGCACCACGCGATCCCGCCTTTTTCCCCTACGATCGGGCGCGCTCCGCCGGCCAGGCGCACCGTGAGCGTGTCCGCCTCGTCGCGGCTCCACGCGAGAAAGCAGCTCTCGCCGCCGCCGTCGATGAGCGCGAACGAGCGCTCCGCGGGGAGTGTCGCCACCGGCACGAGCCCGGTCACGCGCAGGGGCGCGAGCTTCTCGTCCTTGTCCAGCGCCGCCGGATCGACCGGCGCCGCGGGCAGCTTCTTCTCCGCGAGCCACGCGTCCAGCTGCTCGGCCGCGCAGTCTTCCGTGCGCTGCGAGAGGGTCGCCGGTCGTGGCTCGACGGCGCCGAGACCGTCGAGGTTGCCGACGAGCTTGCCTTCGACGCGGAGCAGCCTCACCGCGCCGTCGCCGCGAACGCTGACTTTTTCGGGTGTGCACGCGCAAAATCCAACCGAGCGCGCGCCGGACAGCGTCTCGCCGCCGTGCTCGACCTCCAGCTTTCCGTCGCCGTCCGCGGGCGTCACCGCCACGTAGCATCCCGGCTCGACCGATTCGTCGAGCCGCCCTTCGCCGGTCGCGGCCGGCGCGAAGCCGCGCGGGGCGAACGTCGCCGTCGGTCCCTCCAGCGCGCGCTCGATCGCCGCGGCGTGCGCGTATCGACCCCAGCCGAGGTACCCCACGAGGGCGACGGCGCCGGCCACCGCGGCACCGATCGCGAGCCGCTTGCGGAGCTCCTTGGACGCCACCGCGGCCGCGCCGTGCCCCTCCACCTGCTTCTTCTTCATCGCCTCGGTCACCTCGCGCCGCGCGCGCTCGTGCTCGGGGTGATGGCCGCCCAGGACGGAAAGCGCGCGCTCGACCTCTGCCAGGTCGTCCTTTTTGGGCTTGGAGGGGGGCTCCGGCGCGGTGATCTCCGCCTTCTTGGGCGGTCGCCGGTCGGGCGACTTGGGCTTCGTCACAGCCGATCAGCCTACATCACCTGTCGACGGTTTGGCGGGCGGGCCCTCCTTCATAGACAATGGGGGGCCGCAGATGGCGAACGTTCCCGCCGACCCCAAGCTCAGCGCCGACGATCCGACGGAGTCGCTCACCACGACGACCGCCGGCGACGTCGACCGCATCGCGCGCGATTCGCTACGCGCGTGGGCCAAGCGGACGATGGGGGCCCCGCGTCGCCTCGACAAGATGGTGTCGCTGGTGCGGCAGGACGAGCAGGACTTCGTCCGCATCGCGACCGAGATCCACAGGCGCGAAATCGTCGAGCAACGCGGCCCCGCGCCGCCCGACGTGCAGCGGCGACCCCCGGCGCCGATCTTCTTCGATCTGCGAACCGTCGATCCGTGGTCGATTTCGCCCGAGGAGCTGCGCTCGTCCACCGAGAAGGTCGACACGTGCAGCGCGTGCGGAGGTCGAGGCTCGACGTCGTGCCCGACCTGTGGCGGCAGCGGTCGCTCTCCGTGCGCGGCGTGCGGCGGCTCGGGTCGCGCGCAGAACGGCGCGGCGTGCCCTACGTGCGCAGGCGCAGGCGCGATCGGGTGCGGCCCGTGCGGCACTGGCGGCGTCGTGGGCTGCGCGGGCTGCGCCGGTCAGGGCATGCAGCTCGTGTGGCTCACCTACAACCAAGACGCGCGGCTCGACGTTCGCGTCGCGCCCGAGGGGAAGATCACGGAGCTCTACCCTCAGCTCGCCGAACAGAAGATTCTCACGCGCACGGACCTGTCCCCGTTCGTCGTGTACGGCGCGACGCTCTCGAGCGGCCTCGTCACGAGCGGCGCGCTGGCGCTCGAAGAGCACGAGCGCCTCCAGCGCCTGCGCCCGCAGATCGACAAGCGCCTCGAGCGGGTGAGCCAGCAGCAGTACGTCCGCTTCGGCGCGGTGCGCCGCGAGCTCGCGTACGAGATGGCCGGGAAGCGTGGCAAGCTGGTCCTGTCGGGCGCGCGCTGCGCCGTCGAGGTCGGCCCCGACACGCTGACGCCGGTGCGCGCGCGCGTCGCGATTTGGGCGGCGGGGGCCGGCGTCTGGGCGCTCCTCCTCGGCGCGTCCTATTTCGCGCTCCGCGGATCGACTGTCTATTTCCGCGCGTCGAACCTGATGCTCGGCGTCTTCTTCTTCGCCGCGTTCGTGGGTCTGGTCGGCGCGACCGGCGCGCTCCTCCGCATGCTCGGCGTCGGCTTCAAGCTGCAGCGCCCGATGCCGCTCGAGCTCGCGTATCCGCTCGTCCTGATCGCCGCGCTGGTTGGAATCATGTCCGTGAAGGCGGCGTCGCGACCCAGCGTCGTCGAAGCGCAGGCCCAGATCACCGCCGGAAACGTCGCGCGCGCCGCGATCGTGGTCGACGCGCTCGAATCGGTGGGCACCGATCCGGCCGAGGTCTCGGCGTTGCGCGACGATCTCGCCATCCTCGAAGCGCAGCGCCTGAACGGGGACGAGCGGGTCGCGCGGCTCGACGAGATCGCCGCGCAAGGGGGCACCCGCGCCGCCGACGCCGCGAAGCTCGCGCGCGAGGATAAGCTCAAGCGGGTCCGCGCGCTCGTCGCCGCCAAGAAGCTGACCGAGGCGCTCGATCTCGCCGAGCACATCTTCGTCGGCGCCGATCGCGAGCTGCCGGAGGTCCTCGAGGTGCGCGCCGCCGTCTTCGACGCCGAGTACGCGCAATGCGCCGCCGACCCGTGTCGCTTCATCGCCGCGCGAAAATCCGAGCGCGCCGCGACCAGCCCCGAGCGCGCCGCCCGCGCCCGTGATCTGCGCGTCAAGCTGCTCGACGCCGTCACCATCGACGATCGTCCCACCGAGTCCACCGTCGCGCGCCTCCGTCGTGCGCGCACCCTCGATGCCGCGTCGCAAGCGCTCGCGGGCGTGGCCGGCGACGATCGCGAGCTCGTCGACAAGGCCCGCGACGCGCAAAAATGGGCGCAAAAGGCCCGGGAATCGGTGCCGCTGCTCGGCGCGACGCGTGAGGTGGCCGAAGAGGTCCTCGGCAAGATCGAGGAGGAGGACGGCAAGCTGCGCACCGTCATCGAAGGCGTCGCGGTGTACCTCTCGATCGATCGCAAGACCGAGACGATCGGCGGCGTCTACATCGTCGGCGAGTCGAAGGACACGCGCCAGCAAGGGCTCAAGATCGACTACCTCCCGTCGCTGCTCCTCGCGAAGGCGGTTGGTCACCCCGCGCAGGTCCTCGCGCCGCCCAAGCCCGTCGCGACCACCGCGAAGGAGCCCGCCGTCACGCAGACGGCGTGGAGCGAGGCCGGCGTCCCCGTCGCCGCGCGCTGGCGGGACGGCGTCTTCGTCGAGCTGCGCGTCGGCGACGCCAACCCGGGTGGCACGCCTCCTCCGCCGCGCACTGCGGGGTTCGGGCGCGGCGCGCTCCTTCGCTTCACGGCGTTTCCTGGTGGCCTCATCACCGTCGACGGCGTCGCCTACGGCCGCGACTCGGCGGGGCCCCTCCGCGTGCGCGCCGGCAAGCACGAGGTGAAGGTCAAAAATCGTTTCCTCGGCGACTTCGTCCACCCCATCGACGTCAAGGACGGGCAGAACGACGAGATCGTGCTCGTCTGGTGACGCCGTGCTAGCGAGGCGCTCATGAAGAAGATCACGATGGGCGGGCTCGATGCCGTGCTCGCCGGCGGCACCGATCGCCAAGGGGGCGGAGACGGCCCGCTGCTCGTGCTCCTCCACGGCTTCGGCGCTCCGGGGGACGATCTCGTCTCGCTCCATCGCGTCATCGACGCGCCGTCTGGCACCCGCTTCCTCTTCCCGGTCGCGCCCGTAACGCTGCCTCCGCACTACGGCGCCGGTCGCGCCTGGTGGCACATCGACATGGTCGCCCTCGACCGCGCCGTGCGCGAGGGAAGGTCGCGGGACCTCTCTCGCGACGTCCCCGACGGGCTCGCCGACGCGCGCGCGAAGCTCGTCGCGATGCTCGACGAGGCAAAGGTGATCCTGTCGCCGTCCGCGATCGTGCTCGGCGGATTTTCCCAAGGCGCGATGCTCTCGTGCGACGTCGCGCTCCACTCCGACATGCCGCTCGCCGGTCTGGTGCTGCTATCGGGCACGTTGCTCGCGGAAGCGGAGTGGACCTCGCGGATGCCTTCGCGCAAGGGATTGCCGGTGCTCCAGTCGCACGGCCGTCAGGATCCGATGCTTCCGTTCGACATGGCGGAGCGCTTGCGTGATCTCTTGAAGGAGGCCGGGCTCGCCGTCACGTTCGTCCCGTTCAACGGCGGTCACAGTATCCCGCCCGCCGCTCTCGACGGCTTGCGCCCGTTCCTCGCGAGCGCGTTCAGCCGTACTGGTTGACGCGGTTTCTTCCGCCGCGCTTCGCCGCGTAGAGCGCCTCGTCGGCGGCGGCGACGAGCTGCACCGACGACTCGGCCGCGAACTCCGGCATCCCGGCCACCCCGAGGCTCACCGTCACGCCGACGCGTGTGCCGGCGGCGTCGAGCGGGGACGCCGCGACGTGCCCGCGGATGCGCTCGGCGAGGACGCACGCCTGATCGCGCGAGACGCCGCGGCAAATCACGGCGAACTCCTCTCCTCCGTACCGCGCTAACACGTCCTCTGCTCGAAGCGTGCGGGCAACGATCTGCGTGAGCGTGACGAGCACCGCGTCGCCCGCGAGGTGCCCGAGCGTGTCGTTGACGCGCTTGAAGTGATCGACGTCGAGCATCACGAGCGACAAGTTCGTGCGGTGTCGCCGCGCGTACGCGAGCTCGGTGTCGAGTCGGGTGAGGAAGTATTTCTTGTTGAAGATGCCGGTGAGGCCGTCCCGGAGCGCGGCGTCGTACATCTGCTTCTGGAAGTTTTCTTCGAGCTCGTCGTGCAGCGTGAACTTGACCAGCGTGTTCGGCCCGAGCTGGATCTTGTCCTCGGCGCGGAGCGCGTGGGTCATGGTGCGCTCGCCGTTGACGAGCATCCCGTTCGCGCTCTTCAAGTCCTCGATGATCCACTCGCCGCCCGGCGCGCTCCACAGGCGCGCGTGCCGACGAGAGACGCCGTCGTCGTCGAAGCGAATCGTGGAGGAAGGCGAGCGCCCCAAGATGAGCTCGCCTTCCTCCAAGCGAAACGTCTCGCCGACGTTCGCGCCGATGAGCACGATCAGGTACGGCGTCAGCTTGCGCGCCCGCGCTTTCTCCGCGCTGCCGATGGACGAGATCCTCGTGATCGAGGTCGCTTCCTCTTGCTCGTCGTCGGGATTCCGCGGTGGCGGGGACATGCGTGTTACCGTGATCGTCGCACCCTGCCCTCCACACGGTCAAGGGCGGGTCCGGCCAGGAGAAATGCGTCGTGTGTGAGCTCCTCGGAATGGAGTGCAACGTCCCAACCGACATCGTCTTTTCGTTCTCGGGGCTCGCCCTTCGCGGCGGCCGTAAAGGGCCACACGGCGACGGCTGGGGTCTGTGCCTCTACGAAGGTCAGGCCGTTCGCGCCTTCCTCGAGCCGGCCGCCGCCGCCGCCTCGCCGCTCGCGACGTTCCTCCGGCAAAACCCCATCAAGACGCTCCTCGCGGTCGCGCACGTGCGGAAGAAGACGCGCGGAAAGGTGTCGCTGGCGAACACTCATCCGTTCGTCCGTGAGCTGTGGGGGCGGACGTTCGTCTTTGCCCACAATGGCACCGTGAAGGAGGCGCGCCGGCACCCGCTCGGGCGTTTCCGGCCGATCGGCGAGACCGACAGCGAGCACGCGTTCTGCGTGATCATGGACGCGCTCGCGCGCGCGTTCCCGCGGTATCCACGCGTAAAGCGAGACCTATGGGAGGCGGTCGCAGAGGTCGGAGGTCGACTGGGTAAGGACGGGACCTTCAACTTCCTGCTGGGCGACGGCACGCACCTCTTCGCGCGCTGCGCGACGAAGCTCCACTACATCGTGCGCAAGGCGCCGTTCAAGCACGCGACCTTGGCGGACGACGATCTGGTCGTGGACTTCTCCGCCGTCACGACGCCGCGCGATCGCGTCGCGGTCGTCGCCACGATGCCGCTGACGCGCGACGAGGTGTGGACGCAGGGCAAGCCCGGTCACATGTGGGTCTTCGATCACGGCGCATTACGTGCGACGCTGCGGTCGTGAGGCCTGTCCGTATCTTTTTCGCGGCCGCGACGTCTATGATCGGTACACGGTCTTGAACGACGACTCGCCCATCCACCGGCTTCTTGCGAACCGCGATCTGTTCGTCGTGTTCCAGCCGATCGTCGACATTCGCACGCACGCGACGTTCGCGTACGAGGCGCTGGTGCGCACCAAATCGAAGGACTTCGACGGTCCGCCGGCGATGTTCAACGCGGCGGTGCAGGGCGACTGCGCGGGGCGGCTCGGACGGCTGATTCGCGAGGTGGCGGTCGAGGGGTGCTCGACGCATCCGCTCTTCTTGAACGTGCACCCGAGCGAGCTGAACGAGCACTACATCGTGCAGCCCGACGATCCGATCTTCCAGCACTCGGAAGAGGTGTTCCTGGAGATCACCGAGGCAGTGCCGCTCAGCCACTTCCGGCTCTGCCAGAACGTGCTCCACGAGGTGCGCGGGCGCGGGGTCTATCTGGTCGTCGACGATCTCGGCGCCGGCTACTCCAACCTGAAGTACATCGCCGATCTCCACCCGCGCATCGTGAAGCTCGATCGCGGCCTCATCGCCGGCTTGTCGCTTCACTCGCGGCTCTTCAAGCTCGTGAAATCGATCGTCGTTCTGTGCCGCGATCTGGGCGCGCAGGTCGTCGCCGAAGGCATCGAGACGCGCCAAGAGCTCGAGGCCGCGCGCGAAGCCGGGGCGCACTATGCGCAGGGCTACCTGTTGGCGCGGCCTGCGTTTCCGATGCCGCAGGCGGTTTGGCCGGACGGGCTCTAGAACGCATTCCATAACCCGCCGCGTCTCGTAAGCGATCTCGCCATGCGACGCGGAACGCCTTGATGCGCACGAGTGAGGCGCGACGTCGAGATCAGAGCGTCAGAATCCACGCCTTGAGCGCCTCCACCCCCGCGTCGTCGACGAGGTGGGTCACGAGCGGCGGCATCTGGATGAGTTGTGCGTCGTCGCGCGTCGAAGCGCGGATGACGACGGCGCTGCGACCGGGATCGCCCGCGGCAATTCGAAGCACGGTACCGCCATCGGCAGGCTGCCAGGTGGACCCCCAGTTGACCGCGGTCTTGTACGTGTCGGTCGCGCTCGGGCTGGCGAGGCCGCCCACGTTCAATCGAAAGTACATGTACGTGAAGTTGGCGACGGATTGCGGTGAAGCGTTGTGGCACGCCGTGCCGCAGTTGGCGTGGAGCCACACGAGCGCCGCCTTCGTCACGACGTCCCCCGGCACGGTCAGAGGAGCGGTAGGGGCCTTCGTCACCAAATCGCGAAGGACCAGCTCGTCCATCGTCAGCCCCGTCGCGTCCGGCCCGGCGAGGCTCATCGCCTCGAAGCCGAGGACGTTGTCGATCCGGCCCGAATGGCAGACGTTGCACGCGCTCGCCGGCGGGATCTCGTAGGTGCCGCCGTCGACGTGCCGTTGTCCGTTGACGAGCTCGGTGGCGTGCGTCTCGCCGTCCAACCATTGAAACGTCCGCATCGACCACGTGCCATCGTCCCTTTTTTGCAGCATCCGGGTTTCGATGCGCTGCCCACCGACGACGAACTCTTTCCAAAGAGTCGTCCCCTTTGGAAAGACCCACTCGTCCATGTCGGACGTGTCGATCTTCGTCGCGGGCGGTAGGCGGATCCACCGCGATTTGACCGCCCCATCGCTCCAGAAGGCGTACGAGGGTTTGTACGCGACGACGTCGGGGGCGATCGTCTTCGCGAGAATGTCACGGTAAAGACCCGTGCACTCGAGCTCCGTGCTCACCCCGCCATCGGGACAGGCGCGGGCGGCGTCGTCGGCGTCGGCGTGCGACTCGTCCCCAACGTCTTCGGCGTCGACGCCCGCTTCGGTCGCGCCAACGTCCGAAGCCGCGTCCTGCCCAGCGTCCGTCGATGCACCGCCGCTCGTCCCCGTGCATTGAACGAGGGCGGCGACCGCGAGAAGACCCGCGATCGCCGCCTCGATCGAACGAATGTGCGTCCGTGACGCCACGCGACGATCGCCGTTCAGTTCGCCGTGATGACCCCGCACCCGCTGATGGGCGGGGGGAGTGGCGTGCCCGCTTCGCTCAGCTCCGGACCGCCGTCAGGAAGCAGCACGGGAGCGCCGTGAATGGCGAGGACGCGCCCGACGACCCCGGGGCCGCCATCGGCGGCAACGTCCAGTGTGAGCGCGGGCGTTCCGGTTTTGGTCGACACGTTGTGCCCGACCCCCGCGTCGTCGACCGGCGTGTTGGCGAACTCCGCGTTGCGGTTCGTCGTGTCGAGATTGAAGTGCGCGCCCGGCGCGCCGACTGCGCAGGACGTGCCGACGTGGATGTGCGTCCCGCGTGCGCCCGGCACGGCGTTCGTCACGTCGATCGTGAGCGCGAGGCCGCCATTGACCTCCACCAACTTCGCGGTTCCGGTGGCCGTCCCGTTGGCGCCGTACGGCGCGATCGTGATGCTCGCCTTGCGCCCCGCGTCGCCGCTGGAGCCAGAGCTCCCGCTGGAGCCAGAGCTCCCGCTGCTGCCGCTCGACCCGGAGCTCCCGCTGGAGCCAGAGCTGCCGCTGGAGCCAGAGCTGCCGCTGGAGCCAGAGCTGCCGCTCGATCCGGAGCTACCGCTCGATCCGGAGCTGCCGCTCGACGATGCCGGCGACGACGAATCCGAGCACGCGTAGATACCCCCCGTCGCAAAGATGAAAGCCCCAACGAGACCGATGGTCCGAGTTCGCTTCATTGGTTTCCTCCCAAGGTGAGTCCAGAAAGGGTACGCGACGCGATCTCGACGGCAAGGACTTGCGAAGGAAAAGAGCCGGTGGGGAAACGGCGATCCGGGGCAGCAACGATCTAGGTCGCCCGCAAAAGCGCGGGGTTGGCGCGTTGGCAACGCCTCGCACGACGGCACCGGCTCAAGGATTGGGGCCGAAGGCGATCGACGCAATTCCGTTCGGATCGACGAGGCCGTCGAACACCATCGTCCACTCGCGGCTGTTGGTCGAACGGTAAACTTTGCTGTTCCACACGAGCGAGAGATACACGCCGTGGCCGTACGTCAAATCGCCGTGCGGAGCCGTCGGCGCGACCTGATCGGTCCACGTCTGTCCGTCGGGGGAGGTCAAGACGTGCCCCAACCCGACGGCCGTGAAGTGCCCCTGCGCATGGACGAGGCTTGCCGCCTGCGCTCCGAGTGCATGATTGGAGGTCCATGTTGCGCCGCCGTCGGTCGAACGCACGCTCTCGGTGCCCGACGGCAGCAGGCCGACGAAGACGCCGTTGCCATAGACGAATTGGGTTCCCCACGTAGTGCCCGCGGGCACGATCGGAGCTCCCGTCGAGGGGAGCCACGTCTTGCCGTCGTTCGCGTGGAAGATCTCGCCGGCGTCGTTCACGACCACGTAGGCGTCGATGCCGTTGACCTTGCCGTACGCGAGAGCATTGCGCGAGTGGTGTGCCGTCGTGTAATCGGCGCGCGGCGGGTGCTGTGTCCAGCTCGCGAGATCATTCGTCGTGGTCGCGAGCCACCCGTACCCGCCCGAGGAGACGTACTGTCCTTGCGCATACACCATCGACGCGAGCCACTGGCCGTCGTGCTTCCACTCCGTCCACGTCTTGCCGTCGGGTGATGACGCGATCTTCGCGGCGAACGCGATGAACTGATTGTTCAGCCACACGGTCGTTCGAATGCCGGTTGCGTCGCCCGCCGCCGCGTCAGGCGCGATGTCGGTCGCGTCGTCGACCCACGTGAGGCCATCGTCGAGCGAACGGACATGCCGGAGAGAGTTGCCGACTGCCGCAAAGATGCCGGCGCGGTCCCGCGGATCGCCCGGCGCGCTCGCGTCACCTCCGTCGCCCGGCGCGATTGCGTCACCTCCGTCGCTCGGCGACGCGTCCACGAGGACCGACGCCTCGACGGCGCCGTCTGCGTTGCCGCTGCCTCCCGCGTCATCGATGGGTGCCGACGGAGACGAAGGGGTGGCCGGGTCGCCGCACGCGCAGAAGACGGCGAACAGACCCGCGCACGTGAGAGAGGCAAGAGCCTTCATCGCGCTCAGCAAAGCACACGGATCTCGAAAACCAAGCGTCGGACCCGCAGAAAAATAAATTGAGCCGATTGCCTGCGCACGAGGCCTCTTGTTTTGCGTAAGGCTCATGATTGCGAAGTTTCCCAAGAGCGCACTGCTCGCCTTTGCGACGGTGCTTGCCGCGTGCACGGGGGTCATCGGCGACGGGGTCGACCCGGGCCCGACCGTGGATGGCCCGTCCGCGCCGACGCCGCCGCCGGCGCCCGCGGTTGGGTCCACGCGCGTCCTTCGCCGGCTCTCGAAGGCCGAGTACACGAGCTCGATCCGTGCCCTCATCACTCTCGTCGCTCCGTCCGAAGCGGAGGCGCTGCAGAAAGCGCTCGCACCGACCCTGGACCGCTTCCCCGACGACCTGCTCGTCGCCGCGACACACGAGCGGCGCGGCGGCTACCACCGACTCGATCAGAACGTCCAGCAGACGCATGCGGACATCGCCTATGCGGTAGCGAACGAAATCGGCAAACAGCTCACGAGCTCGCCCGCGCGCCTCCAGGTCGTGATCGGTGACTGCATCACGGGACCGGATCCCGAGGGATGCGTGGCGGCCTTCCTCCGCCGGTTCGGGGAGCACGTGCTCCGCCGGCCCTTGACCGACGCGGACGTCACGTTCTACGAGACGCCGCTCTCGGGCGGGCCCGCTTCTCCCGAGGCGCTCGCCGACGTCATCGCGCTCCTCTTCGCGGCGCCGGACGTGCTGTACCTGATCGAGCGAGAGGGCGGAGATGGGACCGTGCGGAAGCTTTCGCCGTACGAGCTCGCGAACCGGCTCGCGTTTCACTTCTCCGAGACGCTCCCGGACGAGGAGCTCTTCGCGCTGGCGCGGAGCGGTGAGCTCGCGAAGGAGGATGTCTACGCGAAGCAGGTCGATCGGCTCGCACAGGGCCCACGTGCTCGCGCGATCATGGACGAGTTTTTCCACGAGTGGCTTCGCCTCGACGAGCTCGAGCGCCTCGACTCTCGCCTCGGGGATCGCGTGTTCGACGCGTTCGTCGGCACCGATACCCCGACGGCGGAGCTTCGCGGCAACATGTTCGCGGACGTCCTCGATGCTGCTGCATGGGTGACCGCGCACGGCGGCACGCTCCGCGATCTCCTCCAGAATCGGCAGTCGTTCGCGCGAACGCCGGACGTGGCGAAGCTCTACGGCGTTCCGGTATGGGACGGCGTGAGTGAGCCGCCGACGTTCATCGAGCCGAGTCGCGCAGGCCTCATCACGCGAGCGGCATTTCTCGCGACCGCCTCGGGCAATACGCGGCCCGTCATCAAAGGTGTTCGGATTCGGATGGGCCTTCTCTGCGACAATCTCCCTCCGCCTCCTCCGAACGCTGCGGGCGCGCATATCGATCTAAGTCCCACGCAAACGACCCGGCAGGTCGTCGAGCAGCTGACGGAGTCGCAAGGGAGCTCGTGTCCGACGTGCCACGCCACGTTGATCAACCCGCTCGGCTTTGCGACGGAGAACTTCGATGCTTTGGGACGGTTTCGCTCCGTCCAGCGTCTGTTCGATCGGTTCGGTAACGAGGTCGCGGAGCGTGATGTCATGACGGCGGCCGTGTCGCGGGTCACGCCTTCGGATGTACGGGTGGCGCAGGATGCGTCCGATCTCGTGCGCTATCTCGTCGAGAGCAAAAAGGTCGCGCCTTGCTTTGCGAGGAACCTCTTCCGCTTCGCGATGGCGCGGAACGAGAGCGACACCGACGATGCCGCGCTCCTCAAGGCGCTGGGTGACGACGCCGAGCAAAAGCCGCTCGCCGATGTCTTCAAATCGATCGCGCTTCGTCCGGAGTTCAAGTCTCGAGTGGTGAAGGAGGGAATGTGAAGCTCTCACGCCGTCAGGTCCTGAGGGGTGCATTCGGCGCGACGTTGGCGCTGCCCTTTCTCCCGTCTCTCTTCGGGAACGAGAAAGAGGCGCGGGCGGCTTACAGCACGCGCAAGTTCTTCGTGAGCATGCAGACCGAGCATGGCGGGGCATGGGGGAAGAACATGTTCCCCGCCGACACGACGCTCACGAGCAAGCTGACCTACGCTGGCCACGAGATCCGCAGCGGTACGCTCGTTGGCGCGAAGGGGGACGGCAAGAACACGCTCTGTCCGATCCTCGGCGCGAACGCCACCACATTGACCGATACGCTGATTGGCAAATTGAACGTCATCCGCGGGCTCGACTGCCAGATGAACGTCGGCCACAACAGCGGGGTCGCGCTCGGGAACTACGGTCGCAATGACAAGGATGCCGACCACGGCATGCTTCCAGACGAGCCGTATATCCCGACGATCGATCAGCTCATGGCGTGGTCGCCGAACTTTTACTCCGATCTGTCGTCGATTCGTGAACGCTCGCTCGTCGCGGCGCCTGGCGCATCCTGGAACTACTCCAATCCGCAGGCGCGCTCCGGCCCCGTCCAGGCGACGGGGTCCACGTTCGACAGCGAGGAGCTCTTCAAACGCATCTTCGTCTCCAACGAGCCGACGGGCCGGAAGCCGATCGCAGACTTGGTCCTCGCGGACTACAAGCGCATGCGGGGCTCGTCGGGCCTATCGAAGGAGGATCAACGCAGGCTCGACGATCACGTCCAGCGCGTGACGGAGCTCCAGCGCCGACTCAGCGTCCGCGCAAGCTGTGGCGCCGTCAAAACGCCCACCGGCAAATCGCTCGACTACATGAACCAGCCTACCTACTTGGTAGATGCCAATCTCCAGAGCACCGCGTGGGAGCTCTTGAATGACGTCCTCGTCGCGGCGTTCATGTGCGGCACGTCACGGATCGCCGTCCTGCGTCCGGGCGACGAGAACAACGTGTTCTTCTCGAGCTACGCGGGGTCCTGGCATCAGGACGTGGCTCACCAGGCGCACCTCCCCGACGGGATCAAGCAAGGAATGCTCGCGAGCGCGCTCCAGAAATTTTTCGAGAGCGTGTTCGTGGACCTGGCGGCGAAGCTCGATGCCGTCGACGACGGTTCGGGAGGTCGCACCCTCCTCGACAACTCCCTCATGATGTGGTCGCAGGAAGCCGGCGCGTACACGCACGAGCCCGTGTCGCTGCCGGTCGTGACCGCAGGCAGCGCGGGAGGCTTCCTCAACACGGGGCTCTACTGCGACTACCGCAACCTCTTTCGCCAGATCAATTCCGGCGGGTTCCAGGGTTCCACGGAGGTCACGCACGCGGGTCTCCTCCAGGGCCAGTGGCTCGGTACGGTGTGTCAAGCGATGGGGCTCGAGCGAAGCGAGTACGAGACGACCCCGCACGGTGGCTACGGCCTCGAGAACCTCGAGGCTGTGAGAGCCAGCGCCTACCCGGACTCGGTCTTCGCGGCCCGCAACGACCTTCTTCCGTTCCTCAAATGAAGGCGCTGCTCCCAGCTTCCGTCCTGTTGCTCGTGCTCGTGCCCCTGGCGTGCTCCCCGGCGAGCCCGGGAGACCCCGCCACGAACGCGACGCCCCCGCCCGCACCGTCGGCAACGGCGCAGGATGCGTCGCCTCCTCCCGACGCCGCCATCGACGACGGCGGCATCATCGGCGACGGAGGTGCGCTGCGACTCACCTGTCCCAAGAAAGCCCCGTTCGACACGACCATCCCCGGTCTGCTCGAGCAGTGCACCAAGCGTGTTCTCATCGCTGCTCTCGATGGTGCGAAGCTTTCGCTGTCGAGCAACGACGGTGCAACGTGGACCGACCCCGTTTCGCTCGACCCCGCGATGGTCGACCCGCACGTGTTCAACTTCGCGACCGGCAACGGGCTCGTCGTCGCGATGACACGCGGCGGACTTTACACGAGCACGGACGCCAAGACGTGGACGCTGGCCCCGTCGACGGCGCCTGCAGCGTACAACTACTCGGGGTTCGTCCTCTTCGCCGACGGCCGGTTTGCTTCGAGTGGCAACGGCGGCTCGTTCGGCTCCGACGATGGAATCAGTTGGATGGGGTACGGAGCGAGAGAGAAGTATCCCTCGGGCGCCACCGCAGGGGTCGAGACCTTCGGAATGGGGTTCTTCGCCGGGCAATGGATCCTCGCGGGTCGCGAGCGCGACACCAACGTCGCCCTCTACCGCACGTCGAGCGACGGACTCGGCTGGAGCGTGGACAAGAACGTCGGGACGGCTCCACGACAGGGAGCCTATGGCTCGGTCAACGTGGTGCAGGACCAGGTCTTCGTCGTCGGCGCCGGCATCGTTGCACGAACTACGGATGGCTCGCTGTGGTCCGAGAGCGCCAACACCACGGTCAATTTCGCCGTCTCGGACGGCAAGCGGAGCGTTGGGTTCGCGGCGAGCCAAACCTTCACCTCCACAGACGGGATCACCTGGACGAAGCTCGGTGACGCACCGACCCTCTACAACGCCATCTTCGTCGAAGGCACGTGGTTCGGGTTGGATGAGAGATCCTGGTACACGTCGCCCGACGCCGTGAAGTGGACTGCGGTTCTCACGCCGCCAACGAGCAACTATGTTGCCACCCTCGGTTACGCGCGCATCCTGAAGTAAGAGGCTCGTCTCCCCTGAAGAAAATCCCCTGAAGAAAACCAAAAGGCGGTCTCCTTTCGGAGACCGCCTTTTGCGTTTCGGGCGCAGGCGAAGGAGTCGAACCTTCTCGAGTCATCGAACACCCTGGAGGGCGGCTCCCCCGAGCCCTTTCCGTCGATGCCTGCGTGCTTCACCCATAAGCATCGCGCGTGCCGCGGGCAAATTACGCGCAAGTGCGCGAGGTGACGTAGCGGCGCCGACGGCCCAGCGCCAGGGTTTTGTCGTCGTGCGTCGACGCGCCGTGGATCAGTTGGTGTCTTTGGCCTGGAACTCGGTGTCGACGGTGATGTCGGGCTTCACCGCCACGCCGAGGTACGACGGGGTCTTGATGCCGTAGTCGTTGATGTTGAGGGCGACGTTGCCCTTCACGGAGAACGTGTCGCCGTCCAGCTTCGCGGAGTAGTGGACGGTGACGTCCTTGGTCACGCCGTGGATCGTCATCGTCCCCTTCGCGTCGCCCGACGACTCCTTGCCGGCCGCGGGGAACTTCAGGCTCGCCCGAGGGACCTTCAGCGTCGCGGTGGGGTACGTGTCGGCTTCGAGGTAGTTCCGCGTGTGCTTGTCGCGGAGCCCGATGCCGGTCGAGATCGCCCCGAGCTTCACGACGACGGAGACGGTCGTGCCGTCGTCGGTCACGTCGACCTCGCTCGTGGTGCCGTTGATCGCGAGGCCGGCGGGGCCGGAGGCGTGGAACGCCCCCTTCGCGTTGCCCGTCTTGGCGAGCTTCGCGTCGGCGACGCCGGGGATTGCGAGCGCGAGCGCCAGGGTTGCGAACGCGAGAATGCTTCGTGCCTTCATTTGTGCTCCTTCAGCCACTGATTGAGAAACTCTGCGCTCTTGTCCCATCCCGAACGGAGGCTCTTCTCGAACGCCGACTCGAGGATGCCGCCGATGGCGAAGACCTTCGCCTCGAATTGAAAGTCCGAGACGCGACGAACCTTGCCTTCGCCGGCCGGCTCCGCCTTGATCGTTCCCTTCGTCGTCACCTTGTCGGCGAGGGAGCTCGGCGTCGTCTTCCACGTGACGACCTTGGTGGCCTTGTCGAACGTCGCGTCCTCCACGTACGAGAACGACGAGCCGAGCGCCTTGGCGACCGGCCCCGGGGCGTCCATCTTCGGCGTCACCTTCACGCGGCGGACGATCTCCTTGTCGCCGTCCTTGAAGTCCAAGACCTCGTAGTGCGGGAACTGGAGGCCGTCGCGGAAGAGCGCTTCGTTGAAGGTCTTGTCGAAGAAGATCTTCCAGAAGGTCGCCTCGTCGCAGTGAATCTCGTGTGAAAGGGAGAAGCTTTTCATGTGAAACGAGCCTAGCGCGGGGAAGCGCGCGGCAAAAGCCGACGTTTTCACCTGCGAGGTGACCCGATGTTCCCCCCGCTCGCCGCCGACACGACCTTGCACATCTTCTTGGTACTGCTGACCGTCGGAATTGTTTCGCTGCGCCTGCTGATTCCTGCGTGGTGGCGTATTGCGCCCGTGCGGTGGGGGGCGGCGGCCGCGGCGTGTGCGATCGGCGTCGGCTTCGCGATGTGGGTCGGAGGACCGAAGATCGGCGCGTACGGCGTCTCGTACTGGGGCGTCGTGCTGGCGTGGGGTCTCATGACGCTCCTCGCGCCGGCGGTCCTCACGCTGCCCGTCGTCGCCGTTGCGTGGAAGGCAGCGAGCCGCGATCGGCAGCTCCCGCGGCGCAAGGTGCTTCAGGCCGGCGTCGCGATGGTGCCGGCGGCGGCGATCGGGGCCAGCGGCGACGGGCTCGTCTCCGCGCGGGCGCCGACCAAGGTGGTTCCCATCCCGATGCGCTTTCCCGATCTGCCCAACGACCTCGAGGGGCTGCGCATTCTTCAGCTGAGCGATCTGCACCTCGGCGCGTGCCTTCAGCTCGCCGATTTCGAGCGCTTCCTGGAGCGCGCCGCTGCCGCGAAGCCGGATCTCGTCCTGTTCACGGGCGACGTCGCCGACGACGTGCGCCAAATCACGCCCGCGCTCGAGCTCGCGTACGGTCTGCGGCCGCGCTTCGGCGTCTTCGCGTCGCTGGGTAACCACGAGTACCTGCACGACATCCGCGTGACGCGACCGCTCTACGAAAAATCGAGGGTGCCGTTGCTCGTCGACGAAGGGCAGGCGATCCGCGTCGGGACGTCCACGCTCTGGCTCGCGGGCGCCGACGAGCCGTCGGGCCATCCCGGGACGTTCGAGGCGCCGGGCGCGCGCTTCGACGACGGCGTGCGTGCGTGCCTGGAGCGATCGCCGAAGGACGCCTTCAAGGTGCTCATGTGCCACCGCCCCGAAGGATTTCCCGTCGCGGCTCGCGAAGGGTTCGACCTCACGCTCTCGGGGCACACGCACGGCGGACAGGTCGGGCTCTTCGGCCGGAGCGTGCTCGCGTCGTCCGAACGGCACCCCTATTGGTGGGGTACCTACGCCCGCGGCGCGGGACGTCTCTATACGACGAGCGGTTTCGGGCACTGGTTTCCGTTTCGGCTGGGCTGCCCTGCGGAAGCCCCGTTGATCGTCCTCGGACGAGGCCAATGAGGCCCCACCGTTCGACGGGGACCCGGGCCCCTTCATTCACGCGAAATCAGGCGGCAAGTCGGTCGGGCAGCTTGAACTCGGCGGTGGCTCCGGCGAGGCCCACCTCGACCACGCGGTCCCAGTAGCGCGTGCCCGTCGTCAACGCCGTGCGATCGACGCCGGGTACCCGATCGCGCAGTGTCTCTGCCGCGCCGATGACGCGCTTGAGGAGGGGGACGGTCAATCGCCAGCGCGTGCGCTCGACGCCGAGCTGATCGGCCAGCTCGTCGCCGAGCAGCTCGCGGCAGACCGCCTTCGAGAACTCGACGCGCCTCTCGAGCATGGCGCGCTCACGCGGCGATCGCGCGAGGGAGAGCGGCGTCTCGATCAGCGTGCGCGTGAGCTCGCGTCCGTCGGCGTCGGCGGGCGCGGTCGTGGCGCGGATCAGATCGGCGAGCCTTCGACCCTCGGCCTCGCCGGCCGGAAGAATCTCCGGATCGACACCCATGAGGAGCCCCGTCGTGCGCCACAGCTGCGTGTACGCCTCCGCGTCCTCCGCCGAGACGCGCACGCCGAGCGTGCGGAGGCCCTCGAGGAGCACCATCGAGAAGAGGAGCGTTGTCGCCGCCATGTCGTGCTGGTTGATGGGCTGGCCCCACGCGCCCGTGTCCCACTTGCCGCTCGCGAGGAGCATTTGGCGGACCTGCGCGTGCATGAGGCGAACGCGAAGCGTGATCTGGTAGCCGTCGGCGCCGGGGCGCATGCCGCCCGGACGGCAGACGGCCTGCACGAAGCGCGCGGTCTCGTTGAGCCTTCGCGGCGCTTGCTCGCGCATTCGTCCGGAGAAGACGAGCGGCTTGTTCCCGCCCGGCGACGCGTACCCGTGCGGCAGCGACGAGAGCCCGAGGACGAGGCCGCCCAGGAGCCCAGCGCGCATCAGCACGCGACCGCCGCGATCGAGCGTGGGATAGTCGACCCACGGCGGCACGCGCTCGGTCTCCGCGAAAAGCGCGCGCATCTCCTCCGGCGCGCCTGAGACGTTCGCGATGCCCCGCGCCGCCGCATCGGTGAACGTGGCCCAGCCGCGCCCCGGCGGCATCGCGGCGATGCACTTCACCACCGCGTCGGCCGGCTCGTCCACGCGGAGGAGCCACGGCCCGAGGCGGTCCACGCGGTCGCCGAAGCGAATTCGCGCCTGATTCAGCTGGACAAAGCGTGTAGGATACATTAATTGGCGGAGATCAACCGAAGAGCGTCTCCTGGACGTCGGCCAGGATCTCTTGGGACTCTTCGGGCGTCAGGGCAAGGGCTGCCGCGAGCGCGTCGATGCCTGCGGCCTCCGCATGGGCCACGTGATCGTCGACGAACGCGACCGCCGCGGCGAGCCGGATCGCGAACGAGCGCGCCTCTGGCGAGCGCGGCCGAAGCCGATGGGCCACCGCGTCGAGGCGCGCCTTCCACCCTTCCTTGGCGAGGACCGCGTT
The DNA here is from genome assembly GCA_038231275.1 of Polyangiales bacterium. Taxonomy (GTDB): domain Bacteria; phylum Myxococcota_A; class Polyangia; order Polyangiales; family Polyangiaceae; genus JANYHK01. The sequence goes on from JBBRLQ010000003.1 coordinate 222,241, forward strand.
GAGCTCGCCGAGGAGCTTCCCGATCTTCACGGGCTGCGAGCGCGCGCCGGTCAGATCGATCATCGCCTCACAGCTCGCCGCGAGCTGGCCGAGCTCGGCGTCCGACACGTTGCCGTCGACCGCGGCCATGAGGAACATCGCCTCGATCGTGGCCTCGAGCTCGCCGGCGAGCGCGCGCTGATCGTCGCGCATGCTCTTTGGATCCGACTGGCTCAGCGCGTAGGCGTCGACGACGTCACGCGACGAAAGACCTTGAGCCAGCTTGTCGATGCGATCGCCGAGGATCATGGGCACAAAGTAGCAGCTTCCGAACGTCAGAGCTTGGTCTTGGCCGCCGACAGGACCGCCTTGAATTCGGCGGGCGTCACCGGCACGACCGACAGGCGCGACTTCTTCACGAGCGCCATCTTCACGAGCTCCGCGTCCTTCTTGATCGCGGCGAGCGTGACCGGCTCCTTCAGCGGCGCGACCGGTTCGAGATCGACGGCGCTCCAGTCTTCGTCGGTCGTCGGGTCTTGGTAGGCCTCACGCTTCACGCGCGCGACGCCGACGATCTCTTTGCCCTCGTTCGAGTGATAGAAGAGGACGGTGTCGCCGGCCTTCATCGCGCGCAGGTTGTTCCGCGCCTCGAAGCTACGGATGCCGTCCCAAGTGGTGCGCTTGTCCTTCACGAGCTGCGCGAAGGGGTATTTGTAGGGCTCGCTCTTGACGAGCCAATAGGCCGGTTTCATTGGTCTCTTTGTACATCAACCGCGCGGGAAGAAACATCCGTCCTGGGCGTAATACTGGGCAACCCTTTCCCATGCATAACCCGGCTTCACCCCCACCTTTCCCTGCTTCGGATAACTCGTCGAAATCAGAGGGCGGCGGCTTCGATCTCGCCGCTTCTCCCCGGCCGCGGGCCGACTCGCATGTCCGCGTGCGCCCCGCCGCCACCGGCTTCGGCGCGATCGCCCGCGGGCAAATCGGACCCCGCCGCCGCGAGCGCCAGACGCGCGCGCCGTCGTGCATCGAGGACATCGCGCGCGAGCACCACGCGCTCGCGGACGCGCTCCGCCGGTTCGATCTCGACGCGATGGACCTCCCGCGCGATCCGTCGGCGCACGCCGCGGCGCAGTCGATGACCGAGCGCCTCGCCGATCTCGGAGAGCTTCGCAGCACGCTCGGCTCCGTCTACCTCGACGCGACCGATCCGCGCATGCAGGAGATCCTCCAGAGCGACTCGCCGCTCAGCGAGTATCTGCGCGGCATCTACAGCTGGTGCGGCGGCGTCCTCCGCGCGTTCGACGAGCTCGCGCGCGGCCTCCGCACGTTGCATCCGGACTGGTCGCTCCTGCGCAGCCGCCTCGACGACGCGCGCGCGTTCTACCTCGAGGAGCTCGAAGGCCAGATCCCGCTCGAGATCGCGCGCCTGCGCGTTCACTTCCCGGCGCTCTCCGCGGCGAGGGATCCGCTCTCGGAGCTCGACGGACACCTGGAGGAGCTCTTTTGGGCCGCCGGCCACTTCGCGCGAAGCCTCGAGAAGCGCTTCGGCTAGACAGAGCCTCTCACGGCGCGCGTGTGACGCGGCTGTCGATGTCGGCGAGCCACGTGTCGACGGCGGCCAGGCGCTCTTTGAACCACGCGGGGCCGTCGAAGGTCGCGCGCGCGTCCTTGGCGAGCTTGCGGGCGCGGTCCTTCTCTTTGCCGCTCGCCCACAAGGCCTGTGCCAGCGCGAAGCGTGCGTCGGCGAGATCCTTCGGGTCGACGTGGTGCGTCTCGCGGATTTTGACCGCGTGCTCGAGCGGCTCGAGCGCCGACGCGGTCGGGCCGATTCGCAGGCGCGCCCTCCCGATGCCCGAGAGGATGCGCGCGGCCGCCGGTGAGTCGGGCCCTTGCGCCTTGTCGACGATCTCGAGCGCCTGCAGATCCTGGGCGAGGGCCTCCTTGGCCTTGCCGACGGCGAACAGCGCCTCGCCGACGCGGAAGAGCGTCATCCCGTAGTCCTGGTGGTCTTTGCCGAGGACCCTCTCCACGATCGCGAGCGCCTCGTGGTGGTGCGCCGCCGCCGAATCCGCGCGCCCACGCGCGAGCTCCGCCTCGCCGAGATCGTTCAAGACCGCCGCGTAGTCGGGCGTGTCCTTCCGGTTCGCCTTCTCGAGCGTGGTCTTCGCCCGCGTGAGCAGCTGCACCGCTTCTTCGGCCTTTCCCATCGACACGAGGACCGTCCCCATCGTGTCGAGCGGCGGCACGGTCTCCGGATGATCGCCTCCGGCGGTCTTCTCCGCGAGCTCCAGCGCGCGCCGCAGGTCCTTCAGCGCCTCGTCGTAGCGACCGATGCTGAGGAGCTCGTTCCCCATGTTGTTGAGGTAGAGCGACAGCTGCGGGTGATTTCCGCCGAGGGCGCGCTCGGCGATGTCGAGCGCCTGCTTGTCGAGATCGTAGGCGTCCTCGAGTCGGCCCTGGTCGAAGTACACCGACGCGACGCCGTCCATCGCGTGCGCGACCTTGACGTGATCGGGTCCCAGCACCTTCTTGTAGATCGCGATCGCCCGATCGAGCGCAGCGAGCGACTCGTCGTTCTTCCCCTGACGCCACGAGATGATGCTGAAGGACTCGAGGCGATCGGCCTCCAGCTCGTCGTTGCCGCCGAGGCGCTGGATCGCCAGCTCCGCGTAGCGCGCCCACTGCCGCGCGTCCTCGTAGCGCGCCTCCTTGTCGCCGATGAAATAAACGAGATCGATGAACGCGCGCGCCGCCACCGCGTCGTGTCCCGCCGCGAGCGCCGCCTCCGCCCCTTGACGGAGCGAGCGTTCGGCGCGGCGCGTGTCGTCGAGGCGTCCCGAGACGCGCCCGTCGAGCGCCAAGGCCTCGGCCTCCAGCGGCAGGTACGCGAGGTCGCGCGCCTCGGCGACGACCGGCTCCACGAGCAGGCGCGCCTCGTCGTATTTTCCCGCGTCGTCGAGGGCCTTGGCGCGCGCCAGGTGGATACGTGCATTTTGCACACGATCGGCCTTTGCCGGATCGGAGGGCGGGCGGACGCCGGCCTTCAGGGCGACGACGTTCGAGCAGTCGGACAGGCTCGGCAGGGCGAGGGACGCTTCGAGCGCGCGCGCGACGACGTCCCCGTCGGCCTCGGCGAAGAGCTTGGTCAGCGCTCCGAGCTGGCGAAGATGCGCGTCGAGGCACTCCACACGGCGGTCGAGCATCTCTTCGCTCTGCTCGCCGCGAACACGCGTCGCGACGCAGGCCTCGGTGCGCGTCGCGACCCAGCCGGCCGTGTACGCGTCGAGCGTCTTCTCGGTCCCGCGCCACGCGTCGGCGGCGTACGCGCGGCCGCTCTTGTCGAACGCCGAGCGGATTTGCGCGCGCCGTGGAGCGTCCCAGACTCCGGTGAGCTTTTGCTCGGCGCCCGTGCACAGCTGCGGCTCCCGCCTCGCGCCGCGGTACCCGAGGACGGCGGCGAGCACGATGCCGAGCACGCCGATCAGCGCGATCACGCGGCGCCGCATCTGGTAGCGCCGCGGCTGCACGGCGAAGAGGAGCTCGTCGATCGACGCGTACCGCTCGCTCGGATCGGGCCGGAGGCCGCGCAAGAGCGCCGTTCGCACGCGCGCGGGGACCTCGGTGTCCTTCGGCGCTTCGCGCACACGGCCTTTCGCCGTCTCGCGCACGAGCTCTTCGAAGTCATGCGCGTCGAACGGACGCTGGTCGTAGAGCCCCTCGTAGAGCGAGACGCAGAAGCTGTACTGATCGGTGAGGACGTTCGCCGGCTTTCCGTCGAGTTGCTCGGGCGACATGTACGCGGGGGTGCCTGCGATCGCGCCGGCCTCGGTGAGCGCCTCGTCCGTCTTCCCGTGCTGGCCGCGGAGGCGCGTCAGCTGCAGACTCGTGGAGTCGAGCGTTCGCTCCACTGGACGCGCGAGACCGAAGTCGGTGACGAGGACGCGGCCGTCGGACCCCACCATGACGTTTTCGGGCTTGAAATCCCGGTGAACGAGCCCCGCGGCGTGCGCGGCGGCGAGGCCGTGGCCGGCCTTCGTGTACACCTCGAGCACCTCGCGCCAGCTGCGCGGCGACGCCTCGAGCCACTTGCCGAGGCTCTGCCCCTGCACGAACTCCATCGCGACGAAGACCTGGCCGTCGGCCGTCGAGCCCGCGTCGTACACGCTCACGACGTTGGGATGCGACAGCTTCGCCATCGACTGCGCTTCGCGGAGCAGCCGCTTGCCGAGCTCGCCCACCGACGTGGTCGCCGCGGTCGTGACGTCGCGGCGGAGGAGCTTGACGGCGATCTTCCGATCGAGCTCCGGATCGTAGGCCGCGTACACGACGCCCATGCCGCCCGCGCCGACGACGTCGAGGATCACGTAGCGTCCGATCGCGTTGCCGCGCGTCAGCTGGCTCGGCGCGTCGTCGTCGGGCGGCATGGCGCGCGCGAGCTCGGACACCAGCTCGCGGCACGCGTCGCATCCCGCCACGTGGCTCCTGGCCGTCGCGTCCTCGTCCGGGGTCAGCCGCCCCTCGAGAAAGTCGGCGATTTGCCCTTCGTCGAGGCAGTCCACCCCGAGATGCTACTCTCGGAACGGGACGAAGGATGGCAGAACCCGATCTGAGCGCGATCCTGGAGAAGTGCGCGGCGGCGTGGCCGGGCATCAAGGTAAGCCGAGACGAGCTCGTCGCGCACGTGGCCCGCGTGTCACCGAGCGGCTTCGACGGCCTCCACGTCGAGGACCTCTACCTCGCGTGCGCGTGCGCGAAAAAGGACGACCGCGCGATCCTCGCCTTCGAATCGAAATACCTCCACGAGGTGCCGAGCTACGTGGGGCAGATCGATCGCTCGGCGCCGTTCATCGACGAGGTCGGCCAGCAGCTCCGCGAGAAGCTCTTCGTGACGACCGGCGAGGACGGTCGCCTAAAAATTTGCGAGTACACCGGGCGCGGGCCGCTCGGCGCGTGGGTCCGGGTCGTGTGCGTGCGGCTGGCCTTGAACCTGCGCCGGCGGCCGAAGAACACCGTCGAGACCGACGGAGAGCGCGCCCCCGTGCTTCGGTCAGCGGCCCCCGATCCCGAGGTCGATTTCCTCAAGTCCAAGTACAAAGAGGAGTTTCGGGAGGCGTTCCAGGCGACCCTCACCGATCTGTCGAGCGACGAGCGCGCCGTCCTCAAGATGCACTACATCGACGGCCTCAACATCGACCAGATCGGGACGGCCTACCGTGTGCATCGTGCGACGGTGGCCCGTTGGCTCGCGCACTCGCGCGAGAAGATCATGGAGGAGACGAAGAAGCGGCTGGAGCAGCGACTCAAGATGCAGGCGGCGGAAGTCGACAGCGTGATCGGCCTCGTCCGCAGCCAGCTCGACGTGTCGATCTACAAATTTCTGAAGAGCTGACGAACCTCGAGACCGGGCATCCCGTCCCGCGCGGCGTGCGCGCACGGGATGATCCGTCGCATGGTTCGGTCGCTCGAGGTGCCGCTCGAGCTGCAAAACGCTAGACTGAGCGCCTTCCTCGTTGGGCATGGGAACTGCTGTGCCTGACGACGCCGGTGCGCGACGATCGGCGGAGGCGTCATGCAAAAGCTCAACATCACCGCATTCGCCACCCTCCTGCTCGCCGTCGCGGCGTGCGGTCGAACGGGGCTCCTCGAAGACGGTGAAGGCGGAGGGATCGGAGGCGGCAGCTCGGGGACCGGAGGCGACGACGGTGGGCGCACCGACGCCGCGGACGGGAGCACCGAACCCGACGCGCTCGACCCCGACGCCGATCCTCCGACGGTCCACATCGGCGGCAAGTCGGTGCCCAACGTGCAGCAGATCGTCGCGGGCGAGTCGCACGCGTGCTTGCGCGACAAGAAGAGCCGGGTCTTTTGTTGGGGCGTGAACGAGCAAGGGCAGCTCGGGAACGGCACGACGAATGAAGCCTCCACAGCGGTGCGCGTCGAAGGGCTGCCGGAGATCGTTCGTCTCGCCTCCGGACAGCACCACGTCTGCGCTCTCGGCGTCGATCAGACCGTGTGGTGCTGGGGCGAGGACATCGACGGCCAGCTCGGCAACGGGAAGCGCCTCCCCCTCGTCGCCACGCCGCAGCGGGTCACCGGCATCGTCTCGCCGCCGGTCGCGATTGCGGCGAATGGCTGGCACACGTGCGTGCTGGACGCGGCGGGGACGCTCTCGTGCTGGGGCCGCAATACGAGCGGCGAGTGCGGGGTGCTCGGATCCGATCGCTTCTTGACGCCGGTCCCCGTGCCGGCCTTCGGCGAAGGCCTCACCGCGCTCGCGCTCGGGACGTGGCATACGTGCGTCGTCCTCGCCGACACGAGCGTTCGCTGCGTCGGCCGCAACGCGGACGGTCAGCTCGGGATGGGTGGAACCGGCCCGTTCGAGACGCTGCCGCAGACCGCGCGCGACCTGTCGGGCGCGTCCGCGCTCATGGCGGGCGACGACCATACCTGCGCCATCCTCCGCAACGGCAACATGATGTGCTGGGGCGACGGCTTTCTCGGCGAGCTCGGCAACGGCACCGGCCAGGGCAACTCGACGCCCACGCCGCTGCCCAACATCAAGGGCGCGATCCACGCCGCCGGCGGCCTCGAGCACACGTGCGCGGTGCTCGGCAACGGCGTCGCGCGATGCTGGGGCAAGGGTCTGCAAGGCCAGCTCGGAAACAGCGACACGCCGCTCATGTCGTCACTACCCATGGACGTGCGCGGCATTCACGACGCCGTGCAGGTCGCGGCGGGCTCGTCGTTCTCGTGCATCGCGCACGCGGACCACGGAGCGGCGTGCTGGGGAGCGAGCGCCAACGGAGAGCTGGGGCATGGCCTGGGCGACGACGAGTTCCAGACCACACCGGTCGAAGTGCAGGGCCTCTAGACGCCCTCTAGACGCCCTCTGATTCAAGGTCTCGGCGGCGCTCCCGTTCAGCGGGATCGTGGACTTCGCGCACTTCCTCGCCGACGCAGTGGCCCGCCAGACGGCGCCGACGCCCTTCGCGGACGCGGTCGCGGCCTTCGAGCAAGGGCTCATGCGCGCGGCGGCGCAGGTGGCACGGAGCGAGGTTCCAGTGTGGGCGCGCATCCTCCAGGTCTTCCCGGATTGCTCCGAGCGTGACCTTCGCGCCGCGTTTCGTCGTCGCGCGTTCGAGACGCACCCGGATCGCCCGGGTGGCTCGCAGGCGGCGTTCCTCGAAGCGCAGCGGGCGCTGACGATGGGCCTCGCCGTCCTCGCGCGACGCACCTGATACGCTCCGTCGCGTGAGCCATCGCGTCAGCCATCGAGCTGCTTTCCGGCGCTTTCTCGCGGCCGATCCCGAGCGCGTGCACTTCGCCGCGCACAGCCATCATCTTTGGCCCGACGTCAGCTTCGACGCGCAGATGCAGGCGTGGCTCGACGCCGCCGCATTGGCCGATCGCAAGTGGGACAAGATCTTCGGCGAGATCGTGCCGCGCGCGCAGGCGAGGATCGCGCGCCTCCTCGGGCTGCCGAACGGAGAGTCGCTCGGCTTCGCGCCCAACGTCCACGAGCTGATGATGCGCGTGGTGTCGTGCGTGAGACGACCCGAGCCAGGGCGACCGCTCCGCGTGCTATCCACCGACGCCGAGTTCCATTCCTTCGCCCGGCAGAGCGCGCGCCTCGAGGAGGACGGTGAGATGGCGGTCACGCGCGTCGCGGCCGAGCCGTTCGATACGTTCACCGAGCGCTTCGCGGCGGCGGCGGCGTCCGGCGAGTGGGATCTCGTCTACCTCTCCCATGTCTTCTTCAGCTCCGGCTACGTCGTCCCCGATCTGGCGCGCATCGTGGGCGCGGTGACGTCGAAAGAGACGTTCATCGTGGTCGACGGGTACCACTCGTTCGCCGCGATGCCGGTGGATCTCTCGGCGATCGCGGCGCGCGTCTTCTTCGTCGCCGGCGGATACAAATACGCGATGGGCGGCGAGGGCTGTTGCTTCATTCACGCGCCGCCGAGCTACGGCGAGCGGCCGCGCGACACCGGTTGGTTCGCGGCGTTCGGCGCGCTCGAGAAGCAGCAGACGAAAGGGACCGTCCCCTACGCGTCGGGCGGCGCGCGATTCATGGGGGCGACGTTCGATCCCACGTCGATCTATCGCCTCGACGCCGTGCTCGGCTGGCTCGAGGAGGTCGGCCTCACGCCTGCGTCGATCCACGCACACGCGCACGCAATGCAAGAGGTCTTCGTGCGCGAGATCGGCAAGTCCCCGTGCGCGCTCGACGCCTCGCAGCTCGTGCTGTCGCTCCGCGAGCCGAACCGCGGACAGTTCCTCACGTTCAAGACGCCGCGCGCCGGCGAGCTCCACGCGCGTCTCCTCGCCGCCAACGTCGTGACCGACGTGCGCGCCGATCGCCTTCGCTTCGGCTTCGGCGTCTACCACGACGAGGCGGACGTCGTTCACGGCGCGGCCCGCGTCCTCGCCGCGCTCGCCTGACGCGCACGCCTCGTACGTCGCGGCGCCCGGTTTCTCCCCAGGGAAATCGCGCCCGACGCGTTCCATGAGGAGAAGGGGAACTCCGGGCAGCCGTCCGTGTCACGACGACGACGCCGGACGGAATCCCAGATCGACCCCGCGCGTAGGACGTAGGTAGAACATGCCGGCTCTCGCTTGGAAGATTTCCACGTTCGCGGCGCTCGGGGCCGCTGCCTACTTCGCCCTCCATCCCGTCCGCGGGTCGGCCAACACCGCCGGAAAGGCCGCCTTCGCGGGAGCGCCGTCGACGACGTCCGCGCCGGGCTCGTTGTTCGGCTGGTTTGGCGGGAGCCCCGCTTCTGCCGCGGCGCAGGCGCCGGCCGGATCGCCGGAGAAGCTCCTCGCGCAGCTCCGCGCGGCACACAACGCCACGGTCATCTGCGACACGCTTCGCTCGCTCGGGCCGGTGGCCGACGAAGAGGCGACGTCGGCGATCGCGGACGTCGCGCAAAAAGGGCGCATCGGAGCGCGCGAGTGCGCGGTCACGACGCTCGGGGGCATCCGCCTCGCGGCGGCGCGCAGCTGGCTCGCCGAGCTCGTCTCCGACAAGGACGCGTCGATCCGCCGTGCCGCGGTCGAGGCCCTGGCCGCGCGTCCCGACGATCCCGAGGCGCGAAGCATCGTCCTCACCGTCGCGACGACGGCCGAGCCGGAGCTCAAGATGGCCGCCACGCTCGCGCTCGGGAACGCGCACGCGACCGAGGCGACGCCGCTCCTCCTCGCGGCGATGGATAACGCGGATCTGGGGACGCAGCGTCAGATCGTGGCCGCGCTCGGCGCGACCGGCGATGCCGGCGCCGTGGAGGCTCTCGCCAAGATCTCGCGCGAGGGGTCGACCGGCGTCCGGACCGAGGCGCTCACGGCGCTCGGAAAGATCGGCGGCCCGCAAGCGGTCACGTTGCTCTCGGCGGCGCTGCTCGATGCGTCGGGCGCCGACGTGCGCTCCGCGGCGACGGCGCTGGCCGAAATGGACGATCCGGGGGCAAAAAAGGCTCTCCTCACGGCCGCAGAGTCCGATCGCCGCGACGTCTCCGGAGCCGCGATGGACGCGCTCGCCGACGTGGACGGCGACGACGTGCGCGCGCTCATGTTGAAGAAGCTCGGCCCGGGCTCGCCCGACGCCCATGCCGCGGCCGCGCGCTATTTCCGGTCGCACCCCGACGAGGCGGTCGTCGCCGATCTCTCGTCGATGGCGCGTCACGGCGGGCGAGAGGCGAGCGCCGAGGCCTTGACCGCGCTGGCGGCGATCGGTGGCAAAGACGCGCTCGCGGCGATCACCGAGCTCGCCTCCGAGCCAGGGACGTCGCAAAACGGCGCGCTCTCGCAGCTCGCGTCGATGCCGGGCGGTCGCGAAGGCGCGCGAAAAATCGCGCTGTCGCTCCTTCGCAGTGGCGGGCCGGCAGCGCACACCGCGGTGTCGCTGCTCTCCGAGGACGCCTCTCCCGAAGGCCGGCAGGCGTTGCTGGACGCCGCGCGCGCCGGCGACGGGACGAGCGCCGAGGCGATGAGCGCGCTCGCGCGGCGCGGCGATCCGGCGTCGGTGAAGGCGCTCTCCGATCTCGCGCAGACCGGAAAAGATGCGCGCACGAAGGCCGAGGCGTTGTCGGCGCTCGGTCAGTCCGGCGATCCGCAGGTCGCCGGGACGCTGACGCGCGCGCTCAAGGACTCCGATCCGCAGGTGCGCCGCGCGGCGATGGATGGCCTCTCGACGATCGGTGGGCCCGAGGCCGAGAAGGCCGTCCTCGACGCGACCTCGAGCAACGATCACGATCTTCGCACCGCGGCGGTCCACGCGCTCGGGCGCAACGCGTCGTCGCCGGCGGCGGCCGCGCGCCTCGAGAAGCTGGCGGCCGACCCCGATCGCGAGGTCGCGAACGCCGCGTTTTGGGGCCTCGCGTCGACGTCCCCCGACAAGGCCGCGAAGATCGCCGAGGGACAGATGAAGAGCGCGGACGTCGACGTGCGGAGGTCCACCATGCAGGTCTGCCACATGCTCGAGCCCGAGCGCGCGCGCGAGCTCTTGCTCGGCGGACTCGCGGACGCCGATCCGACCGTGGCGGTCACCGCCGCGCACAACCTCACGCAGATCGGCGACACGGCGTCTCAGAACGCGCTCGCGGCCCTGCTCACGAGGGACGACGCGAACCCGCAAGTGCGCCGCGCGGCGGCGGATGCCCTCGGCGAAATCGGCGGAGAGACTGCGCGACGCTTCGCGGATCTCATCGCGCAGCACGGCAGCGCGGGGCGCGGAGACGGCGCGGTCATCATCGACCGAGAGGAGTAGCGCGTCGTCGTCGCGGAGGCGTGGGAGCCTCCGCGACGTAACGCTGCAACGTCACTTCGCCGAGAAGGTCACATGGAACGCGCTGGTGGTGCCGTTCTTCTTGCCGAGCGCGATGGGGCGCTCGACGCCGTGCACTGCGTCGATGGCGCCGATGACCTGCGCGTAGCTCGCGGCGTCGTCGGTGTGGAGGACGAGGCGATCGAGCTCGCGATCCGACGCGTCCTTGTGCTTGCCCCACTCTTTCCACTCCTTCGCGATTTCGTCGGTGAGACCGGGGAAGCGGACGAACTTCGCCTTGCCGACCGTGTCGACGAGATCCTTGCGCGGGATCTCCGTGCGTGCGAGCTCGCGGCCGCCTTCGCTCCAAAAGAGCGTGAATTTGTCCGGATCGCGCATCTCGACGTGGAGGAACCGCGGCGGCGCGCACTCCGCGCCTTCGCACGGCGGCGCAGTATCGCTCCCCGGCACCTGCGCGTTCGCCTCGACGCGGCTCATGTGGACCCACACCGCCGTGATGAGCAAGAACGAGATCGTCACCATCAGCAAATCGATCATCGGGATCATGTTGATCTCCGTGTCGAGCGCTTTCCTGCCGCCTTTACCGCCCGATACCGCGACCGCTCCAGCCATGATCACACCTCCACGGCGATGGACACGCGCCTCGTCCGTAGGCATGGGCCTCGCCAGGGAAAATCGCCCGTTCGGCGATCACGGGAACTTTCGGCGTCGGGCCGTGTCGAGCTTCGGATGGACCCCTCGTTCCGGCCGTCGCTTCATGACCGCCTGCGCGACTCGGGGGCCGAGGGGCACCTGGCGTCGCTGGCGCTTCACGCGGCGCTCCTCTTCATGTTCGCGACGGCGATGGCGTCGATGGGCGAGGAAGACCGCGAGGAGGTCGAGCGAGACCGGATCGCGACCATGCGCGCGTACCTCGACGCGCCGTCGTCGCCCGAGCCGGATCGCGAGATGCCGATGGACGACATGACCAAGGGAAAACCCGGTGTCGGCGATCCTCGCAAGCCGCCGGGGCGCGACGGGTGGGGAAACAAAGGGGAGATGGGCAAGCGCGAGGCCTCTACGCAAGGTCACTGGAGCGCGAAGGGCAGCGCGTCGAAAGAGTCGGCGACGTTGGCCCGCGAGCGCGCGCGCGAAGAAGCGGCGACGTTCGGCATCATCGGCATCCTCGCCGCCCGCGACGTACCCGACAGCAACGCGCCCGTCGCGCCGTGGGGCTCGGTCTTGAACGGCGCCGACGCCGAGAGCCACATCGGCAACGACTGGGCACCGACGATCGACGACGCGTTCGGTGACGGCCTCGGCCTGTCGGGCGGCGGCGAAGGCGGAGGCGGGCGCGGCGAAGGGATCGGGCTCGGCAACATCGGCACGATCGGTCACTGCCGCGGGCCCAGCGGGTGCGGCAACGGCGTCGGCACGGGACGCCTCGGCGGCGAGCACGTGACGAAGTCGCCGTCGATCCGCTGCGGGAGGACGGACCCCGTCACGCACGAGCACCTCGGCGGCTGCACGACGACGGTCAACGGACGCATGCCGCCCGAAACAATCCAGCGCATCGTTCGGCAGAATTTTGGCCGATTCCGCATGTGCTACGAGCCGGCGCTCCACGCGTCGCCGCAGCTGACGGGGCGCGTGAGCGTCAAGTTCGTGATCGACCGCTCGGGCGCCGTCGCGGTCGCGCAAGACGCGGGCAGCGATCTCCCGAACGCCGACGTCGTCGCGTGCACGGTGAAGGCGTTCGCCGGCCTCTCGTTCCCGGAGCCGGAGGGCGGGATCGTCACGGTGGTCTACCCGCTCGTGTTCTCGCCCGAGTGACGAGACGAGACGAGACGCGACGCGACGCGACGATCAGCCGTATGCGCGCAGCATCGCGAAGACGAGCACGCCGGTGACCGACACGTAGAGCCACACCGGCAGCGTGAAGCGCGAGATCTTCTTGTGTTGCGGGAAACGCCCCGAGAGCGAAAAGAAGAAGCTCGAGAAGATGAGCGGCAGGACGACGGCCGACAAGAGCACGTGCGAAATCAAGACGAAGAAGTAGAGCGGGCGTAGGGCGCCCGTGCCTTGGAACTTCGAGTCGCCGTGCACCGAGTGGTAGACGATGTACGAGACGAGGAAGAGCGCCGAGGAACCCAGCGCGACCAGCATGCGACGCGCGTGCTCTGCGATCTTTCGTTGCTTGATGCTGACAAGCGCGAGGACGAGGAACACAGCGCTCGTCCCGTTGAAGAACGCGTTCAGCACGGGGAGGGCAGAGACCCACGCGGGGGCCGACGTCGCGCGGCCGTGGCCGTAGATGACGGCGACGAGGAGCGCCAGCGCCGCGAGGCTCACGCCAAGGATGACGGTGACGGCTCGCTTCGGGCTCACGCCCTTCAGCGCGGCGAGCTGGACGGGATTTTGCGGCGACATCCTGGGGTTCTCTAGGGAAAGAAGGGTGCGGGCACAAGCCCCGCCGGTGACGACGCCCCGGATCTGGCGCTAGAGTCCGGCCCATGAGCGAGCCGGCCTCGGTAAAAAGCGCGCACGTCGACACATTCGCGCGGGACCGCCTGCCTCCTCCCGAGCAGTCGCCCGACCTCGATCTGTCGAAGTGTCCGTCGTACCCGCCGCGCATGAACGCGGCGACCGAGCTCCTCCGGGGAGCCCTCACGCGCGGCTGGGGAGACCGCGTCGCGTTTCGTCACGAGGGAACCGCGATGACCTACGCCGAGCTCGACGCGCGCGCATGCCGCGTCGCGCGCGTGCTCGTCCGAGACCACGGGCTCGTTCCCGGCGGGCGTGTTCTTCTTCGCGCGCCCAACAACCCGGCGCTGGTCGTCGCGTGGTTCGCGGTGCTCAAGGCCGGCGGGATCGTCGTCGCCACGATGCCGATGCTGCGATCTCGCGAGCTCGCGTACATCGTCCAAAAGGCGCAGGTGCCGCTCGCGCTCTGCGACCCTGCGCTTGCCTCCGAGATGGAGCACGCCAAGTGCCCCAACCTGCTCTTGACCGATGCGCTCGAAGCGAGCGCCGCCGCCGAGCCCGCCACCTTCGACGACGTCGACACCGCCGCCGACGACATCGCGCTCATCGCGTTCACCTCTGGAACTACGGGCCTCGCGAAGGGGGCGATGCACGTCCACCGCGATTTGATCGTGGTCGCCGATCTCTTCCTGCCGGAAATCCTGAAGCCGACCGCGGACGACGTCTTCTGCGGCTCGCCTCCGATCGCCTTCACGTTCGGCCTCGGCGCGCTTCTGCTCTTCCCGATGCGCGTCGGCGCATGCACCGTCCTCGTGGAGCGACCGACGCCCGACGCACTGCTCGTCGCCATCCAGAAAGATCGCGCGACGATCCTGTTCACGGCCCCGACGATGTTTCGCGCCCTCGTCGATCTCGTCCCCAACTACGACCTGCGCTCGCTCACGAAGAGCGTGTCCGCCGGCGAGACGCTCCCCGCCGTCACCTACGAAGCGTGGCGCAAGGCGACCGGCATTCGCATCATCGACGGCCTCGGTTCGACGGAGATGCTCCACATCTTCGTCGCGTGCGCCGGCGACGACATCCGCCCTGGCGCCACCGGCAAGGCGCTCCGCGGCTACGAGGTGCGCGTGGTGGACGACACCCTCCAAACGGTGCCGCCGGGAACGATCGGCCGCCTCGCCGTGCGCGGCCCGACCGGCTGCCGCTACCTCGACGATCCCGAGCGTCAAGAGCTCTACGTGCAAGCCGGCTGGAACCTCACCGGCGACGCCTACAAGATGGACGAGGACGGCTACTTCTGGTTCCAGGCGCGCGCGGACGACATGATCATCTCCGCCGGCTACAACATCTCCGGTCCCGAGGTAGAGGCGATCCTGCTCGAGCACCCCAAGGTGAAAGAGTGCGCCGTCGTCTCCGCGCCCGACGAAGCGCGCGGCTTCATCGTCAAAGCGTTCGTCGTCCTCCGCGACGCCGCCCACGCCAGCGACGCGACCACGAAAGAGCTCCAAGATCACGTCAAGACGACGATTGCACCCTACAAGTACCCGCGCGCCGTCGCGTACGTCGACGCGCTGCCGAAGACCGAGAACGGCAAGGTGCAGCGCTACAAGCTGCGCATCGGGTGAGCGGCTCGCGTCTCAGCCGCCGCGCATTGCGGTGACGGGGGAGATGCGCGCTGCGCGGACTGCGGGAAAGAATCCCCCGAGAACCCCCATTCCGGCGGCGAACAGGAGCGCCGTCAGGATAATGCGGGGCGTCGGATCGAAGCTGAAGACGATCTCCGACCAGCTCGCAAAGTTCATCATCGAAAACTTCACCGCGCCCATGCCAAGGGACGCGATCACGCCGACGACGCCCCCGATCATCGCGAGCGCGATCGACTCGAGGAGGAACGACGTGAGGATGCTCCCACGGGAGAAGCCGAGCGCGCGGAGCGTGCCGATCTCGCGCTGGCGGTTCGCGACGGCGGCGTACATCGTGATCATGGCGCCAATCATCGCGCCGATCGAGAAGAACACCGAGATGAGCGTCCCCAGCGCGCTCACGAAGGTGCTGGTGCCCGACGACTGCTTCTCGAAATACTCCGTCTCGCGCATCGCGAGATAGCCGTATTGCTTGTCGCTCTCGATCGACATCTTGAAGGCGTCGAACGCCGCCGGCGAGTCCAGGCGCACGCGCACCGACGACGTGCTCGCGCCGCGGGAGTACGACGCACGGAGCGTGTCGACGTCGACCCACACCTCCGACTCGAACGACGAGCCGCCCGCCTCGAAGACGCCGACCACCTTCACGGGGCGGTTCTTGCGCAGATCGAACGACTCGCCGAGATCCGTCCCCTTGAAGCGGCCGCGGATGCGTTGGCCGACCATGACCTCGTCGCTCCCAGGCTTGGGCGCTTGCCCTGCGACGACGTGCACTTCGGGGCGGAACTTCATCGCGTTCTCGGTCACGCCGCGGATCTGCACGTTCGTGAAGCCGCTCGCGCCGATCTTCTCCATCGCGCCGACGACGATGACCTCGCCCACGCCGAGCGGCACGCCCTTCTCGTCCTTCTTCACTCCAGGCGCCCCGAGGATGACGTTGACCGCCGACACGTCGAGCGTGCTGCTCAGCTCGTTGTCGCTGCCCTTGCGGAGGACGATCGCGTTGTCGTCGCGCCCCGAGACGCCGAGCGTCTTCTTGATGCCGGCCGAGAGCATGAGCGCCGCGGCGAGGACGAAGACGACGAGGGCGATGCCGAGCGCGGTGGCGACCGTGGTGGTCTTGCGGACGGCGAGGCTGCGCAAATTGTAACGAATGGGGATCATCAGGCCACCCTCCGGAGCGCGTCCACGACCTTGAGCTTGGAGGCGCGGTACGCCGGGATCGCCGCGGCGACCCCGCCGAGGCCCAGCGCCAAGAACATGGCGGCGACGGTCGCCTTCGGATCGATCCGGAAATAAGGGAAGTAGGACCCCATGTTCTCCTCGATCCAGCGTCCCATCCCTTCTTGCACGAACGGATAGGCGAGGGCGATCCCGAGCGCGCCGCCGAGGGCCGCGATCAGCATCGACTCGACGGCGATGAACATCGCGATGTGCGAGCCGCTGAAGCCGAGCGCCTTCATGACGCCGTACTCGTTGGTGCGCTCGCGGACGCCCATCGCGATCGTGTTGCCGAGGACGAGCATCATGATGACGAGGATGACGATCGAGATGATGTCCACCGCCGTGAGGATCGCCGAGAACATCGCGAGGAACGACGCGTTGAAGGAGTGCTCGTCCTGGCTGAGCGTCTGCGTCTCCTTCTCGTCGAAGATTTTGTCGAGCGCGACGCCGATCGAGGCCGATTGCGACGGCTCGTCGACGCGGCTCACCACCCAGCCGATCGTGTCTTTCCGGTTCTGCGGGAGGTTGTCGTTCAGGTAGTCCCAGCGGAAGAGGAGCGTGGAGCGGTCCACGACCTTCGATTTGGCCTCGTAGATGCCGACGATGTGCAAATCCCAATCGCCGATCTTCGGGTAGATGCCGCTCGTGAGGATGATCTTGTCCCCGATCTTCCAGCCCATCTTCTTGGCGAGCACGTCGCCGACGATCGCGGCCTGGGGATCGTGGAGGAAGGTGTCGAGCTGGTCCTTCTGGACGGCGACGTCGTCGTAGACCTGGAAGTAGGTCGTCGGGTCGATGGCGAGCGTCGCGAAGAACTCGTGGTCGTGCTTCTCGTCTTTGCCGCCGAACCAGTTCGAGTACGTCGCCACCTTGATGTGGGGCGCGGCGCGCACGTCGTTGATGTAGCGGAGCGGCAGCGGCTGCACGAACGTGATCTTGTGGCGGGTGACGACGCGATCCTTCGACGCGTACTCGGCGCCGGAGGTCCACGCGAAGACGATGGTGCGCAGAAGAAGGAACGTGAGGATCGCCACGGCCACGCCGAGGACGGTCAGGACCGCGCGGAATTTGTTCCTGAGGACGTTCCGCGCCGCGAGCGACGCGAGGTTCACTTGAACGCGCCCTTGTCGAGGTGGCGGATGATCTTCGCGCGCTCGGCGGCGGCGGGATCGTGGGTGACCATCACGATGGTCTTGCCGAGCTGCTCGTTCAGCTTCTGGAGCAGGTTCAGGATTTCGTCAGCGCTCGTGCGGTCGAGATCGCCCGTCGGCTCGTCGGCGACGATGATCGCCGGATCGTTCACGATGGCGCGCGCGATGGCGACGCGCTGCTCTTGCCCGCCCGAGAGCTGGCGGGGGAAGTGCGTGCTGCGGTCTTCGAGGCCGACCACGCGGAGCGCCGTCTGCGCGCGCTTGCGACGCTCGCCGCTCGCGACCGACGTGAGGAGGAGCGGGAGCTCGACGTTCTCGACCGCCGTGAGGACGGGCAGGAGGTTGTAGCTCTGGAACACGAAGCCGATCGTGTTCGAACGCCATTTGGCGAGCTCGCCCTCGCTCATCTTGTCGAGGCGCTTGCCGTCGATCTCGAGTGAGCCGCTCGTCGGGCGATCGAGGCCGGCGATGAGGTTGAGGAGCGTGGATTTGCCGGATCCCGACGGACCCATGAGCGCCTCGAACGAGCCCTTGGGCACGTCGAGATCGAGGCCGTCCAGGATGCGGAGCTTCTCGCCGCCGCGCTCGTACGTCTTGCCGATGCCGCGGAGCTTGATGAGGATCTCGGCCTTCTCGCCGGCCTCCTCGGTCTTCTTCTTTGCGGCGCTCTTGCCGTTGCCGGCCTCGGTCGTGGCTTCGGTCATGACTCCCCTTTTTCTTTGATGGGTTGCCCGTCGACGAGCGCCGCGGGCGGACTCTTGATGATCTTGGTGCCGGCCGCGGGGCCGTTGAGCAGCTCGAAGCCGCCGGCGAGGGCGGGGCCGAGCGTGATGGTGACGAGGTGCGCCTTGCCGCTCTCGACGGTGAACGCGACCTTGGCGCCGGCGCGCTCGGCGACGGCGGAGGCCGGGATGACCTTCTTCGGCGGCTCTTTCAGCTGGCTTTCTTCGAGCGCTTTGGTGAGGAAGCTCACGCGCGCCGCCATCTCGGGGAGCGCGCCGCTCTCGGCATCGATGAAGCGCACCTTCACGGTGCCGCTCGCCTTGGCGCGGTTGAGGCGCGGGCTCACCTCCACGATCTCGCCTCGCTTGCGCTTGTCGGGGAACGCGTCGAGGACGACCTCGCACGGGCCCTTCGGCTTCACTTGACCGAGGCGCGCCTCGGGAACGTCGACCTCGACGAGGAGCGACGCGAAATCGGCGAGCTGCACGAGCTCGGCGTTGACGCTCACGACGTCCCCGAGGGCGGCGGGCTTGGTGACGGCGGTGCCGTCGATCGGCGAGGGGATCGTCATGTTGCCGAGGTTCACGACGAGCGAGCTCATCTCGGCCTGCGCGGCGGAGGCCTCGGCGTCGGCGGCAGCGGCCTCGGCGTCGGAGGCGCGGACCTGCTCGCCCAACGCCTTCACGCGCGCGCCGAGATCGTCGGCGGTCGCGGGGGAGACGGCGCCCGAGGCAACGAGCTTCTTCTGGCGCTCCCATTGCAGCTCGATCTCGGCCACGTTCGCCTTTGCGACCATGACGCGCGCGCGTGCGGTCTGCGCGCGGGCACGTGCGGCGGCGACGCGGGCCTGCGCGGCAGCGACCGCGCTCTTCTGATCCGACGGATCGAGCTCGAATAGGATTTGCCCCGCCTTGACGCGGTCGCCCTCGCGCACGTTCACCTTCGCGATGCGTCCGACGACCTTCGCGCCGACCTTGGCGATGACCTGCGGGACGACGTACCCGGTGGCGCTCAGATCGACGGTCGCCTGCGCGGGCGAGACCATCGCGATCTCGGTCGTCTCGATCTCCGTCTTGAAGACCTTGCCTTCGAAATACGGCACCGCGACTTTGACGCCGACGACGGCGGTCACCAACAGCGCGCCCGCGACGATCCACCGGCCGAGCCTGCGCGGCGGCGGCGGCTCGTCGCGCGAGATGCGGAGCGAGGCCAGATCGCTGGAGAGTTGGTCGTTCATTCCTTGCGGACGTGGTTAGTCGGCCTGCGGCGCGAGGGCGAGCTTGTTTTTCGCCATCTTGCCGACCTTGGCGCGCCCGGCCTTTTTCACGACCTCGCTGAGGAGCTCGCGCCCGAGCGGGTGGCGCCCTTCGACGAAGTGGAAGCCGAGGTAATACATCTCCTCCGGTCCGACCGCGCGATCGCGGCGAAGCGCGCCGGCGAGATCGTAGCCGCGCGAGAGGAGCGTGGAGAGCTGACGCAGCGCCTCATCGGTCGCGCGCGCGCCGGCGCGGGTGTCCTTCGCGCTCTTGGCGAGCTCCAGCGACGCGAGGAGGTAGCGGTCGTCGTCGGTCGCGCGATCGGTTTTGCAAAGGAGGCGCAGGACCGTCGCCGCCTTGTCGTCGCCCTTCTTGCGGAGCTTGTTCCCGAGCTCGCGCAGCGCCTTCGCCACCGCGTCGGGATCGGCGTCGCGCACGACGTCGAGCATCGCCTCCCATCCGCGCTCCGCGTCGCCGATCTTCTCGATCGCCTGATCGAGCAGCTGCTTGCGAATGGCGGGGCTCATCTTCTTGGCGCTGGGGCGTAGGACGTTGCGGATCATCCAGCCGCGATCGGCGTCCTCGGTCTCGAGGAGCGCCTTGGCGAGGAGCGGCACGGCTTCCTCCTTTCCGGTCAGCGCCTGCGCGGCGAGCTCGGCACGTCGGCGGTCGACCGACGAAAGTAGCTTGACCAAGACCTTCGCGGCGTCGCCTCCACCTTGCCGACCGAGCTGATCGATCACGAAGCGCGCGCGTTCGAGGTCCGGGTGCACGACGAGCTGCTCGAGGAGCTTGGTGACGGCGGCGTTCGAGGGCAAATTCAGGCTTCCCAGCGTGTGCAGCGCCGTGTGCGCGAGCGTGCGATCGGGCGAGCCGGCGCACTCGAGGAGAACGTCGACGACCTTGGGCGCGTCCTTCTCGCCTTTGAGCGTGAAGCGCAGCGCGATGAGCGCCTCTTGCCGGACGCTGTGCGGCGCCTTCGCGTCGCGCGCGTACGCCAGCAGCGTCGCCATCGCCTTCTCGTCCTCCAGGTACCCGAGGATCTTGATCGCCGCCGCCATCGCGGCCTCGCTCTTCTGGTCCTTGGCCTTCTTTTGCTTCTCGAGGAACTTCTCGGTCTCGGTGAGGTAGCTGCGGCGGCGGTTGCCGTCGGCCTCTTTGATGCGCTGGCGCATCGCGATGGCGGCGCTCTTGGCGGCCTCACCGTCGGATCCGGCGAGCCCGGCGAGGAGCGCCGTGAACGCGTCCTTTCCGCCGAGCAGCGCGAGGACGTGATCGAGGGCGCGGTGCTCGTCGGGCGTCGCGTTGGCCATGCGCGTGCGGATGATCGGCACGACCTCTTCGCCGACGCTCGCGATCGCGCGCGCGGCGCTCTTCTTCACGTCCTCCTCGCGCGAAGCGAGGAGAGGGAAGATCTTGGGGAGCGCCTTCCTCGCGCCGACCCGCGCGAGCGCCTCGAGCGCGTGGTGCTGAAGGAGCGGGATGCCGCTATCGAGCTTCGCGGCGAGCGCCTCCACGACCTCGGGCCCTTTGGCGCGGAGCTCGCCGAGCACGATCGCCGCGGCGATCTGCTTCTCGATGGCCTCGTCCCCCAGGAGCCCCACGATTTTGCCGATTTCGCTCATCGGCGCGGGATGATGCCGCCAAAAAGGGCAGGATCAAGCCAAAAGCGCGCAGAGACCGCCCGGACGACCGGAAAAAACGCCCTTACGCCGCGTCGACGAGCGCCACGACGCGCTTCGCGACGAGCTGGCCGAGGAGGCGGAGGACCTCCAGCATCGAGAGGCCCGCGACGTCGAAGAGCTGCTCGATGGGCGCGACGCCGTCCACGAGCGAGAGGAGGAAGCCCTCCCGATGGTCGAGCGAATAGTGGTGAATTTGGCTACGGAGCGCGATGACGACCGGCACCCGGCGCTTGCCCATCAGGTCGTCGGCGATCGCCAGCGCCCCCAGGAAGTCTCCCCGATCGAAGAACTCCTGCATCCTGCCGATCAACGCGTTTCCCGAGTCGTCGACCCGCTGGATGCCCGACGGGCGCCGCTCGAGGGCGGGAGGCCGGGCGGTGGGGCGTTGCGAGACGCGGGCCGCGTCGTTGTCGTAGTCCAAGGCGGAGCGATAGGCAGCTGACATGGGTGCTCCCGTTTGGGCGTGGGCTTCCGTGTAGAGCAACGAAGATGCCGACGACGGCGTGTCACGTCCCGTGCCTCTGTTACGGCCACTTCGCGAAGAAGATGGGCCCCCCAACGACGCCCTGCGACAATCTCTTGACGGAACGGTGTTGGATTCTCGGCGGTCTCGGAGCCGTTCCGGCGCGCAGTCCTTTCGCGGGAGATGCGTTGCATGCGTCGCGCCGTCGTCTAGGCTCCCCGTCCGTGGAGCTCGTTCGAATCGGAGCGACCGCGGCGAGGCTCGTCGCGTCACGTGACGAGGTAGAGGAGGCGCGCCAAAGGTATGCGCGTGACCACTTCCTCGCCCTTGGCGGGCTCCTCGACCCTGGGCTCCTGACGACCGTTCGCGCCCATGTCGAGGAGGCGTCCTTCCACGCCCTCGAGGCGTGCGGCACCGAGCAGCGCCTGGACAACGGTCGCGCGTTCGACCTCATGGAATTCTTGCTGAACGATCGGACCGTGACCGCCGCGATCGAGGACGTCACCGCGTGCGGCCCGATCGGCTGCTATCAGGGGCGGATTTATCGGATGGGGTCCGAGCACGTCGCCGAGTGGCACAACGACGTCGTCGACACGCGCCTGGTCGCGCTCACCATCAACGTCAGCGATGCTCCATATCAGGGGGGCGGCGTGGCCATCCGTGAGGTCGGGACCGGCCGGATCGTCGACGTCCCCGCACCGGCAATCGGCGACGGCGTGATCTTCCGCATTGGTGACGACCTCACGCACCGGAACGCCCCGATCGTTGGACCGGTGGAAAAGACCGCCGTGGCCGGGTGGTTTCGTCGTGAGCCACGCTTCAAAGACCTCCTCTTTTCGAGGATCGGGCGCTAGAACACGGAACGTGCGTGAGACCCGAGCCATCCTCTTTTTCGCGGCGCTTCTCGTCGCGGCCGCGTCGTCGTGCAGCAAGCACCAGGACGCGGCGCCCACGCCTGCGCCGCCGGTCGACGACTCCGACATCCTCATGTGCGACCCGCAGGACGGCCTGCCTGCGGTGACGGGAGACGCGAAGCCCGCGCGCGCGCCGCTCGTCGCGTGGGTCGATCCGTTCATCGGTACCGGCGGCGAGGGCTTCTCGGTCGGCAGCGCATTTCCAGGGCCGCAGCGGCCGTTCGGCATGGTGCGACCAGGGCCCGACACGTCGAGCGGCCACGAGCCGACGGAGTTCTCGCATTGCTCCGGCTACGCGCACGTCGACACGTACATCGAGGGCTTCAGCCACACGCGCATGCACGGCACCGGCATCGCCGACTACGGCGGCGTCGCGCTCATGCCCGTCGTCGGGATGACCGAGGCGAAGCAGACGCAGACGGGGTACCGCCAGCGCTTCACGCACGCGACCGAGTCCGCGTCGCCCGGATATTACGCGGTGACCCTGGACGACACGAAGGTCAAGGTGGAGCTCACCGCCACCGAGCGCGTCGCTCTCCACCGCTACACGTTCCCCGTCGGCAGCGACGCGACCGTCCTCGTCGACGCCGCGCACGCGCTCGCCAACGCCAAGGTCGACAAGAGCGAGGTCCACCTCGACGCGGCCGCGCAGACGATCTCCGGCTCGTCGCACGTCATCGGCTCGTACTCGAACCGCGCCGGCGGCATCATGATCTATTACGCGGCGCGCTTCGATCGGCCGTTCATGAAGAGCGGGGTCTGGCAGCAGGGGGCGGCAAACGGCGCGTGGGCGACGTTCGACGCGACGAGCGACGGCGTGGTCGGCGCCGCGGTCGGAATTTCGTTCGTTGACGAGGCGCACGCGAAGCTGAACCTCGCCGCCGAGGCCGCGCCGTTCGACACCGTGCGCGCCGGAGCCACCGCCGCGTGGGAGGCCGCGCTCGCGAAGATCCTCGTCGAGGGACGCAGCGAGCGGGACTTCAAGATCTTCTACACGGCGCTCTACCACGCGCTCCTGATGCCGACGCTCGCCAGCGACACCGACGGCAGCTACCGCGGCTTCGACGGGCAGGTCCACGTCGCGCAGGGCTTCCGCTTCTTCTCGGATTTTTCGCTGTGGGACACGTACCGCACGCTTCATCCGTTCCTCGACATGCTCTACCCCGATCTCTCGCGCGAGATGCTCGCGTCGCTGCTCGAGATGGGGCGCGCGCTCGGGGCGATGCCGCGCTGGCCCGTGGTGAGCGGAGACGCGGACGGGATGGTGGGGGACAGCGCCGCTGTCGTCTTCGCGGACGCGCTTGCGAAGGGCGTCCCGAACGTCGACTACGCCGCCGCGTACGAAATTCTGAAGAAGAGCGCGACGGTCTCGTACCCGAAGGGGCGCGGCGGCGTCACGGAGTACACGACGACCGGGTACGTGCCGATCGAGAGCGGCGGCGCGAGCGCGGCGAGGACGCTCGAGTATGCGTTCGACGACTTCGCGCTCGCGGGCATGGCGACCGCGCTCGGCCACGCCGACGACGCCGCGATGCTGACCGCGCACTCCGGCGCGTGGAAGAAGCTGTGGGACCCGGCGCAGGGCTACGTCCTCGGGCGCCACGCCGACGGCACGTTCCCTCCGGCGATCCCGCTGTCGTGGGCCGACTACTACGCGGAGGGAGACTCGTGGCAGTACACGTTCTTCGCGCCGCACGACCCGCAGGGCATGGCCGACGCGATGGGCGGCAAGGGGCCGATGCTCGACAAGCTCGAGCAGTTCTTCACGCACGCCGCATGCAAGCCCAAGGTCGTCGGATTGCCGCAGCCGTATTACTGGCAGGGCAACGAGGTCGACATCTTCTCGCCGTGGCTCTTCGCGTCGCTCGGCGACTCGGCACGGACGGCGCGGTACACGCGCTGGATCATGGCGAGCCTCTACGGCGACGGAGCCGACGGCCTGCCCGGCAACGACGACGGCGGCACGATGAGCAGCTGGTACATCTTCGCGTCGCTCGGCTTTTACCCGCTCGCCGGCACGCCGACCTACATCCTGGGCAGCCCGATCTTCACGCGCGCCACGGTTCACCTCGGCGGTGGGGACCTCGTCGTAGATGCGCCCGCGTCGACGCCGCGCGCCCGCTACGTCGGCGGCGTCACGTTCGGCGGCACACCCCTGAACGGCTGGCGGGTGGCGCACGGCGACCTCGCGCGCGGCGGCACGCTCGCCTTCTCGATGAAAGAGACGCCGTAGGGACGCTTCCCGCGCAAGCATTCAACAAAAGCGCGTGAACGTCGTCGCTTTTCGGGGCAACAAGTCGGGGGCCACAGCGTAGAACTCCCCCGGACGTCGGCCGGGGAACCATCTCGACCGCCTTTTACCTTGTGGCACCGACGCGCACGCTCGTGAGCGCGCGCGACTTAGGAGACTCGTCATGAAGCTTACTGCCGCTTTCCCCAGCCTCGGGCTGGTCGGGATGGTCGTGTTCGCCGGCTGTGCGTCGTCCCCGCAGCCTCCCGTCGTCGCCGCTCCCCCCGCGCTCGCGTCGGCCTCCGTTCCCGCCGCGCCGGCCCCGATCGAAGCGAAGGACGAAGCCCCCGCCGAGCCCGCCGCGCTCCCGAGCGAGTGCGTCGACGCAGACGCCAAGCCCTGTCTCCCCGAGGCCGACTTCGCCAAGCGCCTCTGCGCCGGCGTCTACCCGGAAGTGGCGCTCACGATGTTCGGCAAGTCGCAGCCGTGGACGCGCGGCTATCTGACCGGCGACACCGAGGCGTGGAACGCGTCGGGCGGCAAGGTGACCCGCTCGCACATGATCTTCGACGAGGAGGTCCTCGTCATGGCGCGCCGCGAGCACAAGGGGGGCATCGTCGTGACCGGCTCGGCGCAGAGCTTCGACGTACTTCGCTGGGACGGCACGTGCGTCTCGCTCGAAGGGGGCGAGATGACGTTCAAGAGGCCGCCCGTCGCGAAGAGCCCGTCGATCCCGTGGCGCCGTTTGAGCGAGGCCACGCGCACCGCGCTCCTCGCCGCGCCGAAGGTCCAGGCGTCGCAGAAGCTCGTGCAGAAAGAGTGCACCGGCGCGCCGCCGACGTCCGCGAGCGCCAAGAGCGGCACGACCCGCTGCGACAAGGCCGACGCCGCGTTCGATCGCGCGATCACCGAGTTCGTGCGTACTGGCGGCGAGCTGCCGGTCCCCGCGCGACGCCCGTAGTCGTCGCTTCTCGTCGCTCCTCGTCGGACGTCATCAGGGCGGCAGGCCCTTCGCGCGGTAGCCCATGTACCGCCCGAAGGCGCGCGCCGCCTGGTTCCATTGCTTGGGGTTCTTCGTCGACATCGCCTCGATCCCGCTGTCGGCGAGCTTGTCGCCGAACGCGAGCCAGTGGCGATCGCCGGTGACCTCGAAGGCCGCGCCGAAGACGTGCACGATGAGGAGGTTGAGATCCGCGACGCCCGAGTCGTCCATCGGATCGCCGACGCATCCCCACAGATAGCGAAAGGCCTTGAGGTCGCTGGTGACGGCGTCCTTCTCGAACCACCCGGCCACGCGACGCACGCTCTCGGTGACGCGCGGATCTCCAGTGACCGCGCGGTAGTCCATGAGCGCGTCGACGAGGATCGACGTCATGAACGGCGAGCCGCCGCGCGGACCCTTCTCGCACTCGTCGGGGTCGGGGCGCGCGATGTCGTGCTCGAAGGCGCCGCTCTTGCCGAGCGCTTGCCACGCGAACGCGTCGTCGGCCACGTCGGTCATGGCTTTTTTTACGTCGGGACGCGGATCGACGGCGTAGTACGCGGCGAGGCCCATGAGCGCCCAGCCCATGTTGCGCTCGGTGACGCGCAGCGTGTTCTCGTGGCCGGTGAAGAGCGCGTGCAGATCGCGCTTGAACGCCTCGCCCATCGCGATGACGGCCTCGCGCGCGGCAGGATCGCCGGTGAGGAGCCAGTCGTCGAGCATGCCCTGGCCGGTCATGCGGCGCATGACGCTCCAGTCGAGCGGCTTGGCGGGCGTCCAGTCTTTGCGCTCGCACGCCTGCACCGCCATCGCGCGGCCGTCCATGAAGCGCAGCTCCTTCGCGCGGTAGAGCGTCGACTCGGCGCGCGCGCGCCGGTAGGTGGCGGGGCTCGGGGTGCGGAGGAAGCGCTGGAAGAAGGCGTGCGGACCGTCGTAGTAGGTGCGGTGGTTGGTCGTGTGCTCGCAGTCCATGCCGTGCGACTCGTACGTCGGGCTCATCTCGGCGAGGCCGCGCTCGAGCGCCGTCTCGTAGCGGACGAAGCGCGTGTCGCGCGCGACGGGGACCTGTGGGCCGCTCACGAGCGAGTCCGCGTACCATTGCGCGGGGAGCGTCGCGACGAAGGGGCCGTCGGGATTCGGGACGATCGTGTCTTTCACGACGCGTCCCTTCGGCGTGAGCCTTACGACCATCGCGCCGTTCGGACCGAGCGTCGCGCGGAAGGAGACACGCACGCTGCGCGCAGAGCCGTCGACCGGCCACTTTGCGAGCACCTGCGCGTCACGCGCGAGGCCGTTGCCGCTCGCGTCGACGAGCGCGAGCGACGATTCGTCCTTCAGCTTGCCGGGCGAGAACGGAACGCCGAGCGAGACGACGACGTCTTTGCCCTCCGCTTTGTCCGCGGTCACCACGATCGGGATGGCGCTCGGATCCGCCGCAGCGCCCGCGCCCGTCCCCGCGGGAGGCGGCGGCGGAACCTCGGACGACGCGCTCGGCGTGAGCGCACCCGGTCCTCCGAAATCGGACGGACCGCACGCGACGAGCGCAGCGAACGCGCCGAGCCCGAGCCGGAACGCGCGGGCGCACGAGGAAGGGCGACGCGGCATCGTGATCCCCGCGAGACTACCAGCTCGCGGTGTACGCTGGTCGGGTGACGCAGGTGCCCGAGCACGCGCTGTCTCCGATCTTCCGGACGACGATCGAGGCGCTCCTCGCGCCGCGCCGGCTCATCCCCATCACCGTCGTCATCCTGCCGCTCCTCTTCCTGCAGGTGAACTACAGCTACGACGCGTTCGCGTTGCCGCTCGCGATGGTGATGTGCGCGGCGTTCCTGCTCGTCGCGCCGACGTTGTGGCGGTTCTACTTTCCGCTGCGCGGCGGGCGTGGGTCGGTCGTCTTGCGCGGCGTCGCGTACGGCGCGGCGGGCGTCGGGCTCATCCTCGGCATCGGGCGCGGCGTGCCGGCGGTCGTCGGGATGGGGCACACGTTCCTCACGACGAACCCGAGCTTGCTGGTGTCGATCGCGCTCTTCTGGGTCGGCGGCTGGGGGCTGGCGCGCGACATCGATCTCGAGGCCGACCTCAAGGCGAGCCACGCGCGGGCGGATGCGCTCGCGCGCGAGGCCGAGCACGCGCAGCTCCTTGCGCTCCGGAGCCATTTCGATCCGCACTTTCTCTTCAACACGCTGAACGCCATCGCCGAGTGGTGCCGCTCCGACGGTGCGGTCGCCGAGCAAGCGATCCTTCGTCTGTCGTCCATGCTGCGCACCGTAATGAGCGGAATCCAGGCGAAGAGCTGGCCGTTGTCGAAGGAGCTCGAGCTCGTCGACACCCTCTTCCAGATGTACCTCCTCCGCGATCCTGCTCTTTTCGTGTACCGCCGCGACGTGCCGGACGATTTGCCGGAGCTCGAGGTGCCGCCCATGATTTTGCTGCCGGCCGCCGAGAACGCGATGAAGCACGGCCCCAGCGCCGGAAAGCGCGGTGACGTCGCGCTTCGCGTGCGCGCCGACGCGCGGAGCCTGACCGTCGAGATCGAGAACCCCGGCGCCTTCAAAGGGCGCCGCGTGGGAGGGAGCGGCCTGCCGATGATCGAGAAACGCCTCGCGCTGACGTATGACGAGGGAGCCATGTTCGACATCCGCGCCGAGGGAGACAAGACGATCGCCACGATCCGCGTTCCGCGAAAGGAGGTCGCCCGATGAGCCTGCCCCTGCGTGTGCTGGTGTGCGACGACGAGATGATCGCGCGGAAGCGTGCGTCGCGACTCTTGTCGGAGATGGAAGGGGTCGAGGTGGTCGGCGAGTGCGAGAGCGGCGACGAGCTCCTCGCCAAGCTCGGGGAGGATGAGATCGATCTCGTGGTCCTCGACATCAACATGCCGGGGATGACCGGCATCGAGGCGGCGATGAAGATGCCCGAGGAGCGGCCGTACATCGTCTTCCTCACGGCGCATCCCGAGCACGCGCTCGAGGCGTTCGACGTCGGGGCAACGGACTATCTGCTGAAGCCCGTCGACGACGCGCGCCTGAAAAAAGCGCTCGATCGCGCGCGAAAGCAGCTCGACGCGCCAACGGGAGGGGGAGGGGGGCCTGGAACGGCGGGCGTCGGCTCCGATGGCGCGCCGCTCGCGCGTCTTGCGATCGAGACCAAGGGCGGCGTCGTGCTCGTGTCGCCCGACGAGGTGACGCACGCGGTGTTCGATGGCCAGCTCGTGACCGTGCATACGAAGGAGAAGTCGTACCTGAGCGACGCGACGCTGCAGGACCTCGAGGACAAGCTGCCGAAGGGGCACTTCGAGCGCGTTCACCGGCGTGCGCTCGTGAACCTGCACCAGGTGGAGCGGCTCGAGCCGGTTCTGAGCGGCGGCTACGTCGCGCGTTTGAACGGCGGAAAGACGGCAGACGTGTCGCGGCAGGCGGCGCGGAAGCTGCGGCGCAGGCTGGGAATCACCTAGCCTCGCGCGCCACCGGTCGTGAACCGCGGGCGAGCGGTCGCCTCGCACGAGTGGGCTGCGCAACATTGTGGGCGGCTCATGCGTCCATCTCTCATGCAATCTCCGCTGCTTCCGCCGCACGCGTACGTCCCCGTCCGACCCCTCGGGGATGCGGGGGACTTTCCTCTTCCGGTGGCGCCTCCTCCCATCGCGCCCGCGCGACCCCTGGAGCTGGCAGCGCTCGTGGCGATGGTCGTCCTGTTCGACGTCGCGACGTACGACGCGCCGGGCGGCGCAGGATTCGCGGCGCTCCTCGCCGGCGTTCCGGTCATGCTCCTCGCCGCGGCGCGCGAGCGGGTGCGATCGTGGCGCGGGCTCGTGCTCGGCGCGCTCTTGGCGTTCGCGGCGGCGCGCTGCGCCTGGCAGTGGAGCGCGGGATCGGTCGTCGTCGGGCTCGGGCTCCTCCTCGCCTTCGCGATCGCGCTGCGGACGAAGCGCTCGTTCGTCCCCGAGCTCGTGGTGTCCTCGTTGGGCTCGCTCTTCGGCTCCTTCCGCGAGCTCTGGAACTTCGGAGGAACCGGCGTCGCGATGGCGCGGCCGGAGCGCCTCTCGAAGGTGCGCTGGGTCGCGCTGTTCGTGCCGCTCGCGCTCGTCGTCGTCTTCGGGCTCGTCTTCGCGGCGGCCAACCCCGTCGTCGCGCGGCTGCTGCAGGCCGCGATCGCGCACCTGCCGCGCCTCGCATGGTTTCCGTCGCCGCTGCGCGTCGTCTTCTGGGCGGCGTGCGCGCTCGCGGCGGCGGGGCTCCTGCGTCCGGTGTGCCGCGAGCTCCTCGGCCTCGATACGCGCCTTGGTCCGGGAGAGGCGCTGGCGCCGAGCGTCGACGAGGCGACGGCGGCGCGGTTGTCGGTGGCGCGCAACGGCATGCTCGCCTTGAACGTCCTCTTCCTCGCGTACAACGCCCTCGACGCGGTCTACCTCTGGGCGGGGCGCGCGCCTTCCGGCGTGAGCCACACCGACTACGCGCACGGCGGCGCGGCGTGGCTGACGGTGGCGCTCGTGATGAGCACCATCGTCCTCGGCGCGATGTTCCGCGGCGCGATCGCGACGGATCCGCAGGGCAAGATCGCGCGCGCGCTGGCGTACGCGTGGGCCGGGCAGAACGTCGTGCTCGCGATCGGGACGTTCCGGCGGATCACGATGTATGTATCTTACAGCGGTCTCACCAACCTGCGGATCGTGGGGATTTTCGGCACCGCGCTGGCCACCGTCGGGCTGGCGGTGATCGTCGTGAAGCTCGCACGCCGGCGCACGATGCTCTGGGTGCTGCGCCGCCAGCTCGACGCCTTTGCGGTCGCGGTGGCGCTCTACGCCGTGACGCCGACCGGGTGGATCGCGATGCGGTACAACGTCGCGCGGATCGAAGCCGCGCAGTACCGGCCGCTGCTCCACTTATTCCAGCAGCCGATCCGCGCTGAGGCGCTCCCCGAGATGATCGCGCTCGTCGATCACCCGGACGCGACCGTCGCCGACGGCGCCGCCGCGATGCTCGTCGATCAAACGGACCTGCTCGAGCGGCTCGCGCGCGAAGAGCCGCGATGGTCGGAGTGGGAGGGCTCGCGCAGCCACGCGCGTACGGCGCTCGCCGACGCGGCGCCGCGGATCCACGCGCGCGCGCCGACGGCCGAGACGCGCGCGGCGGCGTTGGCGAAGCTGCGAGGGGTCGCCTACGGCATCAACGAGGAGGTCGAGCGCGAAGGCGACGAGGCGGCGTTCGACTGGGCCTCGCGGCGCTATCCGGCGCGGTATTGACCCTCACCGGACGGTGCAGCCAAGCCAGCCCATCGGAGCCGGCAGCGCGGTCAGCGGCGTCCAGTTGCTCAGGGAGCCGTCGCCCGCGACCGTCGACACGAGCACCTCGGAGAGCGCTCCGCCGTCGCGCGCCGACACGCCGCCCAGTACATAGATTCGACCGCCGTACGCGACCGCGCAGTGCTCTCCACGCCCGAGGCCTGGGAGAGGCGTCGGCGTGATCGACCACGCTTGGGGGACGTGCGCTACGAGAGTGGAGACTTCTATCGCGTTGATCGCCGTGTTTGACCCGTTGAACCCGCCGATGACGTAGAGGTGGCCGCCTACGTGGACGAGCTGGGCCATCATCCGCCCGACCTTCAGCGGAGGTCCGAGCGAGAACGCACCCGTGATTCCTCCGTCCGCCGTCAGCCCGCCGAACGTCGTCTCGTCGCTCGCAAAGATCTCGGTGGCCCCATCATTCACCGCGCCGCCGGCCGTGAAGAGCGAAGTGTCGTCGGTGGCCATCGCGTGGCCCCATAGGCCACGGGTCACCTGACCGAAATTCTGGAGCACGACCATCGAGGGGCTTACCTGAAGGGCGTAGAGGTCCGGAGAGCCGAGCCCGCTGGCGCCCTTGAAGCCGCCGAGGACGTACACGTTGCTCCCGACGGCCACCGCGGCGTGGCGGAACGAGGCCGGCCCGATCACGAGATCGCTCCAGCCGGCGTCCCCGAAGAGGAGCACGTCGTTGTCGGCGCCGCCGCCGTCGGGCGGGCGACCGTAGAGCGCGACGACGCGGCCTTGCACGTTCACGGTGTGCGCGCCGAGGCGGGCTGACGGTAGATCCTTTTCTGACGCCCAAGGGCCCAGGGTGCCGTCCGGCAGGATCGGCGCGGAGTGGACGGTGTTCACGCCGTTCCAGAAGTCGGTGCCGCCCGCGACGGCGTAGAGACGCGCTCCACTGGGCGCTGTCGAGTCGGCGTGGTCCGCGGCGTCGGGCGAGGAGATCGGCGCGTCGGGCTGCGCGGCGTCCGGCGACCCGGGAGCGTCGGCGGCGTCCTCCCCAGCGGCGCCTCCGTCGGCCGCGGCGTACTCGACGTCATCGACGCCGAGGATGCCCGCGCACCCGCAAATGCCGGCGAAGGCGGCGACGAGCGCGCGCACGTGAGACCGCACCCCACCACGTTACTCCGTTCGTGAAGCTCCGTCCGGCGCCTTTTCTTTGGTACCACTCGTGTGTGGGCTCTTCGCCGCCTCCGAACGACGACCTCGCCGCGACGCAAGCCGTGGTGCTGGGCCGCCCCGAAGAGATCGTCGAGCTGCTGCTCGGTCGCCTCGGAGGCGAGGAGGTCCCGCGCGAGCGTGCCGAGCTACTCCTCGAGATCGCGACGATCTTCCGCGATCGCCTCGGCGACGCCGCGCAGGCGTTCGACGCCGCGCTCGAGGCGTGGTCGACCGATCCGACGTGGGACGCGTCGCTCGAGACGCTCGAAGGTCTCACGCGCGCGCAGGGGCGATGGGGTGAGGTCCTCGGTGAGGCGGAGGGGCTCGTCGCCAAAGAGAAGGATCGCGCGCGTTCGCTCGCGGTCTACGACGCGCTCGTCCGGTGGTACTCCGGCGACGTACCGAGTCCTGAGCGCGCGCGCCTCTACCTCGAACGCATTCGCGCGCTCGACACCACGCACTGGACGTTGCACCTCTTCCAGGCCGCCGTGTCGCGTGAGCACGGCGATCTGAAGCGCGAGCTCGACGATCTGGATCGCGCCGTCCTCAGCGCGCGGCGCGTCGACGATCGCACGCGGATCCATCTCCTCATGGCCGCGCGGTACTTGGAGGCGCGCACGCTGAACCTCGCCGAGGCGAAGAAGCATTTCGCAGCGGCGTGCGCGCTCACGCCGCGCTCGATGGAGGCGCTGCGCGGCCTCGAGACGGTGAGCGAAAAGACCGAGGACTACGCGGGCCTCGCCGACGCGCTCGCCCGGCAAGCCGACGCCGAGGACGACGTTCCCGCGCGCATCGCCGTCTTGATGCACCTCGCCGAGCTGTACGAGAAGCGGTTCCTGAAGCTCGACAAGGCCGCGGAGACGCTCGAACGCGTGCTCTCGATCGCGCCGCTCGACACCGCGGCGCTGTCCCACCTCGAGCGCTGCTACCACGCGACGCGCAACTGGACCGAGCTCATCACCGCCTTCGAGCGGAGCGTCGTCATGAACGACGAGCCGAGGGAGCAGATCGCGCGCCTCCGCACGATCGCGGAGATCCACGAGTCGAAGCTCCAAGATCTCGGCTCGGCGCGCTGGGCTCACGAGCGGCTGCTCGTCCTCGCGCCTGACGACGCCCGCGCAGTCTCCGAGCTCGCGCGCATCAGCGACAAGATGGGCGACGTCCACGGAACGCGTAAATACCGCGAGCTCGTCGCCGAGCTGACCGAAGATCCGGCGGCGAAGGCGCGCGCGTACCTGACGCTCGGGCAGCTGCTCTCGCCGGCCGATCGCGATCCGGCCGCCGCGCGCGGTCATTTCGAGCGCGCAGTGGAGCTCGACGCGTCGCTCGAGGCCGCGTGGACGGCGCTGCTCTGGGACGCGCGCAACGCCGGCGACGACGCGCGCGTCACGGCCTACATGGAGCAGCGCGCGCACGCCTCTGGCGGGCCGCGCCAGCGTGCGCAGCTCTTCGTCGATCTCGCGGTGGCGCGCGCGAAGGAGGCGGGCGGAGAGGAGAGCGCGCTCGCGGCGTACCACGCCGCGCACGAGGCCGATCCCGAGAACGAGAAGGTCGCGCAGGCGCTGGTGGGGCCGTACGTCGCCGCCGAGCGTTGGGAGGAGGCGGCGCGCACCTACGAGATCGCGCTCGCCGCTGCCGATCGCGATCGCGACACCGAGCGACGCTTCGCGCTCCTCCTCCTCGGCGGGAAGATCCTCGCGGCGAACGGCGATCCTCGCGGCGCGCTCGCGTCGCAGGTCTCCGCGTTCGAGCTACGGCCGGATTCGGCGGACGCGCAGATGGGGCTCATCACCACGGCGGCGGCGTTGTCCTCCGAGCCGGACGATCTCGCGCCCGCGAAGGACGCGCTCGAGGCGGCGGGTCGCGCGCCGGCGGAATTACCACCGGACTGGCTGGCGTCGCTCGCGGATCTGCTCGTCGTCTGCGGAGAGACGAAGCACGCCTACGCGCTCTACGACGCGGCGCTGAAGAGCGATCCGCAGGAGCGCACCGCGCTCACGGGTTTGGCGCGCCTCAGCGAGCTCGACAAGGACGTCGTCGTCGCGAGCGCGATCAGCCGCCGCCTCGCCGCGACGCTCGAGGATCAAGACGAGCGCCTCGCGACGCTCCTCCACGCCGGCGAATCGCTCGTGGCAGCAGGCAAGCTCGATCTCGCCGCGCAGGCCTACGAGGACGCGCGCCTATCGCACCCGGCCCATCGCCCGGTGCTCCACGTGCTGCTCGATCTCTACACGAAGCTCGAACGCTGGGAGAGCCTCGTGGGCGTGCTCCGATCGATCGCCGACGCCGACGAGGATCGCGGCCGGCGCGCGCGCGTCGTCGGGACGATCGCCGAGCTCGCGCAGTCGAAGCTCGCCGATCTCTTCGCGGCGGCGTCGGCGTGTGACGAGGCGCTCGAGCTCGATCCCGAGCGCCTCGAGCCCTTCCAGCGGCTCGTGGGGATTCGCACGACGCAGAGGGACTGGACCGCCCTCGAGCGCGACTATCGGAAGATGATCCACAGGTCGCAGGGGCACGGCGATGCGAAGCTCCAGCACGCGCTCTTCCATCAGCTGGGGCTGGTCTACCGTGATCGCCTGAAGGATCGCGCGCGCGCGATCGACGCCTTTCGCGCGGCCGTGGAGCGAATGCCCGACGACGCGGCGACGCAGTCGATGCTGCGCGAGCTCCTCGAGGTCACCGGCAACGTGGCCGACGCGCTCGCCGTCGCGCGCGCGCGCCTCGCCAACGATCCGACCGCGGAGGACGCGTACGCGCCGCTCGTCGACCTCTCGATCCAGATCGGCGACGCCGACCGAGCGTGGTGCGCGGCGTCCAACATGGATCTCCTCGGCATCCTCGGCGAGAAGCACGCCGCGTTCTTCCGCGCGTGCCAGCCCGCGATGCTCGCGGCGATCGCGGGGCGCCTCGACGAGGGCGATTGGCGACGGCACCTCCTGCACCCCGGGCTCGATCCACGGCTCACGGAGATCTTCGAGATCGTCGCGCCCGCCGCCGTCGACGCCGAAATCGCGCGCATTCCGCTCATGCAGCGGATGGGGCACCCCGGCAAGGCGCTCGCGAAGACGCCGCAGCTCCAAGCGGCGCGCGACGCGATCGATCGCGCGAGCGAGATCCTCGGGCAGAAGCCTCCGAAGCTGTACGAGCGCGCCGTAACGGGGGCCGCGTTCGCCGCCGCGCGCACGCGTCCGCCGTCGCTCTTCGTCGACGCGGCGGCGGCGGTGATGATCTCGTGGGCCGAGCTGCCGTTCGTCCTCGGCAAGCGCCTCTTCGAGCACGCGCCGCCGCTCCTCGCGCGCGCGCTCTTCCCGACGGTGAGCGAGCTCGGGCAGCTCGTGGCGATGGCGGTGGCGGCGCTCGTCGGCAACCCCAAGACCGACCCGCTGCGCCCGCACATCCGGCCGCAGGATCTCGCGCGCCTCGGACAGCTCGTCGAGTCGAGCCGCGCGACCGGAGGGGAGCTCGACGTGAAGCGGTGGGCGCAGCTCGCCGATCTCTCGAGCAGCCGCGCGGGCCTCCTCCTGGTCGGCGACGCGAGGCGGGCGCGCGCGGCGTTGGCGCGTGAGCCGCAGCTCCCCGGAGATCTGCCGGCGCGCGATCAAGCGCGCGAGCTCCTCGCGTTCATGGTGAGCGACGCGCACCTCGCCCTGCGCCGCACGCTCGGGATCGCGGTCGGCCCAGGAGCGATCCTCCGCCCGTGACCAACCGCTCGATCGCGGCCCGCCTCCTCTTCGACGCGGAGCACTACACCGAGCTCGTGCTCAAGGCGATCGCAGGCGCGAGGGTCTCGCTCTGGATCGCCACCGCCAACCTGAAAGAGATGCGAATCGAGGCGCCGATCGGCACCGTCGCGCGCGCGAAGGGTCGCTTCCTGTCGATCCTCGACACGCTCGACGATCTGTCGAAGCGCGGCGTCGAGCTGCGCCTCCTCCACGCGAGCCGGCCGTCGCGCCCCTTCGCCGCCGAGCTCGCCCGCCACCCGCGCCTCAAGCGCGGCGGCCTCGACATGCGTCTCTGCCCGCGCGTCCACATGAAGCTCGTCGCCATCGACGGGCGCCTCCTCTACCTCGGCAGCGCGAACTTCACGGGCGCGGGACTCGGCGCGAAAGGCGACGGCCGGCGCAACTTCGAGATCGGGCTCATGACCGAGGACGACGTCCTCCTCGACGTCACCCAAGCGCGCTTCGACCGTATTTTCTCGGGCAAAGAATGTGCAGGATGCAAGCTTCGCGGCGTGTGCCCGAAGCCGATCGACACGCTGGTGAAGCGCCGATAGCGCGGTCGCGAGCCCCGAAGGGCGTCTACTTCTGGCGCAGGCTGCCGACGAGCTTGTCGAAGTCGGGACGCGCGGCGGCGACGCTCTTCTCGGGGCCGGTCATCTTGAAAAAATACGGCGGCTCGACGCCCTCGACGATCGCGCCGAGGAGGGCCCAGTGATCCTTGGGACCGGCCGCCGGCGCGCCCGGCATGCCGCCGCCCGCGAACGTGCCCTTGATCTCGACGACGGTGACGTCGAACGCGCCGACCTTCAGCTTGCTGCGCTTCACGTCCTTGGTGCCCCCGAACTGTCCGGCCCAGCGATCGATGTTCGCGTCGAGGCCACCGCCGGCCTGCATCACGCTGACCTCGGGATCGTCGCCGTCACCGGTGGTCTTCGGGACTTTGTACGTCGCCTT
The DNA here is from genome assembly GCA_038231275.1 of Polyangiales bacterium. GTDB lineage: Bacteria > Myxococcota_A > Polyangia > Polyangiales > Polyangiaceae > JANYHK01. Next base: position 258,867 of record JBBRLQ010000003.1, read on the forward strand.
GCGCATCGTGCTGGCGTTCGGGGAGGTCTGCCATTTTGCAGGAACATCCCACGCGACATCGCCCGCTGCTGCTGCGGCGGTCGCCGTCGTAGTCGCTGTCGCCGTCGCTGTCGCTGTCGCGGTCGTGGTCGTGGTCGTGGTCGTGGTCGTGGGCTCCGGGGGCTTCGAGCACGCGGCGGCGAGGACGAGGAGGGTTGCAGCCTGGACCTTCATGACCGATGCAGGTAGCAGAGTTCGAGCCATGAAGCGACACGCGCCGGCCACCGATCGCAACCGCGAGCCGATCCTCTCCGTTCTCTCTCGGGTGCTTCCGCCCTCCGGAACGGTCCTTGAAATCGCGAGCGGCTCCGGAGAGCACGCCGTGTTCTTCGCGTCACGGCTTCCCGGCGTCATGTGGCAACCGTCCGATCCCGACGACGCCGCGCGCGCGAGCGTCGACGCCTACCGTGAGGAGACCGGACTCGCCAACGTGCTCCCGGCACGCGCGCTCGATGCGCGCGACGACGCGGACGTGTGGGGGATCGCGCGCGTCGACGCGATCGTGTGCATCAACATGATCCACATCGCGCCGTGGTCGTCGTGCGAGGGCATGATGCGCGGCGCCGGACGCCTGCTCGGTCCCGGCGGCGTCCTCTTCTTGTATGGCCCCTTCACGCGCGACGGCGCGCACACGGCGCCGAGCAACGCGAGCTTCGACGAGAGCCTGCGCGCGCGCGATCCGGCGTGGGGCGTCCGCGATGTCGCCGACGTGACACGCGAAGCCGAGACGAACGGCCTCGCGCACGTCGAGACCGCCCCCATGCCGGCGAACAACCTCGCCGTCGTCTTCGCGCGCGGCCGCTGATCGCAGCTCGTTTCAGTCGGCGCAGCAGCGGATGCCGAAGTCCGGGCCCGCATCCTTGCGCAGCTGGTACTGAGCGAAGGACTCGGCGAACGCGCACGCGAAGTCGGTGTGCGCCGCATGCGAGTACGAGCCCCCCTCGGTGCGGCAGAGATCGTCGCTGCCCGTCTCCGCCGAGCATCCGTCGACCCAGTCGTGCAGGGTCGCCGACATGTCGTAGATCCCCGGAAATCCGCCGGTGCACGTCGCGAGGGACCCGACGTCGCGCACGGTGGTGATAGGAGACCTCGCGCCGTCGGTCTTGCACGCCTCGGGATCGTAGACGTCACCGTACGGGTAGAGGTGGCGGCCGCCCGCCGAACACGCGAGGTACCATTCGCTCCCCGGGTACGACGCGTCGCCCTCCGAGGGGCGCGAACCGCGGAGGTTCTTGCAGAGGCGCTTGCCCGCCCACGCGCAAAAGCCTTGCGCGTCGCACCAGTCGGCGCCCGCGATCGGCAGATCGTTAATGGGGGCCGACGGGTATCCACTCTTGAACGCGCAGACTCCGCTCGGCTTCGGTCGCGTCGGATCGGCGACGAATGCGTGGAAGTGGGAGTTGGTCACCTCCGTCGCGTCGATGCAAAATGTGACCGCGGGGAGGCTGACGCGAACCATCGCCGCGCCGCGTCCGGCTGGGCACGGACCGGGCGTGGCGTCGCCCGTCGCGACGTCGGCCCCCGCGTCGACGGGCGCGCACGGCCCCGCCGTGGGGTCGCAATAGCCGGGGACATCGGGATCGTACGTGTAGCAGCCGCCGTCGAAGCACGCGGTCCCTGGGACGCACTTCACGCCGATGCAGCTCGCGCTGAGCGCGATGGGCAGATCGAGCGGCTGATGGCGGACATACCTGAGGATGCGGTGCGCCTCGATGCACCCCGCGAAATCCTGGGGACTGCACCCGTCGGGGCTCCGGCCGACGCCCGCGACGACGCGCACCTCGATCTTGGCGCCGCGATCTCCGCTCGGAATGACCACGATCGAGCCAATTTCCCCTGTCTTCGCGTCACGCGGGCAACCGGTCGTTCGCGCGCTCGTCTCCGCGACAGTCACGAGCTGGCCCGGCTCGCCCGCCGCCACCGTGGCCTGCAGCGCGCCGCACAGCGACGGATCCGCCGTCACGCGCACCGTGATTTCGGTCGGCGAGAGGCACGCGTACGCGAGCGCCGTCACCACGACGGCGACGGCCGCCCCTCGCTTGGGGTTCGCGCGCATCTCGCCGAAGAGTAGACTAGCCTCCGCCTTCCGCCATGACGAAGACGCGCGACAAGCTGACCCCCGTGGAGCGTTTCACGTACGACTTCATCAAGGGCAGCTTCGAGTCCGCGCCCCTCGACGCCGCCGTGCGATTTTGCCAGCGCCACATCGGCGCCGAGTGGATCAACTTCTTCACGCGCAACCTGCGCCACATCCACGGCCTCGATCGCTTGCCGCCGCTCGATCCGGCCAAGAGTTACCTTTGCGTCAGCAACCACCGGAGCTTCTTCGATCTCTACGTCGTGACCGGCTTCCTCGTCGGGCGCGGCATGCCGCATCGCCTCATGTTCCCGGTGCGGTCGCAGTTCTTCTACGATCACCCGCTCGGCCTCCTCGTCAACGGCGCGATGAGTTTCTTCGCGATGTACCCGCCTGTCTTCCGCGAGCGCCAGCGGCAGGCGCTCAACGTGGAGAGCCTCGACGAGGTCGCTCGCATCTTGAAGAAGGGCGGCGCCTTCGTCGGCATCCACCCGGAGGGCGCGCGCAAGAAGGACGACGATCCGTATACGTTCCTTCCGGCGCAGAGCGGCGTCGGTCGCATCATCCATCACGCGCGCGTCCCGGTCATTCCGGTCTTCATCAACGGGCTCGGAAACGACTTCGCGAAGCAAATCGCCGCCAACATGAGCGGGGCCGGCGAGCGGATCGTCGCGGTCTTCGGATCGCCGGTCGACTTCGGGCCGACGCTCGACCAGCCAGCGAGCCCTCGCGTCTACAAATCCCTCGCCGACAAGGCGATGGCGGCCGTCGGAGCGCTCGGACAGGAAGAGCGTACGATTCGCGCCGCGCTCGGGATCGGAGAAGCCGAGCCGTTCCGCTGACGCTGCGAGAGTCCGTCGCAAGCGGTATTCCGGCGGAATCGTCGACCGTCGGCCATGCGTCGGCTAGGTTCCAATCCCCACGCGAATACGCGGGGACGAGCCACGAGAGGTCGGAGGACGAAACATGGCGCACCGAGTGTCGCAGGTCTCTGGGTCGATCGCTGCAGCGATCCTGTGCTGTGGGATCGTCGTCGCGTGCTCGGGGAGCAAGGACGGAACCGGCTTCGGAAGCAGCGGCTCGAGCGGGAGCTCCGGGAGCAGCGGTGACGAGGGCGGCCTCGGCAGCTCTGGCGGCTCGAGCGGCAACGTATTCGGCGACGGCGGCCACGGGCTCAACCCCGACGCCGCATGCGCCGCGGACACGGTGAAGGCGCAGCAGCAACCGCTCGACATGTACATCATGCTCGACCAGTCCGGCTCGATGAACGACTCCGGGAAGTGGACGTCGGTGACCGCCGCGCTCAACGCGTTCGTCGCGCAGCCGACGGCCGCCGGGATCGGCGTCGGCATTCAGTACTTCGGTCTCACCGGCGGCGCGGGCTGTCCGCAGACGTGCGCGAACAACAACGACTGCACCGGCCACGGGACGTGCCTTCCGATCATCAACAAGTGCAGCGGGTGCCTGGGCGGCGGCGGGGCGAGCTCGTGCAACGGCGCAGACTACGCGGCGCCCGAAATCGAAATCGCGCCGCTCCCCGGCGTCGGGTCGAAAATCACCGCCTCGCTCGCCGCGCACGGCCCCGGGACCGACACGCCGACGTATCCTGCGCTCCAAGGTGCGGTCGATCACGCGAAGACCTGGGCCCAAGCGCACGCCGGCCACGTCACCATCGCGGTGCTCGCGACCGACGGCAATCCGAGCAGCAGCTGCAACGACAACCTCACCGACATCAACGCCCTCGCGGCCGCGGGGGCCGGCGGCAGCCCGAAGATCCTCACCTTCGTCATCGGTGTTGGCAGCTCGCTCTCGAACCTCAACGGCATCGCCGCCGCGGGCGGCACCGGTCAGGCGTTCCTCGTCGACACCGGCGGCAACGTGAACCAGCAGTTCCTCGACGCGATGAACAAGATCCGCGGCACCGCGCTCGGCTGCCAGTACCAGATCCCGGCGCCGAAGAATGGCGGCTCACTCGACTTCGGCACCGTCAACGTCGTCTACACGTCGGGGAGCGGCAAGGTCGAGACGATCCCGAAGGTCACCGACAAGGGCGCGTGTCCGGCGAGCGGCGACGCTTGGTTCTACGACAACAACACGAAGCCGACGCAGATCCTCCTCTGCGACGCCTCGTGCAAGGTGATCACCGCGGACACCAACGGCCAGGTCAGCGTCGCCATCGGCTGCGCCACGGTCGTCAAGTAGCGCGACCCCGACCCCGACCTCGTCCCCCGCCGCCGTCGGCGTCACGGCGCGCGTCCATTTCCGTCAGGATCTGGTCGCGCGTCGCATCGTCGAGGAGCGCCGCGATCGCGGGGAAAATGTCGCGTTCTTCTTCCTCGAGGTGCGTCGCGAACTCCTTCGCGAGGACGTCGGCGTGCTCGCGGATCGCAGGGGCGAGCTCCGGCCAGCGCGACGGGCTCTCCGCGAGCGAGTCGCAGAGCGCGGCGAGGGCCATCGTGTCGGGCTCGTGGTCAAGGTGCTCGCGCCGCATCCGGTCGAGCGAAGCGCCCAGCGCCGGTGATTTCTCGGCGAGGCGCGGGGCGATCGAGTCCTCCTCGTCGCGCACGTGGAACGGCAGCGCGCGGCGAAAATAGCGACGCACGCGCCCGGCGCTGTCGGCCATCTCGTCGTCTGCAGCCCGCGGCTCGGCCGCGAGGCGTTGCGCGAGGCCGATCATCTCGCGAATGCGCGCGTGGCAGTCGACGAGGCGGGCGACGAGATCGCGCGGGTCCTTCTCCGACTTTTTTCCGAGGGGATGGAGCATGCAGGTTTTATCCTTCTTAGGGTCGCTCCAATCGTTTGCCCGCAACGGTCAAACGATCTCTGCTCGACGTACTCGGAGAGTAGGCCACTCTCACCTGGTACGCTCGCCCTCCGTGAGCCTGACCCCCGAAGTCGCCGAGCGCGCCGCCGAGGGCGAGCCCAAGAAGCGCCGCCTGCCGAGCCTCTACGTCCAGGTGCTCGTCGCGATCGCGCTCGGGGTCCTCCTCGGGTGGCTGCGCCCGAAGCTCGGCGTGGAGATGAAGCCGTTCGGCGACGGGTTCGTGAAGCTCATCAAGATGCTGATCGCGCCGATCGTCTTCACGACCGTGTCGGTGGGAATCGCGAGCATGCGCGACCTGAAGAAGGTCGGCCGGGTCGGCGGCAAGGCGGTGCTCTGGTTCGAGCTGATGACCACCGCGGCGCTGATCATCGGTCTCGCGATCGCCCACCTCGTGCGTCCCGGCGCCGGCATTCACGCCAGCGTCGACACGCTCGACACGGGCGCGCTCGACAAGACGATCTCCACGCCCCATCCGCAGGGCTTCGTGCAGCACGTCCTCGCGATCATCCCCGACACGTTCCTCGGCGCGTTCGTGAACGGCGACGTGCTCCAGGTGCTGCTGCTCGCGGTGCTGATGGGGTCGGCCCTGGCGGCGCTCGGTGAGCGCGTCGCGCCGCTCGTGAAGCTCCTGGAGCATTTTGCGACCGGCGTGTTCTCGATCGTCGGAATCGTGATGCGCGTGGCGCCGCTCGGCGCGTTCGGCGCGATGGCGTTCACGATCGGCGCGTACGGCATCGGTACGCTGGGCAGCCTCGCGAAGATGATGGCGACGTTCTACGCGACGGCGCTCCTCTTCGTCTTCGTCGTGCTCGGTCTCGTCATGCGCGCGCTCGGACTCTCGATCGTGCGCCTCGTCGTCTACCTGAAGGAAGAGCTCGCGATCGTCCTCGGGACCTCGTCGAGCGAGTCCGTGCTTCCGCGGCTGATGAGCAAGCTCGAAGGGCTCGGCTGCAGCCCGTCCGTCGTGCGCCTCGTCGTCCCGACGGGATATTCGTTCAACCTCGACGGCACCGCGATCTACCTGACCTTGGCGGCGCTCTTCGTCGCGCAGGCGCTCGACGTGAAGCTGACCATCGGCGAGGAGGCGAAGCTCCTGGCGGTGCTCCTGCTGACCTCGAAGGGCGCGGCGGGCGTCACCGGCAGCGGGTTCGTCACGCTCGCCGCCACGCTGGCGTCGACGGGGAGCGTGCCGGTCGCAGGGATCACGCTGCTGCTCGGGATCGATCGCTTCATGAGCGAGGCGCGCGCGCTGACCAACACGATGGGCAACGCGGTGGCCACCCTCGTCGTCGCCAAGTGGGAGAAGGAGCTAGACATGGCCAAGGCGCGGCAGGCTCTTGGCCTCGCGCCGGCGCCCGCGCTACGATCGGATCCATGAGTGGCGTGTGCGCTTCGTGCGACGAACCGGTCGAGGACGACGACGAGTCGCTCTGCGCGAGCTGCCTCGCGAGCCCGGAGGAAGAGGCCGCGCAGGCGCAGGTCGCGCACCTCCTTGGCGTGAAGGTCGAGGTCGCGCAGCTCTATCGCGCGGCGAAGGGCGCTCTACGTCTCGCCCGTCGCTACATGCACGAGGCGCAGACCGTCGACGCTCGCGCGCGCGCGTGCCTGGACGAGGCGGCCCAATGCCGCGAGCAGATTCGCGTCCTGCGCGGCGGCCCCGAGGCGGTCACCCCGTCGGGACGCCCGGGCCTGCGCAAGGCCACGTCGCCCGCGGTCGCTCCCGGTCGCCTCCGCGCAGCTCGCTGAAGCGCGGGGAGGCGTGCTGAAGCGCGCCGAAGCCGCAGACGGGCTCAGCCCGACTTCTTCTTCTTGGCCGCGGCCGCGGGGGCCTTCGGCTCTGCCTTCTTGGGACCCGGGCGCGCCGACTCCGGCGCGGCGTCGACCTTCGCGTCGTTCGCGGCCTTCTGCTCGCGCGCCTCGGAGACGCTGCGCTTGAGCGCCTCGAGGAGATCGATGATCTGCGCCTTGGGGGCCTCCGGCGAAACGGTGACCTCTTGGCCCGCCGCCTTCTGCTCGACGGCGCTCATCACGCGCGTCGCGTACTCGTCCTTGTAGCGCGACGCCTCGAACGACGGCTGCGCGAGCTGCTCGATGAGCTTGTCGGCGAGCTCGCGCTCGATGTCCTTGAACTCGTAGGCGCCGCCGGTCTCGATGTCGTCGAAGGCGCGAACTTCATTTGCATAATACACTTGGTGCAGCGCGAGGCCGTTTTTGTAGGGCCGCACGAGAACGATGTTCTCTTTCCCGCGCGTCCAGTACTTGCCGACCGCGATCTTCTGGGAGCGCTCCATCGACTCGCTGAGGAGCCGGTACGCGCGCTCGCCGCCCTTGTCCGGGCCGAGGTAGTACGTCTTCTCGATGTAAACGAAGTCGACGGTGTTCGCCGGGACGAACTCCATCAGCTCCAGCGAGTTGGTCCGGGCGCTCTCGAGCTTCTTCAGCTCCTCTTCCGTGAACTGGACGTAGCGGTCCTTCTGGAACTCGTACCCGCGAACCGTGGCGGAGCGCTCGACGACCTCGTTGTCGACGGGGCAGAAGAGCTGCTGCTTGAGCCGGCTCCCGCACTTGCCGTGGAGCATGTTGAACGACACGCTCTCCGAGGACGCCGCGGTGTAGAGTTTCACGGGGATCGATACGAGCCCGAACGAGATCGTGCCCGAGCTGATTGCGCGCGCTGCCATCCTGACATCGTACCCGAGGGGTTTTGCCGTTGTCGAAAACTGCGAGAGAGCGGGGCATGGCGGAGCCGATGCTCTGCGCGACCTCGGGCGTCGGTCTCGTCGCAAAGGGATGGGTCTACGAGCTCAAGCTCGACGGTGTTCGCATCCTCTGTGACAAGCGCGGGAAGGACGTCGCGCTCTGGTACCGCACCGGTCGTGACGCCACGGCCGCGTACCCGGAAATCGCGCGTGGAGTCGCCGATTTGCCGATCGACGACGGGGTGCTCGACGGAGAGATTGTCGCCTTCGACCGGGCGGGAAAGCCGAGCTTTCAACGCCTCGAGCAGCGCATCGGATTGGGGCGCCCGCGGGACGTCCAAGCGGCCGAGCACGAGGTGCCGGTGGCCTACGTCGTCTTCGATCTTCTTGCCCTGGAGGACCGAGATCTGCGTGAGCTGCCGATGGTGGAGCGGCGGCGGGTGCTGCAGGGGATCGTGCCGGACGAAGGGCGCGTGCGCTGCCTCGACTGGATGGAGGACGACGGCACTGCGCTCTTCGACATGTGTCGCCGCGAGCGCCTCGAAGGCGTGATCGCCAAGCGCGCGACGTCTCGCTACGCGAACGGTGCGCGGACGAGCGACTGGGTCAAGATCAAGTGCCAGTCGGACGACGACTACGTGGTGGTCGGCTTCACGCGCGGCACCGGCGGCCGCGGCGATCTCGGCGCGCTCGACGTGGCGTCGTACGAGGGGGACGATCTCGTCGTGCGCGGCAAGGTCGGGAGCGGCCTCGGCGACAAGGAGATGCGCGCGCTCGTGACGCGGCTCAGCGCGCTCGCCGTCGACGCGCCACCGGCGAAGGGCGCCCTCGTTCCGGCGCCGCGCGGCCGCACGCACGTTCGTCCCGAGGTCGTCGTGAGCGTGCGCTACTCCAGCTGGACCGACGACGGGCACCTCCGTCATCCGGTTTTTCGCGGCGTGCGTGAGGACGTGCTCCCCGCCGATTGCATCGCGGCGCCGCCGTCGTCGACGATCTCCGAAGAGCTGGCGGCATACTACGCGGCCGTCGGCAGCGCGATGGTGCCGTACCTCGTCGCTCGTTCGGCGATCGTGGACGCCGCCTCGCTCGCGAAGGTCTCGCCGCCGATTCGTGTGCGCACGACCGGGTGGCTCGTCTTCGACGCCGACGCGAGGAGCGCCGTCGCGGCGGGCGCGCTCTTTCGCGACCTCGGACTGCCCGCGTTCGCGAAGACCGGCGAGTCGGCCGACTACCACGTCCTCGTCGTGGTAGGGGACGCGCCGGCGGCCGGCGTGGACGCGCTCGCGTCGATCGCGACGCACCTCGTGGGCGCGGGGTTCTCACGCGTCGCGGGCGCGACGATCCTCGCGCCGTATTCGCCTATCGCCGGCGCAGGCTCGCGAGTCTCTGCTCCGTTGGCGTGGGACGAAATCGTCCCTTCTCTGGACCCACGCCGGCTGACGACGCGCACCGTTCCCGCGCGCCTCGCCAAGGACGGCGATCCGATGGCGCCGCTCCTCCGCGCGCACGTAGACTTCAATTTGGCGGTGCAACGTCTGGAGGCGCGACTGTCGGGCACGCACGGGGGTCCAACGTGAGCGCACGCTTCACCCTCGACGTCGGAGACGGCGACACCGTGACCGCCCATCGCTACGCCGCGGCGGGCTTTGCGCCCGTGCTCGTCCTCGCGCACGGCGCCGGCGCATCGCAAGCGCACCCGTTCATGGTGGCCGCGGGGGAAGGCCTCGCCGCGCGCGGCGTGACGATCGTGACGTTCGACTTCGTCTACATGGAGAAGAAGAAGAAGCTGCCCGACAGGCCTCCGCGCCTCGAGTCGTGCTGGCGCGCGGTCCTCGCAGAGGTGCGGAAGCGAGAGGCGGGCGCCGCAATCCTGATTGGCGGAAAATCGATGGGCGGTCGCATCGCCTCGCAGATCGCCGCGGGACCCGTCGGCGAAGCAGGCCTCGCGGGGCTCGTTTTCATGGGCTATCCGCTGCATCCGCCCGCAAAGCCGGCGCAGCTCCGCGACGCGCACTTGCCGAGCGTGAAGGCGCCGATGCTCTTCGTCCAAGGCGAGAAGGACGCGTTCGGCACTCCCGACGAGCTCGCACCGGTCCTCGCCAAGACCGGAGCGGCCCTTCACGTCGTCGTGGGCGGAGATCACTCCTTCAAGGTGCCGAAGCGCGGCGGCGGGAAGGCGCAGGCGGCGGTGATCGAGGAGGTCTTCGACGTGGTCGCTCGGTTCGCGCACGCGCGCGCGGGGCAGCGATGACGGCATCCTCGCGGCCACCGTCGCCGCCGATCGAACCGCCGAGGACCCGCGTAAAATTCCCCGATCCGCGACGCGCACGCGGCCGCGAGGTGCTCGCGGTCGGCACCGATTTTTCTCCAGGCACCCTCCTCACCGCCTACCGCGCCGGGATCTTTCCCTGGCCACACGGCGACGGCATCGTCCCGTGGTGCTCGCCGAATCCGCGCGCGATCTTCCCGCTCGAGGACGAGCCTCACTGGTCGCGCAGCCTCCGCCGCACGCTGCGCGTCCACCCGTTCGAGGTGACCGTCGACCGCGCGTTCCGCGACGTGATGACGGCGTGTGGCGAGACGCGGTCCGAGGGTACGTGGATCATCCCGGAGATGATCGACGCCTACGAAGAGCTGCACCGCCTCGGCTGGGCGCACAGCGTCGAGGTGTGGGAGGGCGAGCTCCTCGTCGGCGGCATCTACGGCATCGCGATCTCCGGTCTGTTCGCGGGCGAGTCGATGTTCCACGCGCGCACCGACGCGTCGAAGATCGCGTTCGCGTCGCTCGTGCGCCACCTGCGCGCGCGCCGCTTCGTCCTCTTCGATGTGCAGGTCCTGACCGATCACCTCGCGTCGCTCGGCTGCGTCGAGATCGATCGCGCGGAGTACCTCGACCTCGTGGAGGGCGCGATCGACCTCCCGGTGACCTTCCTCTGAAGCGCATTTCTGTGGCCGCTTCCGATGCTTCGTGTCACCTGTTCCGTTCGGCCATGCGCCCTGTCACGTCGGCCTTCACGTCCGCGCTCCTCGTCGCCACTGGGTGCGGGGCGCTCGTCGGTGTGGATTTCGACCGGGTCGCGGTCCCCGGTGGTGACGCGTCGGCGGACGGAGGCGAGAGCGGAACCGGCGACGACGGCGCGACGACGACTGACGCCCAGCTCCTCCCCGACGGTGCGTGCAGCGCGCAGGGGGCGTGCACGGGAAAGTGCGGCAAGGTCCTCGACGCGTGCGGATCGCTGGTCGACTGCGGTGGGTGCCCGAGCGGGCAAACGTGCGGCGGCGGCGGGGCGAACGTGTGCGGCACCGGGACCTGCATTGCGAGCTGCGCCGGCAAGTCGTGTGGCGCGAGCGACGGATGCAGCGGCGTCTGCACGGACGGGGTGTGCGCCGGACAGGGACAGCGCTGCGTCGCCGGCGTGTGCCGCTGCGGCCCGTCGTGCGCCGGCTGCTGCCAGGGAACGGCATGCGTCTCTGGGACCGACACCGGCGCGTGCGGGACCGGCGGCGCGATCTGCGCGCCCTGCACCGGCGGCGCGACGTGCAGCGCCGGCAAATGCACCGGCGGCGCGCCCACGTGGCAGCGCGAGACGACCGGCACGACCAACGTGCTCTACGCGGTCTGGGGGAGCGGCGTCGGAGACGTCTACGCGGTGGGCGCGCAAGGCACCGTGCTTCATTCGACGGGCAACGGGACCTGGACCGCGCAGGACGCCGGCGTCACGATCGACGTGGCCGGAGTCTCTGGCGCCGGCAGCGCGAGCGTCTTTGCGGCGACCGCCAGCAAGCTCCTTCATTCGGCCGGCGCCGGCGTCTGGACCAGCGTCTCGAACCCCGTAGCGCAGTCGCTCTCGGCGATCTCTGCGCGCGGGACCGCCGACGCGTTCGCGGTCGGCGGGGCCGGGACCATCCTCCACTCGGTCGCCGGCGGACCGTGGTCGCCCGTCACTTCAGGAACGAGCAGCGATCTGTACGGCGTGTGGACCGCCCCGGGCGGCGACGTCTACGCCGTCGGCTCTCTCGGCGCGACGCTCCACTCGCTCACCGGCGCGACGTTCACCACCGACGCGCAGATCACCGGCGCGACCCTCTCGGGCGTGTGGGGCACCGGCGTCGGTGACGTGTTCGCGGTCGGCTCGGGCGGAGCCATCTTGCACACGCTGGGGAACGGGACGTGGACGGCGCAGACTTCGCCGACCACGAACGATCTTCGCGCCATCACCGGAAGGGGCACCGGCGAGCTCTACGCGGCCGGCGACGGCGGTACGGTTCTGCGCAGCACCGGCGATGGGACGTGGACCGTGATCTCGGGCGTCACGACGTCCTCGCTTTTCGGCGCCTGGGAAGCCTCCAACGGCGAAGTGTACGTCGTCGGCTCGGGCGGCGCGATCGTCCACTTTCACTGACGCGCGTTCCTTTCGCCCGGAACCGACGCTCACCCGTCGGCGTGCATGTCGCCGAGGCGATGTTGCAAGATCGCGAGGCCTGCGAAGACCGCGGTCTCCGCGCGCAGCACGCGGCCGCCGAACGCCAGCGCAATGGCCCCCGCCGCGTCGAGGCGCGCGCGCTCCGTCTCGGACCATCCGCCTTCGGGACCCACCGCGAGTACGTAGTCGCCGGACGGGGTCGAGGGCGCGAGCGGATCCGGTCCCGGAGGCGCCGCGCGATCGTCGAGCACGAAGCGCGCGCGTGCCGCCGTCCAGAACGGGGCCGCGAGCGCGCCTTCGAGGGGCATCGCCTTCGCCACCTCGGGAACCGAGGCGCGACGACACTGACGGCACGCGCGGATCGCCTGCCCCTGCCACGCCCACGGCTTCTCCTTCTCGAGGTCCGGCGGCTGCACGCTGTGCGCGGAGAGCACCGGCACGACGCGCACGCACCCGAGCTCGGTCGCCTTCTGGACGACGGGGAGCATCCGCTGTCGCCCGAGCACGGCGCAGACGAGCGTGATTCGCGCCTCCGACTCGGTCGAGCGCGGCATCGCCTCGTAGACGACCGCGCTGCCGGACGTCGTCGAGCGCCCCTTCAAGCTCGCGCGAAAGAAGCCGCCGCGCGCGTCCACCACCGTGAACGCTTCCTTGACGTTGATCTCGCGCAGCTCGAGCTGACGCAGCTGGTGCTCCTCGAGCGCGAGCTCGTCGCCGATCGCGAGCGCGCGCGCGACGCGGATCGGAGCCCGGATGTCGTCGGAGGGCGTGGCCATCGCCGCGCTCTTAGCACGGCTGGTGGCGTCACGACGTGTGGACGTCGAGGTGGAGCTGGAGCCTCAGGCGTCGGCGACGACAGCGGCGACGACGGCGATAGCAGCGACAGCGGCGACGACGACCGGGACTGCGGCGGGCGCGAGGGAGATCGCCTGCGACGCGTAGATCTCCTGCTGCTTCTCCCACGCCATGTTCCGCACCGGCGTGGCGCGCGCGACGTCCTCGTACATGAACCTGCGCGTCGACTTGATGCCCCACGGACGCACGACGAACGAGTCGCCGTTCTTGTCCGCGGTGCCGACCACGCTCGCGAAGATCTCGTGCGCGTCGTGGAAGCGGATGCGCACCTCGCGTGCGAAGCCGATCACGTTGCGGATGGTGTCGTGGCGCGGTGAAGCATTGGAAAGCACGGGCGGACCCTATGACGGCGCGACGCGATCCACAATGGGTGGCCTGACGAATTGTCCCTCGTTTCGCCGATGTTCGTGAGAGGCATTGCGCGACGCGCCGCGAGGGCGCATAGTCCACGCGGCTTCGCTGGGCGAGTTCGATCGCTCGCAGCCAAGGGCATGCGGTACTCTCGCGTCACCCGTGGACATCTACCTCCTCCGATCGTCGTCGTGCGTGGACGACTCGCCCGCCGTGCCCGAGTCGCACCGCTTCCTCTCGCGCGAAGGGCGCCAGCTCGTTCGCGCCATCGGCAACAAGATCCGACTCGACGAGGAGCCGACCTTCGACTGCATCCTCACGAGCCAGGCGCCTGCGGCGATCCAGACCGCCGAGCTCTTCGCCGATCGCGTGGACTACGTCGGCGTCGTCGAGATCCTGCCGCAGCTCGGCGCGGGCGTCCCTTCGCAGGTGGCAGCCCCGATCGTGCTCGCGCGCGGCGTCACGGTCGCCGTCGTCGCCGACGAGCCGATGCTCTCGATGCTTGGCGCCTTCTTGATCGGCCGCACCACGTTCCCGCCGCTCCTGCACGCGCAGGTGTCGGTCATCCACGATCGTCAACCGGCGTGGTGCTTGCGACCCGGCGAGCCCACGCGTTCGCTGCTGCTCGTCGCGTGAGCGGAGCGATCAGGCGGCTGGCTTTCGCAAGAGCTTCACGGCCCACAGGCTGAGCGCGCCGAGGAGCAGCACGAGCGCGACGCCGAGCGGGCCGCGGTGCTGCTCGGTGAACGGCGGGTTGGGCGGTTTCGGCTGCTCGCCGAGCTGCGGATTCGCGATCGCTGCCCCCAGGCCGACGCGCACGGTCTCCGGCGTGTCCTCTCTCTGCGCGAGGATGGCGTGGAGATCGTAGTAGGGCGCGTTCGCCTTCGGATCGCCCACGAGCAGGCGGTGCTTGCCCGCGGCGGCGGCGCGGAACACGATTTGACGGCTGGGGACCTCGGCGGTCACGCCGCGCACGACGAGGGGGGCCGAGTCGAGGTTCGCGATCTCGACGCGGAACCACCGCTTGGTGCTCGCGATGGGAACGCGCAGCGACTCGATCGTCGCCGAAGGTCGCGGCCGCAGCCGGTAGATCTGGCCGCTCCCTGCACTAGGCCACGCGTCGCGGTAGTTCGTCGCGAGCACGGCGATGCGCCGCTCGAACTCTCCTCCCTCGACGTCGAGCGTGAGCGCCGCGAGCGGAACGCCGCCGGATCCCGCGTCGAGCGTCACGATCGTGGTCTTGCGCTCCGGATCGGTGTGCGCCTCCTCGATCTTCAAGGGCACGGTCTGCGTCGCCGGCATCGTCCACGCCGGCTCGCACGCGAAGCTCCCTCCGCGAATCTCGACGCGCGCGTTCCGTGTCTCGTCGGCGGCGAGCGTGACGCGCACGTACGTCGCGAGCGATCGCGGGTACGTGACGACCGTGCGCTCCACCCTCGAGGGCGAGTCGATCCGGTAGACGAGCTCGGCGTCGCTCACCTTGCGCAGCGCCGACGTCGAGTCGCCGGTCTCGACGCGCACGCGCCGCACGAAGTTCTCGCCGGTGAGGCTCAGCGTGAGCTTGCAGTGGGGGCCGCCGCTCAGCTTCCACGTCGCCACCGCGCTGCCGTCGGTCCCGGTCCCAGGGTCCAGGAAATCGGCCACCACGGCGGGCGGCGTGCGCAGCGTCTCGAGCGTCTGGAGATCGTACGGCACCTCCTTCTGTTCCTCGTCGACGATGCGCACGTCGTCGAGGAGGCCGGCGGCTCGGCTCTGGCGGTAGAGATCGAGATCGACCTCCACGCGGTAGTCGCCGGGCGCCGGCACCGGATCGATCGCGCGCACCCACTCGGCGTGCGTCACGTCGAAGTGGGGCGCCGCTTCGGCGGGACGCGCGGCGGTGAGCGTAAGCAGCACCGCGCCTGCCGTGGTCCCTTCGCGGACCAGCTTCACCAGCCGTTTGCCAAAGCGCGCGTACAAGAAGCCGCCGGCGACGAGCAGCGCGCCGGTGCCGATGAAGAGGACGATTTGATAGACGCGTTCGATCATCCAGACATCCCAGAGGGCGAGCTTGCCCAGCGCGAGGGTGAACGCAAAGAGGCCGAGGTAGCGATGGAGCGCGTCGCGCGCCGCGAAGCCTGCGACGAGCAGCGCCGACGCGCTCCCGCCCAGGACGAGCGTGGTGATCATCGAGAGCGCGCCGCGTTGCCGATGGTGCGCGGCGTCGAGCGTCTGCTCGAAGACGTTCCACTCTTGGTAGTCGAGCGGCACGCCGGGCGCCGCCGGGAGCTTCGTCGCGGCCGAGCGCACCTCCACGATGAGCATCCCGATCAGGAGCACGTATGCGAGGACGACCATGACGGCCGCGACCGGGCGCAGATCGAACGGCGCCGTCGTCCCGCGTGCCGGCGGCTCTTTGGGGGGCGCTGGCGGCGGCGCGCTCGTCGCGATCGCGCGTGCGCCGAACAGCAGCGACAGGCCCGCCGCGACGAGGCCGTACGTCCGGGCGTTGCGAAACGCCGGGACCTCGAGCTGCCCTTCGCGGCCCATCGTCGAGACGAAGTGCGCGGTCACGTTCCACGTCGCGAGCGTGTCGAAGAAGAGCGCGCGGCCCACGGTGACCGCGTAAAAGCCCAGCGCGATGAGCAGCCACTCCGGATCGTTCGTCTTGGCGGCGGCGACGACGGCCACGACCGCGAGCAGCGCCCACAGCACCGTGATCGTCGCGCCGGTCTGCGAGAACGCGATCGACGTCGCGAAGAGCGCCAGGGCTTGGCCCACGATCAGGTTCGCGGTCCGTCGATCTGCGTCGGGCCGCGCGTTCAGCACCCACGCGCCCACTCCGAGATCGACGATCCCCGCCGCCGCCGCCGCCAGCGCGCGGAGCATCGTGACCTCCGACCACGTCGCGAGCACCACCGAGCCCACGAGACCGAGGGTCGCGGTCGAGACGGTGAGGAGCGTCCACGCGCCGAACGAGCGCCGCACCGACAGACCCGCGCCAACGAGGAGCACCGCCGTCACCGCCAGGCCCGCGCCGAGCACCGTCCACGGCACGTCCGCCACGCGGTAGCCGAGGACGCCGGCGGTGATCCACGACATCCCCATGGCGACGATCGACGCCGCGCCGAGCAAGCGCTCGTCCTCGCTCTTGTACGACAGCGCTGCGATCGTCGCGCTGACGCCGGCGAGCACGAGCAGGAACAGCGCTGGGCTCTCTTTGACGAGGACCACCGCGGCGAGGAACAAGAACAAACCGAGCGCCGCGCTCGCCCGCCACGCCGCCGGGCGCGAGATGGCGGAGTCACGCAGGAGACCGACGACGTAGACGGCCGCCCACGCGCCGAGCACGCCGATCAACGTCACGCGTGACGTCGGATCGACCTTCGCGCTGACCACGAGGAGCGCGACGAAGGCCGCCCCCATCGGAACGAGCAGGAGCTGCGTCGCGGCGAGGCGCGCCAGGACGAAGATCGACACGACGCCGAGCACGATCGCGGCGCCGCCCATCGCGCGCGGCGAATCATAGAGGAGCATCGTCGCCGCGACGTGACCGACGACGAGCGCGACCACGGTGAGCGCGATCTCGAACCGCCCCTCGCGGTGACGGCTGCGCCACCAGAATCCCGCGACGATCAACTCCGCCACCGTCACGAAGACGAAGACGAGCGGCGCCGCACGCGATGACAGCGCGAGGTACGGCCCCACCAGCGTCGCCGGCGGCGCGTCGATCCCGTCGCCGCGGCGGTCGGAGACGTCGAAGAACTTCGCGTACCAGCCGATGAACAGCGCGATCGTCCCGACGACGGCGATCCACGGCGCGACGCGGAATCCGCCGGGCGCGTCGGGGGCCGCGGCGTTCTCGATGCGCTGATGCGCTGCGACGCCCATCGTCACCGACGTGATGAGGACGAGGTACGCGAAGAGCGCGACCGGCTGATCCTTGCCGGTCGAGAGAACGACCGGGTTCAAGAGGCCGGCGGCGAGCGAAACGATGAGCGTCGTCTCCGCCTGGTGCCGCACCGCCAGCGCCGCGCCGAGGAAGAGCACCGCCGTATTCGCGACGAACGCCGTCGTCGGCGACACGAGATCGTAGAACGCCGAGCTCGCCCACACCGCCGCGAACAGCACCGCGAGCCCGATCCCGGTGAGCGCGCTGACGAACGCGGGCTTCGTCTTCGGCCGCGCGACCTCCGCGGCGACGAGCAGCACCACACCCGTGAGCGCCCCGATCGCGACCCGCCCCATCGGGCCAATCCACGCGTTGTCCACGGCGTACTTGAAGAAGAAGAGCGCGCCCACGACGAACACGCCGGCGCCGATTCGAGTGAGCCAGACGATGCCGAGCTGCTCTTCGAGGGTCGCGGGAGGGAGAGGATCGGCGATCGGCGTCGGCGCCGCGATCGGCGTCGGAGTCGGCGCCGCGATCGGAGTCGGGGTCGGCGTCGGCGTCGGGGTCGGGGTCGGGGTCGGGGTCGGGGTCGGGGTCGGGGTCGGGGTCGGGGTCGTGGTCGTGGTCGTGGTCGCGGTCGCGGGTTCCACATCCGGCGTCGCCGGTGGGGCGGCGGGGAGCTGGGCGCGCTGGACGGCGTCGGCTTGGAGCTGGGTCGAAATAGTCCGGACCCACCCCTCCAGCCACGTCAGCCGACGCTGAAGATCGCGGACCTCGACGTTCGCGCGGTTCGCACGCTTCGAAGCGCCGTTCGCGATTCCGATCGCTACGACGGTCGAGACGAAGAGGGCCAACCCTCCCACGACCCCGAAGAACGTGAGGATGTCGTCCAACGCCGCCTCCCTTGCAGGTCAGCGTCGCATGGTTTCGTTACTTGCGCCGTGCGCTTCGGCGACGCGCGGAGAAGAGGCCGAGCGCGACGAGGAGCGATGCGCCCGAGACGCCCGCCGTCGACTCCCTCGACGAGATCGCGCAGCCGTTCTTCTGGCCTCCCGCGCCGAACGAGCCGGGGTCGGCGCCCGACGAGCCGCCGTCGACGTCGCCGTTCGATCCGCCGCCCGACGAGCCCGCCGAGCCCGACGTGCCTCCGCTGGTTCCGCCGCTCGTGCCTCCGCTGGTTCCGCCGCTCGTGCCTCCGCTCGCGCTCGCGTCGCCGCCGCTGCTGGTGCCGCCGTCGATGGTGCTGGCGCCGTGCTTGAGCACGAGATCGATGCACTGGTGGTAGATGTCCTCGACGCCGACGCCCGGCGTCGGATCGTAGGGACCGTGGAACGCGTCGTCCTCCATGACCTGGATGATCTGGAGCGTGCAATTCGTGCACTCTACATTCGGCAGCGTGACGTCCCACGAGTAGGTCGGCGAGCCGCTCGGCATGTGCGGGTTCAGGTTGTCCATGCCCTTCAGCACGGCGGTCGTGTTGTAGAAGTCGGACGTCCCACAATGATCGCCGGGGCCGTCCGGGCACGCGCGGTTCGGATCGATCGGGAGGATCGACTGCGGCTCCTTGAAACCGTCGTCGCCGTCGTTGTCGAACGCGATGCGGAAGTAGCTCGGGTGCGCGACCGTCTCGACGAGCTTGATGGTGATCTTCTGACCGGGCTCGTACGTGTACACGTGGGCGCCGCGTACGCCGTTGGTGCGTCCGCAGGGGCCCGCCTTGATGCTCGACGCGGAGTCCCCGTAGCGCGAAAGATGCGTGCCCGCGGCCTCGAGGCTGATGTGCGCGGCGGCGGGCGCTGCGACGAAGGCGAGGGCGAGCGAGGGGCCGGCGAAGGCGGCAAGGAAGCGGAACTTCATGCCCTTCGCGTACCACGGGGGCGGAAGCGCGGCACGCCGCGGCGTCGCGCCTGAGGGGAAACGCGCTTTGCCGTCGAGGCCGAGCGCATCCGTTGCGCGCGGCATTTTCCGCGCGCGGGGCTCGTCAACGGCGCGCGAAGGTGCGATGACTTGCGGGCATTTCACGAAAGGCTCGCACCATGACCATCCGCCACGCCGCCGTCTGGATCGATCACAACGAGGCGCGCGTCTTCGACGTCGCCGACGCCTCGTTCGACGTCGCGCACGTGAACGCGCCGCACTCGCACGTGCACCGCCACCCCAAGGTGACCCACGATCACGAGCACCCCGCCGACGCGCAGAAGTTCTTCCACGAGGTCGCGCACGCGCTCGCCACCGCCGAAGAGATCTTGGTCCTCGGACCGTCGACCGCGAAGCTCGAGCTCATCAAGCACATCCACAAGCACGACCACGCGCTCGAGCCGAAGATTGTCGGCGTGGAGACGGTCGACCACCCGACGGACGGCCAGATCGCCGCGTACGCGCGGAAGTACTTCCACGCGGCGGATCGCATGAAGGGCACCGTCCGCTAATCCCGCGCGCGGGCCCGTTCGCCCCAAAAGGCGCCGGATTCGTGCGACACTCGCGGCGTGCATTTCGAGATCCACGCGGATTGCTCGGCGTGCCGCGTGGAGGGGGCCGTCACCGAGACGTGGGACACCGACGGCGCATGCGGTCGCCTCGGCGTCCCGCTGTCCGCGCGGTGCCGCATGTGCGGCGCGGCGAGCGAGGGGCGTGCGAGCGCGGACGCGATGTTCCCGTCGGGGTGTCCGGCGTGCGGCGCGGATCTCGACGACGCGTGCCGAGACGCGCACCGCTGTCCGATGTGCGGCGCCGGTGCCCAGCTCCACGCCGCTTCGGCAGGACGCGCCTTCGCGTCGCGCGCCGAGCTCGAGGCCGCGCTCGACGCGTGGGCGCGCGACGAGGGGCTGTCGTCGTCGCGTGAGCTCATCGAGTCAGCGTTCGTTCTCGGGACTGTCGAGGCCGTGCACGCGGCCCTCGAACGGGGCGAAAGAGTCGAGACCACCTTCGACGTCGCCGATCTCCTGTTCGGCTCGGGCCAGTCGGGCGGCGGAGGCGAGACGATCGCGATCGATCGCGAAGAGAAGCCGCCCAATACGCAGCGCATGCGCCCGCCTCCATCGATCCGTCGCTATGGAGGAGCGTACGACGAGCTCCTCGCCCTCGCGTCGGTCGCCGCCGCCGACGGCGAAGCCAACGCGCAAGATCTCGGCGCCCTCGAGCGCGCCGCGCAGACCCGCGGCCTCCAGCCGTTGCCGCTGTCGGAGGTGCGCGTGCGCCGTCCCGGCGAGATCGATCCGCCGCCCACCCTCGTCGATCGCGAACGCCTCCTCGAGGAGATGTTCCAGATGGCGTGGGCCGACGGCGAGATGGACCCGAGCGAGCTCAAGGTCATCCGCGAGTTCTCGCGCGTGTGGGGCATCGACCCCGAACGCCTCGAGGAGTGGACCAAGATGTACACGTTCGCGGACACCGGCCGCATCGAGCGGTGGTTCCGTCGCGTCGGTCAGATGATTTTCCCGGAGAGATGAGCATGAACGTTCCCGTCGACGCCCCCGCACCGCAGGCGCAGCAAGGACAGAAGGAACGCATCGCCAAGGTGGGCGTGCAGTTTCGCGCGGTCATGCAGAACGTCGAGCGCGTCATTCTCGGCAAGAGCGACGTCATCGCGCGCGTCCTCGCGGCCATGTGCGCCGGCGGCCACGTGCTCCTCCTCGACGTGCCTGGCGTCGGCAAGACGATGCTCGCGCGCTCGATCGCCGCGTCGATCCACTGTTCGTTCAAGCGCATCCAGTTCACGCCCGATCTGCTCCCGCTCGACATCACCGGCACCAACGTCTTCAACCTCCGCAAGAAGGCGTTCGAGTTCGTGCCAGGCCCCGTCTTCGCGAACCTGCTCCTCGCCGACGAGATCAACCGCGCGACACCGAAGACGCAGGCCGCGCTGCTCGAGGTCATGGCCGAGGCGCAGGTCACCGTCGACGGCACGACGCACATGATGCCGCCGCCGTTCCTCGTCATCGCGACGATGAACCCGCTCGAGCATGACGGCACCTTCCCGCTCCCCGCCGCGCAGCTCGATCGGTTCAGCGTGCGCGTCACGATGGGCTTCCCGCCGCCGGACGCCGAGGTGCGCATGCTCGACGTGCACCTGGGGAAGGACGTCGCGATCTCGGCGCTCCAGCCGGTGCTCGGCGCCGAGGAGTTCCTCTCGTGGCAGCGCCTTTTGCCGACGATTTACGTCGCGGAGGCCGTGAAACGCTACTCGGTCAACGTGATGAGCGCGATGCGCACGGACTCCGGGTGCCTCACGCCGCCGAGCCCGCGCGCGACGCTGATGTGGCTGCGCATGGGGATGGCGATGGCGATGCTGCAGGGCCGCGATCACGTCCTCCCCGGCGATTTGCAGCAGTCCGCGGTGGACGTGCTCGCGCACCGCATCGTCGTCTCGGGCCAGCGCAGCGCGTCGGCGTACGTCGACCACGTCGTCCGCAGCGTCCCCGTGGATCGGTGATCGGATGATGAGCGCGCGGCCGCTCCGCCACCAGCCGACCTCCGCGACGAGCAAAGAGACCGTCGCGATCCTGTGGTTTTTCCTCGGATGGACCGGCGCGCACCGGATGATCCTCGGCAACGTCGCGGTCGGCGTCGCGTACGGCGCGCTCACCTTCTTGACGTGCGGCTTCGGCGGCATCGTCGGCTGGCTCGACGGCTTCCTCCTCCTCTTGCGATCGCCGAAGGACCAGTACGGACTGCCGGTGGTGTGGTCGTGGCGCAAGGGGAAACTCTTCATCGATCCGCTCGAGGAAGGCACCTACGAGCCGGCCGAGTCGCGCGCGCGCATCCTCATGCACTTCGGGCTCCTCTTCTTGATGCCCTACCTCGTGGTGAGCGGCGGCCTCACGCTCTTCGAGACGAGCGAGATCAAGAACACGCTCCCGAAGTTCGCGTTCTTCTCGGGCCTCCTCCTCGTGCCGCTCTTCCTCGTGCAGCTCATCGGAACGATCCGCAAGGCGCGCATGCAGATCGACATGCTCCGTAAGGCGGGCGCGCTCACCAAGCGCACGCGCCTCGACGCGATCGCGCGGGCGGCGTCGATCGTCACGCCGCGCGGCGGGCTCGTGCTCGTCACCGGACTGGCGTTCTTGGTGCTTTCCTTGGCGTACAAATGGGCGGAGCTCGGCGTCATCGCGGTGCTCGCGCTGAGCGCGTTCTACCTCGTGACGTCGACGGCGGCGCTCCTCAGCTCGTTCGTGGTCAAGCGCTTCTCGAACAACCTCCTCGAGCGCGGCGCGGTCGTCCATCGGCGCTTCGAGCCGGGCGTCACGCGCTCGGGCGCCGCCGCCGAGGATCGGCTGGATTTGCGCGGCGTCCCCGTGCCGCCCGGATTTTTCCTGACGCTCCACGGCATCCTCCCGCCGCGATTGTCGACCGAGGTGCGTCACGTCGTTCCGCCGAAGGCGCGTGACGAGCGCCTCTCCCTCGTCCAGCAACTGAGGCGCACGCCGCGCGGAACGTACGAGGCGCCCGCGCTGCGCGTGGCGTTCACGGATCTCCTCGGCCTCACGAGCGCGCCGGTCGCGTCGCTCGCCACGGCGCGCCTCCGCGTTCTGCCGTCGATGCGCCCGGCCGAAGTCGTCCCGCCGCCGCCGTCGTCGACCGAAGAGCCGGACATCCTGTCGCGTCCTCACCGCTTCCCGACGGAAGATCTCTTTCGCTTTCGCGAGTACGTCTCTGGCGACGACACGCGACGCATCCATTGGGGCCTGTCGATGCGCGCGCGCAAGATGATCGTGAAGCAGCCGGACAGCCGCGAGACGTCGGCGCGTCGCGTGGTCGTCGCGCTCGACACGTGGGTGCCTCCCGATTGGCTCGATCACACCGCCGTCATCGACGACGCGCTCGACTCGCTCGTCGAGGCGTGGCTCGCGATCGGGCAACGCCTCGTGGAGCAAGGCGAGAAAGTGACGCTGCTCTTGGTCGCGCGCGGCGACGACGGCCTCATTCGTCACGAGCTCGTCTCGTGCAGCACCGCCAACCACGCGCACTGGCTCGACGCTGGCGCGCGCGCGGAGTGGCAAGCGACACTGCCGATCGAGAACGTCCTCGACTACGGCGTGCAACAGGGAAATTCCGGCGGAAAGGAAGAGACCGCCTTCGACAACGCGATCGTCGTCACGATGCGCCTGGCGCCGCCGCAGATGCCGCGCGTGGCGCGCGAGACGACCTGGATCTGGTACGACCCCGACGACGCGCTCGGCGCGCCGCCACGCACCGCGTTCCAGACCTGGCTCGACGACGACGACACCGGTCGCAAGCCCACTGCGGGTGAGCTGTGGAAGCGCATGTTCTTTCTTCCGTACGCCGTCGGCGCCGAAGAGAACGGGCTCCTCGCGCGCATGAGCCGCCTCGAGCGTCGCCTCGAAGATCGCGCGCACCGCATCGCGCTGCGGCGCATGGCCGTCATGAGCGGACGGCGCGCGCTGCAAGGCCTCCTCGCGCTGCCCGACGCGGTCTACAAGCTCGAGGTCGTCGAGGGGCGTCACCGCATGGTCGGCATGAAGGGCTCGAGCCGCGCCGCGCGAACGGTCGATCGGCACCAAGGGCAGCGCGCCGCGCCGGCCGGACGCGCGGGGGCGTGGCCGTGAGCGTCAAGGGGACGCTGCGCCGTACCTGGCCGGTGCTGCTCGCGTACGCCGTCTTCTCGGCGTGGGGCCTCGTGTGCCTCGTCGTCAGCATTTTCCTCTCGAGCGGAGGAGGGGGAGGAGCCGACATCGCGGCGCTCATCGGCATCATCGTCGCCACCGCGGTCGGTCACGTCGGCGGCAACGTCCTCGGCCTCGCGCGCCTTCGCCTCGCGGTGGTCTTCGTCGCGTTCCTTCTCCTCTTCATCGGCGGCACGATGCTCGCGGCGACGCTGGGGCCCATCGGCGTGTACGCCCTCGTCGCGATGATCGCGGCGCTCAGCGGCTACCTCGGCGTCGCGAGCCGCCTCGACGTCGTCGCCGCGTGGTTCCCGCTCTCGCTCTCGGTCGGCGCCGCCATTCTCTGGATGAACCGCCACGGCGCCGTGTCCACGTTCGAAGGCGGAAACAAGCACGCGATCTGGGATCCGTTCACGCTCGTCTGCCTCACCGGCACCGTCTTCTTGATGCTCGTCTTCCTGGCGACACGAAACTCGCTCGGCCTCACCGCGTGGCAGGAGTTCGGTCGGCGCGGCGGACGGCTCGGCGCGGCGCCCGAAGAGGCGGAGCAAGTCACCGTCGCCCGCCCTGGTCGCGGCAGCCTCCTCGTCCTGTTCGCGTTCACGCTCGTCGTCCTCGGCGCGACGGCCGCGGTCTCGCCGTACCTGTTTCGCACGTCGCAAGATCCGGACGCGAAGGATGGCTCGTCGAAAGACGGCGAGGGAGAGCACAAGGGCGACGGCAAGGACGGAAAAGAAGGGAAAGACGGCAAGGAAGCGAAGGACGGCAAAGACGGGAACGGGAAGGGCAAAGGGAAGGGAAAGGGCAAGAGCGGGCAGGGCAAGGGGAAGGGCACCCGCAAGGGGCGCGGACACGGGGGCGGCCATGGGAGCAGCGGTGGCGGCGGTAGTGGTGGCGGCGGTGGCGGTGGCGGTGGCGGCGGTCACGGGGGCGGCAGCGGTCACGGCGGCCATGGCAGCGGTCACGGCAGCGGCGACGGAAACGGTGACGGGACCGGCGACGGAAAAGGCGACGGAAAGGGCGACGGAAAGGGCGACGGCAGCGGCGACGAAGGGGACGAGAGCCAAGCCTCGAACGAGCCGGACACCGAGCACGCGAGCGAGGCCGCCGGTGAAGCGCTCCGGCTCGGCGCCAAGATCCTGATGTGGTTGCTTGCGGCGGCCTTCGTGCTCCTCCTCTTCCTCTTGATCGTGTTTCCGCCGATTCGCCGCGCCATTTTGCTACGTCACCTCGAACGCCCCATGTGGCCCGTTCCGCCCACCGCGCGCGTCATGAACCTCTGGCGTCGCGCGCGCGCGCTCCTCGCCGATGTGGGCATCGAGCCCGAGCTCGGCGAGACGCCCGGCGATTTCGCGAAGCGCGCGACCGGAGAGGTGCAAGAGAAGCTCGGCTGCGACGCGCCAGGCCTGGCCGAGGCGGCGGCGATCCTCGAAAAAATCGAGTACGCGGGGCGCGGTCTCGGCGCGGAGGACGCGCAGGCCATGCGCACCGCGGTCACCGCGTTCGTCGCGGAGGTGGCGCCGCACGTCGCGACGGGCAAGAAGGTGAAGAGCTGGTGGGGCAAGCCGCCGGAGGTCGAGGGGTGAGCGCCGCCGGCCTCGTTCTCACGCTCAACGCCGGATCGTCGAGCCTGAAGGCCGCGCTGTACGACGGCGCGGATCCGCCTTCGGTGCTCATGAGGGACAGCGTCGAACGCATCGGCGCCGGCGGTCCGAGCGACCACGACGCCGCGGCGTCCAGCGTCCTCGCGAAGCTCGCGCCGTTCGGTGGCCTCGACGCGGTGACGGCGGTCGGGCACCGCGTCGTCCACGGCGGCGCGCGCTACGAAGGGCCCGCGCGGGTCGACGACGCGCTGCTCGCCGAGCTTCGTCGCCTCGCGCCGCTCGATCCGCAGCACCTACCCGCGGAGATCGCTCTCATCGAAGCGCTCGTGCAGCGCGCCCCGACGACGCCGCAGGTCGCGTGCTTCGACACCGCGTTTCATCGGACGATGCCGCGCGTCTCGCGCCTCGTCGCGCTCCCGCATCGGTACGGCGACGCGGGCGTCGAGCGCTTCGGCTTTCACGGTCTGTCGTGCACGTTCGTCCTGCGCGAGCTCCGTCGCGTGGCCGGCGAGCACGCCGCGAGTGGACGCGTCGTCGTGGCCCACCTCGGCTCGGGCGCCAGCCTCACCGGGGTTCGCGACGGGCGATCGATCGACACGACGATGGGCTTTACCCCCACCGGCGGGATCCCGATGGGCACGCGTTCGGGCGATCTCGATCCGGGCGTCCTCGTTCACCTCGCGCGGACCGAAGGCCTCGACGCTGCCGCCCTCGACGATCTCGTGAACCGGCGCTCGGGCCTCGCTGGCGTCTCTGGTGGAAGCGGCGACATGCGCGATCTTCTCGCGCGTGAGGCGCAAGATCCGCGCGCAGCCGACGCGGTCGCGCTCTTCTGTCACGCCGCGAAGAAGGCCATCGGCGCGCTCGCAGCTGTTTTAGGCGGGGTAGACACGCTCGTCTTCACCGCCGGCATCGGAGAGCGCTCCTCCGTGGTGCGCGCACGCATCGTGCAGGGATTGGAGCACCTGGGAATGCTGCTCGACCAAGATCTCAACGATCGTCACGCGCCTGTCATCTCGACACCACCAAGCGCGTGCACCGTTCACGTGATGAAGACCGACGAAGAGCTCGTCATTGCGCTCCAGACACGCCGACTCCTCGAAGGGACTCCATGACCACACCCGTGAGCCACGATCTGCTTCGCACGATGGACGCGTACTGGCGCGCCGCGAATTATCTCTCCGTGGGGCAAATCTACCTGCTCGCGAATCCGCTCCTGCGTGAGCCGCTGCGTATCGCGCACATCAAGCCGCGCCTCCTCGGCCACTGGGGGACGACGCCAGGCCTCAATTTCGTCTACGTGCACATGAATCGAATCATCCGCGAGCGCGATCTGTCGGCGATCTACATTGCGGGCCCCGGGCATGGCGGGCCTGGGGTCGTCGCCAACACGTACCTGGAGGGAACCTACAGCGAGGTCTACCCGAAGGTGTCGATGGACGCGGCGGGCATGTCGCTCCTCTTCAAGCAGTTCTCCTTCCCTGGCGGCATTCCGAGCCACGTCGCGCCGGAGACGCCGGGGAGCATTCACGAGGGGGGCGAGCTCGGGTATGCGCTCTCGCACGCGTTCGGCGCGGCGTTCGACAACCCCGATCTGTTCGTCTGTTGCGTCGTCGGCGACGGTGAGGCGGAGACCGGACCGCTCGCGACGAGCTGGCACTCGAACAAATTCCTGAACGCCAAGACCGACGGCGCGGTCCTGCCGATTTTGCACCTCAACGGCTACAAGATCGCTGGCCCCACAGTGCTCGCCCGCCTCCCGCGCGAGGAGCTCGAGCAGCTTTTTCGCGGCTATGGGTACGCGCCGGTCTTCGTCGAAGGAGACGATCCGGCGCGCATGCACGTGCTCATGGCCAAGGCGCTCGACGACGCCGCCGACGAGATCACACGCATCCAGGGCGACGCGCGCGCGAGGGGCGTGACCACGCGCCAGCGGTGGCCGATGATCGTGCTGCGCACGCCGAAGGGATGGACGGGCCCGAAGGTCGTCGACGGCAAGCCCGTCGAGGGGACCTTCCGCGCGCACCAGGTACCGCTTTCCAATTTGGCGAAGAGCCCGGAGCACGTCGCGATGCTCGAGGCGTGGATGAAGAGCTACAGGCCCGAGGAGCTCTTCGACGCGAGCGGACGCTTCTTGCCGGAGCTCGCGGCGCTGGCGCCGAAGGGGACGCGACGCATGAGCGCGAACCCGCACACCAACGGCGGGATCCTGCGCAAAGAGCTCGTGATGCCCGATTTTCGAGCGTACGCGATCGACGTCCCTTCACCGGGCAGCGTCGACGCCGAGGCCACGCGCGTCCAAGGCAAGCTCATTAAAGACGTGCTCGTCCTGAACCGCGACGCCCACAACTTTCGCGTCTTCAGCCCCGACGAGACGGCGTCCAACCGATGGGGCGACGTCTTCGACGTGACCAATCGAAACTCGTCGGCCGAGATCCTACCGGGCGACGATCACGTGGCGGTCGACGGACGCGTCATGGAGATGCTGAGCGAGCACCAGTGCCAAGGCTGGCTCGAGGGTTACCTCCTCACCGGGCGTCACGGGATGTTCTCCTGCTACGAGGCGTTCATCCACATCATCGACTCGATGTTCAACCAGCACGCCAAGTGGCTGAAGGTGACGAACGGCATCCCGTGGAGGCGCCCCATCTCGTCGCTCAACTACCTCCTCACGTCGCACGTGTGGCGCCAGGATCACAACGGCTTCAGCCACCAGGACCCGGGCTTCATCGACCACGTGGTGAACAAGAAGGCGGACGTCATCCGCGTGTACTTGCCGCCGGACGCCAACACGCTCCTCTCGGTCACCGACCACTGCCTGCGAAGCACGAGCTACGTGAACGTGATCGTCGCGGGCAAGCAGGCGGCGCCGCAATGGCTGACGATGGCAGAGGCCGAGGTCCACACGCGGGCGGGCGTCGGGGTCTGGGAGTGGGCGAGCGCAAAGGGCGGGACGGCGCCGGACGTCGTCATGGCCTGCGCGGGCGACGTCCCCACCCTGGAGACGCTCGCGGCGGTCGATCTCTTGCGTGCGCACCTCCCGGATCTTCGCGTGCGCGTCGTGAACGTCGTCGACCTGATGAAGCTCCAACCGGCGGGCGAGCATCCGCACGGGCTCGCCGATCGCGACTTCGACGCGCTCTTCACGACCGACAAACCGATCATCTTCGCGTACCACGGCTACCCGTGGCTGATTCACCGCCTCGCCTACCGCCGCACGAATCACAAGAACCTGCACGTGCGCGGCTACAAGGAGGAGGGGACGACGACGACCCCGTTCGACATGACGGTGAAAAACGATCTCGATCGCTACCACCTCGTCTGCGACGTGATCGATCGCGTGCCCTCGCTCGGCGAGAAGGGGGCCGCCGTGAGGGCGTGGATGCACGCCAAGCTCGCCGAGCACACGCGGTACATCCGCGAGCACGGAGACGACATGCCCGAGGTGAAGGCCTGGCGCTGGGGCGTCGCCCGCGCGTAGTCCTCGTTTTGGCTATTTTTTGGCCTTCGCCGCGCACGCGAGCGGATCGCCCTGCATGCACGCACGCTCGACCTGCGGTCTTCCGAACCCGGCGTTGCCGGTGGCGAGGTTGATGACGCCGGCGCTCGCGCAGTCGCGCACCGAGCCGGCGTTGCACTTCGCCGTGAGATCCATGCTCTGCGGTCCCGGCATGACGACCTGGGTGCCGCCGAAGAGCACCTTCATGGCGGCGCACGCGACCAAGTTCTGTTTGAACGTGCACGCCGGCTCGAACGCGCGCTTGGCGGCGTCGGCGTTTCCGCCGAACCCGAGCTCGAGGCGCCCCTGGTTCACGCACGCGTCCGAGTCGCCGCGGACGCACGCGCGCTGGTAGACCATCTTCGCGAGGATGGCGTTCTTGGGGACATCCTTCCCGATCTCGCTCATGAGCCCGAGATCGTTGCACGCCGCGATCTGCGAGCCGTCGCACGCGCGCTTCAACGCCACCGCAGCCTTCACCGGATCTTTCGCGGTGCCTTCACCGGCGAGGAGGACGCGCCCCAGCGCCGCGCACGCGTGATCGTCCCCGCCGTCGCAGCCCTGACGGAGGAGTGTGGCCGCGCGCGCCGGATCCTTCGCGACGCCATCGCCGCCGCGCACCATGACGCCGAGCATTCCGCAGCCCTTCGCCTCGCCCGACTGGCAGCCCTTTTCGAAATCCTTCGCCGCGCCCGCCGGATCCTTCGCGCCGCCGCGCCCCTGCAGGAGAAGCGTCCCGAGCGTCACGCATCCCTTCGCGTCGTTCGCGTCGCACGCCTTGCCGAGCAGCTCGCGCGCCTTCGCGTCGTCGTGCGGCAGGCCTGCGCTTCCACTCGCGTAGAGCGAGCCCGCGGCCGCGCAGCTCCCGGCGTTGCCCTTCGTGCACTGCTCCGCGCACTCCTTGCCGTTCACCGGATCGCAGAGGAACGCCGTCGCGTTCTTCCCTTCGGTGCATTTGCCGTCGGCGTAGACGAGGCCCTTCGGGCACGGCTCCTCTTGGACCTCGATCGTCGCGTGCTTCGGTGCTTCGGGCGGCGGCGCCGGCTTGGCCGCGGCTTCTGCGGGCGGCTTCGGCAAGATCGCCTTTAGCTCGAGGCGGACGAGCGCCTGGCACTGCGTCGGTGGCGAGGTCGCATCGGGCGACGACTTGGTGCAGTCGCCAGGGTCGCCGTCCTGGTTGCGCACGTTCTTGCCGCTTGCCGACGCCCCGCTGGCCCCTGCGCCGAAGATCTGCGCGGCGGTCCGCGCCTGCGCCTTCGATCCGGTCTCCATCACGAACGCGCCGATCGTGGCGCCTTTCACGAAATGCGTGGCCCCGTCGCACTCGCCTTTCAGGTCGTCCATCCCGACCTTGGCCCATGTCGTCTTCTTCTTGCCGATGAGGATGAGGGCGACGTCGAGCGTCGCCCCGCGATCCATCTCGCCGCCGATGCTCGCCGCGATGCCGACGCCTCCGAGCGGGAGGTTGGCCTTCAGCTCGTCGCTGTTCTGCAAGCGAACGAGCTGCTCCTTCTTGGTCATTCCGAGGAAGCCGTACTGGCCGTCGACCTTGCAGTCTTTCAGGACCTTCAGGCCCTTGCAGCTGTACGCGACCACCGCGACGCCATCCTTCATGAGGACCTCGAGGTCGCCGCGCTGCTCCGGCTTCCAGTCGACGACGAGCGGCTCGCCGTACGACTCCACCTCGCGGCACGTGCCGCCGCTTGCGCCTCCGCCGGGCTCGCCCATCGCCGCCGCGAACGTCTGGTCCTTCGGGCGGATCGCTTCGGCGGGCGTGCCGCCGCAGTCGATCGTCGCGAGCGAGAGGAGACCGAGTGCGAGAGGCAGCGCGCGCTTGTGCATGCGGCGGAGCCTACGAGAGGCCGTCGCGATCCACCAGCGGCGCCGAGTCACCCTGCGCTCAGCGCGGCTTCTTCGGCACCGCCTGGTACGCGATGCTCCAGTCTTGCTGCGGGTTCCACATCAGCCACCCGACGCCGCCCGACTCCGCCGCGCTCTTGATCTCCTGCGCGAGGTAGTTGGGCCCGTACTCCGACGACTTGTAATACATCGCCTGCAGCCACGGACGCACGACGGCGAGAGGTCGCGTGTCGCTGCCGCCCCGTTTGGCCATCTGCTCGAGCGTGCCCTTGGTGCCGATGCCGACGATCTCGGGGTGGTTGCCCGGCTCCTCGAATCCGTAGAAGCCCTTGTTGTAGTGTGATGGATACACCATCGGACTGAGCGCCTCGCACTCGGGCGCGAGCATCATCGGATCCTGGCCGAGCATGTCGATGTCGAGGTGGTTGCCGTGCGCGACGACGCCGAAGATGTCGAGCGACAGCGGGACGTTTCGCGCCTTCGTCGTCTCGTGCACCTTCTTCACGAAGCCGGTGATGACCTCGACCTTCGCGAGCGGGTTCTTCGGATCGAGCTTGAAATCCGCGTTCTTGATGGCCAAGACCGGGTAGCGGACGTAGTCGAGCTCGATCTCGTCGACGCCGTTGTCCATCGCCTCTTTCACGAGATCGAGGAGGTACGCCTGCGCGCCGGGGTTATTGGGATCGAGCCAGCCGTTGCCGTACGGCCCGCCCCATTTGCCGCGCACGCTGATCTCGGGCTTGGCCTTGGCCATCAGCTCGTCCTCGAAGCACGACACGCGCGCGACGACGCGGATGCCCCGCGCGTGGGCGAAGCGCACCGTCCTCGCGAAATCCGCGATGGGCGCGTTCTTGGTGGCGCCGACCTCGATCGCCAGCGGAACCTTCGACGGGTAGGTCAGCGGGCCGTCGTAGTCTTTGACGTCGAGGACGATCGCGTTGATGCGCCGCTCGGCCATGTGATCGAGCATGGAGAGGAAGCCCGCGCGCGCTGCGCTGTCGCCGCGCACGTAAAATCCACGGATCTGCTTGTCCTCGGGCCACCCCAGACGCTCGGCGTCGCCTGTCTTGTAGGGTACGTCGAGCAGGTGCGGGATCTTGAAGCGCATGCCCTCGAGGACGCCCTTCTTCGCGTCGGGGAGGTTGGCGTTCACGATCTCTTTGGCGAGGTCCGCGTCGAAGTACACGTCAGTGAGATCGAGGTACGCCTTCGCGATCGACTGCCACGTGTCGCCCTTCTTCGCGACGTGAACCACGGAGAGCGGCGAGGTCCCGTCGTCGACGATCTCTCCGCCGGCGGGAATGCGCGTCTTCAGCCACGCTGCGAGTGTCGCGCGGGGGCTCTCCTTCGGCGCGTCGGTCTTCGCACCGACGGCGTCGTCCGTGACGGCCGAGGTCGTCACCGTCGAAGCGGGCACGCCCGTCGATTGCGCGGGATCGCGCGCGATGAGGGGGGTCGCTCGGTTCCCCGCGTGACCGCCGCACGCCGCGATCGCCAGCGCGAACGCCGAGACGAGCGCCGCCGCGCCCGAATGCCCCGACCTCGATGCCCCGTTCTTTCGCTGCGACTGGACTGCGCCCATGAGAACGACAGAATGCTAGGGTTCGCACGCAAAGCAAGTTCTCGGACGGTTTCCGGGCTCCCTTCGGCTCGACGTGCTACGCGAATCGAAACGATGCGTTGGCTCCCCGTCTCGATCGCCGCCGCCGCGCTGTTCACCTCCGTCGCGGCGTTCCCGGGCCGCGCGCGCGCCGAGGACGTGCGAGACTTGCCCAGCCGCGTCGGCGTCTTGCCGTCGGTCGGCGTGGGCGTCGCGAAGATCGGGAATTCTTCTCCATTCCCGAGCGTCGTCGGCCTCACCACCTTCGGCATCGAAGTCCACGCCGAGGTCCCGCCCTACGGCGGCTTCTTCCGCTTCCAGTTCGACTCGAGCGGCCTCGACGGACGATGGACCACGCCGTCGTTCGCCCTCGGCGGTAGCTACCGCTTCTTCGGCGACGGCGTCGAGCGCCTCGCGCTCCTCGGCCGTTTCGGCTTCCTGTACGAGCGCTGGCACGCGACGTCCGGCGACTGCCCGATCGATCTCTTCTTTCCGTCGAACTGCAAAGCGCTCGTCGCGCCGGCGCCCTCGGGCGTCCTCCTCAACACGGTCCCCATCGTGACGGTGACGGGCGATAACCTGGGCCTCCTCGCCGGCGTGCGCGCGGAGATGCCGATCGCGCTCTTTTACCTCGCGGTGGACGGCGAGGTCGGCGGCCTGGTCGACGTCTCCGAGTCGACGCCCGGCACCGTGCTCCATTTTCGTCTCTCGCTGGTCGCCGCCTTCCGCGACGCGCGGAAGAAGGACAATGAGCCGCAGAGTCGCGACCCGCGCCAACGCCGCCGGCAGCCCTGACGTCGGAGGTGGAGGGAGCGGCGCCCCGCGCGCGGCCTGCTAGGCTCCCTGCCATGAACGCGCGTGGGGTGTGGGGGGTGCTTACGGTGGCTTTGGTCGGGCTGGGCGGCGTGTGGCTCGTTGGCTCGTGCGGCGGCTCGAGCGACGCGAGCTTCACCAACGCGGACGGCTCGGCGGAGGCTGCGGGCGACGGGCCGGCCAACGGAGGGGACGGCGGCCTCGGCGACGGCGGCAACCCGCCCGGCTGTCCGGCGACCCAGCCGAGCGGCGCGTGCTCGGGGCAGAAGAGCGGCTGCACGTACGGCTGCGAGTCGTGCTTCTGCCAGTCCGGCCAGTGGCAGTGCTCTGCGCCGGGATGCGCGGGAGGCTGCTTCCCGACGCCACCCACCGCAGGCACGCAGTGCGGAGGGTGCTGCGGACCGAGCGTCGGAATGAGCTGCGACTACGGATGCGCCGGCGACGCCGGCACGTTTCGCGCGACGTGCGTGGGCACCAGCGGCCTCAGCGGCACGTGGACCGTCGGCGCCTGCGCGGCGGGCGGGTCGAACCCCGGGAAGGTGACGTGCGGCGCCGCCGAATGCGATCTCGACGCCGGCCAAGAGTGCTGCGACACCGTGACCAACGACGCCGGAGTACAAAAGTGCGGCTTCTCGGGCGCCGGGAGCTTCTGCATGCTTGGCGCTCCCGAGGCGTGCGACGAGAAGGCCGACTGCACGGGCGCCAACATTTGTTGCATGCAGTTTCTCCCGCTCGGCATCGAGACGTCGTGCCTTCCCACGTGCATCACCGGCGCCGAGCGCTACCAGGCGTGCAAGACGAGCGCGGAGTGCGAGAGCGGCACGGGCCCGTGCGCGACGTACACGTGCAAAAACGGCGAGACCGTCCAGTCGTGCACGAAGCCGGTCGAGTGCAAGTGAGTCCCCGCCCTAAGGGCAGGGCACGACCTAGTGGTTCTCGCAGCACTGCTCGTGCGCCGACGGCGGCACGACGGGAGGAGATGGGGGAGGGGATTGAAACGACTCCGACTCCGACTCAGTTCGGCGGCAGCGCGTCGACCCAGGACTTGATGAGCCCCAGCCCTACGTCGTCGACGACGTGCGACCCGATCGGCGGCATCTGCTCCTTGCCGTCGCGCAGCGCCGTCAGCGCGACGACCAAGCTCTTGCTCGAGTCGCCCGCCTTGATCACGTAGTACCCCTGCTGCACGTAGGTGTAGTGCTGCTTGTGCGACGCGAGGATTCCGACGGTGGTCTTGTACGCGTCCATGTCCTTCACCTGCGCGCCGCCCTTCAAGAGCTGCGTCGCCGACAGGCGCGTGAAGAGACCGCTCTCGCTTCCCTCCACGTACGACGCGTTGACGTGGCACGCGACGCCGCAGTTCATGTGCATGTAGGAGAGCGCCGCGACGGCCTTGCCGGTCGAGTCTTCGGGGATCGCGATCTGCGTGCTCGCGGGCGGCGCGGAGAGGCGCTTGTCCGCGACGAGCGAGGCGAGCGTCACGCCCTGCGCCGACGGCTGCGCCAGCGCGATCGCCTCCACGCCGAGGAGCTTGTCGCGGCGGCCTCGGTGGCACTTGTCGCAGCCCAGCTCGTCGGGGATCTCGTACTGCGTGCCGGCGACGGCCTTTTCACCGGTGGTGAGGCTCGGCGCGCGGCTCTCGTCGTCCGACCAGCGGTACGTCGCCCAGATCCACTGCGTCGCGCTCTGCTTGTAGTAGTAGCGCGTCTCGATCCGCTTGCCGTTCAGGCGAAACTCTTTCCACGTCTTGGTGCCGACGGGGAACTGCCACTCGTCCATGTCGGTCGTGTCGATCGTCGCGCCCGGCGGCAGGTACAGCCAGCGCTTCTTCTCGGCGCCGTCCGCGTAGAGGATCATGCCGGGCGTGTACTCTTTCGCCGTCGGCGCGAGCGTCTTGCTCGCGAAGTCAGCGTAGAGGCCGGTGCACTTCAGGTCCGGCTGGATCTGCCCCGCGACCTCGGTGCAGTCGGGGTTGTACACCGCGGCCGGCTCCGATTTGTGGCTGCAGCTCGCCGCGAGCACGGAGGCAACGGCGGCGACGAGCGCAAGCAAAGGACGCCGGTTCATTCCAGCATCGTACCGCCTCAGCGGGCGCGCGTCTTGAGCGAGTCGACCGCGTGAACGGGTGCGCGGTCTCCCTTCATCAGGTGCGCGATGGCGCCGTACACGAGGCGCTGGCTCGCGAGCATGTTCTTGCCCTCGAAGACCTCGCTCGTGACGTCGATCGTGAAGTGACCGCCGGCCCCTTCGACGTGCACGACGGCGCCGGGGATGACGCCCACGATCGCGCTCTTGATCGCGTCGGGGATGCTGCCGTGAAAATCCGTCTCGTGGTGGCTCATCAGTACCGCTTCACGGTCGAATCGACCTGCTGCGACCACGCGTCGATCCCGCCCTCGAGGTTGTACACGTTGCGCCAGCCCTCTTTGACGAGGCGCTCGGCGGCGGCGCGGCTTCGTCCACCGTGGTGGCAGTGGAAGACGATGCGCGCGTCCTTCGGCAGGCCGAGGAGACGCTTCTCGCCGGCCTCGTCGAGGTGAACGGACGATGCGATCTTCGCGGTCGCGCGCTCGTCGGGGGTGCGCACGTCGAAGAGCTCGAGCTTCTCGCCCTTGTCGATGAGCCCCTTCAGCTCCTTCACGCTCATCGCCTTCACGCGCGGCGGCTCGTTGGGGTTCTCGAGCTTGAACGCGCCGCCGTCGGCGGTCTCGACGAAATCGATCGCGAGTCCGTTCGCGCGCTTCGCCGACGCAGGATCGACGAGGAACGTGACGCCGCTCGCGGTGACCTCCATGTCGTTCGCCTTCTTCGGGGCGAAGAACAGCTCGTGCTGGAACGCGCCCTGCGCGAGGACCGCGATCTCGAGGCGGAGGCGATCGTCACCGGGCTCGCTCGTCGCGTCCTTCAAGGCCTTCACGGCGCCGGCGCTGAGCGTAATCGTCGGGACCTCGACCTTTGGCGCCTCGCCGCCGAGGAGCTTCTGGAGCTCGCCCGACGAGTACATGTCCGTGACGATGTCGCAGCCGCCGACGAACTGCCCGTCGACGTAGAGCTGCGGGATGGTCGGCCAGCTCGAGTACTCCTTGATGCCGTCGCGTACCGCGGGATCGGCGAGCACGTTCACCGTCTCGTACTTGCCGACGAGCTCGGTGAGCATGCCCGCGAGCTTCGCGGAGAAGCCGCACTGCGGGAAGTGCTTGTTGCCCTTCATGAACAAGACGACCTTGTTCTTCTGGACCAGCGTGTCGAAGTGGCTCTTCATCTCGGGAGTGAGCGGCATGGTGCGCATATAGTTCGGGTCGGAGATTTTGGCCAGCTGGCGCGTGCGGGCCCCAGCGCGTCTCGGCCGCGAGACGCAGCGGGAGCGGACGCCGACCGTGCCGCCGGACACGCCGCTCCCGGGCGCCGTTCGGAGAGGAGAAATGCAGCGTCAGCCGACGAAACGGCTTCCTTTCTCGCTGGCACGGAGTTCGCTCGTACGTGGTCGTACATCGCCCTACGCGGTGCCTCACGGAGCCCCCATGAACCCTGCGCGCCGACCGTCGCCTCTTCTTCTTCGCACTTTCGTCCGCCGCGGCGCGATCGCGTTCGCGCTGGTCCTCGGCGCCGTGGCCTGCTCGGCCTCGGACTCCGCGCAGGACGAAGGGGACGGCGAGGACACGTACACGTCCGACAGCGCGGAGCTCCAGACCGCGGGGCCCTGCGCCGGCAAGCCGATCGATCACGCGGTGAAGTGCGCGCAGGCGAAGGGCGCGCGTGTGCTGAGCTACTACCGGAGCGTCGCCGAGCAGGAGCGCGTGCGCCGTGAGAACGGGTGCCACGATCGCTGCACCGGACAGGCCGGCTGCATCCGTCCGACCGCGGGGTGCACGACGTCGCCGCACACGCGCTGCACCGCTGTGGACCTCGTCAATGACGGCGCGCCGGTCAGCCGCGCGGCACTCCACGCGTGTGGACTAGCGAAGACGACGGCGCCGCACGCGAACCACTACGATCTCGTGAACTGAACGCGCCGCTTGGCGCTACTTGGCGCTACCCTGCGCGGCATGGCGGAATCGATCGTGCTGGTGACGGGAGCTGGAGGCGCGCTGGGCGGCGCGGTGGCGCGGCGCTCCATCAAGGACGGCATGCGTGTCGTCCTCGTGGATCTCGCTCGCGGGCGCGCGCGGCTCGAAGCCCTCGCGAAGGAGCTTGGCGCGGAGCGCGCGCTCGTCGAGACCTTCGAGCTCGCCGACGCACCGGCGTGGACGGCGTCGCTGGGGCGGGTGAAAGAGAGATTCGGCGGCTTCCCGACGCGCGCGGTCCTCGTGGCAGGCGGATGGGGCGGAGGAACGCCACTTCACGCGTCCAAAGACGACGCGACCTGGCACGCGATGATGCGCGCGAACGCGGACACCGTGCTGGCATCGCTACGGGCGCTACTCCCGGGGATGGTGGCCGCGAAGGACGGGAGCGTCGTCGTCATCGGCTCGCGCGCCGTCGAGCGTCCGTGGACGAGCACGAACGCCGCGGAGTACGGCGCGTCGAAGGCGGCGGTGGTGGCGCTCGCGCA
This sequence comes from Polyangiales bacterium, assembly GCA_038231275.1. Classification (GTDB taxonomy): domain Bacteria; phylum Myxococcota_A; class Polyangia; order Polyangiales; family Polyangiaceae; genus JANYHK01. The sequence continues at coordinate 296,558 of JBBRLQ010000003.1, forward strand.
GGCGGTCGCGCAAGAGGTGCTGGAGCACGGCGTGCGCGTCAACAGCATCTTGCCGAGCACGATGGATACGCCGGCCAACCGCGCGTCGATGCCCGACGTCGATCCGGCGCGCTGGGTCACGACCGACTCGGCGGCGGCGGTGTGCTCCTTTCTCTTGTCCGACGCGTCGCGTGACGTCTCTGGCGCGGCGCTGCCGGTCTACGGGAGGGCGTGACCATGCGATTCCTCGTTGCCGCTGCCGCCGTCACGCTCGCCGCATGCACGCCGGCCCCCTCCTCGACCGCGCCCGCGACCTCGACCACGACCGCGCCCGCGCCCACGACCACGACCACGACCACGACCGCGACCACGCCCACGACCACGACCGCGACCGTCGGAAAGCCCGCGCCCAATTTCACGTTGAAGGATCTCGACGGCAAGACCACCAGCCTCCACGATCTCCTCGGCAAGACCGTCGTCCTCGAGTGGTTCAACCCCGAGTGCCCCTTCGTGCGCATGTCGCACACGAAGGGTTCGCTCGTCGGCACCGCCAAGAAGCACATGGGCGCAGGAATCGTGTGGCTAGCGATCAACTCGTCGGCCCCTGGAAAGCAGGGGAGCGGTCTCGACAAGAACGTCGACGGCAAAAAGCGTTACGACATGCCGAACCCGATCCTCCTCGACGAGTCGGGAGACGTTGGGCACACCTACGGCGCCACGAACACGCCGCACCTGTACGTCGTCGATCCGCAAGGCGTGCTCGTCTACAAGGGCGCGATCGACAACTCGCCGGATGGCGAAGGCGAGTCGCCCACGGGCGGCAAGCTCGTCAATTACGTCGACGCTGCGCTCGGCGATCTCGCCGCGGGCCGTCCGGTCGCCGTCAACGACACGCGCGCCTACGGATGCAGCGTGAAATACGCGAAATAGGCTTCAAAATGGCCCTAACGGCGACGCGGATGGAATTCAAAATCGCGCTCTCCGACGCGGAGCGCAAGGTCGACGTCGCGCAGTCGCTCATCGTCGCGCGCCATCCGTCGGAGACCATGGAGCACGTCGCGCTGCGTGTGCTCGCGTGGTGCGCGCTCTACGAGGAAGGGCTCGAGATGGGACAAGGCCTCTCCGATCGCGACGCGCCGGATCTGATCGCGAAGGACGCGCGCGGCGACGTGACGGCGTGGGTCACGTGCGGGCGCGTCCCGTGGGAGCGGCTCCGAAAGGCGCTCAGCCAGAGCTCCGGCGCGCGCGTGTCGGCGTTCTTCTCGGACGAGCGCCGCGCGGGCGAGCTTCGCGACGAGATCGCCGCGCTCCCGCGGCCGCCGAAGGAGCTGGGGCGCGTCGACGTGTGGCTCGCCGACGCCGGGCTGATCGGCGCGATCTCCAAGGACGCGCGCCGACAGTCGTGGACCGTCACGCTCGTCGACGGCCACGCGTACGTCGACGTCGACGGCGCGTCCCACGACGGCACGCTCGCCAAGCAGGACCACGCGTGATCGTCGGCACGTGGAACGTCAACGGCCTGCGCGCGCGCGTCAAAGAGGTGATCGCGTGGAGCGAGCGCGTGAAAGCCGATGTCTTCTGCTTGCAGGAGATCAAGGCGGCGCCCGACCAAATCGAAGAAGCGCTCTTCCTCTTCCCCGAGTACGCGAGCTACTGGCACGGCCAGAAGGGCGGCTACTCCGGCGTCAGCATCCACCTCAAAAAATCCACCTTCCCCGAGGTGCGCTTCTCGCACCCGACGTTCGATCTCGAGACGCGCATCGTCGAGGCGCGCGCGGGGGATGCGTCGTTCTTTTCGATCTACGTGCCCAACGGCGGCAAAGACTACGCGGCGAAGATCGATTTTCTCGAAGCGCTCGTCGCGCACGTCGGCGAGGCCCGGCGCGCGGGTCGATCGATCGTACTCTGCGGTGACCTCAACGTCGCGCGCGCGCCGATGGACGTACACCCCAACCAGCGCGACGAAGAGTCGATCGGCCAGCGCCCCGCCGAGCGAAAGCTCTTCGAGCAGCTCCTCGCCGCAGGCCTCGTCGACACGTCGCGCGCGCTCTTCCCGACCGACGAGGCGATGTTCTCGTGGTGGCCCTATTGGCGAAACCTCCGCGCGAAGAACGTCGGCTGGCGGCTCGACTACGTCCTGTCGAGCCCTGACCTCGTCCCCGAGACCTCCACGATCGAGCGAGAATTCGGCACCAGCGATCACGGCCCGCTCGTCGTCCGCCTCGGCGAAAACGCCAAAACCCCGCAAAAGTGACGCCCCCAGCAAGGGTGATAGAATGGACCCCATGTCGAAGGAAGCGCTCGTCGCGACGGTCAAGACCGCCGTGTCTTTGTCGCGCGCGGGGAACCACGAGGACGCGTACGTCGCGTACGCGAAGCTCTACGCAAGCCCCACGTTCATGCAGAACCGCCCGGAGGATCAGCGTCAGGCGCTGAAGCTCCTCATCCTCGCGAAGCGGCCAGGCATGAAGAACACCGAGAACCTCTTCAACGCCCACCGCGCGGCGCTGGAGCCGCTCACCGAGATGGTCTCGCGCTACAACGAGCCCGAAGACTACGAGATGCTCGGCGCCTGCCACGCGCTCCTCGGCAACGAGTCGAACGCCGCGGCGATCTTCAAAGAGGGCATCAACATCGAACGCGGTCGCAACGCCGGCTCGGATCTCTGTGGCTCGATGATGACCCGCCTCTCCGCGCTCTGAGAGTCCTCGACGTGGCCCAGCGCCACGTTTACGAGGTCAGCCCGCGTTGAAGCGGACGTCGGTGGCGTGCGTGCGCTGGGCGCGCATGGCCGCGATGGCCTCGGCGACCTCGCGGCTGCCGGAGTCGCGCGCGGCGGTCTCGAAGCGGGCGAGATCGTCGTCGGCGATGGCGCGGACGAGGCCACCTTCCAGGAGTGTCATCAGCTGCGACCAGCGCCCGTCCGCGACGAGCCCGTACGCAAGGAGTCGCAATGCTTCGACCTTCAGCTCGGCGCTGTCGGCGTTCGCCGCCACCGTCTCGGCGCCCGTGATCGCGGCGCGCGCGTTGCCGGTGTTCAGATCCGACACGGCCTTGGCGAGGGTCTCGCGGAGCGGTCCTTCGTCGGCGCCGCGCTTCGATTGGGCGAGCATGCGGCCGTTCTGGACCGCGAAGGATACGCAGAGGATCACGATCCAGATCCACCCGGTCGCGAGCGCGCCGAGGCCGACGGCGACCGAGACGACGAGGGAGACGATGAGCGCCGCCTTCTCCCCTTTGCCCTGGGTGAGCGCGTTCAGCGTGTGGAGCGTGACGTTGCCGCCGTCGAGCGGGAGCATCGGCAAGAGGTTGAAGAGCGACCAGTAGCCGTTCACGAAGATGAGCGTCTGCGTCGTCGTCAGCGCGAGCGAGTCGTGCTCGCCGCTGCCGAGCACATTGGGCGTGAGGCCGAGCACGCCGGTCACCAGCACGATCGCCGCGACCACGAGCCCGACCGCCGGCCCCGCGAGGCTGATGAGGATGCGCCGCCCATTCGAGAGCGGCTTGCTCGGCGCAAACGACGTGAGGCCGCCCATCGCGTAGAGCTCGACCGCAGGCGCGAGCCCGAACGCGCGGCCCATGAACGCATGCCCGAGCTCGTGCGCGAAGATGCTCGCGGCGACGACCCCGACCCAGATCGCGATCCGCGCGGGATCGCGCGCGCCGGTCGCGCCGAGGATCACCGTCATCACGAAGAACGACGCGTGCACCCGCACGGGGATCGAGCCGAAGCGAAACTGCATCGCTCAGAACCTTAGCATCGAACCGTCGGCGCGGCCGGATCGGTACAGCTCTGCTACGACGTCGCGCGCAGCGGCGCTTCTTCCGTCGCCGCGCGCAAATCACCCTCCGCGAGCGCCACCAGCGCGTCGTACGCGAACGGTTCCATGTACGGCTTGAAGAGGTGCATCACCATCCCGGCGGTGCGGAGGATCTCCTCTTGTGTCGTCCCGCGCCCGGCGAGCTCCGAGTACGGAAGACCGAAGAGGCCGATGATCCACGAGCTCTCCAGGAGCGTCATCAAGTCGTCGGGTCCGAGGTTCTTCAAGATGCCGAGCGCGAGGAGCGGAAGGAGCGTGTCCTCGAGCTGCTCGATCCGGATCCTATGAATTTTCCGGTACCGCCGCCGAAGCGTCGCGTCGCTGCGCAGGAGCGCCGGCAGCTCGCGCGCGAAGAAGAGGTACTTCGCGTAGAGACCGAGGTTGCCGGTCAGCATGCGGTGGATGGCGCTCACGCCGGCGTCGGGGTCGAACGTCCACACTTGGTCCGCCTCGACGTTCATGCGATCGAACGCGGCGCGGATGATCTCTTCCTTGTTCTTGAAGTGGTAGTAGAGGTTCCCCGGGCTCATCTCCAGGTGCGCCGCGATGTGGTTGGTCGTCACCTGCGCGACGCCGGACCGGTTGAAGAGCTCCACGGCGGCGTCGATGATCCGGTCTTTGGTGCCTCGCACCCGTCTAGAGTAAATGCTCGAACGCCGGTCCGCCAGGCCTCACGGGAAGAGATCGAGCGTCACATCGTCGAAGCGTAGCGTGTAGGGGCTCGCGGGACCGGTGACGAGCGCGCCCACGCGAATCGTCGGATCGATCGCCGGCGCCTTCGCGATCCCCGTGCGCAGCGCGATCACGCCGCCGACGCGCACCGTCGCGAGCCCTGCCGCCGCGTCGACCTCGACCTCGATGCGCGTCCACGTGCCGGCGGGAGGCACGCGCGCGAGGGGATTGCGCCGCGTCGCGCCAGCGGCAGGCGTCTCGGTCAGCGTCGCGCCCGGGACACCGGATCATCGTCGAGCAAGTACAAGGTGAGGAGGTGATCGAGGGACAGATCGAGCGTCGCGATCGCGAGTGTGCCCTCGGGCTGCGGATCGTCGGCGTAGACGTCGAAGCCCAGGACGGCGCGCGAGGCAGTGCCGGTCACCGTCTTGCGCAAGAAAATGGAGCCGAGATCGCCGGGGCCGAGCCTCTTGGTCGTGACGGTGAGCGACGCCGGCGGCGAGACGAACGCGGCGAGATCGCGCGCCGCGAGGCCCGGTGGAGACTGCTGCACGAGGTCCCATGCCGCGCCGAGGGTCGCGGCCTCGAAGTCGTCGCAGAACGTCGCGCGCGGCGAGCGTTTCGCGCAAAAGCCCGATCCCGCGTCCCCGCCGTCGTCGGCACCGGCCTCCGGCGTCGCGCGCACGCGTGGCCCGGCGTCGCCGTCGTCCACCGCGGCCACGTGCGTCGCGCTGCACCCGAGCGCGAAGATGCACGTGACCGCGAGGCGCATCAGGGACTGGTCCAGAGCAGGTGGTCCTCGGCCTCCGCGATCACGTCGGCGCGCGCGAAGGGCATCGGTCGGTTCTGATTCTTCCGCCACCGTTCGGCTTCGTCGCGCATGTGCTTGCTGGTGGTGTACCAGACCTCGCCGCCCGGGAGCACGTTGCGCGCGACCGGCCCGGTGGGCGTCATGTCGACGACGAGGCGCTGGCTCGGCCCCCCGGTGTAATGGAACTGCGTCGCCGCCAGCGTGCGCGCGAAGGCTACGTTCGCGACGTCGATGTTGTAGCCGTCGCCGTGACGCGGAAACCCGTCCGGGAAGATCGGATCGCTCGGCGGCGGGATCGACAGCGTCGGCCACAGCGGGATGATCGAGTCGAAGCGCACGCGGTGGAGCTTGCCCCAGCGCCAGCCGTTGGTGTCGCTCCCCAAACGCTTGGCGAGCTCGTCCAGCGTGTCGAGGAGCGCGAGGATGGCCCGTTGATCCCGCGTCTCCGTGACGGCCGCGGTCGCCAGGTCGTCGAACAAGATGCTGTCCTTGAGCGTCGCGTCGTACGTCTTCAGCGTCGTCGGATCGGGAAGCATCACGTTCGCGAGCGCCACCGACATCTCGAACGCGCGGATGTTGCCCATCGCGGTCCACTCGTCACCGAGCACCGCCCACACCATCGCGACCTTCCAGAGGTTGAAGATCGCGGTGGCCTTGCTCGCCGTCGCCTCCTTCGCGTCCGCGAGGAGACTGTCGTCGTCGAGCGAGACGCCGGCCGCTGCGTCGTAGTCGCTGTCGGTCTTCCACTTGCCGAGCGCGTCGGCGACCTCCGCGATCAGGGCCGGCGAGTAGCGTGCGCTCGTGACCAGCGCGGTCAAGTCGGGGTGGCTCCCCGGCGTCGTCTTCTCGGCCTGCGCGTGGGCGATCGCATCGAGCAGCTTCGGCGCGAGGAGGCGCCCGAACGGCGACTTCGCGTCGGCCTGGAACGCGGCCATGTCGTCCATCGTGATCGGGTGGCCTACCGTCTCGATCCGCTCGTGCACGCGCCCAACCCGGAACCCCGTGTCCATGAAGCAGCCGGTGTAGATCGGATCGCCGTTCGGGAGCTTGTCGTTCGACGGATCGTTGTCGAGCAGGCCCCCGTACGGATCGCCGTTCGCGGTGCCGACGTAGTGCTTCGGCGGGTTCTTCACGTGCGGCACGTTCGCCTCGTCCATGAATTTCCCGGTCCACTCGGCGGTGCCGTCGCCGGGGAGGATCATGCACGGCAAGGTCCCCGAGTAGGTCGCGGGATTCCACGTGTACGCGGCCTTGTCGCGCAGCGGGATCTGCGACTGCGACGTATAGAAGATGTCTCCGTGGGTGTCGGCGACGACCCAGTTGAACGGCGCCACCGAGAATTTACGGAAGCCGCTCCGTGCGTCCTCGACGTTCTTGGCTTGGATCACCTTGACGATCGCGTCCACTTCGGTCGTCGGCCGATCGCCGGTCCATCGCACGCTGAGCGAGCTCGGGAGCGGCGGGTGCACGGCGTGATCGGCGCCGATGTTCGGGATGATGTACCCGTGGTGCGGGACGATGAGCACGTCCCACTCGTACGAGCCGCCGCCCGCGATGTTGATCTTCTCGTGCTGCTTGGTGAACGGCACCGGCTGCCCCTTGAAGACGACGCCGCTTCCGTCGGCGGTGAGCGTCTCCTGGTAGACGTCGGTCACGTCGTAGTTCGCGTCGGTGGCGGCCCACGCGATCGAGTCGTTGATGCCGATGACCGCGGCGAACACGCCGGGGAAGCTGACGCCTTCGAAGTTGAGCGGCTGCTTGGGATCGCTCACGTTGATGTGGACCATCCACCACGTCGACGGCGCGCTCAGCGAAAGGTGCGGATCGCTGGCGAGCATCGCGTGGCCGGTCGCGGTGAGGCTGGGCCCGACGACCCAGTTGTTCGAGCCGACGTCGGGGCGATCGCCCACGACATGGCCCGCCGCTTCGAGCGCGGCGTTGAACGCTTCGGTGGCCGCGAGCGTCGCCGCGGGAATGCGCGGCGCTTGCACGGCAGACGTCGGCGAGGGCGCCGGCTTGCGACTTCGAGCGACGGGCATCTTGGCGAGACCGGTGTCGTTCGGGAGGCCATCCATCGCCGTCGCCGGATCGAGCGGCGCGAACCGGAACAGATCGACGGGGAGGCCCGCGCGCTTGGCGAGGTTTGGATCGACGGCGCCGGGCGCGAAGGTCGTCTTCACCGCCTGCACCAACTTGGTGAAACTGATCTCGCTGCCCGAGCCGGTGCTCTGCTGGAGGACGAGGAGTCGCTCGACCGCGAGGACGTCGGCGCCGGTCCACGGCTCGAAGATCTGCTTGCGGATGCCGAACATCTCGTCGGGGTAGTGCTCTTGGCCGGCGACGACGCGCGCGTTCCACTGGCTGACGCCGTCCGCGTACGCGTCGACCCACGCCTTCACGTCGGGCGCGAGCGCGTCGTACATCTGCTTGGCGACGCGCGGCAGGCCGATCGATCGGATCGTGATGTCCTGATCGATGAGCGACGGCGACTGATCGCCGAGGATCTCTGCGATGCGTCCGGTCGCGATGCGGCGCAAGAACTCGACCTGGAACGTGCGATCGAGCGCGACCTGGTAGCCCTGCACGCGGAACGCGTCCTCGGCGGTCGTGGCGTAGATGTGGACGACCCCGTACTTGTCGCGCAGAACGTCGACGGCGCCCTTGAGGCCGGTGATGTGCTGTTGGCCGGTCACGGCGGGAAAGGGAAGGTCGCCGGGCCCCGCGTCGCCTCCATCCGCCGCAGGGCCGGGAACGGTCACGTCGAAGGCGGTCGCGCCCCCGTCCTTTGGCGCGATCGTGACGTCGTCCCCACCGCAGGATGCTGCTGAGATTACTAAAAATAACGCGGAAACGGCGAAGGCTGACGTGCGACTCATTTACAATGAATACCGCGCGTCGTCGGCGCGGCACGTCTCATCTTCGGAGCACCGGGGAGCCGCGTCACCCCCGCGCGAGCAGGCCCTCCAGCCGCCCGACCGCCGCGGGAACGTCCGGCGTCGCCGTCAGCATCGGCGCCATCGGATCTCCCTCCGCGCGAAACCGCTCCGGCACCGAGCGGATCGTGAAGCGCGAGGGATCGAGCGACGGCGTGACCTCGTCCCACTGGAGCGGCGTCGACACCGTCGCTCCCGGGTACGCACGCACCGAGTACGGCGCCACGATCGTGCGCGCAGGGCCGGTCTGACCCGTGTCGACGTACACTTTGTCGCCGCGCTTCTTCACCACGCGCTCCATCGTCGCGGTCTCGGGGTGCTCCTGCACGAGGAGCCGCCCGAGCAAATCCGCGAGCGCGCGCGCCGTCGGGAACCCCGCGCCCTCACCGAGCGGCACCAGCACGTGCAGCCCCGACTGCCCCGACGTCTTCGGGTATCCGACGAGCCCGATCGCGTCGAGCAGCCGCCGCAAGGTCAGCGCTTGCGCGATCGCGTTCTCGAGCTTCGCGAGCTTGAGATCGAAATCGATCGTCAAAAAATCGCAGGCGTCGAGGCTCGACCGCTTGCACGCGAGCACGTGGATCGGAATGCACGCGAGGTTGGCGATGTAGAGGAGGCTCGGAAGATCGTCGACGATGAAGACGCGCTTCTCGCCGCGCTCGCTCTCCTCGTCGCGCAGCGCGAACGAGCCGACCCACCGCGGCATGCCGGGCGGAACGTTCCACTGGTAGAAATTCTTGCCGTGGATGCCGTCGGGGTAGCGCACGACCGCGATGGGCCGCTCCTCCAGGTACGGCAAGATCGCGGGCGCGATCGCTTCGTAATAATCGACGAGATCGCCCTTCGTGTAGCCCTCGTCCTTCCAGAAGATCTTGTTTCGGTTGGTGACGGGCACGCGCTTGGGCGGGATCGGCGCGGCGGCGTCGGCGTTCTCGACGCCCTTGGTCTCGGTCACGACGAGGAACGACGGCGGCGCGTCGTACGGTGCGTCACGGCGGCGCGACAAAATGCCGGGGAGGCCGTGTTCCTTGCAGAATGCAATCAATGGCGCGGCGTCGCCGTCGAACGTGTCGGTCGCGCGGAGGACGCCGCGCGCGGGCAGGAGCTTCGTGAGGAGGGCGCGCCGCTTCTCGAGCGGCAAGGGGCGTAGATCGCGCGTGCCGATCGCGAGGATGTCGCGGACGAGGAACGTGACCGGCGCGTCGAGCACCGCGCCGTGAACGTCGCCGGTGGCTGCGCGCGCGATTCGTTGCGCCAGCCGCGCTGGGTTGGGCCGCCCGGTCTCGTCGAACGCGACGATCTCGCCGTCGATGACCGCGCCGGTCGGAGGCAGCGCAGTCATCGCGCGCGCGACCTCCGGGTAGAGCTCGCGCACGTCGCGACCTCCGCGCGCGACGATCGCGTCGTCGTCGATCTTGGCGGCGAGCACCCGCACACCTCCCAGAACGATCTCGTGATCGAAGCCGGGCCCCGCCGGCGCAGACGTCGCGCGCGCCTCGCCGATCGGAGTGACGGCGAGCGCGTCGACCGTCCCTTCCTTGCCCCCCGCCTTCGCGCCCTCCTCTTCGAGCTTCGCGCCGCGCTCGGTCGCGCCCGCGAGCTCGTCGATCGTGAGACCGCTGAGCACGCTGCGCGGCAGCTCGGTCACGACGTCGCGCGCCGGATCCGAGAACGCGTCCTTCTTCTTGAGGAGGAGCCACTCTTTCGGCCCAGCGCCTTTGGTCTGCTTCTTCAGCAGCACGAGCGCGTAGCGTCCGCCGAGCTTGTAGCCGGTGAGCCAGAAATCCAGCTTCCCCGCGCGGATCCCCTCCTCGGCCGGCGCCTCCAGGTAGTCGACGCGTCCGCGATCCCACACGATCATCGGGCCGGCGCCGTATTGCCCGTCGGGGATCACGTCCTCGAAGTCGAGGTACTCGAGCGGGTGATCCTCGGTGTGCACGGCGAGGTGCTTGTCCTCGGGCCGGAGGCTCGGGCCGCGCGGCACCGCGAAGCTCGCGAGCACGTGCCCGATCTCGAGCCGCAGATCGTAGTGCGTCCGCGTCGCGTCATGGAGGTGCACCACGAAGGCGCCGCGCTTGGTCGGGCCCGCCTCCTCGGGAGGCTCTCCGCCGAAGGGCTCGTTCGTCGCCTCGGCGGAGCGCTTCTTGCGATATTCGCGGAGCTTCACGCGAGCGCCGGCGCCTCCACCTTCTTGGGTTGCATCATCCCCACGAGGAGCCATTTGCGCGCGAGGATGAGGCCGATCGGGCTCGTGACGGCGATGACGGTGTACATCGCCCACATGAGCGCCGTGTTGCGCGGCCCTTCCGCCGGACACAGGCGCTCGAGGACGTAGCCGGAGTAGAACCCGGTCGTCGCCTTTGCCAAGAACCACGGCAACGTCGCGACGCCCATGAACTGCGCGGCGCGTCCGGCCGGCGCGAGATCGGCGGCGTACTCGTAGAAGCGCGACGACCATAGCGCCTCGCCGATCGAGAAGACGAAGAAGTAGACGATGAGGAGCGACGCGTGCTCGCCGAAGCAGAGCAGGATGGGGGCGACCGCGCTCACGGCGGTGCCGAGGATCATCATCGTGAGGACGTGCCGGTGCTTGGTGAGCGCCGCGAAGATCGGGACGCCGAAGAAGATGATGATCGGGTTCGCCGAGTCGACGAGCCACTCCATGTGATCGGCGACGTCCTTCGAGTAGGCGCGAAGCATGTACTCCGGCATCGTCAGCCACTGGTGCGCGAAGAGGGTGCGCACCGGCAAGAGCATGAAGATGAAGAACATGAAACGGGGGTCGCGGAAGGGGGATTTTCCCTCTTCTTTGACGGCGCCGGTGCCTTTGGTCGCGCCGTCGCCTCCCGCCTTCGCGGCGGTCTCGCGGGGCATCAGGACGAAGACGACGAGCACGGTCGCCGCGGTGACTCCCCAGCACACCCAGTTGACGGCGTTGAAGCCGGAGAGCGCCGACGTCCCGGCAGCGTGGCGCAAATCGAAGAGCGTGCGCACCTTCGCCGAGACGGGGCCGATGAAGGTGATGCCGAGGTTCGAGATGGCGTAGAGCATCGCGTACCCCATCGAGCTGTTCTCGGGGGTCGTGAAGCGCTTGATGCCGGCGTACGAGATCGGCACGAGCACGCCGTCGCCGAGTCCGACGATGAGGAGCGATGCCGCCACCGCGATCGCGCCGCCCGCGAAGGGCGCCCCTCCGTACACCGCGCGGCCGATCATCGAGATCGCGAGCGCGATGAGGAGGCCGTTGCGAATGCCGAGCTTCTGCTCCAGCGACTTGCCGACGAAGACCGCCGACAGCGAGATGAGCCCCGTGAAGAGCGACACCCACGTGCTCGCGTGCTCGGGGCGGATGCCGATGTCCTGCGCCAGGAACGGCTTCATCAGCGGGAGGATCCCGAAGTACGCCGTCGTGTCGAGTGTGTAGGCGAGGATGACGATCCACAGCGCGCGCGGCGCGTGGCGGAGGGCCTTGAAGGCCCCGAGGAACTCCTTCACGCGCGCCCCTTCTTCGCCATGTACGCGCGCTTCGCCTTCGCGCCCTTGCGCTCGAGGAGCGGACGGATGCCGGTCGCCAGGCGCGGGAACACGTACGCCGCCGTCGCCAAACGCCCGCTCGCCGCAGGCACTGCGATCTCGGGCGCACGCGTTCGGATGCACGTGAGCACGGCGTCGGCGATCTCGTCCGCGGTGCTCATCGGCTGCGAGAAGACGAGCGGCGGCACGTCCTCGACGTCGCCGAAAAACCCGGTGTCGACGGGTCCCGGCGAGACGCAGCCGGAATGGATACCGGCGGCGGCGAGCTCCTCCAAGATCGCGCGCGCGAAGGCGCGGATGCCGGCCTTCGACGCGCTGTAGGTGGCCTCGCCGGGGACGGGCACCATTCCCGCCAAGCTCGCGACCTGCACGACGGCGCCGCCCGGGCGCAGGTGATCGAGCGCGGCGCGCGTGAGGAAGATCGGCGCGGTCAGGTTGGTGGTGACGACGTCGGCGAGCGCTTCGGGCGTGTGGCGCGTGAGCGCGCCGCGGTGGTTCAGTCCCGCGTTGTTCACGAGGATGTCGAGCCCGCCGAAGCGCTCCGCGACGAGGCCGGGCAAGCGCGCGAGGCTCGCGAAGTCCTTCACGTCGCACGGGAACGCCGCGGCGCTCCCTTCGCGCTTCGCCGAGAGCTCGCGCGCGATCCGCTCCAGCGTGTCGCGCGTGCGGGCGACGAGTGCCACCTTCGCTCCTTCGGCGACGAGCTTTCGCGCGACGCTCAACCCGATTCCGCTCGAAGCCCCGGTGACGATCGCGACCTTGCCGTCGAACATGGCAAGCGGAATACCCCGGAACCGGCCCGAAGCCAAAGGCCCCGGTCACGGAACACGTGGAAAGTGCATCGATCGATCACACGTGCGAGATCAAACCGATCAAGCGGCGCCGATCCAGGGGCGGCCGCGCGCGCAACGGGCTGAGAATTTGGCGGGATCCGCGGCGATCCATCGGTCGGCCCGGCTTCTGCAGCCTGACTTCCCATGCTTTCACGCCCCCGCCTCCTCGCCCTCGCCGCCGTGATGGTCCCGATCGCCGTTGCGTGCTCCTCCTCTTCTAGCGCGCCGCTAGGCACCTACACGGCAGAGGACGCGGGCGGCGGCGGTCCGACCGACGACAGCGGCGGCGGAGGTGGCAACGACAGCGGCGGCGGCGGAGGTGGCAACGACAGCGGCGGAGGCGGCAACGACAGCGGAGGCGGTGGCGACACGGGCACGCCAACGTCGTGCACGGGCCTCGCGTTCTGCGACGACTTCGAGGGCTACACCGGCGCGATCACGAACGCGATGGCGGTCGGTCCGTGGAAGGCGAGCGTCAGCGGCACCGGCACCGTCATGGCCGTCGACACGACGAAGCCGCACAGCGGCGCCAAGTCGCTGCACATCACGATCCCTGCGGGCGCCGCGGCGCGCGGAACGCTGAACCAGACCAAGCCCGCCGGCCTCGTCGCCGGGAACAACCTCTACGGGCGCGCGATGGTCTTTTACTCGGACCAAGGCGGCAACGGCCTCCCGCTCGCCGTTCACTCGTGGCTCTTCAACGCGTCGGGCACCGGCCTCGCGCCCGACGCGTCGACCGGCAACGTCACCATGAACATGGGCGGCGGCGGCGCGAAGATGCAGCTCAACTACCACCCCGTCGCCCCCGCCCCGGAGCAGGCCGTGCAGGGTGGGACGATGACCGCGGGCGCGTGGCACTGCGTGCAGTGGCAGTACGACGGCTCGGGGGCACCGCCCGCCGACACCGCGAAGGTGTGGGTCGACGGTACGGTCGCCGTGGACGTTCCGGCGGCAAAAGGCTGGGCCTTCGCGACCCCGTGGAGCTCGTTCGACTTCGGCTTCACGCACTACCAAACGCTGGCGAACGGCGTGGACGTCTATCTGGACGATCTCGCGATCGACAAGGCGATGGTGGCCTGCCCGTAGCTCGTCTTTCACCGCGTGCTGCGGCGCATGGTGCCGCCGCCTGTTGCAAATAGCCTCGCGCTTTCGTACGAGTTTGCGCCATGGCTTCTCCGCTTTCCCCGTTTCGACGCGCCCTCGTCGCGGCGGCCGCGCACGCGCTCGGCTTGCCGGCGGACGATCTCGCCCAGCTCGAGTCGCAGCTCCGCGTCCCCGAGGCCGGCCGCGGGGATCTCGCGCTTCCGTGCTTCCAGCTCGCGACGCGCGTGAAGGTTGCGCCGCCGGAGGCCGCGAAAAAGGTGGCGGCGGCGCTCGCGATCGACGCGGCGTACGAGAAGGTCGAAGCGGTCGGCCCCTACGTGAACGTGTTCCTCGCGTCCGCTCCTCTGGCGAAGGCGATCGTGCCGGCCGCGCGCGAGGCCGGTTTCGGTACGGACGACGACGGCGCCGGCAAGACGGTCGTGATCGATTTCTCCTCGCCGAACATCGCCAAGCCGCTCGCCTTCCATCACATCCGCTCCACCGTCATCGGCGCCGCGGTCAGCCGCCTCCACGTCGCGCGCGGGTATCGCGTCGTCGGCATCAACTACATCGGCGACTGGGGAAAGCAGTTCGGCCTCCTCGCGACCGGCTTCAAGCGCCTCGGCGATCCCGCCCGCCGCGCCGACGCCAAGCACCTCGTGGAGGTCTACGTCCGCGCGAACAAGGAGGCCGACACCGAGTCGCTGCGCGCCCAAATGCGCGCGCCCGAGGAGACGAAGAAGCTCGCGCAAGAGCTCGCGGAGGCGCGAGGTGAGCTCGCGAAGGAGGCCGATCCCAAGGCGAAGAAGAAGCTCGAGGGAAAGGTGAAGGGGCTCGAGAAGAAGGTCCCACAGGGCGATCTCGCCGCCGCGCTCGCCGTGCTCGAGGAGAAGGCGAAGGCCGCCGCCGCCGAGCTGCCGTCGGTGGAAGCGCGCGATCAAGAGGCGCGCCTCTACTTCCGCCGCATGGAGCAGGGCGACGCGGAGGCGCTCGCCGAGTGGAGCGAGTTCCGCGCGACGAGCATCGCGGAGTTCACGCGCATCTACGCGCGAATGGGCATCGAGTTCTTCGCCTTCGAGGGGGAGAGCAAGTACACGGGCGTCCTCGAGGCGGCCATCGAGCAGGTGACGGAGAAGCCCGGCACCAAGATCAGCGACGGCGCGCTCATCGTCGACATGCCCTACGAGCCGGGAGAGCCGCCGGTCCTCCTCAAGACGAGGGACGGGACGACGCTCTACATGACGCGCGACATCGCCGCCGCTCTGGATCGCCACGCGCGCTTCGACTTCGCGCGCTCCTTGTACGTCATCGCGCAGGATCAAGCGCTGCACGTCTCGCAGCTGAAAAAGACGCTCGCGGCGATGGGGCTCGCGTGGTCGAACAAGATGACGCACGTGGCGTTCGGGCGCGTTCACGGGATGAGCACGCGGCGCGGCAACGTGGTCTTCCTCGACGAGGTGCTCGACGAGGCGGTGGCCAAGGCGCGCGAGATCTGCGAGACGAGCGAGTCGCTGGATCGCTCGCGCCTGGACGAGACGGTGGAGGCGATCGGCGTCGGCGCGGTGGTCTTCGGCGATCTGAAGAACCTGCGCGCGTCTGACTACACGTTCAAGCTCGAGGACGTGATCAACTTCGACGGGCTGACCGGGCCTTATGTGCAATATACACATGCGCGCCTCGCGTCGATCGTACGTAAGGCCGGTGGGCTGCCCGAGTCGGCCGACGTCGCGCTGCTGACGCTGGCCGAAGAGCGCGCGGTGATGCTGGCCCTCGCCCGGTTTCCCGACGCCGTCGCCGAGGCGTGCGACGCGTTCGAGCCGTCGCTGGTCACGCGCTGCCTCTTGGACCTGGCGCAAGCGACGAGCCATTTCCTGACGGCGGGAAATCAGGATCGCGCCAAGCGCGTGCTCGTCGAGGACGCGGCGCTCCGAGGCGCGCGGTTGCTCCTCGTCGATGCGGCGCGCGCGACGCTGGCGAAGGGCCTCGCGCTCCTCGGCGTGCGCGCGCCCGACGCGATGTGACGCGATGAGGTAGGCTGCGCCGGATGGGAACGCTCACCAACGCGGGGCTGGACGCGCTTCTCGCCGCCGGATGTGGGTGCGGCGGCACGAAGCTCCACTTCGACACGTACCTCGACGCGCGCTTCTCGCTGCTCGCGGGCGAGCAGTACGGCGCGCTCGAGTGGGCCTACAAAGGGGAGACCTTCCTGGACGGCGTCTTCGAGATCACGTGTGCCGCGTGCAAGAAGACGCTCTTCTCGTCGGACGTGTGCCCGCGCTGCAACGCCGACCACGCGCTCAAGACCGCCATGGAGTCTGCCAACGCTCTTCCCGTCCCGCGCGCGTGCCCGCGCTGCGCGACCGAGACGCTCGCCTACACCGCCATGCTCCCCGCGCGCGTCGTCTACGACGGCGGTCGCGCGCAGAAGGCCCGCACGACCGCGGGGATGGAAGACGACGGCGTCCACGGCCTGCGCGTCGACTGCGCCTCGTGCGGCGTCGTCGCCGAAGCGACCGGCGCCTGCCCACTCTGCGCCGCGACGGGCCCTCTGCGCTCGCGTCCGGACTGATCATCGAAGCATATTTGTGCTACGATAACGGGCATGAAGAAGCGGCCCGGTGGAACGGCCCACCTCTCGATCTCACTCCCGCTCGAGGAGGCCAAAATCCTCAAGCGCAGGGCGAAGCGCGTCTACGGAGGCAACGTCTCTCGCGTCATCAGCGACGCGATCCGGTACATCGCCTACGAGGAGGGACGTGACGCGCTCATCGCCTCGTTCGGCGGGAAAGGAAAGCCGACGCCCGAGGAGGCGCGACGATTCGACGTGGAGTGGGGGCTCTCCTCGAAGAAGTCCGCGTGACCCGAGCCGCGATCACTTTCGACACGGGCGCGATCATCGCGCTCGAGCGGCGAAAGGAGCGCGCGATGAAGGTCTACGCGCACGCGAAGGAGAGAGGCTTCGTCGTCTCCACCCCCAACGTGACGATCGCAGAGTGGTGGCGCGGCCGAACGGACAGGCGCGAAGCGGTCTGGCGCGGCCTGCTGATCGAGCCAGCGTCCGATGAGACCGTGAAGCTCGCGGGGCTGGCGCTCGGAAAGGTCCGCGGTGCGACGACGATCGACGCGATCGTCGCTGCCTTCGCCGCGCTGCGAACAGGCATCCTCTACACGAGCGACGTCGACGATTTTGCGGCCCTGCAGGCGTTCTTTCCCGCGCTTCGTGTGTTTGCGATCTGACGACTCACCGCACGTCGAAGACGTAGTCCGTGTCGTAGGTGCGAACGCGCAGAGTGTCGTCCTTCAGCACGAAGTGGTCGGGGCCGCTGCTCACGGGGATCTTCTGGCGGACTGCGCCGGTCTGGCCGTCGAGGACGAAGACGAAGTCCGGCTCCGCGGTGAAGCCGTAGCCGCACACGACGGCGCCGCGAACGACGGCGAAATCGCGGCCGTTGGCGACGAGCGGGGCGCTGTGCCAGACGAGATCGCCGCTGTCGAGGTCGACCGCGGCGACGTACGCGTTGAGCCCTTTGCTCTCCTTTGCGTAGCCGAGGTTCGTGTGTTCGACGTAGAGGAGGCCGTCCGCGGCGAGCGCGAACATGAGCTCGTAGCTGATGCTCTCGGTCGCCATCGTGATCGGCGACGTCGTGGTGCCGGAGGGCGTCGTCAGAGACGCCGAGCCGACCACGAGCGCGCCCTTCTTGCTCGCGGCGGGGTGCGCCCAGGCGGCAAAATCGAAAATCGCGCGGACGTTGCCGGTCGCGGCCTCGAGCACCGACGCGACGCGGCCGCCGTAGATCGCCACGATGAACGGCTTCGAGTCGATCGCGCGCGTGAGCGGCAACGTGCCGTACATGAGCGGGACGTCGAGGGGGAGCGGGGTTTCCGAGTAGCGCGTGGAGACCGCGAACTCGGTGTACACGAAGCCGCGCAGCGATCCCGTGACACCGGCCGAGGCTCCAACCCGCGGCGCGAAGAGGACGTCGTGCGCGGGCGGGACGAAGAGCTCCAGAGACTGCCCGTTCTTCCGAAACCACTCCTCGTCGTCGGTGACCTTGTTCTTCGACTCCGCCATCTTCACGAGCTTCGGCGCGGGCCGCGCGGGTGCCTTCAGCGGACGCGCGAGCGCGTAACCCGACGGCGGCATCGCCATTGTCTTGATCGGGCGCTGCTCCATCGCGCTCTTCGCGGCGCTCTGCTTCTCGGCGATGCGCGACACGACGGCGTTGTACGCGTCGACGATCCGGTCCTGATCGGGGTACGCCATCGCGAGGTGACCGAGCCCGCGCTTGGCCTCGTAGAGCCGCCCCGCCTTCGCCGCGGCCGTCGCGCGCTCGAACTCTTTGCGATCGAGCGGCGCGAGCTCCGGATCGCTGCCCTTGGGTCCGTCCCCATCGTCCGTCGCGATCGGCGCGTCGACGGGCTTGGTGGACGGCGGCAGCGGCGGAAGCGCCATCGGCTGCGACAGAGGAGGCGCGGACGGGCGCGATCCGCACGCGACGACCAGAGGAAGAGAGAAGAGGAACGCCGCTGCCAAGTGCCGTCGCATGAAGGAGAGCGTGCGATGATCGCGCGAGCTACGCAAGCACGCCTTCGAAGGCGATGACCCCGCGCGCGCACAGCTCGCAGAGCGCTGCGATCGTCTCGGACTCCGGCAGGCCCGATTCGTCGACGAGGCGCTCGACCGTCGAGCACCCATCGAGGAGCGCCAGGATGAAGCCCTCACGGTGACCGAGTGGCGGTCCGTCGTAGGCCTGGAGCGAGATCGCGACGCGCGGGATGTCGCTGCGCTGCACGCCGATGAACGGGCCAGAGACCATCTCGTCGAACGGTGCGTCGTCGAACGGCGCCTCGTCCGACCAGCTGAACGGACCGGTGTGGATGCGCGCAAACTCGCTCAAGTCGTACGGCAGTGTCGGCATCTGGTCGCGCATTGGGTAGCCCCCTTTCGTCTCGCTTCGACTCGTGGGGTACCTGCCGCGCGCGCGGACATGAAAGAAAACGGTGCAAATGCGGGCGAGAAGGTGCGACACGGCGCGTCACGCCGGCGAGGGATGGCGCAGCCGAAAAGCCGTGCTAAACCCCGCACTTCCAATGGGCGCACGATTCCTGGTCATGGGGTGTGGTGGCATCGGCGGCATCGTCGCGGCGCATCTTCACGAGCTTGGTGAGGACGTCGTCGCGGTGACCACGAACCGGGAGATCCACGACGCGGTCGCCGCGCGCGGCTTCCAGCTTCGCGGCGACGGCGGAAATCGCACGGTACGCGGCCGCGTGTCGCTCGGCGTGCCGGAAGGGGCGAAGTTCGATTTCGTGCTCTTGGCGACACAGCCTCCGCAGGTCGAGGACGCCGCGCGGACCGCGCTTCCGTCGCTCGCCGACAGTGGCGCGATGGTGTGCTTCCAAAACGGCCTGTGCGAGGCGAAGGTCGGGGCGATCGCCGGAGCCGAGAGAACCTTCGGTGCGGTCGTCGGCTGGGGCGGCGCGATGCCGGAGCCGGGGCTCTACGATCGCACGGCGTCGGGCGGCTTCACGCTTGGGCGCATGGACGGCAGGGACGACGCGCGCCTCCACGAGCTCTCACGCGCGCTCGAGCCGGTCGGCCCGTGCGAGCTCACGCGGAACCTGGCGGGCAAACGCTGGAGCAAGCTCGCGATCAACTGCGCGATCTCGTCGCTCGGAACGATCGGCGGCGATCGCCTCGGCGTGCTCCTCCAGCGCCGCTTCGTGCGTCGCATGGCGCTCGAGAT
Organism: Polyangiales bacterium; assembly: GCA_038231275.1. GTDB lineage: Bacteria > Myxococcota_A > Polyangia > Polyangiales > Polyangiaceae > JANYHK01. Next base: position 315,971 of record JBBRLQ010000003.1, read on the forward strand.
CATGACCGAGGTCGTCCAGATCGCGCGCCGCGAGGAGGTGCGCCTCGAGAAGGTGAGCGGCACGCTGGATCTCGACTGGATCGCGCTCACGGCCGACGAGCGCACCATCGCGGGCTCGCCGGCGCTCCTCGCCAAGCACTCGCTGCTGCTCGCGGTGGGCTTCCGCTTCCGTCGTATGCGAAGCTCGATGCTGAGCGCGATCGAGCGTGGCCGTCCGCCGGCGGTGGAGTTCTTGAATGGCGAGATCACCGATCGTGCGAAGCGCTACGGCGTGCCCGCGGTGATGAACGCCGAAGCGCGGCGAATGGTCTGGGAGATCGCGAAGGGCAAAGAGACGCCCGGCCTCTCCACGCTGCGCGGTCTGTTCGATCGCACGCGCGGCGTGATGGAGGGGTGAGCGCAGCCGGTGCGGATCGCGCCGTCGACGCCTCCCGTCGTGCGTCGCCTAGCAGCACCCGCCGCCCCGTCGCGCTTGAACGCGGCGTCGCTCGCGGAGCCATCGCCACTCCGCCCACGCGAGGGCGACGACGCCCGCCGCCGCCACCGCGAAGCCGACCGGTCGCACCCACGGCGCGAGGAGGCCCGCGCCGGCCGCACCGATCCCCAGCGCGGAGAGCCACGCGGCCACACAGAGCGGGCACTTCGGCGCGAGCACGAGCGCCGCAATCGTCCCAACCGTCGTCGCCGCTCCCGACGCGCGTCGGGCGAGCGCGCGCGCGTCAGGCCGGGACATCGTACGCGTCCCGCAAGCGCAGCCAGCCCATCGGCTTGTCGCCCTCGTCGCGTCCCTTCGGCGCGAGATCCATGAGCGCATAGGCGGCGTTCATCGGCTCGAGGCCGCGGCCGAACGTCGAGTAGGTGTGGAGCACGCTCCCGGCGTCATCTCGATAGAACACGCTGAATCCCGGCAAATCGGTCGCCCCGCCCGTCTTCGGCGCGTAGTTGTACGACGCGCCCGCGCTTCCGGGCTCGAAGGACACCTGGAAGTCGGCGTTGAAATCCGTGCGGCCCGACGACACCCAGGTGAACGTCCACCCGAGGCGCTTCTTGAAGGCGTCGAGCTTGGCGAGCGGCGCGCGCGACACGGCGATCATCGTGATGTCGCGGTGCGCGAGGTGAACGACGTCGCGCTCGAAGTTGTCCGCCCAGAACGAGCAGGATTTGCAGCCCAGCTCCCAGTCGGGCGCGAACATGAAGTGGTAGACGATGAGCTGCGAGCGGCCCGCGAAGAGCGTCTCGAGCGTCTCCTCGCCCTTCGGTCCGTCGAAGACGTACGGCTTCTCGACGCGTCGCCACGGCAGCGCGCGCCGCGCTTTGCTCAGCTCGTCGCGCGCCCGCGTCATCTCCTTCTCGCGGACGAGGAGCTCCTTGCGTGCGCGATGCCACTCGGCGTTTCCCACCACGGCGTTGTTCTTCATCGGAGCCTCCGTCTTCGGTTTCGTCCCGCCGCGGGGCGGCGCCTCGCGGTGATCCATTCCTACGGCGCGCGACCGGGGGGCAGGGAGTAACAACTTCGGCGCGATCCGCCGCGGCGGTGCGCTGTTCCCCTGGAAGAACGCGTGCTCTAGATGGAAGAGATGGACCCCGACCTCGACTCGGCAGCGCGGGCGTTGGCCGTCGCCGATCCGTTGGGGGCGCTGAGGCACGTCGCGCTCCGCGAGGATCCGCCGGCGCTCGCGATTCGTGGCGTGGCGATGGCGCAGCTCGGAGACTACGCCGTGGCGCGGCGGCTCCTCGCGCGCGCGGGGAAGGCGTTCGCGGTAGGAAATCCGGTGGCGCGTGCGCGCTGCATCGCCGCGCAAGCCGAGGTCGCGCTCGCGTCGCGCGATCTGTCGGGCGCGGGTCGGCTGCTCGACGCGGCGGCGCGCGCGCTCGACGCGACGGGAGACGTCGCGAATGCGGCGTTCGTACGCATCCAAATGGCGCGCCGCCTCGTGCTGCTCGGGCGCTCGCGTGACGCGTCGCGCGTCCTCTTGGCCCTGGACCTGCGTCGCGCGTCGCCTCATCTCGCCGCGCTGTCCGAGCTGACACGTGCTGCGATCGCGGTGAGGTCTCTTCAGGCGGTGGACGCGCGGAGCTCTCTGTCGCGCGCGCTCGGGGCGGCGCGCGCGGCGAAGATTCCCGCGCTCGTCGCCGAGGTCGAGGTCGCGATGCAGAGTCTGGACGTGCCGGTCGCGCGCGCGGGACGAGACGGCGACGCCCGGCGGCTCGGCCTCGCGGAGGTCGAGGCGATCGTTCGTTCAGGTGCGCTCGTCGTCGACGCGTGCCGGCGCGAGGTGCGCGCAGGGTCGACCGTCGTGTCGCTCGTGACGCGTCCCGTCCTCTTCGCGATCGCGACGACGCTCGGGGAGGCCGCGCCGGCAGAGGCGACACGCGAGGGCCTCTTCCTCGATGCGTTTGGCGCGAAGAGATCGAACGACTCGCTCCGCGCGCGCCTCCGCGTCGAGGTGGGCCGTCTTCGCCTCGCGGTCGCCGCGATCGCCGAGGTTCGCGCGACGCCGAACGGTTTCGCGTTGTCCCCGCGCCGCGGCGATCGTGTGCACGTCCTCTTGCCTCCCGCGCCCGGCGCCGCGAGTCCGGTGCTCGCGCTCCTCGGGGCGGGCGAGTCGTGGTCGACCTCTGGCCTCGCCGCCGCGCTCGGGCAGAGCCAACGCACGGTGCAGCGGCTTCTCGGCGCGCTCGAGGCAGAGGGCAAGGTGCAAGCGGTCGGCGCCGGGCGCAGCCGCCGATGGATCGCTCCGCCGCCCGCCGGATTCGCGACGACGTTGTTACTCGTCACTCGGGCGCCGCGGGTGTAGGCCAAAGAGGTGACGCGCAAGGCCCCCAAGACTGCCGAGAGACCGGCCGAGGTCGTCCACGAATTCGGCCCATTTTCCGGCATTTCGAACATCGGCGGCGTGACCTTCGACGGCAAGGACGTCTGGTTCGCGAGCGGCGAAAAAATTCAATCGCTGGACCCCGCCACCGGCGCGACCGGCCGCTCGCTCCCGGTCCGCGCCGACGCAGGCACCGCCTTCGATGGGCATCACCTGTTCCAGATCGCGGGCGGCGCCATCCAAAAAGTGGATCCGAAGTCTGGGCGGGTGGTCGCGACGATCCCGGCGCCGGAGGGCTCTCTCGCCGGCCTCACCTGGGCAGAAGGAACGCTCTGGGTCGCGATGCACCGCGAGCGCAAGATCCACCAGATCGACGCGACGACCGGCGCCGTCCTTCGTACCGTGACCTCCGATCGCTTCGTCACCGGCGTCAGCTTCGTCGACGGAGATCTTTGGCACGGCACCTGGGAAAACGAAGCGAGCGATCTTCGACGCATCGATCCGTCGTCGGGCGAAGTGCTCGAGCGCCTGACGATGCCCGCCGGACGAATGGTCTCCGGCCTCGAGTCAGACGGCGACGAGCGCTTCTTCTGCGGTGGCGGAACGAGCGGCAAGCTCCGCGTCGTGCGCCGCCCGAAACGATAGTCTCGCTCACGCGCGCAGGACGAGCGCCTTCGGCACGCACGTGATGGTCGCCGGCAATCCCCCGAGCGGCTCGCCGTCCACGTCGAGGAGGAAGCGATCGGCCACGTCCGCGTTCTCGAGCCGCAGGACGATTTTGCTGCACCGGAGGTGCGTGGTCGTCTCGTCCTTCAGATGCTCGCCCTTGTAGATCTTGCCTGAGCGGAGCGCGAAGCCGAGCTTACTCGGCGCGTCCATCGACACGACCTCGAAGATGCCGTCGTCCGGCTTCGCCATCGGTGCGACGTGCATGCCCGAGCCGAAGTACTGCCCGTTGCAGATCGCGATCATGATCGCCGAGAGCGTCACGTCGCGCGTCTCGCCTTCGTGCGTTACGGTGCACCGCAATCGCCCGCGCGCCGAGTTGACGAGCGCCTTCAGCGACGCGCCGAAATAGGCTGCTTTTCCCCCGGCGGCGCGCGACGCGGTGGCGACGTACTTGTCGACGAGGCCGCCCATGCCGACGCTCGTAATGTTCACGAAGTAGCGCTCGCGCGTCTCGGTCTTCTCGCCTTCGGCGGCGTACGACAAGAGGCCGACGTCGAGGGTGCGCTCCTTCTTGCTCGCGAGGGCCTCCAGGTATTTGTCGAGGCGGTGCTCGAGGCCCAGCGTCTTGCGAAAGTCGCCGCCGGTGCCTTGGCCGATCATCCCGATGCGCGCGTCCTTCTTCGCGAGCATGAGGCCGCCTGCCACCTCGTTGAACGTGCCGTCGCCGCCCACCGCGACCACGAGCTCCGCGCCGGCCTCTGCGGCCTCTCTCGCGAGATCGATCGCGTGACCGCTTCGCTCGGTGTGGAGGATCTCCGCGGCGCCGAGCGCGCGCTCCACCGCCGGCCGCATCTCCTCCCAGACCTTGCCCGTCTTCCCGCCGCCGGAGCGAGGGTTGACGATCAAGACCGGCTTCACGAGACGCTCGCCTCGCTCATCTGCTGCGGCCAGACGACCCCCCGGGCGCGCAAATCCTTCACCGTGTCGGCGAGGGTCGCGATCGGATCACGCGGCGACCAACCGAGCTCGGTCTCGGCGCGCGACGCGTCGAGGTACCAATAGTACTGGGCCATGTCCAAGCTCGTCGCGTCGACCGGCATCGGGACGCCCATCCTGTCGGCGGCGAGCGAGAGGTACTTCGCGCCCCACCGCGTCAAGGTTGGGACACGAGGCATGCGCGCCATCGGCCCGCGGACGCCGCTCACGCGCCCGAGCCGCGCGAAGAATTCCGCGAGCGTGAGGTTGCAGGCGCCGACGAGGTAGCGTTGCCCCGCCTGCCCGCGCTCCATGGCGAGGCACATCGCCTCCGCGGCGTCGCGCACGTCGACGTACGACAATCCGCCCGGCGGAATCGCGGGGAGACGCCGCTCGAGGTACAAGCGAACGTCCTCTGTCGACGAGCCGCGCTGATCTCCGGGTCCGAGGAGCAACGTCGGATTGACGCTGATCACCTCGAAATCAAGCCCATTTCGCTCGAGCGCAGCGGTCTCGGCGAAGAGCTTCGAGCGGTAGTAGGGCCATCGCTGGAGGAGGCCGAGCGGGACCTCGTCGTCTTCGCACGCGATGTGATCCGGATCGTCGCTCACGGCGACGGTGCCGCTCGACGACGCGATCACGCACCGCTTCACGCCCGATGCCTTGGCGGCGTCGAGCGTCGTCTTCGTCCCCTCGACGTGGAGGCGGTACAGCTCCTCGGCGTCCTTGGGGCGACGCGACACGAGGCCTGCGCAATGGAAGAGACCGATGCACCCGTCGGCCGCGGCGCGCACGCTCGCGCCGTCGAGCACGTCGCCACGCGCGACCGTGACGCCGAGGTCTTCGAGCTCCGGCTCGTCGCTTCTGCACAGTGCAACGATCTCGTGGCCACGTGCCTTCAGCGCGTGGACGAGGTGCGTGCCGAGAAATCCCGTGGCGCCGGTGACGAGGTACCGCATTTTCGCTCCGCTCCGCTTTGCTTCACTCACAGGTTGAACACCTTCTGGAATGTCTGGAGCAGCTCTACGTCGTTCGATTTGATCGCGCCGCTCAGGAACTCCGCGGCCCCCGGCGTGTAGGACTCGCGGACGATCTTCGTGAAGATCTCCGCGCTCGTCTTGAGCACGCAGTCGGCGGTGCCGCCGTCGGGCTTGCCGGCCTTGATTTCGCACGTCTCGGCGGACACCTTCACAGTCCACTTCGCCTGCGCGTCCTGACCGAGGGTGAAGTAGTACGACACCGGGCGATCGACGGCCTTCGGCATGAACTTGGTGCCGAGCTCGTTGAAGAGCGTGACGAGCGGGTGAATTACTACCTCCTCCGGCACGTCCCCGCGCGGCGTCATGCGCGCGAGATCGAAGATGCGCCCTTCGCGCAGCGCGACGACGGCGAGACGCGCGAGCTTCGCGGCTTCCCGCGCGGCGTCGGCAGGCGTCATGCCCTCGGTCATTCGGCGCATGTCTTGAACGCACAGGGGCGGTCCGATGCGCGCCGTGATGTCGCGCTTGCGCGGCAAGAGCACCGAGCCCTTGGGCAATGCGTCGCGCGTGCCCGAGAGGTACACGGGCAGGATGTCGACCCCGTAGTGCATTGCGAGGTGGCCGACGAGCGGCTTGAACTCCTGCACCTCGCCGTCGGAGCTGCGGGTCCCCTCCGGGAAGATGAGCATCGTGCGGCCCTCTTCGAGAACCTGCGCGGCCTGGCGCTCGGCCTGACGGAGCGTGCCCTTGCGATCGAGCGCGCGCAGGTTCGTGAAATTCTCGAAGAACGCCTTTCGCAGCCCGTTGCCCTCGAAGAAGTAGTCCTGCGCCGCGAGCGACACGATGTCCTCGCCGTAGGTGCCGAGGGCGTGGCGCACGAAGCCCATGTCGAGGTGCGACGCGTGGTTCGAGACGACGATCGTGTTGCGGTTGTGCGGGATGAACGCGCGGCCGTAGACCTTCGAGGTCATCACGCCGCCGTAGAACGCGTCCTGCGCCTTGCCGATGAGGCGCTTTCCGAGGTCTTTCACCTCGGGCGGCAGCTCGGAGACGAGCTCGAAGCCGCGCTTCTTCTCGTCCTTGTCGCGCCCTTCGATCGTCTTGGTGCGGCTGGGGACGATCGATTTTCGGCCCTGCACGAGCGCCTCGACCTCGTGCACCGTGAGGCACGCCTGGAGGCCGGACGGCTCCACCGCGCCGTATTTTGCCTCGAGCGCGACGAGCAGCTCCGTCATCGTGAGCGAGTCGAAGGCGAGATCGCCGAGGAGCGTCATCCCGCTCGAGATGTCCGCCACGTCCTTGCCGCGCACCGCCGCGATCGCGCGCTTCACGCCGCTCACGTGCGCGTCGTCGTCTTGGGGGCGCGCCGAGCCTGCGATCGTGCGAAGGAGGATCTGGCGGACCTCCTTGCGCTTCACCTTGCGCGTCGTCGTGCGCGGGAGCACCGCATCGACGAAATGGACGACTGCCGGCTGCTGCCCGTACGGGAGCTTTCCGAACGCGTCGCGCAGCGATTTACTCGCGCGATCGAGGCGCGCGGCGCGATCGATCGTGTCGTCCTTCGTCGGCACCGCGAGGCACGCGATGCGCTCGCCGCCGCTCGGCGCGTCGACGCCGACCAGCGCGAGCTCGTCGATGTGCGGGACCTTGCCGACCCTCGCCTCGAGGTCGTCGGGGTAGATGTTCTCGCCGCTCGCGGTGACGATGACGTCCTTCGAGCGCCCCACGATGATGAGCCGGCCTTGGCGATCGAGCTTGCCGAGATCTCCGGTCTTGAGCCAGCCGTCGGCGGTCATGACCTCGGCGGTCGCGGCGTCGTCGGTGTAGCCGGCCATCACGTTGGGGCCCTGCGCGAGCACCTCGCCGACGCCGCTCTCGTCCGGCTCGTGGATCTTGATCTTCACGCCGGGGACCGGCTTGCCGACCTGTCCGGCCGGCGATTTCGGCGAAGGTTTGGTGACAGTCAGCACCGGCGCCGCCTCGGTGAGGCCGTAGCCCTCGGTGAGGTGGAGGCCGAGCCCTGCGAAAAGCTTCTGCGTGTCCTTCGGAAGCGCCGCACCACCGCTGATCAGGTACTTGATGTTGCCGCCGAGGCCCTCGTGAACGGCGCCGAAGAGGATCTTGCCGGCGTCGAGGCCGAGGTTCTTGCCGATGAGGCGATTGAGCTCGGCGGCCCAATGGAAGATCGTCTCGACCGCCGGCCCCTTCTCTTTCACCTGCGCGACGATGCGCCGCTCGAGGAGCTGCCACAGCGCAGGCACGCCGACCATCGCGGTGATTCGCCCGGCCTTCAGCCCTGCGGTCACGCGCTCGCCGTTCAGCTCGTCGACGTACACGATGCGCGCGCCGCGCGAGAACGGGAGGAGGAGGCCGCACGTGAACTCGAACGTGTGGTGCAGCGGCAGGACGCTGAGGACGCGATCCCCGCCATTTAGCGGAAAAATAGGGGCGAGCGACGCGATCAGTGAGACGAAGTTGCCGTGCGTGAGCCGAACGCCCTTTGGCGTTCCAGTGGTGCCGCTCGTGTAGATGAGGCTCGCGACGTCGCCCGGGAGGACGTCGACGTCGGGCGCCGCGAGCGTCGCATCCTCTTCCGTAAACGCGTGCAGATTCTCCTCATCGAGGACGACCTTCGCGCCGCTCTCGCGCAGAACGTTCGCGCGTGCCGCGTCGTCCATCGCCGAGTCGATCGGCACGGCGACGGCGCCGGCGCGCATGATTCCGAAGTACGCGATGGCCCAGTCAGGATGGTTCGGCGCGCAGATGGCGACGCGATCACCCTTGGTGACGCCGGCGCTCGCGAGGCGAGAGGCAACCGCGTTGCTGCGATGGAGGACGTCGCGGTACGTGACGCGCGAGAGGCCGTCCTTTTCCATCCGCTGCAGCGCGAGCCCGAGATCGTGCCGCTCGGCCATCTCGGCGACGAGCGTGACCAACGTCTCGTGCGCCTTGTGCGCCTGCATCTCCTTCGCGATCTTCTTCTCGAGGACCGGCAGGACGCGCTTCTCCATCCCGGGGAGGTTCACCTCGTGCATCCAGTGCGCCCAGTCGATCGTCTCGGGCTGCCACGGGAGCTTCGCTTTGTCCTCGTCCGAGAGGCGCGCGTACGCGGCGCGCACGTTGGCGCTCGAGAACGGGCCTTTGCTCATCGACATGAACGGCGCGAACAGGCGCAAAATGTCGGCGATCTTGTCTTCCTGGTACGCGATGCCTTCGAGGGCCTTGGCCATCGGCCGGAGCGCCGGCGCCGTCTTCATCACGCTCGCCAGCGCGCGGCTCGCCTTCGAGATCGCGGGGCTGCTCGTCTGCTCGAACGTCTCGCGCGAAACGAACACCGGCTCGATGTGGCCCTGCACGAAGTTCCAGAGCGGGTTGCCCTTGCCCTTCCTCTGGAAGTGCTTTCGCTTGTAGAGGCCGATGAGCTCGCCGAGGCGGACCGCGGTGGCGGGGTTCGTGTCGCTGACGCCGAACTGGTAGACCGGCTTCTGCGAGCCCTCGAGCAGCTCGGCGAGCGCGATGAGCATTCCCGCGCAGACCATGTCGGTCGGGATGAAATCCAGGACGGTGTGCGCCGCCGGGATGACCATCTGCCCCTTCATGATGAGGAACGTGATCGGCGCGCTCGTGCCGATGCCCTCGTTCCAGCCCGGGAACGGGAACGCGATGCACGTCTCGCAGCACGCGGGCCGCACGATCGTGAACGGAAGACCGCTCCGCGTGACGACCTGCTCGCCGATGCTCTTCGTGTACGTGTAGATGTTCGGCCAGCCCCAGTGCGTCGCGCGGTCCTTGCCGCTCTCGACGAGCTGCGCCTCGACCCACTTGCGCGTCACGCGATCGAGCTCGGCCTCGAACGGCGCGCCATGCTGGGGCTCGCCGCGCTTCTCGAGGCTCGCCTTGGCGGTCTCGGTGAACTCGGAGACGCGAAACGCGTCCTCCGCGCGGTGCTTGGCCTGCGCGATGAGCTCGAGGCACTCGGCGATCTCGCGGTTCGGGTCCCACGCGTCCACCGGCAGCTCGTCGAAGCGCGGGAAGGGGCGCTCGAACGGATCGACCTCCGGCACGAAGCCGTCGCGATCGCCGCACACGTAGCACGTGCTCGTGTGCATGAGCGGCGCGCCGCCGAGCTCCTTGCAGAGTGCAACCAAATTTTGCGCGCCGAAGGCGTTTGCCTCGATCGACTCGTCGAGCGGCGGGTTGAAGTCGACGACGCCCGCGACGTTCACGACCGCGTCGATGGTGCCGCGCAGCTCGGCGATGACTTCAGCTTTGATCCCGCAGTTGGGGAGACCCATGTCGCCGTCGATGGGGACGATCTTCTCGCGGAGGAACGCCTCGAAGCCGTCGCCGTAGCGATCGCGCAGCGGCTGGAGCGCCTCGCTCGTGGCGACCTGCGCCCAGAACCGCTCGTCGCTCGACTGCACGGCGTTCGAGCGCACGAGCATGTAGAGCTTCCCGAGCGTCGGGTAGCGGTCGAGGAGCATGCACCAGAAGACCTTGCCGAGGAACCCGGTGCCGCCGAGGATCACGAGGCGCGCGCCGCCGTACATCGCGCTCGGATCGAGCTCGGGCGTGGTCGTGCCGCTCCCGTACGCGCCGTTCGCGCCGTTGGCGACGCCGTTGACGCCGTTTTCGTGACCGCTCATCGTCCCCTCACACCGTCACGTCCGCCATGACGATGGGCGGCATGTGCATCATCGTGATCTCGGGGCTCGGGCCGTGGTGGCTCTGCGCCATCTCGAGCGCCTCCGGCATCGAGCGCGCGGTCTGGTAGCCGAGGAGCTTGGGGATGTACTCGTTGTCGGCGCCGACGACGATGACGCGCCCGAGGTGCTGCCGACCGGCCTCGCCCCAGTACCACATGAAGAACGGGTGAGCCGGGTGGTACGCGTGGCCCGAGCGGTACTTCTGGATGAGCGCGGGGTTCGACGCGAACTTCTTCTCGAAGCGCTTGTGCAGCTCGAGCCCGTCACGCGTCTCCGGGAGGAGGTTGTGGACGAACTCGATGTACGGAGCGTGGTGCTCCTTGTCGAACTGATCGGTGCACGGGTGCGTGACGATCATCGTGCCGCCCTTTTTGACGAGCGGCGCGTTCCTGTACATGTTGAAGAGGTACCCCTCGGCCATCACGCTCACGAGGAGCGGATTGAGGAACGAGTTCACGTTGTACGGGCTGATGAACGGGATGCCGGTGACGAGCACGTCGGCCTGGCCGCGAATGGGCACCGAGTACTGCTCGTAGCACTTGGCGAGCGTGTGCGGATGGACCGCCTCCGTCTCGCCCGCGAAGACGCCGGTGATGCCGTACGGGCTCGGGACCTTCTGGAAGATCGCCTGACGCGCGGGCTGCGGGAGCTTGTCGAGCGTGAAGCGAAGCGCGCGGAGGGCGGTGCGCTCGCTGCCCGAGAGATCGTCCTCGTTCTTGTGCAAGAACTCGAGCGGCCGATCGAACATGCGGTTGTTCACCGTGGTCTCGATCGTGAACACGTTGAGCGTCTTGTTGGCGAGCCGCCCCATCCGCTCGACGCTGGTCGCGAGCGCGGAGCTCGACGGGTCCATGTACGAGTGGCAGTTGCGCATCGTCTGCGGCGTGTGGTGCGCCTGGAGCGAGCGGTACCCGCACAGGCCGACCGCGACGGACTTGTGACCGCCGTCCATCGGCACGAGGTTGAGGTTCACGTAGATGAGGAGATCCGACTCGACCGCCTTGCGATTGAGCTCGACGACCTCGCCCATTTCGGTCGTGCCGAGCTCCTTCATCCCCTTCGCGTCTTCCGCGTCGTGGTTGTAGAGGCGGTGCGGGTAGTACTTGGAGTGGATGCGATCGCCGACGATGTGGCGGATCTCTTCCGACGTCATGCGACGGTGCACGCTCGTCGCGATGATCATCTCGACGTCCTCGACGCCGTGATCGGCCAGCATTTCGAGGACGATCGTGAGCACGCGCTCGCGCACGTCGGGGCGGCGCATCGGCGGGAGCGGGAGCGAGATGTCGTCGATGGCGATGACGACCTTCATCCCGGGGCGGAGCTTCGCGTGGAGCGGGTCCGAGCCGTGAGGGTGGTTTAGCGCGTAGCGAATCGCCGCATCGGGATCCTTCAGCGCGGCGAGCGGCGCGCGCGGGTAGATGACGCGCGTGCCGGCCGGCATGTCGACCTCCACCAGCCTGTCGCCGGCGAAGATGGTGCGCGGCGCGCTCTTGCGGTCGAGGGTGACGACGAGGGGGTGGGTCATGACAACAGCTCCCGAACGGTTCCAGTGAGGCCCCTCTTCGGGCGCGATTCCTTCTCGAGGCGGACGATCGGCCATCCGTACGCGTTCGCGAGGCGCTCGAGCTTCGCGTCGGGGTTCACGGCGGCGGGGTGGCCGACGACCGAGAGCATCGGCACGTCGGAGTAGCTGTCGGAGTACGCGAAGCAGTCGTCGAGATCGTGGCCCTTCAACTTGGCGTGATCGCGGATGAGGCGCGCCTTCTCGGGACCGGCGACGACGGGACGCAGCAGCCGCCCGGTCGCGTAGTGGTCCTTGATCTCGAGGCGGTTCGCGATGACCGTATGCGCGCCGAGGAATGCGGCGAGGCGGCCCATCAAGAAATCGAGCGCGCCCGACACGAGGACCACCTCGTGGCCTTGGTCCACGCACGTCTGCACGAGATCGCGCGCGTGGGGGAAGAGCGCGCGCTTGATGACGGCGTCGAACGTCTCGTCGGCGAGGCAGTGGAGCCGATCCTCGCTCATCCCTTCGTACGCGCTGAACAGCATCTCGTTGAAGAGGCGTCGATCGCGCATCTCGGCGAGCACCAGCTGCGGCGCCCTCACGGCTGTGCGCGCGAGCTTGCCGAGGCTGCGAAGCGGATTCTGTTGATTCAGAAGATAGAAAATCGTCGGATGGAGCAAGTTCGTCGTGAGGAGGGTGCCGTCCACGTCGAAGTAACTTGCTGCCATGATGGGGCGTGGGGTTTCGCGCGCCGACAGGCCTTTGTCAATGCGTCGGGTGTTACGCGGGAAAATGAGGGGTCCCCGGGTCGTCCCCGGTCCGTCTCTGACCCCGACCTCAGCCCCCGCACTTGCCCAAATGCGCGCCAATTTGGAGTGGCGCGAGGTCGACCGAGTGGCCGTTCGCGAGGAAAGGGATGTGCGGCTTGATTTCGATCTGCGCGATGTCTTTCGGCGCGACTCCGTTCGCGAACAGGAACACCGGGGCCGTGAAGGCCGTAAGCGTGTAGCTCATTCCGTTGCCGGAGAGGTTCTGGCTGCCCGCCGGATACGTGAAGACCCAGTGCGCGTCGTTCTGCTGGCCGTGCATGTTGCCGACCCGGTACATGTCGATGTTGCCGTCTTTTGCGCCAAAAAACGGGTTCTTCGCCCCCATCGCCGTGAGAGACGGGTACGTCTTTCCGCCGATCTTCACGTCCTTGTCGAAGTTGTCGATCGTGCCGCTGAGATCGTACGTGTCGGCGTCCTTCAAGACCTTGCCGCCGGTGTAATCGGAGAGCGCGGGGTGCTTGCCGATGCCGTCGAAGGTGACGTGGATCGCGACGCGCTTGGTCTCGTCGAAGTTCTTGGTGAGGGGCCCGCCGCCGGTCGGCGTGGCGAGGCGCTCGGAGACCGTTCCGTCCCAAGTCCCGAGCAAACGGCTGTCGATCGCGCAGCCGTCGAGCTCGACGACCGGGCGCGCGGTCTTGATGTGAATCGCGGTAGCCGCGCCATGCGGCGAGTCCACCGCACCGCCGAGAGTGCCGGTGAACTGATAAATCGTGAGCGCCATGCGGTTGGTCGGCGCGTGCATCGTCTTCGGGAGCTTCTTCGCGCCGTCGGCGTAGGCGATGGGCGCGTTGGCGCTGTCGACCGGGAGGTAGAGCTTTCCATCGCGGTCCCAAAGCACGAACGCGCCGGAAAAATCCGTGGGAACAGAGGCGCCGGCGTAGAGCGAGATCGTTCCGCTGCTCGTCTTGTCGGCCGGAAGACGCACCGCTGGGGCCGCGTCGAAGGGCTGCGCGCAGGCGAGGATTGTGTCGCCGGCGCCGTTCTTCGTGACGGTCCCGGTCTGGCAGGCCTTGGCTTCCTCGGCCGAGGGGGGCGTGCTCGCGGTGACGTCGCTGTCGTCGCCGGCTGCCGAATCGCCGCTCCCGGAGCCGCACGCGGTGGCGGCGAACGCGAGGAGAGAGAGAAGGGGAAGGATGGACGCGCGCACGGAGATCACCTCGTGTCTCCGTGGTGCAACGGAGATGCCAGGTAACCTACATGTAATCTCAAGTAGGTACCGTCGCATTTCGAGGAAAGTGAATCGCTGAGGATCCAGCTTCGGCGTCCATGCCCGCACCGCGCCGGCTTACCGGCTAGGGCTTCACGCCCGCGCGGGCTCGTTCAAATAGGGACCAAGTTGTAATACAAATTGGTAATACAACTTTTGCCCCGATGTTTGGGTTGGCGTGCGCGCGCAAGCCGTCGCTTGCGCAGGCCACCACGTGGGTTCGCCCGCTCGTAGTTCCGCCATGGCCCAGGACGACGGATGGCGCAAAGTCCCCCGACCAGATCATCGTGAGCCTCCCTGCAGGACCTCGCCCGATGCGACACGCACGCCCTCATCGGCGAGCGGCTCCGCGCGAAAGAGCAGCGCGAAGAGGAGCGCGCCGACGCCGCTCACCGTGGCGGTGAGGACGAACGCGGCGGTGTACGTGCCCGTCACGTCGACGAGCCAGCCGGTGACCGCGACGCCGATCACGCCGGGGATCGTCGCGATCGTGTTGCTCACGCCGTTGAGGAGCGACGCGTGTCGCGGGGCCACGTCCATGATGCCTGGCGCGTAGCCGCACGACACGAGCCCCTGGATGCCCGTCGCCGCGCAAATCAGCACGAGCGCCGCGCCTGCCGATTGAACGTTCTTCAGCGCGAGGAGGAACACCGCAGATACGAGCAGCCCGGTGCATTGCATGATTTTGCGCGTCCGCGTGGCGCTCACCCCGCGCGCGATCATGCGATCGGCGACCGACGCGGAGAAATGGATGACGACGAACATCGAGAGCCACGGCGCCGCCGAGAAGAGGCCGGCGTTGACGATGCTGAGGTGCTGCACGTCGCGGAAGTAACTGGGGAGCCAGGAGAGTAAGACGTAGAGGTTCCACGTGGCGGCGAAGTGGCCGACGATCACGGCGAGGACTTGGGGGCGCACGAGGAGGCGGCGCCAGGGCACCGGGGCGCGTGTGCCCCTGGGCAACGGCGGCGGGAGGAGGCCGCGCTCTTCCTTCGCGACGCGCGGATCGGAGTGCGGATCGTTGTGCACTTGCGTCAGCCAGACCGCGACCCATACGAGGCCTACCGCGCCGAAGGAGTAGAACGCCATCGGCCAGCCGAAGTGGCCGACGAGCCAGCCGGTGACCATCGTGCCGAGGACGGTACCGAGCGGAATTCCGCTGAGGAGGCGCGCGATCGCTCGGCTCCTCTCGGTCGCCGGCACCCACCGGCCAAACATCTCGTAGCTGGCCGGGAAGAGGCCGGCTTCGCCGATGCCCATCCCGACGCGCGCGACGAGGAGCGCGCCGAACGAGAGGCTCGCGGCGAGCGGGGTCGCGAGCGTGAAGAGCGACCACGCGAGCACCGAGAGGCCGAGCACGCGTTTGCCGCCGAAGCGGCTCGCCAGCCAGCCGCTCGCGAACATGAAGAGGAGGTAGCCCACGAAGAACGCCGAGAGGACGAGGCCCTTCTCGGTCTGCGACCAGCCGAGCTGCTCCTTCATCGCGACGGCGGCCACCGAGATGTTGACGCGATCGGTGTACCCGACGACGACACCGAGGAACGCCATCCCGACCACGACGTGACGTCGCGGCACGCCCCTCGGGGGGGCGCTCAAGGCTTCTTTTTCTTTGGGAGCGCGGCGGAGAGCTCTTTGGCGCGCGGATCGTTCGGCGCGAGCTCCAGCGCGCGCGCGGCTTGGCTCGCGGCGCGCGTGAAGAGCTTCGCGGCGAGGTAAATCTCGCCGAGGGTCACGTGGTAGGTCGCGTTCGTGGGTTGCGCCATGAGCGCTTGTTCAGCGAGCTCCGCGGCGTGGTGGAGGTCGCCGCCGCTCAAGCGCAGCGCGTTCGCGGCGCGATCGGCGAGTGTCGCGTCCGGTCGCGCCGCGTTGGCTTTTCCGAAATACGTCGCGGCGTCTCCCCAGCGCTGCTCTTTCTCGGCGGCGCGTGCGCGGGCGACGCTCTTGTCGAAGTGCCGCGTCTTCGCGATCTCCTCGATGGCGACGAGCTTCTTGCGGATCGCGGGATCTTCGCTGTTCTGGAGCGCGAGGCGGTAGTTGTTCGCGGCGCTCACGACGTCGTCCTTGCGGAGTGCCTCTTCGGCGGCGCTCAGGAAGATCTCGACGCGCCGCTGCGTCTCGCTCTGCTTCGCGGCCGCGTAGAGCCGGCGCATCGCGTCGTCCGAGCTCGGCGCCGTCCGCTCTGCCGGAGGAGCGAAGATGCGTGGCGCCGACGCCGGCGGCGGCGCGAGCGACGCAGGAGCCCTGACCGGAGAGGAGACGGGAGCCGAGGGCGCCGAGGGAGCAGACCGCGCCGGACCCGACGGAGCAGATGGAGCGGGCGCAGGCGCGGGCGCGGAGACGAGCACGCCCATGGGAGGCGGAGGGTCCGGCATCTTCGCGGGAGGGGGCGCGGTGACCGCCTTCATCTTGCGGCTGTTTCTCTGCGGCGGCGCGCCCATCTTGCCGGACGGGCGCCGCTGCGGTGGCTTCGGCGCGGGCGGCAACCGCGCGTCGTACGCCGCGCGGAGCTCCTTCTGCGTGAGCGTGTCGTGCGCACGCGTGATGTGCTCGAAGATCCGTCCGAGCGGCACGCGCGCGTCCCCCAGCCTCTTGCCGAAGTAGCGATCGGGATGGAACTTCGCAGCCAACGCGAAGTAGGCGCGCTTGATCGTCTTCTTGTCGGCGTCGCGCTCCACCTCGAGGAGCGCGTAGTGATCGATCCCGCCGAGCTTCTCCTCGAATGCGATGATGCGCGCGCGCGTAGCCTCGTCGAGGTCGGATTTTCCGTCGTCGTCGGGCGCAACGGCGCGGACTCGGATGGACCGCATCGACGCCATCGAAGGGCGCGAGCTCCGACGTTCGACGCGCGCGGAGGGACGCGTGCTGACGGAGGGACGCGTGCTCGCGGAGGGACGCGTGCTGACGGAGGGACGCGTGCTCGCGGAGGGACGCGTGCTGACGGAGGGACGTGTGCTGACGGAGGGACGCGTGCTGACGGAGGGACGCGTGCTCACCTGCGGGCGCGCGCTGGGACCAAAAGCGGGACCCGGACGCGCGCTCTTGTTCGGCGTGGAGGGGCGCGCGCTCTTTGCCGGCGTGGAGACGGCCTGCGGGCGCATGCTCTTCGCCGGCGCGGGGGGCGGCTTCTTCTCCGAAACGATGGCCCTCAGCGGGGTGCGCTTGATCGGGCGCGCGTCCTCGGTCTCCGCCGCCCCCAGCTCCCTGAGCCGCGCGGCGATCTTCGCCGTCTCCGCGAACTCGAGCGCCGTGATCGTCGCGATCTCCTCGAGCGTCATCCGCCCGTCGATTTGCGAGAGGACGAACGCCTCCACCGCGCCGAGCGGCAGCGCCTTCATGTCGCACTCGACTCGCTTCAGGATCGTGTTCCGATACATCGCGCGTCGCCTACCGAGGCAGACCTCCGATCGGCGATCCTACCGGACGCTGCGCCCACCTCCAGCTCCATGTGGAGGGCGGGCCGGTCAGGCTTGCGCTTCTTCGACCGCTCGAGCGGGCTCGGGCGAGGTCTCGGTGACGGTCGCCGGCGGCGCGAATCCGCGGAGCGCCCACAGCCCGCGCTGCGCTTCCTCCATCCGCGCGCGCACCGCGTCGGCGAGCGCCTGCGGGCCGTCGTAGTCCTTCGGGTGCACGGGATCGAGGATGCGCACCCGGATCTTCAGCGTGCCCCACTGGCGGAGGACCGCGTCCTTCGGCAGCGCCTCGCGCGAGCCGTCGATGACGACCGGCACGACCGGCACGTCCGCGTCCGCGGCCAGCCGGAACGCGCCCGGCTTGAACGGGAGCATGACGCCGCTCTTCGAGCGCGTGCCCTCCGGGAACATCATGATCGACACGCCGCGCTTCAGCCACGACAGGCACGTCGCGAACATCGCCTTCACGCTCTCTGGATCGCCGCGGCGGAGGCGAATGTAGCGGTTGAAGTACATGTTCCAGCCGATGAACGGCACGTAGAAGTTCTCGTGCTTGGAGACGAACTTGAACGGGAGCATCAGCGCGAAGATGATCGCGATGTCCCCCGCCGAGAGGTGGTTTGACGCGTAGACATAGGCCTTGCTGCGGTCGATCTTCTCTTTGCCCTGCACGTCCATCCGCCACAGCGGGTTCACCCACATGTGCTGCGCGCACCAGAAACACGTGTAGAGGTGGAGCGCGCGGCCGTTCGGATCGAAGGGCAGCGTGACGAGCCAGATCACGAGCGCCGGGCCGAAGAAGATCGGCAGCGCCAGGACGATCCACGTCCAGAAGCACACGGTGTGAAGGATCGTGTGGAGCGTGCGCAGCATCGAGGGGCCACATTTGTGCCACGAGGTCGGGGGGTACGCCAAGGGCGACGTGCATGCCCTCGCCACGTCACCCGAGCTTCAAATTGCGGGCGGCTTTGCATTGGGCGCGGCTCAGGTCCACCCCGATCGCGTCGAGCCCCAGCTCGTTGGCGACGGCGAGGACCGTTCCGTGGCCGCAGAACGGATCGACGACCACCGTGGTCGCGGTCTCTTGCTGGAGAAATCGGCAGGCGGCGCGGCACGCCTCGACGCCCATCGCACGGCTCCAGGTCATCACGCCGGCGTCGGGGAGGACGTCGGCCGCCCCATGCCGAGGAGGCGGCCGCTCCGCGCGCGCGACGCAAAGCATGTGCGAATACGTCGCGCGCCCGAACGAAACGGTGCCTGCCGGCTTGCGGCAGACGATCTTGTGCCAAACGAGCGATGCGCCCTCCTCCTCTAGTGCGCGGTGCACGAGGTAGCCCTTGTCGACCCAGGTGCCCTTTCGCCGCAGATCGCTCTGGAAAAAGACCGCGACGCCGTCGTCGGGAATCCAGCGGATCACGCGCCGCGCCGCGTCGACGAACCACGCGCGCCACCCGTCGTAGCCGAGCTTCGGCACTTCGGACGCGTCGGGCAGCGACGTGACGACGCTCGCGCCCGCCGGCGCCGCGGTCTCGGTGAGCCACACGAGCGCGTCGGCGTGGACGACCTCGCGGCGAGGCGTCACGGGCGAGGCGTCACTTCACGCCGACGTCCTTCGGCGGCACGAGGAAGAGGACGCTGCGCTTGTCGAGCTTGGTGTTGCCGGGCAGCCCCACGACGTCGATGAACGCGTTGAAGAACTGCGCGCCTTCCTTGGGCGGCACGATCGTGTTCTCCGCGGGGATGATCTCGAAGCACACCGGCGTGCCGGTGACGACGGCGACGAACACGTCGTCGTAGCCGAGCGCCGGGTTGCTCTTCTTCGTCGGGTGCGCGGGGCAGCCGGACGCGGGATCGCCTTCGCTCATCGCACGAAGCTGCTTGATGAACTTCGTCGCGTCGACGCCGGCGGGGTTGGCCGGATCGTTCGACGGGATCGCGGTGACGTCGAAGCTGGCGCCGACGCTGATCGCCTGGATGGCCTTGACGATGCTCTGATCGAGCCCGTTGCCGTTCTGGATCGTGAAGTTGAGTCGGCACGTACCTCCGGGACCGCTGGGCGCCTGCGCAGCGCCCCCGAGGCCGGTGCAGCACTGACCCGCGCCGCACGTGCCGCCGAACGCCGCGGGCGGGACGTTGCTCTGCGTCGCGTCGGAGAGGTTGTTCGAGTCCTCGTGCCGGTTCGACGCCGCGCCGTCCTCGTCGACGACGCCGACGAACTTGGTGTGGCTCGTCGCGAACGCGGTCTTGAGCTGCGTGTACGTCGGCGCCGCGAAGTTGTAGGCGCTCGGGCTCGTCGGATCATCGCCGACGTCGTAGTTGTGCCACGAGGCATCGGTGATCCCGACGACCACGCGGAACGCGCCGCCGCGGAAATCGACGCCCCCTTCGGTCCCCGGCGCGGGCGCGTGCGCGGCGACCGAGCCTCCCGGCCACGCGAGCGCCTGACCGGTGAGGATGTAGAACATCGACGGGATCTGCGCCTCCGGATCGTCGCCGCCGCTCCCGAGGCTGTAGTTGTTCACGGCGGCCTGCGCGGCCGCGGCGTTCGTCGTGATGGTCTGCCAGACCTTGACCGGATAGTCGCCGGCACTGCCGAACCCGTTGACCGGGTAGTCGCGGTGGTCGACGATCGCGAGGCCGACGTCGGGGATCGCGTTCTTCAGGCCGTCGATGATGCCGCCGGCCTTCGACAGGTTCGCCTTCAGGTTGGCGATCGAGCCGCTCATCGAACCGGTCGTGTCCTGGAGGATCGCGACGTCGACCTGCTTGAGCGTCGTGGCGAACTTGAGGACGTCGCGCGACGGGTAGGGCGCATCCAAGTACGGCTCGACGAAATAAAAGTCGCGCTGGTCGCCGGTTTTACGAAGGACCACCAGCGTCAGGTTCGCTTCGCCGACCTCGCCGCGCGCGGACGCGTGGATCTTCGTGGTCAAGCCGAGCGCGCCGTTGGGAAGCGCGGTCAGCGACGTGAAGGTGGCGCCGGTGAACGAGCCGACCGGATCGACGAGCGACAGGGCCATCTCGCCGGTGACGTCGGAGGTGGTGCCGTCGCGCGCGTGGAGCGTCCCGGTGTAGGCCTGCGTCCCGGCGGCGATCGGCTTCTTCGCGGTGTCCACGAACAGCGTGGCGTTCGACGGGACGAGGACGACGCGGTTGTCGCCGAGCGATCCGTCGCCGCCGAGCAGAGGTCCGCCGTCGTCCGCGATTCCGCTCTCCGAGCCGCCGTCGGCCCCGCCGCCTGGCTCCAGGAAACCCGCGCCGCCTTTACCGCCCCCGCACGCCGCGAAGGCGAGCGCGAAGACACCGAGCGAGGCGAGGCATGCGGTCGTACGCGTCAAGGTGCACCTCCTGTCCAAGAAGCACCAAGAACCTAGCTCCTTTGGACAGAGACGGCACGCGCGACGGGAATTTTGTCACGCCGCGTGTTTCGCCTCGTAGGCGTCGCGGGCCTGGCGCGCTTCGTCGCCGCCGTTCGAGCCGCCGGCGACGAGGCGCGTGTCGTCGGCGTGCATCTTTCGCATCATCCACGCGGCGAGCCAGCGCCCCAGCGTCGGGAAGGCCCGCGAGAGCCAGAGGCTCCGCGGGTAGACGATCTCGCGGGTCTCCCTTTCGAGGCCGCGGACCATCAGGCGAGCGAGCGTCTCGACGTTGCCGGGCGGCGTGAAGGCGAGCGCGGCGTCGGTGCCGTCGATCTGTCGCGCCTCGGCGAGCATGCCGGTGTCGACCGGGCCCGGGAGGACGAGCATCACGTTCACGCCGCTGCCGCGAAGCTCCATGCGGAGCGCGTCGGTGGCGGTGGCGATCGCGGACTTCGACGAGCCGTAGTGGCCGGCCATCGGGAAGGGGAGGACGCCGCCCATCGACGCGACGTTGACGATCGCTCCCTTGCCGTTCGCTTTCATGTCGGGGACGAGCGCGGCGGCGAGGGCGACGGCGGACCAGTAGTTCGTCTCGAACATCGCGCGCGCGACCTCGCCGTCGGCGCCGACCCACTGCGAGGCCGCCATCCCGACGCCGGCGTTGTTGACGAGGACGTCGACGTGTCCGAGCACGTCGCGCGCGCGCTTCGCGAGGTCGGTGGCGGCGCCGCGCTTGGAGAGATCGGCCGGGAGGACGTGCGCTTGACCGCCGGCGACGCGAATCTGAAGGGCCAGCTGCGTGAGCGCGTCCTCGCGGCGTGCGGAGAGGGCGACCGTCGCGCCGGCGCGCCCCAGCGCCTTCGCCAGGCCCCATCCGATGCCGCTCGAGGCGCCCGTCAGCAAGACCGTTTTTCCGCGCAAATCGAAGCTCATGATGCCTTCCCCTCGCCGTACTCGTGTCGTTGGTTAGGATGCGTAGTGACCGAAACGCGTTTCGGGTCATTCGCGCCACACTCCAGAGGAAGGGGCGCGGGCCTCGGCGCGTAGGAGGACGCGTGCGCGCCAGGGCCGTCGGTCTCCTCAGCTTCGTTCTCGCGACGGCCGCGCTGCCGGCCGCCGCGCAACCTCGCGACGCGGCAGGGGCCGAGGTGCTCTACCGCGCGGGGCGTGAGGCCGCGCGGCGCGGCGACTGGGCGACCGCCTGCGCGAAGCTCGCGGAGAGCCAGCGCCTCGATCCGGCGCCCGGGACGCTCCTGAACCTCGCCGACTGCGAAGAGCACCGCGGCCACCTCGCGCAAGCGTGGCAAGAGTTCGTGCAAGCGCAGTCGCAGCTGCCGAAGGGCGACTCGCGCGGCCCGTACGCGAAGAGCCGCGCGGACGCCGTCGAGAAGAGGCTGCCGCACCTCAGCGTTCGCCTCGAGGCCGGCGTGCCCGCGGGGACGCACGTCGTGCGCGACGATCAAGAGCTCGGCGCTGCGTCGCTCGGCGTCTCGATGCCCGTCGATCCGGGCGATCATGTCCTCCTCGCGCGCGCCGACGGGCACATCGACGGTCGCGCGCAGGTCACGCTCGCCGAAGGCGAGTCGCGTGAGATCACGCTCGCCCTCGGACCTCTGAGCACCGTCACGCCGGCCGTACCCGTCGCACGTCCTGCGATCGGCGCTCCCGCGACGATGCCCGCGCCGCCGACGACGTACACGCCGGTCGTTCCGCCGGAGAAGAAGGGGGCGCCGACGTTCGCGTACGCGCTCCTCGGCGTCGGCGCGGTGGGCATCGGCGTTGGAACCGTCGCCGGCGTGCTCGCGCTGTCGCGCGCAGGCACGGTGAAGGACGCGTGCGGCCCCGACTACAAGACGTGCACCCCCGCGTCGGTCGACGCCGCGAAGGACGGCAAGACGTTCACGACGGCGAGCACGATCGGCTTCGTGGCGGGCGCGGTCTTCGCGGGCGCGGGGCTCTACTTCTTGCTCGCGCCCTCGTCGTCGTCGAAGACCGCGCTCACCGTCGCGCCGAACGGAGCCGCGCTCTCGGGGGCATTCTGATGCGCGTTCGCAGCTTCTCCCTCGTCTTCGCGCTCCTTCCGATCGCGAGCGCTGCACCCCTCGCCGGGTGCGGGCTCCTCGTGGGCGTCGACTGGGATCGCGTCGCGCAAACCGACGCAGGGAACACCGTCTATCTGCCCGACGGCGCGCCCGCTCCGCCTGGCTACATCCCGCCCGGCACCGATGGCGGAGGCGACGGCGGAGATGGCGGAGGAGTCGGCGGCGACAGCGCTCCTCCGACGTGCTCGCCTCCGAAGATCACCTGCGTGCAGGGATGCTGCGACGACGACGTCGATCCGGGCCTCCCGACCGCGGTGACCGCCGGACAGAGCAACACGTGCGCGGTGACCTCTACCGGCAAGGTCCGCTGCTGGGGCTCGAACGTCGTCGGACAGCTCGGGCGCGGCTCCGGCCCTGACTCGCTCGTCCCCAAGACCGCCTATGGAATGCCCTCGGGCGCGACGCAGGCGATCATCGGCTCCGCGCACGGGTGCGCCGTCGTCGGCAACCTGGTCGGATGTTGGGGCGCCAACGGCAGCGGACAAGTCGGCTTCGACGGCACCCCCGCGTCGCTCGGCCTCGAGACGCCCGGCCGCGTCCAGAAGATCACAGGCAGTGTCATCACCCTCGCCGTCGGCTCGAATTTCAGCTGCGCCACCGTCGACGGCACCGCGTACTGCTGGGGCGACAACGCCGACGGCCAGCTCGCGACCGATCCGAGCACCTACCGCTCGAGCACGCCGCTCACGATCGCGCAGCTCGGCTCCGGCGTTCAGTCGGTCGGCGCCGGGAACAACGAAGCGTGCGCGGTCGTCGCGGGCGGTGGCGTCACGTGTTGGGGCGGCTCGAACAATCCTCCTACGCCGGTCGCCGGAATCACCGGCGCGAGCAAGATCGCCGTCGCGCCCCTCTTCAAGTGCGCGCTCGCCGGCGGCACCGTCCTCTGCTGGGGGGACAACTTCTACGCCGAGCTCGGAAACAACTCGTCCGACTGGGTCACGCCGAAGCCGCCGACCGGCTTGCCCACCGACGTCACCCAGCTCGCCATCGGCGGCACGCACGGCTGCGCGCTCTCGTCGGGCGAGATCTGGTGCTGGGGCAACAACCCCTACGGCGAGCTCGGGCGCGATCCCGTCAGCGTCTCGAAGGCGCTCCCCGCGAAGGTGCCCGGCGTCACCGGCGTCATCGGCATCGCCGCCGGCGATAACCACACGTGCGCGCTCCTCGGCAACAACACGCTCAAGTGCTGGGGCAGCAACGGCGTCGGTCAGCTCGGAAACGGCACGAAAGACAGCGGTCCCACGCCGGTCACGGTCACCTGGCCGTAGACCTGGGCGCAGACCTGGCCGTCGCCGCGAAAAAGGGTGATACCGTCGGTTTTGCCGCCGCATGGTCAAGCGCAAGGTCTCCCTCAACGGCGACGGTCCGAGCCCGGGCACTCTCGGCGCGGGGGACAAGACCGCGCGTGACGGCGCGAGCGCGGCGCCGTCGAACGTCGTCCTCGAGCTGTTCTTCGACACCGGTCTCGTCTTCCACGAGGTGCCGCTCCCGAACGGCCTTCCCGACATCGTCAGCGGCTTCATGGTGATGAAGGACGCCGTCCAGCGCGGCGGCGCCGACACCTTCAGCGTGCGTCGCGCCGCCGCGGGCGAAGAGCCCGACGTCGAGGTCAGCGCGGTCGAGCACCTGTCGGAGCTGATGAACCGCTGGCTCCCGGTGCCCTACCAGCTCTCGTGCCCGTACGCCGTCCAAGTGTTCTTGTCCGGCAGCGACGAGGGCGTGCGCGCGATGCTCGCGATCGACACGTACGCCGAGCCCGACTCGAAAGGACGTCACCTCGATCCGAAGATCGACGAAGGCCGCCCGTTCCGTCCGCTCGATCGCACCGAGCACGCGCAGTTCCTCGACCAGACCGAGACGCGCGAGCTCGTTCGCAAGCTCGAGAAGACCGGGATGGAGAAGGCGCTCTTCAAGGTCGCCGCGCTCCTCGAGACGATCGGACCGATGCTCCCGCGCCTCCAGCTCCACACGCTTCAGTCGCGCCCGCAGATCCCGGTGTCGCTCGTCGTCGACTTCGGCAACTCACGCTCGACGGCGGTGCTCTGCGAGGCGCGCGAGAAGGGGATGTTCGCCATCCCGCTCGAGATGCGCTCGTCGCAGAATCCGTTCCTCGTTCACGAAGAGACGTTCGACTCGCGCGTCACGTTCCTCCCGAGCGCGTTCGACAAATCGGTCTTCCCGGTCGGCGTCGCCGAGTCGTTCGCGTCGCCGTCGATCGTGCGCATGGGCCGCGAAGCGCTCGATCGCGCGCTCGAGACGCCGCACCGCTACCAGTGCACCCTCTCCGGCCCCAAGCGCTATTTGTGGGACCACCGCCAGACCGACGACCGCTGGTATTTCGCGGCAAAACAGGACGCCGAGTACAAACCCGTCTTCGGGCGCATCCTCAAGTACGTCCCCGAGGAGCACGGCGGGCTCATGCTCCGCCAGGACGGCCCCGCGGTCCCCGCCGATCCGCGCTACGCCCCGCGCGCCGTCATGCTGTTCGCCGTCGCCGAGATCCTGGCGCAGGCCTACGCCCAGATCAATTCGCCATCCTACCGCGCCTTCCAGGGCAAAGAGCAGAACGGGCGCGTCCTCAAGCACGTCGCGTTCACCTTCCCGTCGGCGATGCGCAAAGAGGAGAAGGACGTCTACGAGGCGCTCGTCCGCAACGCCGTCATCCTCGCGTCGTACGTCCTCAACATCCGCCCCGAGCACCAGCCCAACTTCACGCCCGACGGTGGGCAGGGGCGCTACGACGATTTTCTCTTCGTCGACGAGGCCCTCGCCGCGCAGATGGTCTACGTCTTCCAGGAGGTCTCGCAGAGCTACTCCGGCAGCATGGAGGACTTCGTCGGCGTCTACGGCCAGAAGCCGGGCTCGGTGCGCATCGCGTCGGTCGACATCGGCGGCGGCACGAGCGACGTGATGATCGCCGAGTACGAAGACAAGATGGCCGGCGCCGGCACCAGCCTGTCGATCAAGAAGCTGTTCCAGGACGGCGTCTCGATCGCCGGCGACGAGGTTTGCCGCGCGATCGTCGAGGACGTGGTCTTCTCGCAGATCCTCCAGCAGCTGCCCACGGCCGGCGCGCGCGCGAAGCTGGTGCATCTCTTTGGCGAGGGCGACGCCGGGCACGGACACTCGTGGCGAACGCTGAAGGCCAAGCTGGTCCCGTATTTTTGGCTGCCCCTCGCGCGCTGCTACTGGGCGCTCGCCGAGGGGTTCGAGATCCCCGAGCACAACGACGAGAAGCTCTACAGCGTCGACGAGATCTTCCGCGTCTTCCAGAGCCCCGCGTACTCGCACGCCGTCCTCGCCGAGGCCGATCGCTTCCTCGCCGAGACCGTCCCCGAGTTCCCGGGCCTCCTCAATTTGTTCTTCCGCATGGGTCGCGCCGAGGTCGAGCGCGCGATCGAGGGCGTCCTCCGCGAGCCGCTCCGTCGCTACGCCGACATCATCGCGCAGTTCGACGTCGATCTCCTCGTCCTCGCGGGCCGCACCTCGGCGCTCAAATGCGTGCGCAACATCTTCGTCCGCGAGATGCCGGTCGCCGCGCCGCGCATCAAAAACATGTCGAGCTACAAAGTCGGCGACTGGTACCCGGCGAAGTGGCAGGCCCTCGGCTTCATCAAAGATCCGAAATCGACGGTCACAGCGGGCGCGACGGTGCTGCACCTCGCGAGCAAGAATCGTCTGCCCGGGTTCTCGCTCGACGGCATCACGGAGCTCGTACAAAAGCCGATCTACGGCCTTTATCAAGACGTCGAGCCGCACATCAGCTACGCGAACGAGCTCTTCAAGAAGGGCAAAATCTCGGACCCGGTGCCGTACACGACCGGGATGGTGATCGGCTTCCGCAACGTCGCGTCACAAGAGATGGACGGCTCGCCGCTCTTCGAGGTGCACCCCGCGAACAAAGACGTCGAGCAGGCGCTCCTCGAAGATCGCGTCGCGCTCAAGTTCGAGCTGACCGACAAGGGGCAGATCTTGGTCAACGACGTCGTCTCGCAGAAGGACGTGTACTCGTTCGGCAAGGACGACTTCACGCTCATGCTGAAGACGGTGACGAGCGATCGCTACTGGCTCGACACCGGCGTCTTCAAGAACGTGACGAAGTACCTCTAGAGAAGGAGTCGCGCGTGAACGATCCGGCGATTCGCACGCTCCTCGACGCGCTCGCCGGCGTCGTCGACGCGGAGGCGCTGAAGGCCGAGATGCGCGCGTACCTCGGCGATGCGCCGGTCGCGTCCGAGAAGCCAGCGCCGGCGGAAGGGAGCGGGCGCTTTCTCTTGCAGGACATCTTGGACGACTCGATCTTGGGCGCGAAGTCCGGGGACAAATCGTTCCCGCTGCGCCTCCTCTTCAGCGAGCTCGCGACGCGCGCGGGTGAGCAAAAGGAGGAGACCGCGTTCACGCTGCTCTGCGCGCTCAACGTGTACTTCCGCGTCGACGCCGACGACGAAGTGAAGATGCGCCTCGGCCACGAGGTGAGCCGCCTCTATTACCGCTTCATGGACGAGGCGCGCCCCGAGGGGCTCGCGCCGGTGCAAGTGTCGGGGCTCGTCGCGGCGCTTCTCTCGACCGAGCTCTCCCGCGTTCGCCTCGAGGCGGTCGATCACGCCGCGACGTTCGACTCGCAGACGCACGAGCGCGCCCCAGGCTCCGATCCCGCCTCCGGCACGGTGCGGCGGCCCCTCTCGTTCTTGTGCCGCGTCACGCAGACGGGGATGGTCCGCATCAAGGCCAGCGTCGCGACCTAAATCGAGAAAAAGACGACCGACGGCTTCACAAACCCCTGCGCGCGGCGTCTGCCATGGCGAGGGGGGCAGCCTTGGACGACGATCGACCATCCGAGCCCCCGGCCATCGGCAAGCTCGTCATGCTGCGCCCGCAGCCGGGGCTGCCGAACCGGGAGGACAGCGAAAAGAGAATCCGCACGCTCGTAGAGGCGGGGGACCTCGGCACCGCGGTGACTGGGTCGCTCCGGCTCTACGGGGCCGAGGTGTATGGGTTCATCGCCGCGCTCATCGAGGTGCCGGCGTTCGCGCGCCAGGTGTACGTGGCGATGGGGGAGCTGGTGTGGGCCGGCCTCCCGATGTTCGAGTGGCGCTGTGACTTGCGTACGTGGATGTACGGCATCGCGCGGCGGTCGATCGCCAGATACCGCGCCGAGTACGGATCGCCGACCAACGTGCTCTTCACCGAGGCGCCCCGGGCTCCGAGCTCGGGGCCGGTCCGCCAAAAGGCGTTCCGCGGCCTCGTCGCTGGCCTCCGCCGGAAGCTCGCGCCCGAAGAGCGGGAGCTCCTCATCTTGCGCGTGGACCGCCGGCTCTCCTGGTGGAGCATCGCCGTCACGAGCATCGGCGAGGGCGCCGGGGACGACGCGCTCGCCCGCGAAGAGCGCCGCCTCCGGGTGGCCCTCGCCTGTCTTCGGGAGAAGCTCGCCCAGATCGCCAAGGAGCACGGTATCCTCGCCGCGCGGTAAGGCCGATGAGAGGGGACAACGCAAACCGGACGCCCGAGGTTCTCTCCTCGGGCGGGGAGTACGACGACTTCCTTCAGGCGGTCGCGCACGCGCCGGCGCGCAAGCCTCCGCCGGACGTGCCGCTCGGGAGCCGCTGGGGCGACGGGGATCGCTACATCCTCGAGCGCCG
This sequence comes from Polyangiales bacterium, assembly GCA_038231275.1. GTDB lineage: Bacteria > Myxococcota_A > Polyangia > Polyangiales > Polyangiaceae > JANYHK01. The sequence goes on from JBBRLQ010000003.1 coordinate 344,174, forward strand.
CCTCGGTCGCGGCGGAATGGGCATCGTGTACGCCGCGACGGACACGCTCCTCGGCCGGCTCGTCGCGCTCAAGGTGCTCGACGGTCAGGTCGCCAGCGAGGTCGGCGCGCACGCGCTCCTCCGTGAGGCGCGCCTCGCCGCGCGGATCGAGCACGAGCGCGTCGCGCGCGTCTACGACGTGGGAGAGCACGAGGGGTCGCTCTTCGTCGCGATGGAGTTCGTGCGCGGGCAGACGCTGCGCACGTGGATGACGGGGCGCCGCGTCGAGCGCCCGCACGCGATCTCGATCGCGACGCAGATCGCCGAGGGCCTCGCCGCGCTCCACGAGACCGTCGTGATCCACCGGGATTTGAAGCCCGAAAACGTGATGCTGTCCGAGCAGGGCGGCGTGAAGCTCCTCGATTTCGGGCTCGCGCGGCACGCGGCGGAGGCGGCGGAGGCGGCAGCGGCCAGTGCAGCGGGGGTGGCAGGGCAGGGCGAGGCGCGGCCCGAGACGCGCCGCAGCGTCATCTCGGGCACGCCTGGATACATGGCGCCGGAGCAGCGCAACGGAGCGCCGAGCGATCCGCGCATCGACGTCTACGCGCTCGGCGTCGTCCTCTACGAGCTCGTGTGCGGCGAGCGTCCATTTCGCGGGCGCACGCTCGAAGAGATCTTCGCAGCAGCGCAGCGCCCGCTCCTCTTCGACGGGGAGTCGTGGCAGGGCACCGCGCCGGCGCTTCGCGCGTTCATCGCAAAAGCGGTCGCCGTGGATCCGCGCGAGCGCTACGCGGACGGAGTCTCCGCGCTCGTGGCCCTGCGTGCGCTCGTGGGTCCCTTCGCCGCAGTCCCGATCCCGGAGACGTTCTCGCAGCTGGGCATCGCGCCGACGATCTCCGTGCCGTACGAGCCGCAAGCGCCCGCTGCGCCTGCCAAGCGCCGCTGGAAGACTTGGAAGACGATGGTCGCCGCAGCGCTCGTCGTTGGCCTCGGCGTCGGCGTCCTCACGGGCGCGCGCGCACGAAGGAGCGGCCTCGCGCTTCTGCCTCCGCCGCCGGGCATGGCGTGGATCGACGTCGGCACGATCGAGGTCGGCCGCTCGCGCGCGCAGATCGAGCGCGAATGCGCGGAGATCGGCCCGACCTGCAACAAAGAGCGGATGGAGCGCGAGATCCCCGCCGCCTCCGCGATCGTCGCGCCGTTCGCGATCGATCTCCACGAGCTTACCAACCAGGAGCTCGCCGACGCGCTCACCAACATGAACCCGATGCTCGTCGTGAGCGACGACGACGAGGAGCACTACCCGCGCTACGTGAAATGGGCGCAGGTCGTGGGGCGCAGCGAGGTGCTCGTCGATCTCCATCGGCGTCGCGGCGGCGTGCAGTTCACCGAGAGCAAGCGCGCGATGCGGCCGACCAAGAGCTTCGAGCCGGCCCCGGGGCACGAGCGTGAGCCTGCCGTGCAGGTGACGTGGTTCGGCGCGCGCGCGGTGTGCGCGGCGCTCGGCAAGCGCCTGCCGACGGAAGACGAGTGGGAGGCGGCGGCGCGCGGTCGGGAGGATCGCCGCTTTCCGTGGGGAAACGAGCTCCCGCGCTGCAACGGCGTCGTCGTTCCGCGTGACGGGCTCGTGCCGATGGATCCGTCGTGCCCGGAGTCGGTCTCGCTCCGCGCCGTCGGCGAAGCGTCGCAGGACGTGACGCCACAGGGCGTCCTCGACCTCGGCGGCAATGTCACGGAGTGGACCGACTCGGCGTACGTCGAGGGAAACCGCGCCGAGCGCGTGGAGTCGACGCGCGCCGATCTCCCGAAGGTGATTCGCGGGGGCTCGTGGGCGGCGTCGCTCCTCGCCCGCACGAGCGGCCGAACGCGCCGCGCCGCCGACTTTCTCGGTGGGAACTTGGGCTTTCGGTGCGCCGTGAGCCGCGACTCGAAAAAATAGGAGAATCGAACGATGTCCGCGAAGAAATCGAAGAAGACCACCAAGAGCCACGCGATCCTCTCTCTTCGCCCGCGCCCGTTGCCTCCGGGCAAGCGCGCGACGATCGCGACGAAGTCCGGCTTGCCGACGTGCATCGTCCTCGCGCCGGTCGGCGTGGGCCCCAAGGGCGGGATCGCCTTCGCGATCGCGCTTCGCGTCGGTCCGTCCGCCGGCAAGGTGACCTTCGTGCCGCGAGGCAAAGAGACGCTCGTCGTGGACGCGAAGGAGAGCCCGTCCGCCGCCGCGCTGCAGGCCTTCCTGCGCAAGGTCTGGGACAAGAAGGGCGGGGAGCCGCCGATCGTCGTCGACAACAGTCACGGCCACTCCTAGGCGCACCCATGAGCCAACGCTGGTCGCTCCTCCTCTACATGACCGCGAGCCCGCGCCTCGCGCCGCACGCGCAGGACACGTTGAAGCGCCTCGCCGCCGCGCAGCCCCCCACTGGGCTCGATATCTCGGTGCAGCTCGACGCGCGCGGAAAGAAAAAGCCGGCCCGCTACCGTATCGTCAATCGACGGGCCGTCCAGGAGCCGTCCTCGTGGCGGTACCGTCCGCGCGTCGCGCTGCGCGACTTTCTCGATTGGGGCCTCCCGAAGGGGAAAAAAGGGCGGTCCGCGCTCGTCATGTGGGGCGAGGGGGGCGGCTGGATTTACCCCGCGGGCCTCTACGACGCGCCGGGTCGCGCGCTCATCGACGCCCAGCTCCACGACGCGATCGCAGGATCGCACGCGGGCCGTGTCGACGTGCTCGGCTTCGACGCGTGCCTCATGGGCATGGTCGAGATCCTCTACGGCGCGCGCGATCTCTGCCGCGCGCAAGTCTCGTCCGAGACGTTCGTCCCGCTCTCGGGGTGGCCGTACCGCGCGATGCTCGAGGCGCTGGTGCGCAAGCCCGCGACGACCGGCGTGGCGTGGGCCGAGCGCGTCGTGCCGTGCGTGAAGACCGTGCGCGCGTCGTCGACGTTGGCCGCGTTCGACGCCGCGCGCGCCGACGCCGTGGCCGCCGCCTTTCGCGTGCTCGCGCGAGAGCTCCGGCGCGTCCCCGCCGCTGCCCGCCCCGAGCTCGCCCGCGCCCGCGCAGACATGCTGCACGTCGGCAACCCGTACTTCGTCGACGTCCTCTCGATGCTCCGCTCGATCGAGCGCTGCGTCGCCGATCGCAAGGTCGCCGCCGCCGTCATCAAGGTGCGCCGCGAGATCGTCCGCGCGCGCCTGGCGGTCGCCTCCTCCGGCTCCGACAACCGCGCGATGACCGGCCTCTCGATCTTCTTCCCCGAGACGAAGACGACTTTCCTCGCGCCGTATCAGGAGCTCGCGTTCGCCAAGAAGACCGGCTGGGGGGCGTTCCTCACCCGCTACCTCAAATGAGACCGCGCTCTTTGCCGCGCGCGTGCAGGCGCTCGCGCACCAGCTGAAAGCGCTTTCGCAGGCGCGCGGCGTGCTGCGCGAGCGCGCGATCGTCGAGCGTGCCACCGTCGGGCACGAGGATCGCTGCCACGTCCCGCCACGCGAGCGCGCGGTCCACGCGGAGGACCAGCAGCGCGCGATCGTCCTCCGGTAGCTCGTCGCGCAAGCGCTGCAGCTCGCTGCGCTTCTCGGTGCGAAGGGCCGAAGCGGTCTCGGTGCGGATGCGCGTCGCCAGCTCCTCGACCTCCGTGAAGCTCGCCACGTGCACCTCGTGCCGGGCGTGCCGCGCTTCCCGCCGTCGCACGCTCACCGACGCGTTGCGCGCGAGGAGGTAGCACCACGTCCGCACCGAGCACCGCCACTCGAAGGTCGCGAAGGTCTGCCACAGGCGCTCCGCGAACAAGGAGAACGCGTCGTCGGCGAAATCGGCGTCTTGGTGGAGCGCCACGAGGAACCCGAACACCTCGGCGCCATGCCGTTGCAACGTCGTCGCCAACGCCGCCCGATGATCTCCGGCCGCCCAGGCGGCGCGGATCGCGGAGTCGTCGTCCTCGCGGCGCCCTTCGGCCATGATCCGGCGAACGGTACCATTTTCGCGCGCCATCGTTCTGCGCCGATGTGGGTTAGATTGGCGTGACAGCGATGAGCGACAAACCCGTCTGGCTCCCCAACCTCGTCGGCGGCGTCTCCATCTGGAAGCTCGCGCCTGATCTCAACGAGGCGAAGTTCATGGACGGGCGGCTGCTCGTCCCCGAGACCGAAGGGACCGACAGCCTCCCGTCCAAGGTTCGCTGGGACGTCGCCGATCTCGTGCCGCTGAAGGAGGCGCGCGCCGCTCATGCGGCCGATGTCGACGGAGCCATCCGCGATTTCTTCGCGTGCCTCGAGCTCGTGAAAATAGCGCTCTCGAGCGAGGCGAGCGGGTACGCAAAATACAAGGACGCCTTCACGGTCCCGAGCCTCGACGCCGAAGACGGCGCCAGCTACTTCTTTTCGCCGCGCGAGAAGAAGCTCAAGGTGATCAACTGGGGCGCGAGCCCGCGCGCGATCGCCGGGAGCGCGGAGCTCTTCTTCGGATACCAGGCGTTCGACAAGCTCGCGCGTGAAGCAAGCGCCGCCGCCGCCCTTGGTGGCGCGACCGCGGTCGCCGGGGCACCGTCCGCTCCGGTCGCGGCAGTGGCTCCGGTCGCGCCCGCGCCTGCCGCTGCGACGGCGGCGAAAGAAGAAGAGGAGAAGAAGAAGGAAGACGAGAAGAAGAAGGAAGACGAGAAGAAGAAGGAAGACGAGCAGAAGCGCCCGTGGTGGATCTGGCTCCTCGTCGTCCTCGGCCTCCTCGCCGTCATCCTCCTTGTCCTCTTTCTGTTGAAGGCGTGCGACAAGCCGCGCGTCATGGACGGCGCCGACGCGCAGACGGACGCGCTCGCCGACGTCACCACGGCCGCGAACGGTGAGGCGGGCTCGGAGGGCGGGCTCGACGGGACGACCGACGCGCGCGCGGACGCAGGCGCCGACGCCGGCGACGCGAAGAGCGACGCCGCCGACGCCAAGTCCGACGCCGCAGACGCGAAGGCCGACGCGGCCGACTCCGGCAAAGACGCTGCGGCGAAGGACGCGGGCCGTGGCGGAGGAGGGGGAGGCGGAGGGGGAGGCGGAGGTGGCGGCGGAGGCGGCGGCGGTCACACGTTCAAGATCATCCCCAAGGGCGGCGGCGCGCCGATCGAGATCGACGGCGATCGCCTCCCGCACCGCACGCACTTCCATCCCGACGCCGTCAAATGGCGCGTCGAGGCGGGGCGCGAGCTCCTCGTCGACGGTCAGCCTGCCGACGGCACGGGCGACACGTTCGATGTCTTCCTGAAGCCCGGCGCCTCGTTCGGCGGCATTCGCGTCAGCTGGCAAGACGCCGCAGGGAAGTGGCACCTGCACTGACGTCGACGACACGGACGTGACGACCCTCCCAAGGCGAGCCCGTCTCGCGGGTCGTACGTCCGATGGCCTACCGCGACGAGCTCGAGGCGCTTCGGAGCCGCGAAGAGGCCCTCGTCCGTGAGCTCGAAGAGACGCGACGCCTCCGCGTGGCGAGCGAGCGGCGCACCCTCCCGGTCCTCGAGCAGCTCCGTGTGGCGAGCCCCTGTCCGTCGAAGTGGGAGGACATGATCGGCGACGAGCGGGTCCGCTTCTGCGGATCGTGCGCGAAGAACGTGTACGACCTGTCGGCGATGAGCCGCGCCGAGGCCGAAGACTTCGTCGCGCGGCACTCTCCGTCGGAACGCGCGGGAAAAGAAGGCGTTTGCGTCACGTTTCGCCGCCGCGCCGATGGCAAGGTGCTGACGGCCGACTGCCCCGTCGGCGTGCGTCGTCGTCGCTTCGGGATCGGCGTCATCGCGTTCGCCGCCGCCGCCAGCGCCGCGGCGTTCGGCGTGGTCGTAGAAGATCGCGACTCGGGCGTCGCGCGGCCTAGCCTCGAGCGGCACTGCCCCGCCCACAAGACCGCCGATCACAGGACCGAGAGGAGTGATGAGTCGCCGTCGATCGGCGACGATGGCAACACCGTCACGACGGGGCTGATCATGGGCGATCCGCCGAAGCCGAGCGGACGCACGACGGGCTGCCTCTGCCAACCCGGCGATCCGCTCTGCAGCTGCCTCTAGGAGAGGGACGGCGGCGCCAGCTCCGGCGGATCGCCTTCGAGCGGCAGCGTGAAGCGAAAGCGCGCGCCTCCTCCGTCTCGGTTCTCCGCCCAAATCCGACCGCCGTGCGCCTCGACGACGCCCTTGCAGATCGCGAGCCCGAGCCCCGCACCGCCGGTCTTGCCCTCGCGCGTCAGTCGGAAGAATTTCTCGAACACGCGCGTGAGCTCGTCGGCGGGCACGCCGGGACCGCGATCGGCGATGTCGACCGTGACGACGCGTTCCTTCCCCTCGCCGCTCGCGCGCGCGACGAGCTCGATAGGGCTCCCCTGCGGCGTGTACTTCGCTGCGTTCTCGAGGAGGTTGATGAGGACTTGCTCGAGCAGCACCGCGTCGATCGGCACGAGCGGAAGACCGGTGGGGAGATCGACCTTCACCTCGCGCTGCCCCAGGCGATCCTCCACGCGCCCCAGGGCGGCGCCGACGATCTCCTCGAGTGGCTGCCATTCCTTGGTGACGCGGAGCGCGCCGGACGCGAGTCGGGTCATGTCGAGGAGGTTTCGAACGAGCCGCGTGAGGCGGAGCGTCTCCTCGTGGATCGTCTCGAGGAGCTCGCGGCGGGCGTGCGCCGGCAACGTACCTTCGTCTTCCAAGAGGCTGCTCGCCGCGCCGGTGACGACGGCGAGTGGCGTCCGCAGATCGTGCGAGACGGAGCTGAGGAGCGAGCTGCGTAGGCGCTCGGCCTCGATCTCGAGCTGCTTCTTCTGCGCATCGCCCGCGAGCTGCACGCGCTCGATCGCCGCGGCCACCTGGCTCGCGAAGAGCTCGAGCAACCTGCGCTGCTCCGGATCGACGAAGCGCCGCGGATCCGTCGGCTGCATCCCGAGCACGCCCACCTTCCCCTGCGGTCCGCGGAGGGGGAGCGCCAGCGCGTCCGCGCTCGGCAACGTGTCGGTGGCGAGCCCCGCCGCCTGCTCGTGCTCCCACACCCACGCGACCACGCCCGCGACCTTTTCGTCGGGAACGAACGACCACGGATCTTCGAAGGTCGATTTTGGCGTGCCGTCGGGCCCCGGCAAGAGGATGGCGACGCGGCTGTCGAAGATGTCGTGGAGGTGACGCGTCGCAGCGGCGACGAGAGGCTCCATCGAACGTGCGATCGCCAGATCGCGGGTCATCGCATAGAGGATCGCCGTTCGCTGCTCGCGTTGCCGTGCGGCGTCGGCCTGCTCGCGAATCCGCTTGGCCAGCCCGCTGATCACGAGCGCGACGACGAACATGACGCCGAACATCACGACGTGGCGGAAATCGGTGACCGCGAAGCTGAAGTACGGCGGCACGAAGAAGAAATCGACGGTGAGGACGCTCAGGACCGTGGCCAAGAGCGACGCGGCGTATCCGAAGCGCATCGCGACGAGCACGACCGCGAGGAGGTGGACCATGACGATGTCCGGGAGCTGCGACTGCCCGAACAGCAGCCAGCTCGCGAGGACCGCGCACGCCACCATCGCCGCGCTCGCGAAGTAGGGCACCGCCGACGTTCGCGAAGAGCTCGTCGTGTCCGCGCGCGTGCGGGCGGCCGCGCCGTCGCCGTCCGCGTCCGACTCACCGGAAATGACATAGACGTCGATCCCCTCGCTGGCGCGGACGATCTGGTCGAGGAACGACGCGCGCAAGATCTCCCGCCACCGCGGGTAGGTCGGACGGCCGACGACGATCTTGGTGACGTTGCGCGAGCGCGCATAGCGCAGCGTCTCTTCTGCGGCGTTGGCCCCGCTGAGCGTCACGACCTCCGCGCCGAGCTGCTCGGCAAAGCGAAGGTTGGTCGCGACGCGCGCGCGATCCGCGCCTGGCAGCCGGAGCGCGGCGGGCGTCTCGATGTACGCCGCGATCCACTCCGCACGAAGCTCCGTCGCCATGCGCCGCGCCGCGCGAGCGAGGCGAATCGAGGAGGGGCTCGGGCTCAGGCACACGAGCAGCCGCTCTGCGACCGGCCACGCGCGATCGATGCCGTGCGCGCGCTGGTATACGCGCATCTGCTCGTCGACGCGCGCCGCCGTACGACGCAAAGCCAGCTCGCGAAGCGCGATGAGGTTCCCCTTCTGGAAGAAGTGATCGATCGCGCGCCGCGCCTGCTCGGGCAGATACACCTTGCCGTCCGCGAGGCGCTCGAGCAGCTCGTCCGGCGGCAGATCGATGATGCGCACGTCGTCGGCGGCCTCGAGCACCGAGTCCGGCACCGTCTCCCGCACGACGACGCCGGTGATCTGCGCGACGACGTCGTTCAGGCTCTCGAGGTGCTGGACGTTGAGCGTCGTGTAGACGTCGATGCCGGCGCCCAAGATCTCCTCGACGTCCTGCCATCGCTTGGGATGGCGCGAGCCCTCGACGTTGGCGTGCGCGAGCTCGTCGATCAGTACGATCCCCGGCTTTCGCGCGAGTATGGCGTCGGTGTCGAGCTCCTCGAGCGGCACGCCCTTGTGGTCGATCTTCTTCTTCGGCAGCAGATCGAGGCCGATGCAGAGCGCGGCGGTGTCGTAGCGGCCGTGCGTCTCCACGACGCCGATCACCACGTCGCGCTTCAAATCGCGCTCCGATCGCGCCGCCTCGAGCATCGCGTACGTCTTCCCGACGCCCGGCGCGGCGCCGAAGAAGACGGTCAGCTTGCCGCGCTTGGCCCGCGACGCCTCGGCCTGCACACGGCGCAGGAGCTCGTCGGGATCCGGACGCGCGACCATCGACGGACTTATAGCAGGCCGACGATCGCGCCGCGCCGCGCGCTCCGTCAGCGGGAGGTTTGTGTCAAGGCGCGCGCGCGCCGCAACGCTTCACGCGCAGACTCGGGGCTGGCGGCGCGCACGTCGATCACGACAGTCGTGCCTGCGGTGCGCTCGTCCATCTGGAGGCGGCCGATCTCGGGTGGGCAGACCTCGCCGTCCGCGCACGGGACGCGGCGCGTGAGGTGGCACTCGAGGACATGCCAGATCGACGCCGGCGACACGCCGTCGATCTGGCGCACGTACACGGTCGCCCCTTCCAGCCTCGGCGGCTCCTTCTGCGAGACCTCGATCTTGAGCGGCTCTACGCGAACAATCGCGTCCTTGAAGCCGAGCGGTCCCCCGGCGCTTGCGTCCTCCCAGACGTCGGCGCACGCGGTCACATCGGCGCGGCCCGGGGTCGTCGCCGGCCGATCGCACGCGGCGATCGCGCACCACGCGATGGACGAGGCGACGGCCACGACGCGGCTTGCTAGGGTGATTGCATGGATCGCGGACGTCGAGCCCACGGCCTTCCGTCGATCGCGCGCGTCGCCCCTTGCGCGATTCTCGCCGCGTGCGCCGCGTGCGCCGCCTTCGTCCCCGACAGTCGAACACCGACCGATCGCGCGCGCGAGCTGGACGCGAAGTGCGTCGGCGCCAGCGAGGCCGACGTCGCGCCGCTCCTCTCCGCCGCCAACGTCGACTCCGTCGAGCCCGCGTACTCCTACGTGAGCGGCGGTCCCAACGGCCGCGACGCGCACCTCCGCGGCGCGCGCATCCGCGTGAAGCCCCTCCCCGGCGCCACCCGCGAGTCGATCTCGCGGAGCCTCCAGTGCCACCAAGCGCGGGTCGTCACCGGCGCCGTCACCGCGGCCGCCGCCGATCCCTACACGCTCCCCGCCCGCTGGCTCACGATCGAGGTCGAGTCCGAGTCCGACGCGTTCGCGGTCCTCGCCCTTACCGACGATCTCGCCGATGCGCGTCGCGTCCTCGAGCGTGCGCGGTTCTTCGCGGGGCATCGCCGGTCACCCTGAGCCGCCGGCGTCGGCCGGGCCGTCGGGCAGCCCTGCATCGACCGCGGGGCATCCGGCGCCGTTGCAATAGGGGTTGCCGCTCTTCGTCGGATCGGAGGGGCAGCAGTAATTCTCGGCGCACGTCGAGGGCTGCTGGCAAGTGAGCCCCTCGTCGCAGTCGTTGTGGCTGAGCGCGGGATTGCACCGCTCTCCTTCGCGACCTCCATCGCACCCGCTCTCGGCGAGAACGAGCGCGAGCGCGACGGAGACCAGCGATACGGCGATGTTCGTTCGGTTCATGGGGGGCCTCAAAACCGCACCAAAAGGGACGCGATCATGCGCGTGTCGGACTTCACGAGGTCCGGGCGCCAGCCTGTCGGCGACGTCGTCGTCGTGTACCCGTCGGGCGACGTGACGCCGCCGTGGCCCGCAAAATACGGATCGGCCGATTGCCGGCGGTTGAATTCCAGGCCGTAGGTGACCTGCTCGCTCGGCATGTATTGAAACCCCGTCGAGTAGTCGAACGCGTCGAACGTGGTGCCCTGGTTGAGCGGGAACGGCGACGTCGCCGCCGGGACGTTGACCGGTTGCCCGATGCCCGACGGCGTGGCGTTGCCGGTCGGCCCGAGCACGAGATAGCGCCCGGGGTTGTGCATCACCCCGCCGCCCATCGTCCACGCGAAGTGCCCCTCGAAGAACGAGAGGCGGTTATAGAGCATCGCGCTCAAGAACTGCTGCTGGCACGGATCGGCCGTCGTGCACGTCGTCGGATCGGACGAATGCTTGCCGCCGAAGGGCGTTACGCCGTCCCCGTTTTCACCGCCGATGTCCGCCGTGAGCGAGAACGCGGCGCGATGCAAGAGCTTGTTGTCGGGCGCGCTGAAGTACCGAATCTGCAGACTGTTGTCGCTGTGGAAGCGCATGCGACCGGGGGTGTCCTGCGTGTCCCACCCGACGTAGTCGTTCGACAGGAACGAGAGCCACTCCACGGGCCGATAGAGGATCTGCGCGCCGAAGCCCGGCATCTCGTTGAACCTGCCGTACGTCTGCCATCCGTTGATGAGCCACGGCTCGATCTTGAGCTTGTCGCTCGTGAAGACCTGCATGCGGATGCCGTTGAAGAACCACGGCGTGTTGTCCGAGGTGAACGACGGCAGGTACATCCAGTTCTCGAAGTTGTCGTACGAAAAGAGGCCGACGTACGACATGAAGATGCCGGCATCGAGGTTGATGCCGTTCAGCGCGTCGAAGTGGTAGCCGCCGTAGGCCTCGCTGATGTAGCGGAGCGCCGTCTGCAAATCGAACTGGCCACGGTTGGTGCTGAAGTCGTTGCGCGGGACGAGCGTGGAGCGGACGCCGAACTGCGTCATGAGGCGCGCGCGCGCGTGCTCGTAGTGGAAGTCGCCGCCGAAGCCGACGAAGGCGAGCGTGATCTCGTTGTTGCGCGAGAGCGCGGTCGAGCCGACGACGGTGTTGTCGATGGGGCGATTCGTCGACGCCGTGTAGTTTACGTCCAGGAGGAAATCGGCCGTAAAATACGGCGTGTCGAGCACTTTCTTGTGCTGCCGACTGCTCCCGTTCAGCCAGGTGAAGTCGCCGAACGCGAACGGCTCGGCGGGCTTCTCCTCTGTCGGCGCCGGAGTCGGAGTCGGAGTCGGAGTCGGCGTCGGATCCTCGGCGGGCTCCTGCGCGTGTGCGGGATGGACGGTGGTGAGGGCGCACGCAAGGGCGGCCGAGCGGAGGCGCCGGCCGCGAAGGCGAACGGGCATCCTCGAAGGCTACGGACGGGCGCGTAAAGACAGCGTCAAGACGGGCCGCGTAACCGCTAAGAAAGAGTTAATGCCGCAGGCCGGACGCACTATGCTCGGCACCATCATGAGGGGAAACACAAACGCCGATCTCATGGGCTTGTCGCTGGAGGAGCTCGTCTCGGAGCTCGAAGCGTTCTACGAGCTCTCCACCGACATGGTGTCCGTCTCCTCCGCCGACGGCCGCTTCCGCCGCGTCAACCGCGCATGGGAAAAGGCCATCGGCCACCCCGCCGGCGAGATCGCCGGCAAGCGCTGGCTCGACTTCGTGCACCCCGACGACGTGCAGAAGACGATCGACGCGGCGCGCAGCTTGTCGGCGTCGGATCTGGCGGAGTTCCAGAACCGCTACAAGCACCAGGACGGCCACTGGGTCACGCTCTCGTGGCGGTCGACGGCGTGGTCGGGCGGGCTCACCTACGCGATCACCCGTGTCGTCGGCTGATCCAATTTCCCGGTAGTCGCAACCATTCCGCGTCATCATGACGCGATGGACGCCGTCGGCACAGATCCGATCGCAGGGCTTGCGCTCGGGCTGACGGTCATCCTGGTCGCCGCCAAGACGGCGGGGCACGTCGCGATTCGCGTCGGCGCGCCGGCGGTGCTCGGAGAGCTCCTCGTCGGGATCGCGCTCGCCGCAGTTCCGGGCGTCCCGTTCCTGCACGCGATCGGACAGAGCCCCGAGATCGACACGCTCTCGCGCCTCGGCGCGCTGCTGCTGGTCTTCGAGGTGGGCCTCGTGCTCACGGTGCGTGAAATTCTGGACGTCGGCGTGTCGTCGATCCTCGTCGCGGTAGTGGGCACGGCCGCTACGTTCGTCCTCGGATGGTCTTTGAGCGCGTGGCTCTTGAGCGGCCAGCCAAGCCACGTGCCCGTCTTCGTCGGCGCGGCGGTCACCGCCACGAGCATCGGCATCACGGCGCGCGTGCTCAAGGATCTGGGGCAGGCGCCAACGCGTGAGGCGCGGATCGTCCTCGGCGCCGCGGTGCTCGACGACATCATCGGGCTTGTCGTGCTCACCGTCGTCAGTGGCTGGATCGCGAGCAAGACCGTCGGCGCGGCGGCGAGCGCGCCCTCGGTGGCCGTCGTCGTCGGCAAGAGCGTGGCGTTTCTTGGCCTGTCGATCGTGCTTGGAATGCGCCTCGCGCCGCGTCTCTTCGAGTGGGCCGCGCGTCTGCGGAGCGACGGCGCGCTCGTCGCGGTGGGCCTGGCGTTCTGCTTCGGCCTCTCGTGGGCGGCGAGCGTGATGGGCCTCGCCGCGATCATCGGCGCGTTCGCCGCGGGGCTGATCGTCGAGGAGTCGCACTCGCAGCGCTTCGTCGCGCGCGGCGAGCGCACGCTGGCGGTGCTCATCGAGCCGATCGCGTCGTTCCTCGTGCCGGTCTTCTTCGTCGTGATGGGGATGCGCACGCGCCTCGAGGTCTTTCGACAGCCCGCGGTGCTCGTCTTCGCGCTCGGGCTCACGCTCGCCGCCATCCTCGGAAAGCTCGGCGCCGGCCTGTCGGTGGGCAAGCGCGCGGACGGCCTCTCCATCGGCATCGGGATGATCCCGCGCGGCGAGGTGAGCCTCGTCTTCGCGAGCCTGGGGCTTTCGCTCGGCGCGATCGACTCCAGCATCTACTCGTCGCTCGTCGTCGTCGTGATCCTGACCACGCTCGTGACGCCCGCCATGCTCAAGTGGAGCCTCCGGCGCCGCCGCGACGCCGAGCTCTCCCGCGCGCCTACCTCACCGGGAAACGCAGCGTGACGGTGGTCGCGTGCTTCCCCTTTAGCGCATCCGAACGCGCCCTCGTGCGAGCGCACACGGCAAGAATACCAGCGCCATCGTCGCCAGCGTGTCGATCGCGCCGAAAGTCTGCCCACCGGACAGCGCCGTGAGGAGGTGAATGAAGCTCACGACCCACAAGACCGTGAACGGCATCACGAGATCGCGCATCCCGCCGCCGGAGCGTCGTCCGGAAGATTCAGGGGGGCTGGCGCTTCGACAATGTCCCACGCGTTGAAGCGTAGGAGCGGCCGCATCAAGAAGACGTAAAGGTGCTCACGCCTCGGTCTTGAACCGGTAGCCGACGCCCGGCTCGGTCGCGAGGTACTTCGGACGCGCTGCGTCGTGCTCCAGCTTGTGGCGCAGCTGGGTCATGTAAACCCTTAGGTACTGCGTCTGCGTCGCGTACGACGGTCCCCACACTTCCTTCAAGAGCTGGCGGTGCGTGAGCACGCGCCCGGCGTTCTTCATGAGGTACGTCACGAGCTTGTACTCGATCGGTGTGAGGTGCACCTCCACCTCGGCGAGATGAACCGACCGCTTGTCGAGGTCGAGCCTAATGTCGCCGACGACGATGACGGGCTCGGTCGTCGCCACGCCCGCACGCGCGGCGTGACGCAGCGCCACGCGAATGCGCGCCATCAGCTCGCCGGTTCCGAAGGGCTTCGTGAGGTAGTCGTCCGCGCCTTCGTCGAGCGCGCGCACTTTGTCCTCCTCCTGCCCACGCGCCGACACGACGATGATCGGCGCCTTCATCCACTCCCGCAGCTTGCGCGCGACCTCGAGCCCGTCCATGTCCGGCAGGCCGAGATCGAGCAGCACGAGCTCGGGGTTGTGTCCCTTGGCGAGCGTCAGCGCCTCCTCGCCCGACACGGCCTCGACGACGCGATACCCGTGGGTCGTGAGCGATGTCCGAAGAAACCTGCGCATTTGCGCCTCGTCTTCGACCACCAAGAGGACTTGTTCGAGATCAGCCACGTCGTCCACTACCCGTGATCATCGTTCGCATAAAGAAAGCATAAAATTGCACCGACCTCGGCAAGATCGCCGAGCACGCTTCGCCGCGGTGGCAACGTTCCTTTCGATGTCCACCGCGGCCCGAGCCTCGTCTCCAAGTATCGATGCAGCACCTCACCCCGTCTCCGCCATGCGCGTGCTGGTGTGGGGCGCGCTTGGCGTCGTCTTCGGCGACATCGGCACGTCGCCGCTCTACGCGATGTCGGAGACCGTCTCGTCGCACCTGATGGCCATGCACGGCCTGAAGGAGAAGGTGACGATGAGCTTTGGCCAATACTATGGCCGTGACGAGGTGCTCGGCTGGACGTCGCTCTTCATCTGGGCGATCGCGCTCGTCGTCACCCTCAAGTACGTCGTGCTCATTATGCGCGCCGACAACGAGGGCGAAGGCGGCATGTTCTCCATCCTCGCCCTCCTCAAGTCGAAGGCGGCGAAGCTCTTCACGATGAAGGGGATGTCGGTCATCGTCGCGATGGCGGTGCTCGGCTCGGGGATGGTCCTCGGCGACGGAGTCATCACGCCGTCCTTGTCGATCATGTCGGCGTGGGAGGGGCTCGAGGTCGTGACCCACAGGTGGTCGCCGTACATTCCGTGGCTGTCGGTCGTGACGCTGATCGCGCTGTTCGGCATCCAGCGCTTTGGGACGCATCGTGTCGGCGCCGTCTTCGCGCCGGCGATGGGGATGTGGTTTTTGACCCTCGCCGTGATGGGCGCGTACTCCTTCTCGAAGCACCCGGAGATCATCGCGGCCATCAACCCGATGCACGCCGCCGCGTACATCGTGAAGTTCCCGAAGGCGACGCTCTACGTCATCGGCTCGGTCGACCTCTGCATCACCGGCTGCGAGGCGCTCTTCGCGGACATGGGCCACTTCAGCCGGCCCGCCGTGCGCCGCGCCTGGTATTGGGTCGTCTGGCCCGCGCTCATCTTGAACTACCTCGGCCAGGGCTCGCGCATGCTCGACCCCACGCCGATCGTCGACGGCAACGTGTTCTACGCGCTCGTCCCGTCGTCGCCGGGGTTCGTGTACCCGCTCGTCATCATCAGCTGGCTCGCCACCGTCATCGCCAGCCAGGCCCTCATCTCCGGCGCCTTCTCGCTCGTGAACCAGGCGATGCAGCTCGGCCTGTGCCCGCGCGTCAGCGTCGTGCACACGAACAAGGAGATGGAGGGGCAGATTTACATCCCCGAGGTGAACTGGATTTACCTCGCGCTCTGCATCGGGCTGGTGCTGCTCTTCAAGAGCTCGCACGCGCTCGCGCCGGCGTACGGTCTCGCGGTCACCGGCACGATGGCCTTCACGACGATCCTCTTTTACATGGTGGCCACGCGCGTCTGGAAGTGGAACCCCATCGCCATCGGCGCGGCGTGCACGGGCCTCATCCTCGTCGACATCGCGTTCTTCCTCAGCAACGCGACGCAGTTTTTCGCGGGCGGCTACATCACGATCCTGATCGCGATCGCGACCGCCTTCATCTTTCTCACGTGGCGCAAGGGGCGCGCCGCGCTCGCCGAGGTGCTGCAAAACGCGGCGCTCCCGATGGATCTCTTTCTCTCGAGCATCCACGAAGAGAAACCCCATCGCGTGAAAGGCACCGCGGTCTTCATGACGAGCAACGTCGGAGTCCCGCACTCGCTCGTTCACTATTTCAAGCACTCAAAGACGCTGCACGAGAACATCCTCTTCCTCACCGTGCAGACCAAGCACGTCCCCGAGGTGAAGGAGTCCGAGCGCATCGACGAGGTGATCGACTACGGCGACGGTCTGCACGGCGCGAAGGTCGTCTACGGCTTCATGGAGACGCCGGACATCCCAAAAATCCTCGGCGCGATGAACGCGCACGGCGTGAAGGTGGACGCGCGCGACGTTTCGTATTTCCTCGGGCGCGAGTCGCTGGTCTTCACCGGCAAATCCAAGATGAGCCTCCCCCGCAAGGTGTTCTTCAAGATGCTTAGCCAGAACGCCGTCGCGGCATCGGCCTTCTTCAAGCTGCCCCCGGGGCGCGTCGTCGAGCTTGGCATCCAAGTCGAGATCTGACCGAGAAATCTGGGCTGTGCGTCGCCGGGCGGTGTTTGCCGTATACTTCGGCCGACATGCCCGACGACATGCCCCCGGTGATCCAGACCCTCGAGCGCGCGATCGCCGACGCGAGCGGCTCGGTCGATCCCACGAGCGACGCCGCGGACGAGCACGCGCGCGCGCTGAAAGATCTCGGCGTGCGCGCGCGGAAGCTCGCGGGCGCGTGGGGGAGGCCTCCGTGCCTGGGATTCTTCGGTCCGTCGCAGGCGGGAAAATCGTTCCTCGTCGGCGCGCTGCTCTCGCACGAGCTCGGCTCGCTCGAGGTGCAGTGTCCGTCGCGCGTGCTCGATTTTTTGAAGGAGATCAATCCGGCGAAGGGCGTCGAGTCGACAGGCGTGGTCACGCGCTTCTCCACGCAACCGCCGACGGGGCAAAAGGCGCTGACGCACGGCGACTTTCATTGCCAGCTTCTCTCGCTCGAGCTCGTCCTCGAGTCGCTCGCGACGGGCTTCCTCGTCGAGTGCACGTCACCGGCCGTCGATCCCGAGCGGGTAGAGAAGTGCCTGCGCGACGCACGTCTCCAGGCCGGCCCCGCGGCCCCCGCCGTCTACCTCGAGGCCTGGGAAAACGTCTGGCACGATCTCAACAAGAAGTACCAAGACCGCCACCCGTACCTGAACGATCTGCGCCGGCAGCGCGCGATCGTCGACGGCGCGTGGATGAAGGAGGTGAAGACGGCGTCTGGATGGCTCCTCGTCTTCTCGCTCTTGTGGGGCGGCCCCGGACACGCCGCCGATCTCGACGCGGTGCTTCGTCTCCTCGTTCAAGGTCTCGACGCCGTCGGCCACGCGCGCACCGTCGAGGTCGGCCTCGAGCACGTGCGCGCCTCCACTGGCGGCGTGAGCGTCATCGACGCGGGGTGTCTCAACTCGCTCGGCTCCGGCAAGACGCCGGTGCGTGTCTTCGCGCAAGACGGCGCGTCTCCCGGCCGCGAGGTCGCCGTCGAGCCGGGAGTCCTCTCCGCGCTCATCGCCGAGATCCGTTTGCCCCTGAAGCCCGTCGCCGGGTCGCTCCTCGACAAGGTCGATATCCTGGATTTCCCCGGGGGTCGCGCGCTCAAGGGCATCAACGGCTTCGGCCGCGCCGAGCTGAACACGAACAAGCTCGAGAACGCCGTCGAGGTCTACAAGCGCGGCAAGCTCACGTTCCTCTTCGAGCAGTTCTCGCTCGATCGCGAGATCACCGCGCTCTGCCTCTGCTCGCCAGGCCCGACGAAGCCCGAGGCCGTGCAGCTCCAGTCGCAGGTCGAGAGCTGGATCCAGACGCGCTACGGCGCCCCGTCGCCGACCTCGCCTCAGGAGGTCGACGATCCGAGCCTTTTCATCGCGCTCACGAAATACGACATGAGCCTCGGCGCGCTCCGCAGCGACAACGCGAAGGATCGCTGGGACTCGCGCGTGCAGGAAGCGTGCGTCGACTTCTGGGCGAAGAGCGGCAACTCGTGGATCACCAACTGGGGCGCCCGCGGCGCGCCGTTCGCGAACATGTTCTGGATCCGCAACCCGTACGCCGATCAGATGCAGAGCCTGAAACCCGGCACGCCGGACTACGGGACGATCAAGAACGGCTACATGGAGTCGCGCGCGGTGCAGCGGCACCTCAAGTCGTTCGCCGACAAGTGGACCGCGGTCGAAGGCGACGACGAGGCCGCGAAGCTCCCGAAGAGCGGCGTGCCCCTCCTCGCGCAGAGCCTCCGGCGCAAGCTCAGCGAGGACGTGAAGGCCGCCGAGCTTCGCGCCGAAGCGAGGGCCATCCGCGCCGAGCTCCTCACCGTGCTCAAGGCGATGACCCCGTCGAAGGACGCGGCCGAAGAACGCGCGCGCATCCTGGAGAGCGCGCAGGCGCTGGTCGGCGCGGTCGGCAAGGAGATGAGCCGCAAGTGCAGCGGCGCCGTCTTCGGCGACTTGTTCCGCGAGATCGTACCGGCCGAGCAGGAGATCGAGCACGAGGTCCGCAAGGCCTACGGAGCCGTCGCGGCGATGTCGATCAAGACGAGCGACAAGGTGAAGAAGGTCCTCGTCCACATCCTCAAGTGGTGGGTCGCCGAGGGCGTCGCGCGCGTTCGCCGCAGCCAGCTCCAGATCCCGGCGTCGCTGGTCGACGTCTTCGTGCGCGAGGTGTGCACGTCGAAGCTCCTCCTGCCGGTGCTCGGTAACGCGATTTACCCCTATTTTTCTCGTAACGTCGTCGACACGAGCATCGTCGCGACGATCATCCAAGTGAAGGTCAGCGACGCGATGCTCGCGCTCTTCTCCGCCGGCGAGCGCCAGACGCCGCAGATCCCCGCGCGCCTCTCGTACTCCGAGAGCACGGGCACCGGTACCGCAACGTCCGGCGCGCTGGAGACGGGCGCGATCGACTGGAGCAACGTCGACTTCGAGGAGGATCCGACCAAGAGCGAGCGCCTCTCGAGCGTCGAGCTGGTGTTCGCGGGGAGCCGTCACTGGCGGCGCTGGAGCGGCGGGCTCGGCGACTTCTATTTGAAGAGCCGCGGTGGCCAGGCCAAGGTCGCGCCCGACGATCCGCGCGTGCAGCGCCTCGTGGCGGTGCTGCACGAGGTGGAGAAGGTGCATGTCGCGCCCGCATGAGGACGCGGCGACCCCTTCCGCCGACGCGGAGGGCCTGCCGTCGATCGACGAGCTCGCGGCGGCCGGCGACACCGAGAAGCTCCTCGAGCTCGCGAAGGGCTACCGCACCACGCGCGATCTGAAGGCGTGCCTCGCGTGCTACGAGGCGGCGGCGAAGCTGGGGAGCGCGGAGGCCGAGCACGCGGTGGGGCTCTTCCTCCTCTCGGGCGGCGTCGTGCCGAAGGACGAAAAACAGGCGGCATCCCTCTTCCGAAGCGCCGCCGACAAAGGGCACCTCCCTTCGCGCGTCTACGTCGCGAACCTCTACGAGCTGGGCCTGCACTACAAGCAAGACGCCGCGAAAGCCGACGTCTGGTACAGGAACGCCGCCCGCACCGCGCAGATCACCGAGGAGCCGGACAGCTACGGCTACGCGTACGAGATGGCCGAGCTCGGCTGCGTCCGCTACTGCCTCAAGGTCATCGCCGATCCAGAGACGACCGACGACGATCGCGTGCATTTTGCACGCAAAGCGAAGGCCTACGGATACCGCGAAAAAGGGCGGGAAACGGCGCCGCCGCCCGAGCCAGTCGCCACACTCGACGACACGATCACCAAGCCCGAGCGCCCCCCGCAAGCGAAGCCGAGCACGCCGCCCGCGGCCGACGAAAAAGAGACGGCGCCGAAAAAAGAGAAGACGAAGAGCGCGGCCTCCTCGTCGCTCACGATCGGCGCGGGGCTCGTCGCGTTCCTATGGGCAACGCTGCTCGTGGGCGCGGCGGTCGGCGCCGGGTATCTCGGCCTCGAAGGCGTGCGCCTCCTCGTCGCCAAGTACGGTCCGATCCTCGGCGCGCACGAAGAGCGCATCGTCCTCGGCGTCGCGGCGGGGCTCGCCGTGCTTGGGGCGCTCATGGTCTACACCTTCAAGAGCGTCTTCCAGGCGACCCTCGCCGCCGCGCTCTTCGCGGGGCTCGGGTGGTTCGTCTGGCGCGCCCCCAACCTCCACCTTTTTCACCTCCAGATCGCCCAGGCCATCGCCTTCGGGATCGCGGGATTTCTCGCGGCGTTGCTCCTCAAAGGCCTCGGCGGGGGCGCGAAACGACGGAACGATCGTCGGTAGATCGCACTTTTTCCAAATCCGCGCGAAGATGGACGCCGGATGCAGTCGCAGGACTTCTATAAGCTCGGTCGGCCGGTCCAGGACCGCCTGATTGGCTGCATTAACGGGAGCGGGCTCCCTCCGCCGATCCTCGCGTCGCGCGGCGGGCCGCTGGAGCCGTTCGTCTGGCTCCTCGGGGCGGGGGGCATGGCGGTCCTCTTGATCGTGCTCTACCGAATCGGCCTCGGCGCGCTCGACAGCGCGATGGCGATTCAAGGCGGCGCGCTCGTCGGCGCGTATTTCGTCCTCGTCGGCGCGATGACGTTCGCGCTCGTGCGCGCGGCCGCCCTCTTCGCGGACATTCGCAGCCTGCCGTTCAAGCCGGGCGTCTACCTCTTCCCGATCGGCGTCATCGACGCGCGGCGCTTCGTCCTCAAGATCTACTCGATCGACGAGGTCGTCTCGAGCGCGGGCCCGTCGCCGTCGAACGGATTTCGCATCACCGTGAAGGGCGGCGCGTCGTTCGACTTCACCGCCAAGAACGCGGAGGTCGCTGCCAAGGCGGCGGAGGCGATCAAGAGCGCGCGCGGTCAGCTCGACGCGGCGGAGCAGGCCTCCCACAGCATGCGCCCGCAGGCCCTCGCCGCGCTCGATCCGCTCCAGGGCTTCGTGAATCCGCTCGCGCCGACGACGTCGATCGAGCGCACCGTGCCGCCGTGGGCGAAGTTCGCGTGGGCGATCGCCCCGGCCGTGGGGCTGGTCCTCGGCGTGTGCATCTGGCTCGTCCGGAACGTGGTGAGCGACGATCGCATGTTCGCGCGCGCGACCGCCGAAGGGGACGCGCCGAGCCTTCGCGCGTACATGGCCCGCGGCTCGCGCCACAAGGGTGAGATCGAGGTCGTGCTCCTGCCGCGCGCCGAGCTGAAGGAGGCGCAGCAGAAGGGCACCGTCGACGCCCTCGAGGACTACATCAAGGCGCACCCCAAGACCGGGATCGCGCCGGAGATCGACAAGGCCCTCAAGAAGGCGATGGGCGACGAGCTCGACGACGCCAAGCGCGCCGGCACCGTGAGCGCGCTCAAGGATTTCACCAAGCGCCACCCCACCCACGGCCTCGACGCCGACGTGAAGGCGGCCGTCCACGCGGTCTACGTCGCTGCGCTCGACAACTACAAGAAGAACGAAGCCCCCAAGGACGTGACGCCGGCGACCCTCGCCTTCATGGAGCGCCTCCTCGGGTGGGCCGAGGTGAAAGGCCCCAAGATCGAGGTGCGCTTCCACCGGCGCGGCAACTCGCTCGACAAGGCGGACACGCTCATCGGCAAGAACAAGTACTTCATGGGCGTCGTGTCGTTCGCCACCAAGTACGAGGACGCGCAGCACATGAAGCCGCGCGAGGACGAGCTCGGCGCCACCATCGTCGCGCGCTTCAACCAGGCGTTCCCCAAGGACGTGGCGGAGATGAGCGTGGGCGAGACGCTCGGCGATCCCGAAGCGCCGCTGCCCCCGGTCACAGTCCCGACCATGTTCATCGACTACGTCGCGGAGTGGGACGGCGGCCTCAAGACCAGCGACAAGCCGCGCGGGGTCTTCGCGGGTGTCGGCTACTCGCTCGACGCGTCCTTCCGAATGCCCGACGACTCGGTGAAACCGCTGCGGATCAAGCCTGGGATCATCTGGCGCGGTCCCAGGTTCGAGGGGATGGACGCGATCGAAAAGCCGGAAGAAAAGATCTACGCGGACATGGCGGCCGGCGCGTTCGAGCAGTTCGGCAAGAAGGTCCTCGCCACCCTCTTCACGACGAGGTAGCGCGGGCCCGCCCTCGAGAGGCGTGTAAAGGCGGTGCGATCCATCGCCGAACTCTGCCAGGCCGCGATTTTTGGCGTACGATCGGCGTGGGATGGATGAGCTTCTCCCCGTGCTCGTCACGCATCTAGAAGACGCGCGCGCGAAGATTTACCTCACGACCGTCGCGCTCGACAACGAGGTCGCGATTCTTCCATTGGTCGACGCGCCGATCGACTCGACGCGGCACGTGCTCGAGATCCACGCGGGCTCCGGCGATCCGCTCGTCCTGATCGCCGAGCCGCAGGGACCGGGCTCGGCAGACGGCTTCTTCCCGCTCCGCCTCAGCCCCCTCGACGAAGATCAAGCGGCGGTGCTCTACGCGTCGCTGCCGCCGGTCGAGAAGCGGCCGAGCATCCCCGACGAGGAAGAAGACGCGCCGACGCTCCTCAGGCCGCCCACCAACACGCAGAAGTTCAGCTCGCAGCTCTCGCCGGAGCATCGCGCCGCGCTCGGAGGTCCGCCCGATCCGACGGGCGCAAAGGCGCCGGAGATCGACAAGCTCCTCGGCGCGTCGATCGGCGGCGGCAAATTCCTCATCCAAGAGCTGCTCGGCGCAGGCGGCGCCGGCAAGGTCTACAAAGCGCGTCACCGCGAGCTGCGAAAGCCGATCGCCGTGAAGGTGCTGCACGCGTTCTACCAGCGCGATCTCGACTTCTGCGCGCGGTTTTACGGAGAGGCGCTGGCCGCCAGCAAGCTCGACCACCCGAACGTGCTGCGCATCGTCGACTTCGGGCAGGAGCCCGACGGCATGCTCTACATCGCGATGGAGTATCTGGAGGGAAAGAACCTCCAGCAGCTCGTCGACCAGGAGGGGCCGCAGCCGCTCGAGAGGATCGTCAACGTCATGATGCAGGTGTGCGCCGGCCTCTCGGTCGCGCACGACAAGGGCATCGTGCACCGCGACATCAAGCCCGAGAACATCGTCCTCGTCGCGGGCGTCGACGACGACGGCAACGCGGCCGAGGTCGTCAAGGTGTGCGACTTCGGCATCGCGCAGCTCCGCACCCCCGACGACACGGGCATGACGGCCGCCGCGCAGAAGCAGATCGCGGGAACCCCGGAGTACATGTCGCCCGAGCAGTGCCGCGGCGAAGAGCTGGACGCGCGCTCGGATCTCTACGCGTGCGGCGTCACGATGTACGAGCTCGCGACCGGCAAGGTGCCGTTCACCGGCAAGACGCCGATGGCCGTCATCACCAAGCACCTCGAGGAGCAGCCGATGCCGCCCTCGAGCTTCAAGCCGGACATCGACCCTCTCTTCGAGCAGATGATCATGCGCTCGATCCAGAAGGATCGGCGGGCGCGTCAGGAGAACGCGCGCGAGCTTCGGAACGAGCTCCGGGAGCTGCTCGAGCCGGTGCTCCAGGAGCAGCCGCCGTCGGCGGAACCGCCGCCTTCCATGTCGCGGCGCGAGACGCGGGAGGCCTCGGAGCTTCCGTCGCTCGAGTCCGAAACCGCGCATTTCCAGGAGTTCTTCGTCTCTCTGACCGGCGCCGTCTCGCGCACGACGTACTACGAGCGCGGGCACAAGGAGGCGGTGCACGCGATGGACCGGCTCGTCACGGCGGCCGAGGCGGTGCTCCAGTACCGTGGCGAGATCTCGTTTGCGCGGCGCGACGTCGGCGACACGATCGTGTTCAGCGTCTTGACGGGAATCGGGGAGGTGTACGAGCTGCGGAAGCTCATTAGCGGCACGATCTTCTCGATGTTCGGCCCGAAGTTCGGGGAAGTGTTCCAGCGCCGTAGCCTGGTGGCGCTCACCATCGAGGATGGGATCGATCACGACCAGCTCTCCACGATGGTCGATCTCTTGAGCGGACCGGAGATCAGCGCCGACGAGCTGCGCAACCAGTTCATCGGAAAGGGGCTCACCCGCGCGAAGCTGCTCTTCGCGTCGGACCTCCTCGGCCGTGAGCGCCGGCTGCCCTGGCAGGTGGACCTGTGCATCTCGCGCCTCGCGCGCGATTTGAGGGCGCTCCCGCTGCTCCGGGGCGTCGATCACGACGGAATGCTCGCGCTCCGTATGCATCTCATCGCCGACGTCGTCCGCGCAGTGCCGCGCCCCGACCAGATCCGCATCCTCCTCGAGAACGCCGACCTGATCGCCGAAGAGGTTCGTCACATCCCGGAGCTGGCGCGGCTCGACACGTTGCGGAGCCTCGTCGACGCGCTGCCACTCGGGCGCGTGGCGCAGGTCGGTCAGACGATCCTCGTCGACTGGAAGGCGGCGAAGGTCGAGGAGCGGACGAAGAAGGTGACCGCCGAGATCTCGCTCCGCTTCGCGCGCGATCGCAGCCCCGACGGCGACGACGTGCTGCGCGGCCTGCACACCCACGGTATCCTCCCCATCGAGAACCTGCCCGAAGATTTGCAGCAATGGGTGCACGCGGAGCGGATGGCCGATCTCCTCATCCAGAGGCCCGAGACCGTGCTCCGGCCCCTCGATGGCCAGATGGACCCAGCGCGGTTCCAGCAGCACATACTGATGCTCGAGCGCGCGATGCGGACGCTCGCGCAGCGCGGTGAGGCGTTGGCGCTCTCGGTGCCGCTGTCGTGGATCCGCAAGGTGCAAGGCGCTCGTGGCGAGATCGCGCGCGGCGCCCTGCGTTCATTGGAGGACCCGGCGGTCCTCGAGCCTGTGGGTCGCACGCTCTTCGTGGGCGTGGGCGACGCGCGAGACGCCGCGCACGCCGTCCTGGTGCTCACGGGATCGGCGGGCGCGCGCGCGCTCTTCATGGCGCGCTGCAAAGAGACGGTCGACGCCGGCGCACGCGTTCGCTTCGTCGCGACGATGAAGCGCATCGGCAGCCCCGCGTGGCCCGTCTTGACCGCCGCGCTCGAGTACGTGCAGCCATCGCACGACGGCCACGTCGACGCCGCGCTGGCGGAGGACGTGCTGCGCGCGCTCCCGGAGGTGCAGGACGAACAAATCGGCGCGCTGGTCGCGCGTCTCATGCGGCACGGTGGACCGCCCGTCTGCCGCGCCGCCGCGACCGCGCTGGCGTCGCTCTGGGGTCAGCGTTCGAAACCCCTCCTCGTCGCCGTGCTCGACAACGAGGACGAGGGAGTGCGCATCGCGGCGCTCGCGGCGCTGCGCAAAGTCGGCGGCGTCGATGACAACGTGGTGGTCCGCATCGAGAAGATGCTCGGAAAGGGCAGCACGGACCTTCGAGCGGCGGCCGCAGCGGCGCTGGCGGACACACTCCCCCACGCCCGCGCGCGCGCCTTCGCGATCGTTCGTCAGGCGCTCTTGCCGCAAGCCAAAGGGGTGCTCGCGCGAATTCGCGGTCCAGGCGCCCCGACCGACGACGCGCTCGTGGTCCTCGCGCTGGGCCGCGCCGTCCTCGCGCTCGGCACGCCGGACGCCCGCGAGATCCTCCAGGCGCGCGCGGTCCAAGCCGACGAGCCGCTACGTGCCCAGCTCCTGGATCTTCTCCCGCGTCGCTGACCGAGCGTCCGCTCGCGTGGTCAATTGTTGGCGTGACAGAGCTTGGCGTCCTTGGCCTCGGTCAGCTTGCACTTCGCGTTCTGCGGGCAGTCCGTGTCGACCTTGCATGACCGGTAGCAGAGCTTCCCCGTCTTTGGCGCGGTCGTGAACAAGGGAGGGCATTTCCCGTCGCCGCGGTGCGGTATGCCGAAGAGGCTCGGGATCTTGCGCTTGCCGTCACTGATCGGCGCGCCCGCATCGGTACAAACGGTCGTGTACTGCGTCGCGATCCCCATGGCGCCCGAGGGCTCGAGCAGGATCGCGGCTTCGCACACCGCCGCGCTCTTCTGGCATTCGAGATCGTCTTTGCAGATGTAGGCGCAGTGGGGATCGCGATGGGCGAGGTCCTGCACGACGAGCAACTCCAGCTTGTCGACGGAGCAGTAAGGGATCTTGCCGGAGTCCCCGCCGCCGTCGAGCATGGCCGTCGCCATTTGGTCGTCGAAGACGAACCGCGGCATCCACCCCATCAGCGTTCGCGCGGGAGGGTACGGGGCCTCGAAGGTCACCCGATAGAATCCGTTGCGCTCCGCGAGCGCGGTGACCGCGTAGCCCGACTTGAGCGCCGTGGTCACGACGCCTTTGGGGTACGAGCGGTACGCGTTTGCGAACGGAGTCTTCACCGTCAAGGCGAGGTGGTCGACCGCCGTCTCGTCTTCGTAGCGCGTGACCTCGAGCTCGTTGGCGGCCTCCGGGCCGGCGGCGTCGGGCTCGGCGTCGAGCGCCCCCGCGTCCCTCACGGCTCCTCCAGCGTCCATCGCCACGACAGGCTTCTTGTCGTCGCACCCACCGACCGATGCCAGCGTCGCGTACGGCGCGACCAGGACACACGCGGCGATCATGCGCGCCGCCAGCCGTCCTTCTCTCGTCATGGGCCTGAGTCTAGAGCAACCGTGAGACCCCACAAAAAAACATCGGGCGGAAGGGATGTCCCTTCCGCCCGACGAACCGACTCTTTCGTTCCGACTACAGCGTGCGCAGGAAGTTGATGAGGTCCTGCTGCTCCGACGGGCGGAGGCTCGCGAAGTTGCGAACGACTTGGTTGGCCTCCGAGGCCGGGTACGCCGGCGACCCGTCGTGCTCCCTCGACGGGCGCGAGAAGTGCGCAATGATCGCGTCGGTCAGCGTGTTCGCGCGGCCGTCATGGAGGAAGAAGAGGCGCTGGCCGACACCCCAGAGCGGTGCGGTGCGGAACTGATCGGGCCCGGCGCCGCCCTGGTTCACGTTGTCCGCGAGGTTCGCGCCCATGTGGTGGATGAGGATGTCCGAGTACGGGTGGAACGTGCGGTCGCGGAGCGTCACGCTGGCGTTGCCGAGCGCGCCGGCCTGGGTGTGCATCGTCTCGGTGTGGCAATCGGCGCAGCCGACGTCGTTGAACACGTCGTATCCGCGCTGCGCGCTCGCGTTCCGCGCGGCCGGCGTCGGCGGGGCGGTGAAGCGCATGAAGATGGCGAACATCATCCAGTCGGCCAGCTCGTCGATGGGGTTGTTGAAGTTGTCCTTCGGATCCATCGGATCGCTGCCGTCGCCGGTCAGCGTGACGTCGTTCGGGTGCGCGCCGAGACCGCAGTTGTCGTCTTCGACCTTCTGCGTCGGATTGAGCTCGTTGGTGACGCCCATCTCGACCGTGTACGCCTCGCCCGAGAACACGAAGAGCGATTTGTTCTGCGCCTTCCAGCCGAACTTGGTGATCGTGCCGTCGTTGCCGCTGTGGTTCGCGACACCGTGGATGCCGAGCGCCGCCTTGTGGCCGGCGTTCTGCGCCGCGCGGTTCATGATCTCGCGGTCGAACAGGCCGTCGATGAGGCCGAGGCCGAAGACCGGCGTCGGAATGCGGAAGATCAGGTTGTCGTGATCCGAGAAGTCCGGCTGCCCGAGGGTGCACGCCGGCGCGTCCGAGCGGCCGCGCGTCGAGAACTTCTGGTGGACGCCACCGTCGCGGGTGCCGTCCTGGTTGTAGATGAAGCGCACCTCGCGCGTCGGGCCGTCCGGTCTCTCGAACCAGGGGACGATGTTCGTCGCGCCCTTCATCGACGCCGCGCGGAACGACGGGTTGAGCGCCGGCGACGTGCCGCCGAATGTCGGCTGCGCGTGGCAGGTGCCCATGCACTGGATGTCGTTGTAACGGGCGCCGAGGCCCGACGAGTTCGTGAGGTCCTCCTGACCAGGCAGGCGGACCTGGCCGGCAGGGAGATCCTGGCAGCCGTTGCAGGTCGCCTCGTTCTCCGAGGCGCGGACGATGCCCTCGTTGAAGAGCGCGAGCTCGTTGGCGTTCATGCCATCGATCGGGCCGCCGGCGCCGGGAGGGCCACCGCGCACACCGGGGTCCACGACGCCGTGACCGACGCGCGGCGTGTCGTTGTAGGCGCCCTCGAGCTCGGACGCGACCGAAGCCGCCGCCGTCTTGTCGGGACCCGCAGTGTCGCTGGAGCCGCAACCCACCATCGCGGCGGCGAGAGCCCCAGAGATCGTCAGACCCAGCATCGTCGTGGCCGTCAGCTTCGACATCGATTTCGCCTCCCTCAGTGCGTTCCGAGCAAGGGGGGTCATTGCAGCTGTCGAGCCAAGGTCGACCTTAACGGCCAACCACAAGGAATCTTGAGCTAAATCTGAAAATCAGGAATCTGTGGGATGACCCGTTTTCAATACGTGGTCACGCTATCTACATGAAAAGATTCACGTGGAATCCAGTACGGCCGCGTTCCTTTCTTCAAATCGAGCTAACCGTTCGATGTAAAACGACAAATCTTTGACGGTGAGGGGAGGGGCGTATTGTTTTCAATGCAACGGTTGCGCTCCCGAACGAGCTTCCGTTAGCCTGACTCGACCGGGCGTGCCGACAGGAGCGCAAGAGACGAGCAGCATTGCGGTGTGCGCGAGCGCCGCTGCGGAGCTCGAAACGTTGGTCCGCGCCGTTCGCAGCGCCGGCGGATGGAGCATCGTGCCCATTCAATGGCCGAACGCGGAGGGCCTCGCGGCTGCGCGTGGGATGGTGCGGGCCTATCTCCTTCACAGCGGAGAGGTCCTCTCGGCCGCGCCGAGCCCTCAGCTGGAGAACCTCCTCGGCGCGCGGCCCGACGGCGCTCCGCTCATCGTCGTCGGTAACGATCCGACGCGCCGCGCTGCGCCGACCTGCTGGTTGCCGGCGATGCCCTCGGCGGTCGTGCTCGGCGCCTTGATCACGCAGCTCCTCTCGATGGAGGAGGCGCTCACCTTCACACCGACGCAGCCGCCGGTCTCGTTGTCGTGGCGGCGTAAGACCGACATGATCCTGGGCTCGAGCCCGGCGATCACGCAGGTGCTCCATGCCCTCGACCAGCTCGCGCCGGCGCAGACTCCGGTGATCATCACCGGGGAGAGCGGCGTCGGCAAAGAGCTCGTGGCGCGTGCCCTCCACTTCTGCGGCCCCCGCGCGAAAGAGCCGTTCATCGCCATCAACTGCGCGGCGATCCCGGACAACCTCTTCGAGGCGGAGCTCTTCGGCTACCAGCGTGGCGCGTTCACGGGCGCGGTGGCCGCGCACGCCGGCGCGTTCGAGGCCGCCCACAAGGGGACGCTCTTCCTCGACGAGATCGGCGAGATGCCGCTGTCGATGCAGGCCAAGCTCCTGCGCGTGCTCGAGACGAGCGAGGTCCAGCGCATCGGCTCGACGGAGCCGAAGAAGGTCCAGTTCCGGCTCGTCTCGGCCACCAATCGCACGCTCGAGAAAGAGGTGCGCGAGGGTCGCTTCCGCGAGGACTTGTTCTACCGCGTGCGCGTCTACCCGCTCCACGTGCCGCCGCTGCGCGAGCGCCCGGAGGACATTCCGCCCATCGTCACCCACCACCTGTCCGCGATCGCGCTGCGCGAAAACCGGCCAACGTTGCGGATGACACCGGCCGCCCTCGAGAAGATCATCAGCTACGCGTGGCCTGGGAACGTGCGCGAGCTGGTGAACCTCCTCGAGCGCGCGTCGCTCATGGCGGAGAGCAACGTCATCGATGCCGCCCAGATCGTGACGCCGGACGGCCCCGCGTCGACCGCGACTTCGTCCTCGCTCGTGCCGTACCGTGACGCCAAGCAGAAATTCGAGTTCGAGTATTACTCGCAGCTGCTGAGGACGTCGGGCGGCAACGTGTCGCTCGCGGCGAAGCTCGGGCAGAAGACCCGCAAGGAGGTCTACGACGCGCTCAAGCGCCTCGGGCTCGACGCGATGGAGTACCGGACCGGCGAGTCGGGCGCGCCGGACGATCGCATCTCCTCGGTCCCTTCGCGTCGCTCGAGGGCGTAGCGCGCTACGTCAGCCTCGTTCACGCAGGACCGCGATGCCGCGCGGACCCTCGACGCAGATTCGCAACCCGGAGAAGCGCGGCAGGTACGCGAGCGGCGGCGGATCGCGGCGGCTGCCTTTGATCATGCGCAGCATCACCTGCGAGCGTGCCACATCGTAGTCGGCCTCGTACCTCGCGTCGCCGACGTCGACGACGCGCGGGAACTCTTTGTCGAGGGCGCCTCGCGCTTCGTAGGGGACGTCGTCCGCCGTCAGATCCTTCGCGGAGAGGAGCGCGAGATCGTCGCCGCTCTCGACCCCCAGCGCGACGAGGCGCTGGCGGACCCACTCCTCGACGCTCGGCACGGGGTCGGGTGCGGCGATGCCCGCCGGGTGCCCCCGCGCGGCGAGCTGGGCGGCGAGCGCTCGGAGCGCGAGGCGGTCTCGCGTCGCACGGAGCGCGCCCTCGCCGCGGAAGAGGCTGCCGCGCAAGAACAGCTCCGCGATGGCGGCGCGCGCGACCTCACCGGTCGGCACCTCGTCGCGCGTCGCGATCACACGCTTTGCGTAGACGCGCTCGACCGTCGCCATCGCTCGGCCGGCCTCGAGGCGCACGCTGGCCAGGCGATCGTGGCCAAGGCCGGCGCGCGCGACCCACCCCAGTGGGATCGCCGCCGCGCACGTCACGAGCAAGCGCGTGGCCCTTCCCGTGCCGAACGCGCGGGCGTCGAAGAGGACCAGGGCCTCCACCTCGCGCAGGTTCCGTAGCGCACTCTCGCGCGCGAGCTCGAGCTCGGTACCGCCGTTGCTGAACGCGATGCCGCCGCCTCGGGCGCGCCCCACGTGGACGGCGCGGGGATCGGCGGCGATCGCGGCGCGGATGAGCGCCTCGCGGTCGAACGGTCCGTCGGCGAGCGGCGCGTCGCCCACACCGAGGGATCGCCGTAGCCGCGCGCGCAGCCGCCGCGCTTCCTCCACCGCGAACGCCGACACGCGATGCGTCTCCGATCGTCCGATGCGAACGGCGCGCACGAGGGCCGTCGCGTCGCATCCGCCGCGGCGCAGATCATCGTGCGCGTCCTCCGGCGCGGGGCCCGCATGGAAGATCGGCCGGCCCACGCCGAGCGCTGCCACCAGATCGATCGCGTCGTCGACGCATCCGACGCGCTGCGCCTCGACGAGGAGGCGCGCGTGCGGCGGATCAATCGGGAGCGCGAAGAGGCCGCGACCGCCCTCGCTCAGCGTCCCGTCCTTCGCGAGCGCTCCCCACGCCTCGAGGTCCGCGCGCGCCGCCGCGAGGGCGTACGGCTTCGGCGCGTCGAGGAGCGGCAGGTCCTCGGGACGAGCGCCCCAGGCGGCGGCCGAGAGCACGAGCGGCACCAGGGATTCGCGATGCACCTCGGGCAGCGTGATCTTCTCGAGGCGCGCCGACGCGCTCCACATCCGGTAACAGACCCCCGGCGCCGTTCGCCCGGCGCGTCCGGCGCGCTGCGCCGCCGAGTCCTCCGCGATCGGCGCGAGCACGAGCGACGCGCGCCCTTCGTGGTATCGGGTTTGTCGAACCAGCCCCGCGTCGATGACGACGCCGACCCCTGGGATCGTGATCGACGTCTCGGCTACGTTGGTCGCGAGGATCACCTTGCGACGGCCGGCGGGCGCAAACGCGGCGCGCTGCTCGTCGAGCGACAGTCCCCCGTGGAGCGGAACGACCACGCGCTCGTTCGCGTTCGCGTTCGCGTCGAGCGCGCGTCGGCACGCTTCGATCTCTGCCTTTCCTGGTAAGAAGACGAGCACGTCCCCGGCGTCCGCCTTGGCGGCCTCGAGGGTCCGCGCCAGGCGCGTGCCGATCTCCGCCGCGTCGGGCAGTGCGTCGCCGCGCTCGACGTACCTCACGTCGACCGGAAATGCGCGCCCCTCGCCGACCAAGTACGCCCCTCCGACGTGCCGCGCGACGCGCTCCCCTTCGATCGTCGCCGACATGACGACGAGCCCGGAGCGCTGCGCGTTCCGGAGGAGCAGCGCCAGGAGGAGATCCACGTCGAGCGTGCGCTCATGGAACTCATCGAGGATGACGGTCCGCGCGGTCTCGACGAGGGCCCGATCGCGCAGCGCGATGCCGGGCGTCGCGAAGAGGATGCGCGTCGCGTCGCACCGGGCCGAGTCGTCGCGCACGACGTACCCGACACTCTGCCCGATCGGGCTGCCTTCGAGCTCCGCGACGCGCGCAGCGAGGCTCCGGCACGCCACGCGACGCGGCTCGATGACGAGGACCGGACCTGGGCACCAGCGCGGCACCTCCGTCGACTTTCCCGAGCCGGTCGGCGAGGACACGACCACGGGCCCGCGGGCCAGCGCGTCCAGGAAGGGAGCGCGCAGCGTCTCGATGGGCAGCGCGCGCATCCCAACGCTTCTCGCACATCCGCACTCGCGCGTCGCCCGCAAAGCCGGCTCGAACGAGCGGCACGTGCCTTGCTGTTCGGAGGGGCATGCACCCTTCCTTCATCGCGTCACTCGTACTCGCTCTCGCGATTCTTCCACGCATCGCTGCCGCCGCGCCCGAGGGTGCGAACGCGCCGGAGGGTGGTCGCGGCGTCGATGTCATAGCCCACTCCGACGTGGGCATGCTCCTGTCCGCCGGCGGGCACCAGGCCAGCATGCTCGACGCCGGCCTCGCCGCGTTCTACCGCCCGACCCGGCGCCTCGCGTTCGGAATGACGGCGAGCCGCAGCTGGTCGTCCTACGAGAGCACCGCGATCCTCGTCATCGACGGCCGCTTCCGCGCGACGGAGGCGCCGACGATCTACCGCGGTGCGCTCGCGATCCGATACGACTACGCGATCCTCGGACCGGCGACGGCGTGGGTCGCCGGCGACCTCGGCGTCGCCTTCGCGCGCGATCGCTACACCGCGACCGATCCGGATTTCCACACACGAACGACGACGGACACGCGCGTCGCACCATGGATGGGTGCGTCGACGGGCCTCGAGCTGCGTCCGGTTCGTGTCGTGTCGATCGGCCTGCGGGTCGGCGCAGCCCACCTCGCCTTCAGCGCGCCAGCCGAGTCCGGGAGCGCGATCCCGGGGCCGGTGCAGTCGCTCTACGCCGGGCTCGCGCTCGGTGTGCATCTGCCGATCGACTGAGGTCTCACCGTGGCGCTGCTTCGCAGAGCGTGACAGCATCCGACCGCTCTCCATGAAGCCGCGCGCGCTCCTGATCACGATGACGTTGCTCGCCGTCGCCTGCGGGAGTCGGACATTTCTCGGGGGCGGCGTGGAGGCGGACGGATCGCCGACGGGCGCCGACGCATCCGTTGGTCACGCCGTGGACGCGTCGAGTGAGGCGGGCGCCGACGGAAGGCCATCGTCGTGTGTGGACGAGGTCATCGCGCGCGATGGGCGTGGCGCGACGGTCCTCGCCGTCGATGGCGACACGGTGTTCTGGGGAACCGTCGACGGCCGTGTGCAGCGCCACGACGCGCGCGGCAACGCGCTCCTCGCGCAGGCGACGGGGGCGATCGACGCAATCGCGTTCGACGCCGCACGCGTTTACTACGCCGTGACCGGCGAGCTCGCGTCCGTGCCGCGCGGCGGCGGAGCATCGTCCATCGTCGCGCAGAAGATCGGCTTGCCGACCGCGATCGCCGTCGATCCGCAGGCCATCTACGTGCTCGACCATGGGCAAGGCATCGCGGCGGGCCGAGTGCTTCGCGTCGAGGCCGATGGAGGGTCGAGCGTCCTCACGTCGGGCCTCGACGTGCCTAGCGGGCTCGCCGCCGATCGTGAGCACCTCTACGTCCCCGCGGCCCTCGTCTTGATCGACGGAGGCGCGGCCCTCGGCCCTCTGGTCGCGATCCCCAAGGCCGGTGGTGCGCCGTCGCTGCTCCTCCAAGGTTTGAAGCAGCCCAGCGGCATCACGACCTTCGGCGGACGCGTCTACTTCATCGAGCAAGTGGACGCTCACTCCACGCTCGACGGCGGTCTCCGCGCGATCGCGCCGTCGGGCGGGCCGGTCTCGACGATCGTGCACACGCCCGCCCTCCTTCCGATCGGGGTCAGCGTCGACGCGCAGGGAGCTGCGGTGACGGCTCTCTCGAACACGACCGGAGGCGCGCTCCTCGTGGCCGCGCTGGACGGCTCCGGCGCGCGCCAGCTCGCGTCGACGCCGGGCGTGGTCTACGCCGACGTCGCGCTCGCGGGTCCCGCCGTGTACTGGACGATCGGCTGGACGTCGTCCGCGCACGTCCCCGCCGACTCTCCGAGCGTCCGCAAAGCGTGCCGCTGAGTGCGCCTCACGGGTGGAGCACGTAACCGCCGATCACCTCGCCGCCCCACTTTGCGCGCATCGCGGCCTTGAACTCGGTGAGCGGAAAGACGTGCGAGACGTACGGACGCAATCGCCCCTCCGCGGCCCACGCGAGCACCTGCCGCAAGCGCGGCGCACGGAGGCTCGGATCGTTGGCCGTCGCGATCGCCGTCGGGCACCCGAGCACGTCGAGCCCCTTCATCATGATCAGGTTGGTCGGCAGCACGTTCGCGTTGGGAGCGCCGCGCTGCCCCTTTCCCCGCGCGACGAACGGCGTCGACGCCCAGCCGACGACGAGGAAACGCGCACCGAAGCGCACGCACCGCAGGCTCTCGAGCGAGATCTCTCCTCCCACGCCATCGTAGACGACGTCGACGCCGCATCCGTCCGTGAGCGCCTTCACGTCGTCGCGGAACGATCCGGTGACGGGAATCACGTGATCGGCGCCTTGCGCCTTCACGACCTCGAGCTTCGCGGGAGAACGACCGGTCGCGATCACCGTCGCGCCGACGAGCTTCGCGACCTCCACAGCCGCGAGGCCGGTGGCGCCAGACGCGCCGTGGATGAGCACGGTCTCGCCGGCCGCGAGCCGACCGCGCGTGACGAGACAGTGGTACGCGGTCTCGTAGCTCCCGAGCAGCGCCGCCGCCTGATCGAACGAGAGCGCGCCGGGGATCGCGATCGTCGCCTCGACCGGCGCGACCACGTACGACGCGAAGCCGCCCCATGGCTGGTACGCCCCGCGCGAGCGCGGCCCCGCGACGAAGCCGTCCACGATCACAGCGTCGCCGATCGCTCGCGTCGCGCGCGCCTCGTCGCCCACCCACACCACCTCGCCCGCCGATTCGATTCCCGGCGTGTACGGCGGCTTCGGCATGTGCTGGTACTGACCGCTCGTCATGAGCAAGTCGACCCACCCCACCGCCGCGCTCTTCACGGCCACGATCACGTCGCGCGGCCCGAGCGCGGACGGATCGGGCGCATCCATCGCCGCGAGCGCCATGCCGGACTCGATCGCCTCTGGCGGGCTCTCGGCGAATTCGGAGACGGTGACGCGGTGACCCGGCGCGAGCGTCACGGCTCACGCGTGATCGCGTAGACGAGCATCTCGCCCGCCGCCGGATCGGTCCGCTTGCCGCTCACCTTCATGCCGACCTTCTCGAGCACGCGCGCCGACGCCTTGTGCCAGGGCGCCGACGTGGCCTGGATGGTTCGGCACTCCGGCTGCTCGAGCGCCCACGCGACGATCGCGCCGAGGGCTTCGGTTCCGTAGCCTTTGTTTTGCGACGTCTCCTCGACGCCGTACGCGATCTCGCAGCGACCTTCGGCGTCGGGCCTGCCGCGGAAGACGACGCTCCCCACCACGCGGTGCGGCTTCTCTTTCGTCACCATGAGGCGATCGCCCCAGAGGCGCTTTCCGGGATCGGCGTGGATCGCCTCGAGCGACGCCTTGAACACCTGCTCGAGCAGCGCGCGGCCCGGCCACGCCCACGGCATCTCGGCGCCGACCAGCTCCTCGATGTCGCGCCGCCGTCGGCCGGCGAGCACGGCGTCGACGATCTCGACCGTGACCGGACGCAGCTCGAGGCGGTCGGTGAGTAGGACGGTGCTCATGTCTCCTCCGTCCCGCATTGTGAAGAAGGACGGAGGAGACGTCGAGGGCCGCCTGCGACGGAGTCAGGTCGGGCAGCAGTACGTGTCGGGCAGCGGCAGGCTCTGGCAACCGGTCTGCGTGGGCTCTTTGCCCTGGTTGCACGTGTAGCCCTTCGCGGGCAGCCCCATTCCTTTGCACTGTTGATCAAATGTCGATCCCCGCTGGCAATCGACCGTGGGGGCGACCCAGCTCGCGCCGTCGCTCGACAGGTTTTGGAGACAGTTGGCGTCGCACGTCACCGAGCTCCCGGAGCAGCCGGCGAACGTCTTGCGCACCGTCACGGTCGCGCTCTCGCACGCCGTCTCGCACTTGGCGAGCGCGCCGGACACGAGGCACTTGAAGAAGTCGAACGACTCACACCCGCTCTTGCAGTCGGCGAGGTGGTCTTCGGGGACGCAATACTTTCGCGCCGCGCCGCCGATCGTCTGGCAGTCGTACTGGCTCGGGCAATCGGCCGGCTGCTCGCAGGGCCGCGAGCAGAAGCCGGAGCCCCCGCGGCTCGAGCTGAAGACGCACGTGTCGGTTCCATTGGTGCAGACCGCGTCGGCGCTGCACTTGAAGCCGAACGTGCCGGGCTCGGGCGACGCCGCGCCGGAGGAGCCGCTGCTCCCCGAGCTCGAGCCGCCGTCGCCGCCGCTGGTGCCGCTGGTGCCGCTGGTGCCGCTGCTGCCTGCAGGTGGTGAAGAAGCGGACGAGCAGCCGGCCGCCAGAACGAACAAGAAGAGGAGAGTGAAAGATGTACGCATGGTGTGTGGCCTTGTCTGACCGCGGGCGCGATCACTCATGGACGCAGCTCGGTCGCCGACGTCACACGAAAAACTCGCGTCGCTTGACGGCGCGTGGCCCCGCGACGAGTGTGCGGCCACATGGCCACCAAAAATACGGCGACCCTCCGCGGCGCCAAGCTCATCAAGAAGACTCTGGAATCCGCGAAGCAGAGCATCCTCACGTCCCCTGAGCCTGTCGCCACCGCGAAGAAGCTGAAGCTCCCCAACGGCGATCCGATTTCCCCCGCGATGAAGGAGCTCCTGGCCTTCGACGGCGAGTGGCTCGGCATCGGCTACGACGAGGACGAGCACGAGGTCGAGGCGATGTCGCTCGAAGAGATCGTCGAGGAGCACTTCGGCGAGGATGCCGTGCCGGCGTTCGCCGAGGCATGCGAGATGTTCGGGGAGGACTGCGTCGCGTTCCAGGCCGAGGTCGCGACGCCCGCGTGCCTCTACGTCGGCACGCCCGACGACGCCGGCGAGTACCCGGTCCTCCAGCTCACGTTCCAGGACGGTGTCGCGAAGATCGGCGGCTTCGTGCCGTTCGACGTGTGGGCGGCGCAGGAGCTCGGCGGCCTCGAGCGCGGCAAAGGCATCGGCGACGTGCCCGCCGCTTACGCGGAGCTCTGTCAGCCCTTGGCGGACGCGAACGGAGACGGCCGCTTGTCCTTCACGCCGAAGGCGGGCGAGGCCGGCGGCGCGCGCGACAAAGACGACGACGACGAAGACGAGGACGAGGACGAAGACAAGGACGAAGACGAAGAGACCGAGAGAGACTGACGCGTCACACGCGCCGCACGCGTCGCACCGCCCGCACCCCCGTCAGTCGTCCGGTCACTCGCCGGGTCACATGCCCGTCAGGGGCAGTCGCACGATCACGGCGCGCACGATCTGGATCATGATCCCGAGGGTGAAGAGCCCTCCGAGGCTGAACGTGATCGTGCGGAACGGCTGCTTCTCGCCCAGGTAGAAGAACGTGTGCGCGATGCGCATGGCGGTGAATCCGCCGAACATGATCCACGCCATCTTCGGCGTCGCCCCGAGGAGCACGTAGACGAAGGCGACAAACAGGAACGGGACGATGTTGTCCGTTGCGTTGCGGTGCGCGCGGAGGACACGCGCGACCTCGGGCGGCGTCTCTGCGCTGACCGCGGCCCCCTTCGCGACGGTGCCCGCGTCTTCCTTGTTCGGCGTCGTCTTGGTCTTCGACCGAACCGCGCCGCTGTACGCCCAGAGCAGCAGCATGTTGAGCGACAGGGCCACGACGGCCAGGCAGTAGATCAGGAACGACGGATTGGTGACGAAATCGCTCACGAGGACGCTCCCCCTGTTTGGTGAGGGGAGCGTACTCGCGGACCGTGACCTCGCCTACTTCTTCGGATCTGCGGCCGTCGGAGCGGGCGCAGTGGTCGCGGGAGCCGGGGCCGGCGCCACCTTCGACCACGCGAAGAAGCTGACCGCGTCGCGGCGGTGGGTCTTC
The DNA here is from genome assembly GCA_038231275.1 of Polyangiales bacterium. Lineage (GTDB taxonomy): Bacteria > Myxococcota_A > Polyangia > Polyangiales > Polyangiaceae > JANYHK01. The sequence goes on from JBBRLQ010000003.1 coordinate 382,062, forward strand.
TGGAGCTGCTCGCGCGTCGCGGCCGCCCCGGTCTTGTCGCCAGATTTGTCCTGCGCCTTGGCGCGCTCGAGGCGGCAATAGTCGTCGAGCAGCGCGCATCCGGCGAGTGCGTCGACCGCTGCCTTCGCGTCTCCCTTGGCGAGCGCCGCCTCGCCGGTCGCGAGCGCGAGGAGGCCCTTCTGGTCCGCGTCCTCGCTCTTGCCGAGGAGCTCCTGCGTCGCCGCGAGCGCCTTGTCGGCGTCGGTCTTCTTGCCGAGCCGCGACTCCGCGACGAGCTCGTTCACGCGAAGGTACGACTTCAAGGCGATCTTGCGAGGCGCGGGGGCCTCCATCTTGTCGATCTTCTCGCCGAGCGTGGCGAGGATCTTGAGGCCGTCGGCCTCTTTCTTCGTCTCGATGGCGACGCTCGCGCGCGTGAGCGTCGCGATGACGCCGGCGGCCTCGTCCTTCGACTTGGCGACCTCGGCGTCCCACGCATCGAGCGTCTTGGCGGCCTCTGCGGGCTTGCCCTGCGCGACCTGGCCCCAGACGATGTCACGGAAGGCCACGCCCTTGCCGTCGATCATCGGGGACTGATCGCGCATCTTGCCGAAGGCGTCGAAGGCGCCTGCCCAATCGCCTTTGTATAGGCGCGTCAGGCCGAGGCCGTCGTAGGCGCCGAGGAATTTCGGGTTGAGATCGATCGCGCGTTTGAACGCGCCCTCCGCCTCGTCGTACTTGCCGCTCATGAGGAGCGCCTCGGCGAGCGAGTCCTGCGCGTTCGCCTCTTTCGGCGAGAGCTCCGTGTACCGCTTGAAGTGGGCGATCGCGTCGTCCTGCTTGCCGGTATTGAGCTCGTTGTAGGCCATGTCGTTGTACGGAAGCCCAGAGGTCGGATCGAGCTCTGCGGCCCGCTTGAACGCCACCTGCGCCTCGTCGCGCTTGGCGAACGCGGTCAACGCGCGGCCGTACAGGAGGTGCGCGGTCGAGGCACCTGCCGCGACCTCGGTCAGCTTCTTCCCGAGCTCGACGGCCTTCGCGTAGTCGCGCGAGGCGAAGGCTTGGGCGAGCTGCAAGTGCACGCGCTCCGCCTCGGGGAGCGCGGCGGCCAGTGCGACGGCGTCCGCGATCTTCTTGAGGCCCTCGGCGCCAGGCGTCGACGCGCCCTCCATCGCCATCGCCGAGACGAACTTGGCGTCGAGCGCGGTGGCCTTCTTGAACTGATCGCGCGCCTCGTCGGCGTGGGCGTTGAGGAACTCGTCGAAGCCGAGCTTGTAGGCCTCGAGCGCCTGCGCGTTCGTGCTCGTCACCGGGATCTCCGACGCGATCTTCGCGGCGGCACCTACCGAGCTAATCGTGCCGGTGCCCACGGGCGTGGCGGCGGTCGCGTTTGCGTTCGGCGCGGGCTTGTTCGCGTCGGGTTTGTCGCAGCCCGCGGCGGCGAGCAAAAGGCTGATCGTCAGGATCGTTCTCATGATGATGGTCCCCCTTTCGGAACCGCGGAGCATAAGGAGGCCACGTCGCGAAACGCAACGGTCGCAGCGACAGGCCCACACGACGCGTCGATTGGACTATCTATTGGGGGAAATCGATGAACGGCCCGCCCCATCGCAGCATCCTCGATCACATCGGCCGCACGCCGCTCGTCCCGCTCGAGAGGATCGGACGCGGGCTGCCGGTCCCCGTGCTCGTGAAGTGCGAGCACCTGAATCCCGGCGGCAGCGTGAAGGATCGGCTGGCGCTCGCGATCGTCGACGACGCGGAGAAGCGCGGCGTGCTCCGTCCCGGCGCCACGCTCGTCGAGGCCACCGCGGGCAACACGGGGATGGGCCTCGCGATGATCGCCGCCGTCCGCGGGTACCGGCTCGTGTGCGTGATGCCGGAAAAAATGTCGACGGACAAGCGTACGGCGCTCGCCGCGCTCGGCGCCAAGGTCATCATCACGAAGAATGCGTCGCCAGACAGCCCCGAAAATTTTCAGAACGTCGCGCGTCGCATGGCGCGCGAGGAGGGCTGGTTCCTCACCGACCAGTTCGAGAGCCTCGCGAACGCGCGCATCCACGAAGAGACGACGGGCCCAGAAATCCTCGAACAAGCGGGCGGCATCGTCGGCGCCTTCGTCGCGGGCGCGGGGACCGGTGGCACCATCACGGGCGTCGGTCGCTTCCTGAAGGCGCGCGTGCCTGGCGTGCGCATCGTGCTCGCCGATCCCGTCGGCTCCGGACTCGCGCGGTGGGTCGTGGACGGCGTCGTCGGCCCGGATGCCGCGTACGCCGTCGAAGGAATCGGGACCAGCAAGCCGCCTGCGATCCTCGATCGCGCGGTGATCGACGCGTCGGAGAGCGTGTCCGACGACGAGAGCTTCGCGATGACGCGGAGGCTCTGGCTCGAAGAGGGGCTCTTCGTGGGCGGCTCCAGCGGAACGGCGGTCGTCGCAGCGCTCCGTGTCGCCGCCGCGCCTGGCATCGCCGGTCCGGTCGTCGCGTTGCTTCCCGATTCGTGGGACCGCTACCTGTCGAAGGGCTGGGTCGCGGGGTGAAGGGTGAAGGAGGGCGCTACGGCTTCTCGAGCTCGCTGAGGATGAACGCGCGCGCCTTGCGCCAGTCGCGCCGCACCGTTCGAACGTCGACGTCGAGCGCCCGCGCGATCTCGTCCTCCGCGAAGCCCGCGAAGAATCGCCACTCGACGACCCTCGCGAGGCGTTCGTCGAGCGCGGCGAGGCGGGTCAGGATCGCGTCGATCGCGAGGAGCTCCTCGACGTTCGACTCTTGGCCCACCGCGTCGAGCGCCGACCCCGTCGCCGGCAGCGGGCCACGCTTCTGCGCGTGGCGTCGCCGCGCGTGGTCCACGAGGATCTGGCGCATCGCGGTCGCCGCGACGGCGTAGAAGTGCGCGCGCCCCTGAAAATCCGGCGCTCCGTGAACGAGCTTGAGCCACGCCTCGTGCACGAGCGCCGTCGTGTGGAGCGTGTTGCCGCCGCTCCGCTCCAGATGCCGATGCGCGAGCGCGCGCAGCGTGTCGTACACCGCCGAGAACGCCTCGTCCGCGCCCGCGGCGTCTCCCGCAGCCGCGCGCGTGAGGAGCGGCGCGAGATCTACGGGCGCCGTCACACGAGGAATCGTACCAGAACCGACACGGCCCATGTCCTGTCGCGCCGCCCCTTTGCGTTTAAGGGGGGTAGAGCCGACGTCCGGCTTTCGACAACGTCTCGGGAACGAGGAGGGCTTACGTCATGAAGCTTCGAGGGTTTGGACTTTCGGTGGGGCTCCTGGCTGCGCTGCCTCTGGCGTGCTCCAGCACGACCAACAACGTCACGAACACCGTCGATGCCGGCGGTGGGGGAGACGGCGGCGGCGGCGGCGGAGACAGCGGCGGCGACACCGGCACGACAGGGGATGGAGGAGCGACCGGCCCGCTGCCGTTCAAGCCCTCCAACATCGACCTCGGCGGCTGGGATCTCTCGCAAGTCGGCGACGTCGATCTGAGCGGGACCAACTGCGTCCTCGACAGCGAGCAACCCGACGGCCTGGTCGCCGTTCTTTGCGACACGCCTTTCACGAACAAGGTGGTCCACAAGATCGTGACGCTCTCCGATCAGACGCGCCTCTCCGTCTTCGTCATGAAGTCGCTGCGCGTCGAGGCGTCGACCGTGTTTTCGTTCAGCCGCGGTCACCTCCCGGTCGTTCTCGTCGCGCTGCAGACCGTCGAGCTGCTCGGTTCGATCGACGTCGCGCCCGGCACGACCGGCGGCGCGTTCAACACCGGCGGGGTGAAGGACATCAAGGGCTCCGGTCCAGGAGGCGGCACGGGCGGCGACACCACCGGCCTCGCAGGCGGCGGCGCGTCGTACTGCGGCTCCGGGGGAAAAGCCGGGACCGCGACGCCTGCGGGGACCCCGCCTCCGTCGCCGACCGCCACGTACGGATCTCCGGAGATCGTCCCGCTCCTCCCTGGATCCGCGGGAGGGAGCGGCGCGCTCACCGACGACACCGCCAGCGGCGGCGGCGCCGTCCAGATCGTGGCCGGCGTTTCGTTCGCGCTTCATACCGGCGGCTTCGTCAACGCGGGCGGCGGCGGCGGCGCGTTTGGCGGTCTCGGCACCGACGGCGCAGGCGGGGGCGGCAGCGGAGGCGCGATCCTCGTCGAGTCGCCGACGGTCACGATCGAGGGAAAAATCGCGGCAAACGGCGGCGGTGGCGGTCAGGGAAACGGCGACACGGGAGAGTCCGGTCACATCGACGTCGTCGCGCAAGGCGGACACAAGACGACGGGCACGGTCGGAGCTCCGGGCGGAAGCGGCTCGTTCGCGGCGACCTTGAGCGGTAGCGACGGACCTTCCTCGGCGACGACCAGCGCGGGCGGTGGTGGCGGCGGCGCGGGCCGCATCCGCATCAACACGACGAGCGGCGCCGCTACGATCAGCGGCGCCGCGTCACCGGCGGTCGCCTCCGCGTGCTTGACTCAGGGCAAGCTCGCGAAGTGACCGCGGCGCGCGGCGCGGAGGCTGACGGAGCCGAAGCTCAGTGCGCTTCTCAGTGTGCTTGCAGGTAGGTCGCGATGGCGGTGGCGGCGGCCCCACGCTTCGGGTCGCTGCTGCCGCGCTCCTTCTGGACCTCGGCGAGGACGGTCGCCTTCGCGTCCGAGGAGGTCGGGTCGTCGCCCTGGCAGTTGCGCATGATCTCGAAGGCGTCGAAGAGGACTTCGTTCAAGTCGGCGTCGGCGACGCCGGCGACGGTCGCGTCGAGGAGCTCACGGGCATGCGCGGAGTCGAGGCTGTAGGCGCGGACGACCACGGACAGGCCGCTGGCGCGGTCGGCGCCGTGCTGACCGGAGCCCACCTTGTGGAAGAGATCCGGCGACGAGCGGCCGAGCCACTGAATCGTCTCGGGCGCGAGTCCTGCGCCAGGGTTCTTCCCGGCGGTGGGCGATGCGCCGAACGCCGTGATGACCTTACCCGCCTTGCGGTCGAGGCCGCTGAACGCTGCGACCGTCGCCTCGTCGAGACCGGACGCGGTGAGCAGGCCGGGGAGCTCCTGCGCCTCCATGTCGTGGCGCTTCACCGTGTTGAGGTGGTCGATGTAGAGGTCGATGAGCACCGCGAAGACCGCGAGCGCCGGTCCGATGAACGGGTTCGAGATGGTCACGATGCCGAGGACGCCCGAGGCGATGCCGGCGAAGTCGCTGAAGATCTTGAGGACCGTGGCCTCGTCGGCGCCGTGCGCGTCGATCGCGCCCTTGATGTCCTTGATGGTGTCGATCGTGCCGACGATGATGCCCACCGCCGAGGCCATCTTGCCGGCGAACTTCGCGATGTCACCGAGCTGAAGCGAGTCCTTGCCGGAGATGATGCCGCGGATGCTGTTGGTCGCCTCGGCGAGGCCGCCCACAGCGTCGGGACCCGACTCGAGCAAGCTCACGAACGCGTCCATGTCGCCGGCCTTGAAGGCCTTGAGGTCGAGGCCCGCGCGCCAGAGGCCGAGGATGGCGTTGGTCGCCTGGATGGCGATCGAGACGTTCGCGGCGTCGGCCTCGAGCTTCGGGTGCCTCAGGTTGCCGTCCGCGTCGAGCATCGCCGAGAGGCGGATGTCCGCCAGGCCCACGACCTGGTTGATCGCGTCGATCTGATCGCGCAGCGTGGTGAGCTTGTCCGGATCGTTCAGGATGTCGAGCATCGGCGCGAGCTTCTCCTTCACGGCCGCCTGCGCGGTCGCGGCGTCGTCCGACTTCGCGAGCTCCATCGCCATCGTCTTCGGCAGCGCCGGCGCGATGATGTCCTTCATCACGTCCTTCGCCGACTTGTGGAAGCCGTCGAGGGTGAGACCGGACTTCGTGTACGCCGCGTCGGCCGCGATGAGCTTGGCGCCGAACTCGAGCGCGTAGCCGGACACCGGCGAGTGCGCGAGCAGCCCCATGTCGCGGTAGATCTGCTTGTAGCCGACCTCGCCCTTGGACACCCAGAGGCGGCCGCCCTTCATGGCCTGCTGCGTCTTGTCGGAGTCCTTGAGCAGAGTCTTGAGCGCCGTCTCGAGCGCGAGCGCGCTGGCGTTCTGGCTGTCGTGCGCTTCCTTCACGTCGGGGATGAGCCCGAACGAGTCGGAGTACTTTTGCTGCTGCGCGTCGTTCAGGACGGCGCCGACGAGCTGCATCTCCTCGGAGAGGCGACGATCGACCTCGTCGACCGCTTCGTTGGCGGCGGCGAGATTCGTGACCGCTTTGGTGATCTCCGGAGCGGAGACGACCGCGTCCTCGGTGCCGTCGACCGCCGAGGCGTCACCCGCCGAGCAGCCGCCGATGAAGCACGCACCCGCAACAAGAACCGCCCAGAGGTTTGCTTTGCGCATGCGACTACATGTAGCCACATGTGTGCCAAAGACCGCACTGTGAAATATCAAAGAGTTGTATGGCGTCCTGTCCCGGTTGGCGTCCGGCGCGGCTGGATCATTCTGACCACACGCCCCGTCCGGGAAGGAACCTCGGGGTGGTCCCTCGACTCGGGGCGGTTGCTAGACTGGAGGAGATGTTCGCGCCGGGGGAGAGTCCGTTTCGGGCGAAGGGGACGATCTACCAAGGGCTCGTCGCCTCGACGGACGCGCGTTGCCCGGGCGGCACGGCGGCGGTCATCGAAGCGCTGGACGACGACGCGCTCCGCGCCTTCTACGGGCAGCAGTTCCTCGCCGCGAGCTGGTACGACCTCCTCCCGCTGATCCCCTTTAGCCACACGGCGGCGCGCGTCGCCGGCATCGCGCACCTGGCGTATGCCAAGGAGGGGGCGCGCTTCCATGCGGTGCGCGACATCAACGGCGTGCATCGCTTCTTCTTGAAGCTCGCGTCGCCGAAGATGGTCGCCGTGCGCCTCCCTCGCCTGATGATGCAGTACTTCAATTTTGGGCGCGCAGAGGGGCAGGCGACGGGCGAGAAATCCTTCGAGGTCATCGGGCGTGCGATCCCCGAGCCGGTGTGCGCCTGGTTCGTCACGGTCATCGAGGGGTTCGTGCCGGCGGCGATGCAACACGCAGGCGCCCGCAGCATCGTCGCGCGCACCGATCCGCCGGAGCCCGACGGCTTCGCGCATGGTGTGCCCCTCGTTCGCTCGCGCCTCGCGCTGACGTGGACCTGAACGAGCGCCAGGGTAGGGTTCCCGATCCTCCGGTATGCTCTCGCGCATGCGCGCCCGCCTCGCTACGCCGGACGACGCCGCCGCCATCGCGGGCGTCTACAACGAGGCGATCGCCGAGCGCGCGGCGACGTTCGAGACGCGCTCGCACGGCGTGGCGGAGATCCGCGCGTGGTTCGATCCGAGCCGCCCCATCGTGCTCGTCGAGGACGACGCGGGGAGCGCGATCGCGTTTGCGGCGACGAGCGCGTACGGCGCGAACGAATGCTACGCCGGGGTGTCCGAGCTTCGCGTGTTCACCGCGCGCGCCCACCGCCGAAGGGGAGCCGGCAAGCTCGCGCTCCGCGAAGTCGCGCTTCATGCACGCGCGGCAGGCTCATGGAAGCTCGTGTGTCACGTCCTCGTCGGCAACGCGGCATGCGCGGCGCTCTTGCGCTCTCTCGGGTACCGAGAAGTGGGCACCTACCTGCGTCACGGAAAGCTCGAAGGGAGTTGGCGCGACGTGCTCGTCGCCGAAAAATTCCTGGCGCCGGTCGGTGGAGAGGCGAGGCCTGCGCCACCCAGTCGGCCCGCGCGCGACAGCGTGATCGAGCTCCTCCGTGATGAGCGTCCCGACGCGCACGGCGCCGCGGTGGACGCGGCGATGGCGCTCCTCGAGGCGCAGCGCCTCCCCGACGACGAGATGGTCGACGCCGCGCTCGACGCATTCTTCTCGGCCCACGCGCACGATCCCGCGAGCCGTTCGCGCTTCGTCCGGCTGTTTCGGGCGTACGCGTCGCTGTCGGCGGCCGCGGCGCGGCGCCTCGCGGATGGGATGTTCGCGCGCCTCGGCCGCATGTCGGTCGCGCTCGACATCACGTCGTTCTACGAGGCGCTCTACGTCGTGAAGCAGACGGTGGGACCTCACGTGGCTGCGCTGGCGGGGCGCGCGCCGGACCTCGCCGAGTGGATCAAGTTGGTGACGGAGATGCCGCCCGAGTCGCGAGGCCGTATCAGCCCCGCGAACGTGACGAGCCTCCTCATGTCCCTCGCGCTCGCCGCGGCCGAGACGGACGCGCAGAAGAAGGAGCTCACGGAGCTCGCCGCCGGCGCGAGCGCGAGGCACCGCGTGTCGCCGCCGTCGTCGATCCGGCCTCCGGCCTCAGGCCCGTCGCCCCCGCCTCCACCGGCGCCGGAGCCGGCTCCCGCGCCGGGGCCCGAGGCCGCGCCCGAGCCCGAGCCGAGCGCGGCGCAAGGACGCCGGCGAAAAGCGGCGACGCCGGGCAAGCCGCGCGCGAAGCCTCGTGCGGCGAAGCCCTCGAAGCGCGCGGCACCCAAGCCCTGACCTATTTCACGGGCACGTGTGGCTCGAGCACGCCGAGTACGCGTCGAGGCACTTTGCGAGCACGCAGGTCTGGCACGTGGACGGATCCGTGCACTCCGTCTTGCAGTTCTTTTGCACACAATCGAGCATCCCGAAGAGCGGGCTCGACGCGCTCGCGCACGAGTCGACGATGCACTTCTGAAAGTTCGGACCGACGTCGATCTGCCCGTCGTGCGGGTTCGGCGCCTCCGTCGGATCCTTGCCGAGGACGTTCTGGACGCACGTCAGCGTGGTGCCGCACGTGGCGGTGCCGGTGCCGAAGCCGTCGCCGAACCCTTCGAGCTCGCCTTGCGGCGTCAGCACAGGGTTCTGGATGCAGTTCTCGAAGAGAGCCTGCTTCCGCGCCTCGACGACCGGGTAGTAGTAGGCGATCGTCATGCACATCTCCTTGTCGCCCTTGAACTGACCCTGCACCACCATCGGATGCTCGTCGCCCGTGTAGTGGCAGACGGTGCGGAGGTACTGCCCTTTGCCGACCTTCACCGGATCGTTCTTGATCAGCGGGAGATCCCAGTTGGTGCTGGTCAGAAGCGGCGTCGTGGAGGGCGCACCGTCGGCGCCGTCGAGGAACGTCTCGACCTTCGTGCCGCGCGAGTGCTCGTGCGTGGTCGTGCGGACCAGCGTGATGTCCTGGGGGACCTTGCAACGCATCTGCGCGACCGCGTCGGTGTGCGCGGGGACCACGATATACGGATCGTAGAACTGGACGAGGCCGAGGCGGTCTTTCACCGCCGCGGGATCCGCGATGGTCATCGTCACATCCAGCTGGGTCGAAATCGGCGACGCGGTCGTGTTGATCGCGTGCGTCTGGAAGAGCACCACCTCCTCCGACTTGAACGGGAAGGCGGTGGTCGCCGGGAAGTCGATGGTCCCCGTGGGCTCGCCCTGCAAGAACGCCGACGAGAACTGCGCATACTTCATCGCCCCGGCCGGCGCGAAACAGTCGAACGGCGTGTCGAGCGGAAGCTCCGCGACCGGCGCGCTCTCGACGAGGCGGTAAAGGCCCCAGTGGTGCGCCGCCTTCCAAGACCACGCGACGCCGGAGACGAGGACCTCGCCCGTCGCGCTCTTGGGCATCTTCTTGTACTCGCACCAGTGCGTCTCCTGCGACGGCGCGGTCGTGTAGCGGAGGGCATACGTGGAGCCGGCGGTGGTCGGCCCCGCCTCGGTGACCCCGGCGTCGGCGGGCGTGGCACCCCCCGGACTGGACGTCGACGAGCACGCGGCGGCGGCGATCGAAGCGGAAAGACACACGAAAAAGAGCGACGACCTGAGGAACATGCGAAGACCTCCCTGTTAATCTTAACGTCGTTCAGACGTACGTAAGGTACCATCTGAACGTCGTCAAGATAGGGGAGATCAAAAATCTCGATCCGGGCACAAATGTAGCCAAAGTGTGAACTTGACTGCGTAAAGCTGCGGCTGGAGACTTGGAGAGGCATGCCGCGCGCAAAATCGATCCCCAAGCGCGCGTACCACCACGGCGACTTGCGCGTCGCGCTCATCGCCGCCGCCGTCCAGATCCTCGAGAAGGACGGAGAAGCGGCGCTGACCCTCCGCGAGGTCGCGCGGCGGGTCGGTGTGTCGCAGGCCGCGCCCTACCATCACTTCGCAGACAAGGAAGCGATCCTCGCGGCGGTCGGCGAGGACGGTTTCAACCACCTCGCCGTGGCGATGGAAGACGGGCGCGCCGCCGCGGGTCGCGGGACGCGCGCGATCCTCCGCGCGATGGGCGTCGCGTACGTGCGGTTCGCCGTGCGGCATCCGTCGCACTTCCGCGTCATGTTCTCGGGCATCCTGCAGAAACGCGGCGTGAAGGAGTGCGGCCCCCTTCACGCCGCGGCGCAGCGCTCGTTCGGGATGCTGCTCGAGGCGGTCGTCGCGGCGCAGAAAGCCGGGGCGATCGTCGAAGGGAATCCGGCCAAGCTCGCGCTCTTCTCGTGGTCGATGGTGCACGGCCTCGCGATGCTGCACCTCAACGGCGTCGCCGATGGACCGGCGGGCCCGCTCGGCTCGATCGACGACCTCGCCGCCGGCGCGGCGGAGGCGATCTCGCGCGGGCTGGAGACGCGCGGCACGCGTTCTTGAGCGCGGTCACGCCAGGGTGCGGACCTTTGCCTCGCGTTCCCACTGACGGGTCTTGGCGGCTGCGAGGAACGCCTTCGTGTCCCCGGCGTCGACGACGCCCGCGTCCTCCTCGACGTTGGCGCCCTCGAGGAGCTTGCGCCCTCCGGCGTCGACCGCGATGGCCTTGAGGTGGCCAAACGCGTCTCGCACGAAGTCGATCGCCGACGACTCCCTCACGAGCGCCTTGCTCCCGGCCTCCGACAAGATCACTGCGACGGCGTCGAAAACGACGGAGGGCGTTCCGGCGAGCTGACCGTCCGCCGCCAGCGTGGACCCGTCCGCGAGCTTCACGCCACCGACCTTCGGCGCCACGATCTTCACCGTCGCGCCGGCGCCGCTCACCGCTTTCACGACTCCTCGGACTGCCCGCGCGTCTGAGCCGTCCGCGACCAGGACGCCGACGCACCGGCCTTCGAGGGTGTGCTTCATTTTGCCGAGAATCTGGAGCGCCGGTGAGGGCGCCATCGGGCGAACGGGCGCGGCGGCTTTCGGAGGCGGCGGCATCTCGCCGAGCGCGAGCCCGTTCGCGACGCGTTTCGCGAGCGAGGGATCGACGTGAACGAGGTGGCCCACCATCGCCGCGCGCACGTGCGCGTGCTCGACCTTGGAGAGCTCGAAGACGAGCGCCGAGGCGATGTGGGCCTGCTCGTGCGAGGTCTGGCTTCGGTAGAACATCCGAGCCTGCGAGTAATGATCGGCGAAGCTCTGGGCCCGCACGCGTCCCTTCTCGCCGTCGTCGCGCGCGGCAGCGCTGCGAAATCCTCGCGGCGTCTCGCGCGGTGAGTCCGCGGCGAGCGAGCTCGGCTCGTAGGCCACGCGCCCCTTCGGCATCTCCGTCTGCATGTGACCGTCGCGCTGGTGATTCGCGAACGGGCACTTCGGACGGTTCACCGGGAGCTGGTGGAAGTTCGGCGACCCGAGCCGCGACAGCTGCGTGTCGAGGTACGAAAACAGTCGCCCCTGCAAGAGCGGATCGTTCGAGAAGTCGATCCCGGGCACGACGTGAGAAGGGCAGTAGGCGACCTGCTCGGTCTCCGCGAAAAAATTGTCCGGCCACCGGTCGAGCACCATCCGGCCGACGACCTGGAGGGGCACGAGCTCCTCGGGAACGAGCTTCGTCGCGTCGAGGTGATCGAAGGGGAAGGCGTCCGCCTCTTTCTCCGTGAAGAGCTGGACCGAGAGCTCCCACTCCGGAAAATTCCCCGCGGTGATCGCCTCGAACAGATCGCGCCGATGAAAGTCGGGGTCTGCTCCTGCCAGCTTCACGGTCTCGTCCCAGATCGTCGACTGGAGGCCGAGCTTGGGCCGCCAATGAAACTTCACGAACGTCCCCTCGCCGGCCGCGTTGACGAGTCGGAAGGTGTGGACCCCGAACCCCTCGATCATGCGAAGCGATCGCGGCAGCGTTCGGTCCGACATGATCCACATGACCATGTGCATGGACTCGGGCGTCAGCGAGATGAAGTCCCAGAAGGTGTCGTGCGCGGTGGCCGACTGCGGGAAGCCGCGATCAGGCTCCATTTTCACCGCGTGGACGAGATCGGGAAACTTGATCGCGTCCTGGATGAAGAAGACGGGGATGTTGTTTCCGACGAGATCCCAGTTTCCTTCCTTCGTGTAGAACTTGACCGCGAACCCGCGAACGTCGCGCGGCGTGTCCACCGAGCCGGCGCCTCCCGCGACGGTCGAGATGCGCGTGAACACGGGGGTCCGCTCGCCGACCTCGGTGAGCACCTTCGCCGTGGTGTAGCGCGAGAGGGACCGCGTGAGCTCGAAGAAGCCGTGCGCCGCGGAGGCGCGCGCGTGCACGATGCGCTCGGGGATCCGCTCGTGGTCGAAGCGCGTGATCTTCTCGCGGAGCACAAAATCCTCGAGGAGCGTGGGTCCCCGCGGGCTCCCTCGGAGCGAATTTTGGTCGTCCGAGATCGGCACGCCTTGATTGGTGGTCAGCGGAGGATGGGTTGCGCCCGCCACTTGGTGCAGCTCCCCCCCGGCCCCGCGCGTCGCGTCGGCCCTGCCCGTTCGCGTTTTCGTTCGCGCGGCGCCTCGGTCCGTAGTCGTCTTGTTCTTCACGGTTTGCTGGTTCTCCCGCGCGGCCTACTGCGAGCGACGTGCCATTCGTCGTGTTCCGCGCCGATCACCGAATCGCGGGACCGTCGACCTCGCCATGCTGGCCCGGCACGACCACGGGCTGCCGCCCCTTCACGTACGCCTTCGCCGCCTCGTACACGTAGCGAAGGCCCTTGATGCCCTCGGTGTTCCAGTATTCGGCGTGCACGGGGCGGAGCTGGAGGAGGCACAGCGACGGGTCGTCGGGGCCTTTCGGGAACCAGACCTTCATGGTCTCGCTCCAGCACGCGCGAATCTGCGCGCGGTCGGTAACGATGCGCGCCGGACCACTGATCGACACGTACGCGCCCGTCGACTGGAAGGTGACCGCGGCGTGGTGATCGTGCTCGATCTCGGACACCTTGCCCGACTCGATGCTGGTCGCGAAGAACAGATCGTCGTCGTCGGCGAGCTTGGCCAGGGCCATCGGGCGCGCGTGCATCGTCCCTTCCGGCGCGCGGGTGACGAGCATTCCACTGTGAAACTCCTTCACGAGCGCGCGCATGCGCTCGCGGTCCGTTCGTTCGTCCGTCATGAATTCCTCCGATTTGCCACCCCGCCTTGCACGTGCCGTGCGCACGGAGAGCGAGCGTGCATCCTCGTTGGAGGTGCCGCGAGGCCGTGCAGTGTGGCGGTCGGCATTGTCGCTACGCGCAAAAGCGCCGCGACCGTCGGCCGAAGCTCATCTACGAGATCGCCGCGTGACCGGGTGACTCAGAACGCGCCGCCGAAGCCGAACGGCGTGCGCCCTGCCGGGGCCAGCGCTTGGCCGGCCGCGCCAGTCGCCGCGGCGTCGGGAGAGGACTTCGCCGCGTGGAAAAGGACGGGGACGCCGACGCCGATGAGCGAGCCGACCACGACGGCGGTGAGCACATCCGAAAGGTAGTGCTTGTCGGCGGCGATTCGCAGGTAGCCGACGGCGCTCGCCGCGGTGAGCCCGATCGCCCATACGACCGGCGCCAGGCGATATCCACGCAGCGACGCCGTTGTTCCGCTCGACGTCGCGATGGCGAACGCCATGTTGGTGTGGCCAGAGAAGAACGAGAGGTTGTCGTCCGACGGCGTGTCGGTGAGCGCGCGCACACCCTGCGGCGCGCGCGGCATGAAGTGCACGAACGGGCGTTCGCGCGCGAACGCGAACTTCACGAGCTGGTTGAGGTCTCCCGCGAGCAGCGAGGCCTCGACGATCACGAGCGCGTCGACGGGGTAGCCGTGCATCGCGTCGTCGTGGTTCGCCGCGATCGCCGTCATCCCGAGCCCGCCGAGCGGGAGGAGGACGAAGCCGATGATCGAGCTCGAGAGGTCCGCCGCGCGTGTGTTCTGCCAGAGGAGCTGCTTGCGGCACCAGCCGTCGGCCGCGTTGAGCGCGCTCGTCCCGTCCTCCGCGCGGTAGCACCAGCGGCACTTGTCGGGCACGAGCTGGGATTTCAGCACCTCCGAGGCGCCGAGCCACAGTCCGGCCGTCGCCGTGACCGCGAGATCGATGCGCGTGTCGTAGCGGAGCGTGCGCACGTTGGAGCGTGGCACTTCGGCGTCCGCGGTCCCGCTCACGAGGAGCGCGCACGCAAAGAGCGCGAGAGCGATTGTCGGCGTCGAGGCGCGCACGAGCGTGCAGTATAGAGGAGCGACGGTCACGATCGCCCATGAAGACGACGCACTTCGCCACCCTCGCGGCAACGGTCGCGCTCTCCACGTGCGTGGGAGGCGAGGCGTGGGCGCAGTCGGCCGGCTTCGCGGTGGACCGGTTCGAGCCGTCGGAGCGCGGGAGCGACTGGTTCGTCAACGAGTCGCTCGATTTTCGCAGCGCCGCCCGTCCCGCGGCGGGCGCCGTCTTCGACTGGGCGTACAAGCCGCTCCTCCTCTTTCCACGCGACGACGTCCAGGGCGTCGCGCGCGCGACGGTGATCACCGATCAGGTCTTTTTGCACGTCGGCGGCTCGCTCATCCTCGCCGATCGCCTCCGCCTCGGCGCGAGCTTGCCGATCGCGATCTACCAGCAGGGCGAGGACACGCGCGGGATCACCGTCGCGACCTCTGCGCCTTCCAAGGCTGCGCTCGGCGACGCGCGTCTTGCCGCGGACGTTCTGCTGTTCGGCGAGTACGGAGGGCCTCTGCGCGGAGCCGTGGGGGCGCGCATTTTCTTGCCGTCCGGCAGCCGCGCGCAATTCACGGGCGACGGTACGGTACGCGCGTCGCCGCACGTCCTCCTCGCCGGGGACTACTCAGGCTTCGTCTACGCGGCGAAGCTCGGCGCCGCGATCCGCCCGTTCGACGGCACGTTCGAAGGACGCCCGCTCGGCAGCGAGGCCCTCTTCGCCGCGGCCGTGGGCGTGAAGGTGAACGATCGCTTCGTCTTCGGACCGGAGCTGTACGGGAGCACGTCCGTCACGCGCGACGCGCCGCTCCGCACGCGTGACACTCCGCTCGAGATTCTCGTCGGCGCACACCTCAGCCTGGGCGACGACGCGCAGGTCGGCACCGCGATCGGACCAGGCCTCACGCGGGGCGACGGAAGCCCGTCCATGCGCGTTCTCATCGCCCTCGAATGGGCGCCCGATCCGTGCGTCGACAAGGACGGCGACGGCATCTGCGCGAACGACGACGCGTGCCCCGACGTCGACGGCGTCCGGACGAACGATCCCAAGACGAACGGGTGCCCGCGGCCGTCACCACCTTCTGCCGAAGAGACGCCGAAGTAAGTACCGCCCCTGCTTCGCGTTTCTTTTTGGTTCGGCTTGCGCGAAGGCGACGGTATTCTGCGAGGCTGAAAAGAGGTGTCATGCGCGTCAGCTCCGGCCATCGGTCGCACGTGTGGAGTCTTGGGCTCGTCGGTTTCCTTGGCGTCGCTGCGTGCGCCGCAGCGGGCTGCAGCGGGGACGACTCGAACGGCGGGACACCCACGCCCGACGCCGGACCCGACAAGGACGGGACGACCTCGCACGACGGAGATACGACCGACACGAGCGTCGCGGACTCGTCCGATGGCGCGACGACCGGGGACGCGAACGACGCGGGCATCGATACCGGGCCTCCGTTCGACTGCACGACGGACACGCCGGACGCGGGAGGCGGCGCGGTTCAGCTCCCGACCGATCTGCGCTGCACCGGCCTCTATTCGGTGTGGGCGACCAAGACGGTCGCCGCCGACGCGCGTCCTTACGCGCCCGGCTACCCCCTTTGGAGCGACGGCGCGATCAAATCACGGTGGATCCACCTGCCTGCGGGCGCAAAAATCGACGCGACCGATCCGAACGAGTGGACCTTCCCGGTCGGCACCAAGCTGTGGAAGGAGTTCGCCCTCGGCGGCAAGCGCATCGAGACCCGCTTGTTCCAGAAGGTCGCGGACGGCACGTGGGCGCGCACGACGTACCAATGGTCGGCGGATGAATCCGCGGCCACGCGCCTCGACACGGGCTTCGGCGGTCCTCCGGCGGACGCCGGGCTCATCGACGACGGCGGCGGCGCGGTCGACGCGTCGGCAACCTACGAGATCCCGAGCGCCGCGAAATGCGACAGCTGTCACAACGGCCGGCTCGACAAGGTGCTCGGCTTCGAGGCGGTGAACCTCGGCGCCGCGGCCGCGACCGGCGTGACGCTCGGCGTCCTCAAGACCGAAGGGCTCCTCGTCACCGCGGACGGCGGCGCGTCGCCTCTCCCCGCGACGCTGACCATCCCCGAGGACGGCACAGGCAAGGGGCGCGAGGCGATCGGGTGGCTCCACTCGAACTGCGGCATTGTCTGCCACAACGCGAACCCCGGCGCGGGGTGCAGCTTCAACAGCATGCGACTTCGCGTCAATGTCGCAGAGCTCGTCCTCACCGACGGTGGAACGCCGACGCTCCAGGCCCTGCAGGCCTATACGACGACGCACGACGTCGCCGCCTCGACCGGGCTCGGCGATCCGGCGAATTTCCCTTACAGCCGCATCGCGCACGGCAATCCGACGAAGAGCCTCGCCCGGTACCTCACCGGTCGGCGCACGACGACGGAGCTGTACGGTCAGATGCCGCCGCTCGACAGCCACGTCGTCGACGTTGCCGACGTCGCGAACCTGAACGCGTGGATCGTGGCGATGCCCTGATCCTTCGCGTGAGGCACGCTAGGCGTGCGTGCTGATCGTGAAGTAGTGACCGGCCTGCTGGAGGTCGACGGTGTTGTTGCCCGCCCCCGAGACGGTGCCGACGCAGATGACCTCCATCCCGATCTTGTTCACGCTCTCGACGACCAGCTTGTACGCGGTCACGATCTCTTCGCGATCGGTGCTGGTCACCTGGCACGTCGGGCTGATGTGGCCGCCGACTTTCACGAGCGCGCCGTCGTAGTCGGCTGCCGCCATGTAGAGCGACCACTTTCCGTTCTGCTTGCGGAGATCGACCTGCACGATGGAGCTATTGACCTGCTTCGTGCCGCCAGGACCGCTGATTTGGTAGACGAGGTGCGATTGGAACGTCGCCCCGGCGGCTCGACCATCGGAGGGAGCGAGGAGGAGCGCGGCGAACGGCAAGAGGGCGGCGAGGTGGGGGAGGCGCATGAGCACTCACTAAGCAAGGGCTCGGCCAGTGTAGCGAGGCGTCGCGAACGCAGCGAAACCTCGTCGCTCGAAGTGCAACGATGCGCCACCGCGGCGTCGCCCTCGTGCGCGCGGTGCACTCGAAGTGCAACGCGCGCACAGAGTCCATGCGCGCGCGTGCGCTACGGAATCAGCACCGCGCGGAAGCGGACTTTGTTGGCCATCACCTTGCCGAACGCCTCTTCTGCCTTCGCGAGCGGGAATTTCTCGATGCGCGGGCGCACGTTCATGAGCGCGCTGAAGGCCATCGTGTCCTCGGAGTCGATCGCGCTGCCGCTCGGCCATCCGGCGACGGTCTTGCCGCTGAGGAGCGAGAACGGCGAGATCGAGATCGGCTCGAATGGCGCCGCGACGATGAGGAGCTTGCCGCGCGGCTTGAGACCGTCGACGGCGCCGGAGATCGTCGCGGCGTGCGGTGCGGTCGCGAGGACGAGATCGGCGCCGCCCAGCTTCTGAAGCCCCTCCGCGGTCGTCGTCTTCTCGCTGTCGATGTACTCGTGCGCGCCGAGCTGCCTTGCGAGCTCCGCCTTGTCGCTCCCGCGCGAGAGGGCGACGGTGCGGAAGCCCATTTTCGCGGCGAACTGGATCGCGAGGTGACCGAGGCCGCCGATGCCTTGCACGGCGACGGTGTCTCCCGGTCGCGCGCCGCTGTTTCGGAGCGCGTTGTACGTCGTGATGCCGGCGCACAGGAGCGGCCCTGCGTCGGCGGCGTCGATCGCTGCCGGAATGCGTGCGAGGGCTTGTTGCGGCACGACCGCGAACTCGGCGTAGCCGCCGTCGAAGCTGATCCCGGTGACCAGCGCGTTGGGGCAGTTGAGGAAGTGACCGCGCCTGCACGCGTCGCACTCCATGCAGCTGCCGCCGTGCCAGCCGACGCCGACGCGCTCGCCGGCCTTCCAGGCCTTGACGCCCGAGCCCACGGCGTCGACCTTCCCGGCGATCTCGTGCCCCGGAATGCGCGGGAGCTGGAGGCCGGGAAACGCCCCGGATTTCACGAACGCGTCGCTGTGGCAGATGCCGCACGCCTCGACCTTCACGCGCACGTGCCCGGGACCCGGCTCGGGAACGTCGCGCTCGACGAGCTCGAACGGGCCGTTCGCCTTCGACACCTGCATCGCCTTCATCTTCGCCATCGCGTCCTCCTCGGGTGGTGCCAGAGCATCGGCAACGGAGGGCGCAACCGCAAGGGGCGCCGGAGGACCAGGCGCCCGTGCCTACGGTTGGGCTGAGGCGTCGAGCGCGTGTGTGCGGCGCGTCAGGCTGCGTGACGTTTGGCGGCGCGGCGGCGCGCGGCGGTGATCGCGGCGATGCCGAGCCCGACGCCCAGCATTCCGCCACCGATCGGCGGCGCGTCACCGGGAGCCGCTGCGCACCCCGCCGATGCCTTCGCCTGCGCCTGACACGTGTTGCCGCTGCAGCTCGCGCTGGCGTCGACCTTCACGTTGAGGATGGCGTTGAGCGCGTCGACGCAATTTTGCAGGTTGTTTCCCGTGTCGACATAGTTGCCGTCGCAGAAGAGCGCGCCTTCGGGTTTCTGGCACTGCGCCGTGCAGCCGCCCTGGAGATCGCTCTTGCACTGCACGTAGCCCTTGGACTGGCAGCTCACCTGGCAGTCGATGTTGGCCTTGCCGGAGCACGAGCCGTCGCAGCTCGCCTTGCACTTCGCGTCGCACGTCGCGCTCGGCGGCGTGCCCTTGCAGCTCACGTCGCAGTGGCCGCCGCACGTCGCTTTGCACGACGCTTGGCACTCCGCCTGCGCGCCGCCGTCGGTCGTACTCGCCGAGCACTTGCCGCTGCAGTCGGCCTCGCACGTCGCGGTGCAACTCCCCGCGCAGTCGTAGGTCCCCGGGTTGGCCTGACACTTTGCGCTGCAGTCGGCGGTGCATCCGCCGGAGCACGTCACGTCGGCGGTCGCGGAGCACTGCCCGTTGCACGTCGTCTCGAGCTTGCCGGCGCACGCGGCCTCGAACGTGATCGGCGTGCACTGCGCGGTGCAGCCGCCCGAGGCCACGACCTTGCACTTCGCGTCCGCGTGGACATCGATGGTGCCACACGCGTCGAGGCCCGCGCGCGCCTCGGTGGCGGCGAAGAGGACGGGGGCGGCGGCGAGGACGGCGGAGAGGAGAAACGTGGCTCGACGCATGGAGTGGGCTCCTTATGGATGAGATGACGGCAGCGTGGAGCTGCAACGACCGAACCATCGCGCGATCCCGCGATGTTCGTCGTCTTTTCTCATCGCGGCCTCGCCGCAGCGCCTTTTCGCCACGGCATTCGCGACACCGGCGTCAGGCGTGCGTGCGGCGCGCGTCAGGGGACCGAGGCGATCTTCACTTCCGGAACGAGCACGTCGGCGCGTCGCTCCCGGAGGCCGCAGCGGCCTTGGAGAAATTCCAGAGCGGCGCCCAGAACGTGTCGCGCGCGACCTTCGCCGCGTCCTTCGAGTCGACGATGTACCCGAACTCGGCGAGGTCCGACGTGTAGAGGTTCTGCGAGCCAACGTAGAGCGCCTGATCGTCGATCATCAGGAATTTGGCGTGATTCGAGAAGACCTTGCCGTCGGCCCAGCGATCGGTGGCGGCGAGGCGTAGCGGCGCGACATGGAGCTTGTCGCAGAGGATTCCGATCACGTCGGCGCCGGCGGGGAACGCGTCGGTCTTCGCCTTCATGCGCGTGACCATCTGCGCGGCCGTCTCCTCGGCGCTCCAGCCGTGGCTGTAGCTCGTCGTGAACAGCCCGCCGTCGACGTTGGAGATCACGACGTACACGTCGACGCCGCGTCCGATCGCCACCGCGAGGCGATCGAGCAGCGCGTTCGGCGGCGGCGCCACCGAGAGGTTGGTCTTGGGGATGCGCCCGCCGAGGATGTCCTCTTGCGACATGACGATCGACGTCTTCGCCGCGTCCACCATCGCGAGCAGCGCCGCGTCGCTGGCGTTGTCCTTCACGGCGCCGAGGCGGCCCGCCGTGATGACCGCGGTATCACCGGTGCCGTGCGTGCTGCCCTTCGGCTCGATGTGCGCAGGGCAGCCGAGGCTCGCCGGGAAGGTCTCGAGGCCGATGCCGGTCTTGTATTGCCGGCTGCACGCGACGTCCCATACTGCGTTCGCGTACCTGTGCACGGCGGCGGCGGCCGGGCCCTTGAGGCGCATCGAGAGATCGGACACCGGATCTTTGAGCTGATAGTCGGCGGTGTGCATGTTGTGGCCGCCGACGAGCGCGGTCTTGCCGTCCGATGCGACGACCTTCGAGTGGTTCCACGACGTCAGCGACGACGAGTGCTCGGCGACGTAGAGCTTGATCTTCGTGTCGGCCGGGAGATCGGCGGTGAGCTTCTTCACGAGATCGCTCGTGTGGAGCATCGCGCGCGGACCGAAGTCGGAGACGTTGCCCGACAAGATGCGAACCGTGACCTCCGCGTTGCGCGCGGCGAGGCGCGCGAGGCCGTTCTTGATGGCGGGCAGGAAGCGATCGGTGGGGAGCCACAGCGACGTGATGTCGACGAAGCTCTCGGCGTTGGCGAGCGCTTGGTACATCGCGTCCTCGAACCAGTCCGCGTAGCCCACGCAGAGCTTCTTCGGCGCGTCGCCGTCGGCCTTCACGCTCGCCGCGAAGTCGGTGCACGTGCCCGACGAGCAGGTCGCCCCCTCGCCGTCGCACGTGCGCATGAGGAAATCGGGATCGCAGTCCGCGTCGCCGGCGGTGCAGTCGGTCTGGGTCGGCAGCGACGCGAGGCCGTCGCCCCAGACATCGGAGCCCGTCGTCGGCAAGAGCCAACCGTCCTCGAGGACGTTGCCCGTCGTCACCTCCCAGGTCTTTCCCTTGAGCGCCGCGAGCGGGTGCTGCTTCGTCAGCGCGTCGACGACGGCCTGCCCGACGTAGCTGAGCGACGGATCGCGCGCGGCGGTGACCGCGGAATCGGTGTTCGCTGTTTCGGCGGCGGAGCTGCACGCGGCGGCGAGGAGCCCGAGAGCGACGGGGGCGAGAGGGCGGAGCGTCATGCTGCTTCGTGTAGCAGCATGTGTGCCGGCTCTTCCGCTCGAGATTTCTCGGTGATTCGCGCGATTCTCGGATTGGATCCCGGCGCGTCTCCGATCCAGCGCCGGTGTCATTGCGCGGAGACGCGCGCGGTTTCGTGCAGCACGACGGTCAGAATGCAGCGAGAGGAGAACGTTTACGGACGGCGTCGTGCTCGGCGCGCGCCAACTGCGGCGACCGCGATCACAACGCCGAGCGCCGCGCCGTCGGAGCGCGAGCCGCCATCTGGCGATGTGTGCACAGTGCATCCTTTTGCGCCAGGAGAGCCGCTCCCGCCCCCTTGCGCGGGCGGCACCGGATCGGGACCGGCCGCGTCGAAGGCCAAGAAGACGTGGTTGGTGATCGTGTGGATCTTCGCGCCTTCGAAGAGGACTTCGAAACGCCAGCGATCCTCCCCGGTCGCCGGCGCCTGGACGTCCTTCTCGAGGATCTGCCCCTCCGTCGTGATAGGCAGCTCGTCCTCCGCGACGCCGTTGTGCACCCATCGCCCGGTGATCGTGTGGTTGACCATGTCGAGGCCGCTGACCTTGGCCTTCAGCACCGCGGTCTTCTGCTTGAGCGCATCGCCGGGCAGCGCGTCGCCGGCGGTCAGCTCCACCATCGGATCGTTCGGCTGATCGGTCTTCACGACGACGTGTCCCTTGCGCACGCCGTCGAGGATCGCCGCGGCGCTGAGCTCGGTCGCGTAGACGAGCGTGGTCGGGCTTCCCATCGCGCTCTGGAAGCTGCCGGTCTCCTTTCCCGCGCGGTGATCGTCGCCGCCGCCGAGCCCGACGACGTGCGCGCCCTCCGCCAGGTACTTCTCCCACAGCGCGATCGTCTGCGGCTGGAACAGGAGGCCGCTGCTCGAGAGACCGCCGGTCTCGATCTCGACGGCGAAGATCTTGCTCGTGGCGACGTCGTGCTTCCACGCGCAGCCGATGCAGAGGTTGCCGAGGTCGAGCATCGGGTGGTTGATGCTGAAGATCGCCCCTTGCGCGGCGATCGCGTCGACCGAGCCGTCGATCGTCGCGCCGTCGAGTCCGATCTTGTGGTCGACCCAGCGCGTGGCGCCGATCGCGTTCGCGTGGCCTTTGTAGGTGGTGAACTCGATACCGGGAATGAACAGCAGCTTCGCGAAGCGGGACTGCGCGTCGACGATGAAGTCGTCCTGCGTGACGGTGTTGTGATCGCTGAGCTCGACGAAATCGAGGCCGCGTGACAACGCGAACGTGCCGACCTCGTCCAGTGAAGGCGTCGCGTCGCCGCTCTCTTTCGAGTGCACGTGCAGATCGCCGGCGTAGTAGCGCGCGCCGGTGGTGAGGGCGGCGGCGGGGGCGTAGGGCTTGCGCTCGGTCTGCGGCGGCAGCGTCGGCGCGGTCCGTAGCGTCACGACGATGTGGTAGACGGCCGGGGACGCGACGACCTTCGCCTTGCCGACGTCCACCTTCCAGGTGCCGGCGGCGATCGCGCCCGTCATGTACGAGCGCGACGAGGCGCTCACCCCGACGATCGCGTTCTCGGAGTTGCCGCCGCCGTAGCCGCGCCAGGAGCCGGATTGATCGTAGAGGCCCCAATCGAGGATGTTCTGATCGCTCTCGTCGGTGTGCAGGATCTCGATCTCCTGCGTGCCCGCGGGGACCTCGAAGGGGACGTAGAAGTGATCGGGCCCGTCGGGCGGGACGTTGCCGTCCAGGGTGAGCGTGGAGTCGGCGCGCGCCGAGCCGGCCATGACGAAGGCGCCCAGGCCGACGAGCAACGGGACGGACATGCGGAGCGGCGCGGACTTCATCACCGGAGGGTATGCGCCTCTCGTGCCATGCGTCGGTTGGACGTCGCGCGCCCCATCCTCTGGATCTTCGCGGGCTCAGCGCCTGCACGGCCCGCCCGCCAAAACATCGTGAGGAGTCTACGGCTTGCACCGGCGACCGAAGCCAAGAGTCGCACGAGAGGAGGCTACGCCCCTCGCTGGGCGCGGACGTTCTCTCTTCTAGTCCGCGGTCCCTCGCGAGGCCGACATTGGATCCGCGGCCTCCTGCGGGCGGCTGAAGGCGCGGTTGCGCGGCGGAAACTTCATGCTAGCTAGATGTAGTATGAAGACGCACATTGGTGTCGCGATGATCGGGGCGGCGCTTGTTTTCTCGGGATGCGCGGCGGTTCCGGGGGCCGAACCCGTGAGCGTGACCACGCTGACGAGCGCGGAAGTCGAGGCGCCGGCGCATGCCTATTCGGCGACGCCGTCGTGGTGGGCGGAGGACCCGTGGGGGCCTTCGGTGAGCCAGCGCGTCGCTCCGCTTCCGACCGAAGATCCGTGGAGCTCGGCGCCGCCTCCTCCTCCGCCCGCGCCCGTGACGGCGTGGGGTGGCCCGTCGGGTCACGAGATCATCCTGACGCGCACGCGCTGACGTCGAGGCGATCACGCCGTTTCATCGCGGACGGGTGCTCTACGGAAAGGTGACGACGAGAGAGCCCGGTCGGTCGTGCCGCGTCCGAGCTGGCCGTCGGTGTTGAAGCCCCAACAGCTGGCGCGCGTGCTGACTCGTAGCTACACGGCGGTGCAGACCGAGGTGTAGAGTTCCATACGATGGGCAGCGCCGCGGACGAAGAGGACTGGCGTGCCGCCCAAGCGGTGTGGCCAGAGGTCGGCGTGACCGCGGAGGAGCTCGCCGCATTCGTCCGCGACCGTCTCGGTGACGCGAGCGCTCCAGCCGCGCACCCCGACCGCGCGGCGCGCTTGGCCGATCTCTTCCTCGCGTGCGGGTGCGCTCGTGGCGACGAAGCGGCGCTCGCGGCGTTCGAGCGCACCTACTTCGGCGAGGTCGACCGCATCGTCCGGCGCTACCGCGGTCCGGCTGCTCCAGCCCCCGATGAGGTGCGCCAGCTGCTTCGCCACAAGTTGTTCGTCACGCGGGACGGAGCCCTCCCCAAAATCGCCGACTACAGAGGCCAGGGCAGCCTGCGGAGCTGGTTCAGGGTGACGGCGAGTCGACTCGTCATGAACCTTGTCGTCCGAAAGGGCCCCGAGGTTCCGTTCGAAGGTGACGCGCTCGAATACTTGGCGGGCGCCTCCGACGCGCCCGACCTCGAGCACGCGCGGCGCGCGTACAAGGACGAGTTTCGCGCGGCGTTCGACCAGGCGTTCGGATCGCTCGCCGATCGCGAGCGATCCATCCTCCGTTACGCGTTTTGCGAGGGTCTCACGGTCGAAGCAATCGGCGCGCTCCACGGCGTCCACAAGACGACGGCCGCGCGCTGGGTCGTCGCGGCGCACCGGAAGCTCCAGGAGCACGTGCGCACGGCCATCATGGCGCGTCTACGTCTCGGCGAAGGCGAATACGCAAGCGTCATCCGGGCCCTCGGCAGCGGCCTTCAGCTCTCGCTCGATCGCTATTTGAAGCCCGCCCCGGCCTGAAAAATCCGCAACCGGCGGCCTCCCCGAAAGAATCGCCTCAGGTGCGCGCTACAAAACGCCGTCCTCGTGTCTGTACGGGCGAGAGAGCGGGGGAGCCCGGCGCCGCGGCGTGTCAGCCGTCGTATGCCCATCCGCGTGCCGTAACTACCCGCTCTCCATGAGGAGGTCTGTCATGTCGAGGTCGACCGTCGGTTCGCTCGGTGGGTTCGTCGCGCGCGCGCGTTTGGGGTGGGTCGGAGGTGTGATCGCCGTCGTTGTGGTTGGGTGCAGCAGCAGCACGGAGAGCGGCTCGACCTCGAGCGGCGCGAGCGGCGGCGCCGGAGCCGGCGCGACCAATGGACCTCCGGCCGACTGCGCCGCGCAGTGCGTCGCGCGCGCAAAGCAGTGCAACTCGGACGCGAGCCACTGCGCGTCGACGTGC
Organism: Polyangiales bacterium; assembly: GCA_038231275.1. Classification (GTDB taxonomy): domain Bacteria; phylum Myxococcota_A; class Polyangia; order Polyangiales; family Polyangiaceae; genus JANYHK01. The sequence continues at coordinate 407,171 of JBBRLQ010000003.1, forward strand.
GCCACCGTCTCGGCGACCCAGTACGCCTGCCTGGACAAGGCCGGATGCGACGTGGCGGCGGCGAACGCGTGCTTCAAAGGAACGCCCAGCAGCAGCAGCGGCGGAACCAGCGGCAGCAGCGGAAGCAGCACGAACCCCTGCGCCGGGCAGCCGAACAGCCCGTCGCACGTGAAGTGCACGTGCGACGGCGCGACGTCTCTTTACTGCACGACCCTGCCGTCGAGCCAGTGGGCCACCAACTATTGCAAAAATCCCGGGTCGGGCTCGCCGTGCGTCGTGGACTGACGAGCGCCTTGGGCGGCTACTCGTGGGCACGCCGCGTCTGGGCTCGGAAACCGTAGGGATAGAGGAACGCAATGGCGACGATGGAGACGGCCGCGCAGAGCGGCGCGAATCGCGGCCAGATGAACGCGACCGCGACCGAGGCTGCAAGGATGGGAACGGCGATCCAGAGGAGCCGCACCACCGTCACCGCCGTCATCGCCGTCACGAACGTCGCGAGCAAGAGCGAATGCACCGCCGCCTCGCTCGTGCTCCGGCCGAGGGCGAAGGTGGCCGCGTCGGAGGCGAGGACGCCGAGGCATGCGATGCCGTAGGCGCCCGCGATTCGGCGCGTCGCCGCCGTCGCGAGCAGCGCGCGACGCGTGAGCGCAAACGCGAGAGCGAGCGCGACCGCGGCGGCGCCGTCGAAGACGAGCGCCTCGGCGACGGGAAACGCCGCACCGCTGCGGACCGTCTGGTACGCCGCGATGGGCCCCGTGATGGCCCCGATCGCCGCCATCACCAGGAGCATCCGCGAAAGCGGATTGACGATCTTGGACGTATCGGCCTCGCGCGTCGTGTGCGCGTGTGCCCGAGCGTCGTCCTGCTCGCGGCGCATTTCCTCTTCCAGCGCGCTCACGCGCTCCACGAGATCTGCGTCGGGCGCGGTGAGATCTTGCAGGAGCGCGCGCGCCGTCGTCGGGCTCCGGACGGCGACGTCCCGCTCGACGAGCCGCGTGATGCTCGCCTGGAGCTCGGCGTGCAGCGTCGTATCGTGCGGCAAGAGCCTGAGCGCCGCGGCGAAGCCGAAGCGCGCCTCGATGAGGAAGCGGAACGCGTTCGCCGACGCCGGCCCTTCCTCGGTGACCAGCTCGCGCGCGCGCCGCGTCGCTTCCCGTGCGTCGCGCGCGACGATCTCGGCGTCACGGGCAACGAAGAACTGCGTGAGCGCCAAGCGAAAGGCGTCGGCGGACGGAGGACGGTCGTCTCTCTCGCGCGCCAGCGACGCGCGGACGAGCCTCGCGAGATCAGGGGAGACGCTGTCCGGAAGCTCGGGGATGGTCCCCGCGAGCGCTTTGCCGATCGCCACCATCGCGTTCGACGCCGCGTGCGGAGCGCGCCCCGTCAAGACGTGGTGTAGCGTCGCGCCCAAGAGGAAGACGTCGGTTCGCTCGTCGATCATCATCGGGTCGCCCATGGCCATTTCCGGCGCGAGGTACCCCGGCGTGCCCACGACCCCCTGCGCCTCGTCGGCGCGATCAGCCATCCGGAGGGCCACGCCCCAGTCGAGCAGGTAGACCTCTCCGAAGCGCCCGATCATCACGTTGTCGGGCTTGAGGTCTCGATGGATGACGCCGCGGTCGTGCGCGAACGCGAGCGCGCGGCAGATCTGGGAGAGGATCTCGACGTTCGCGCGCAGTCGATCGTCGTGCCCGTGCAGGAGCGGCGTCCACGCGGGGTGCGCTTCGTCGTCGAGCAGATCCCGCCACGTCGCGCCCTCGATGCGCTTCATCGCGAGCAGCGGCGATCCGTTCGCGTCCATGCCGAGCCAATGAACCGGAACGAGGTTCGGGTGCTCGAGCGCGCCCATCGTACGTGCTTCGCGGAGCAGGCCGTTCACCACCGCGGGGTCGCTGGAGGTCGGGACCTTGAGCGCGACCTGGCGCGACAGATCGGGCTCGTCGGCGAGGTAGACGACGCCCATCCCGCCGGCCCCGAGCGCCTCTCGGACCGTGTAGCGTCCGATGCGGCTCCCAGGGGCGAGGAAGCTCCGCCCCTGCGCTTGCATTCGCGCGACGATGGCGGTCTGCGTCCCATCGCCCCCGCTGTCAAAAGGCGACGGCTCGAGGAACGTCCGCGCGAACCCGGCGGCGAGCTGATGACACTCCTGGCATCCGTCGAGGTGCCAGCGGACTCGGTCGGCGTCGCCCGGCGCGAGGTCGCCGTCGATGAAGGCGGCGAGCGCGCCGTCGTCGATGCAAGGACCGACGGACAGGGACTCGCGCAGCGCCATGCGCGTGAGTGTACACCCCGCACCGCGTCGCCCTGACGCGGGCGTCGGGCGAGCGGGAACGGCAGCAGTGGATCCAAATCCCACCGGCGGCTGCGCCAAAGTCAAATCAAGCCATGGCGTAAATTACTGATAACACAAGAGTTGTACAATGTAGGACATTGGCACACCTGCTGCACCTCCTCCCGCATGCTGACCCGCTCCGTTGCCCTCTCGGTCCTCGTCCTTGGCGTGGGTTGTTCGGCGGCGCCGGTCGCAAGTGAAACGCAGCGGTCCGCCGAAACCCGCGTCGCCGCGGCGGGTGCGCCTCTCGTCGAGTGCTGGCTCGAGGCCGACGACGTCAACCATCGCGACATGGTCGCGTGCGGCATGACGCCGAGCGCGCTCACGCTGCCCGTGAAGGTGAGCGCGCTGTCGGTGCGCAACGAGAACGGGTGGGGTGCTGACGTACCGCTCGACCCCGCGGCGTCGGCGCGCATCGTGGAGTACGATCCGGCCAAGCTGATGCTCGCGTCGATCACCTGGGACGCCAGCGGCGTCGCGGGGCTCGCGGGGCTGACCCAGCTGCACATCCCCGTGGTCGTTGGCGCCGGCGCGCGCGGCCGCGCGAAGGCACAGAGCGCCCGACTGCCGTTCGAGATCTGGCGCGTCGCCATCGTGGGCCACGCCGCGATGACCGGCGCGACGCTCGACGACATGTCGATCGCGTACACCGACCAGTTCGACCAATCATCGACGTACGCGGTCTCGCACGCGGTGCTTGCGGACGTCGGCGTCGGCGCCACGCAGTCGGTGTTCGTCGCCGCAGCGACGCACGGCACCGTGACGGGAACGGCCTCGTTCGGCGACACGACCGCGCCGTTCACGCTGAACGGTCCAGGCACCTACTTCGTAGAGTCGACGGGCCTCACGCGCGCCGCCGAGGACCCCGGCGCTCCGGCCGCGTGGTCGTGCTTCGTGCAGGGCACGGACAAACTCCAACTCGCCTGCCGTCTCGAAGCCGCCGAAGGGCTGTCGCTCCAGGTGGCCACCCTCAACCTCACCCTCGCCACCGGCGAAGCCAAGCGCGCCCTCGTCATCTACGACGGGAACAAGCGCGCGTACGAGCGTGCAGACACGGCCGGCATGACCACGCTGACGGATCCGACCGCGCTCGTGGTCGCAGACCTCGAGGCCAGCGCGTTCCCGCTCACCGTGAACCTCGAGGTTTCGCTCACCGGCAACCCCGGCGGCGGGCGTAGCAACTACGCGGGCGAGATCTTGGGGCTCGGTAGCTTGGGCAGCCCCGACCCGTTCACGGTGAAACCCCTCAAGGGGAGCTTCACCGCGCAGAGCCCGACCGACATAACGAGCGACGTCCCGTACACGCTCCGCATGCCGTTCCGCCTGTGGCCGTTGACCTTCTCGACCACGGCGTCGTTCTTCACCTTCACGCTCGACGGATACACCGTCACCGCCGGCGCGGACTGGGACGTCGCCAAGAAGGGTGACCCGGTCTCCATTCCCGCGGGCCTCCTGCCGCCGCTGACGCCTGCCGCGTCCGCCACCACCTACTACGTGGCCGTCGACGCGAACGTCGTCTCTCTGAAGGGCACCTCGCGGTTCGGAGGGAACGACGAGAAGCCGTTCACGATCCCGGGCCCCGGCGCCTACGTCGCGCAGCCCGACGGGCTCCACGCCGCCGCGAACTGAGCCACGTCGAGATCACGAATTCGACCGAGATGGTAGAGTGCGTGGTGTGAGGAGTGACGACGACGCGCGGGTTCGTCCGAAGACTCCCCGCGCGTTGCTCGTGGCGCTCGCAGTCCTCGCCGCGATCCCGTGCTGCTCGTCGGCGCAGCGTCCGGCGCTCGAATACCCCAGCGTGCGGGAGGCGGCGGCAAAGGCGCTCGACTGCGCTCCGGCGGGCGTTCACCTCGCGGAGGATCCCTCGCCCACCGGCGTCTACCTCGCCGACGGTTGCGGACGGAGCGTGAGCCTGACGTGCACCGAGTTCGCCGACGGCGTCACCTGCCGCGACGTTCCGCCGAAGAGCGGCAACGGCGGGGGGCAAGCGGGCGGCGAGGGCAGCGACAACGATACGACCGACACGAGCGACGACTCCGGCGGCTGCGGCTGCGGGCACCTCTTCAGCGGCAAGCACAACGCCAACGATCCGCCGAGCAACAACAACCCCACGAGCACGACGCCCCAGCGGACCAAGCGCTGACCGCTCGCGAATTTTAGCAACCTCCGGCGCGTCGTGCCGATGGGGAGGCATGAGCCACTCCTTCCATGCCACCGCCTTCCGTTTTGGTTCGTTCGGCTGCGCGTTCGCGCTCGCCGTGGCGCTCTCGCCCGCCTTCGGTTGCTCTTCGTCGGACGGCGGCAACGCCGGTGCCGGTGGAGGAGTCGACGACGGAGCTGCGGACGCCTCTCCTCGCGCACCCCGCGAAGGCGGCGTCGGCGTCGATGGTGGGGCGCTCGCGGATGGTGCGTCGGGCGACGGGGCGCCGAACGGATCCGCGAAAACGGAGGGAGCCGGAACGCGTCTTCGTCCGGCGTACGTGCGCTTCGACGCCGCCGACGGCGCATCGTGGCGGCAGTGGGAGGGTTGGTACGATACGCAGCGCGACGAGCAGTGCGGCGTCCAGCGAATGAGCGATGGCAAGTACCGGTGCGCGCCGTGGGGCGAGGAGCCGAGCTTCGTTCCCGACACGTATTTTTCCGACGCCGCGTGCAAGGCGCCGATCATGGGGACCATCAAGTACCCCGGCCAGGAATCGCAGGACAGATGCACGAACCTGAAGATCCAGGGGAGCAAGCGCTACTACCGGCTGACGTCGAGAGCGGCGTGCGCGCCGACGCGTCTCGTCGAGGTGCCGACCTCGGCGCCGCTCATCTTGTCGCAGTACTTCTACAAGATGCCGGATGGGTCGTGCCTTTCTCAACCGATTCCGGCGGGCGTCACGACGGAAATTTACGCCGTGCAGCTCCCCCTTACCGAGGTGAACCCGTCGTCGTTCGTCGCGTTCACGAAGACCGACAGCACGCCCGCCACCTCGTCGCGCCTCCGCGTCTCCACGACTGTGTACACCGGCGATGACGGCGCGTGGAGCCGCTTGTCTGCACGCCTCATCGACAGTGGGCGCAACGAAATTTGTTACAGGCGGACCGCGGCCGACGGAGTACAGCGCTGCATGCCGTACGGCGGCTACGTCGCGTCCGGGCAGTTCACCGATCCGGGCTGCACGCAGCCGTCGTGGGAGGTGAGCAACAACGGCAACTGCGCGGACGACGACGGTCGCGACAAGTTCGCGTCGTACATGGATCAGACCGACTACACGGCGTGCTACGCGACGCGCGTGTACGAGCGGTTCACGTCCGGACAGCTCTCCACCATCTACTACGGCAAGCCGGGCACCTGCTCCTCGCAGGACGTCACGAGGGAGACGGGGTACACGTACTACGCGGCGAAGAGCCTGCCCGCGCCGATCCCGGCGACCGACTTCGTCGCGATCTCCAGCGACTCGCGCGACGCCGCGAGTCCGTTCTACGGCCAGGCCGGCTCGCGCCTTGGCATGCGCCAGACCGTCACCCTCGGCGATAGTGACATGACGATGACGTCGCCATGGATCACTGCCTACGACACGCAGAAAAAGGCGGACTGCTATACGACGATGCTCCCGGACGGGAACTTCTACTGCGTGCCGAACGCGCGCTATTTCGACTACGACGCGAAGCGCACGAACCTCTTCGCCGACGCGGCGTGCACCGAGTCGGTGTTCGGCGTCACCAAGCTCCAGAACGGCTGCGGCGGGAGCGGCACGATCGACACCTCCGCGCTCTACGCCGAGACCCCGTTCACGCTCGGCGCGTGCGAGGCCTACCGCTACTTCCACATCCCGCGCACGCCGTATCCGGCCACGACCGTCTACACGCGCTCGTCGTCGAATACGTGCGCGCCGTACACGGGGGACCTGAGCGCCGTCGCCTTCTATCGCCGCCGGGACTGTACGGAAGTGCAACCGTCCGAGCTCGTCGGAGTGAGCGTCCACACGGAGAAGTGAACGCTTTCGCGGGCTCAGCCCCGGGGGGGCCGGATCGGCGGCGCGTGACAAATCCTTTCGGTACCTGATGCGTCAAAGGATCATGCGGCGCTTCTTCGGGCATCTCCCCCGGCGGGTCTTTCTGTTGTTGATGCTCGCGGGCGCCGCGCTCATCACGGCGTCCAGCCTCGCGTATTTCGACGGCGAGACGGTCCCGGCCTTCATCGTCGAGAAGCTGCCAGTGCGCTTCGAGACCTTGTGGCTCGCGTCGCTCCGCATCCACGTCGTCGCGGCCTTGCTCTCGCTCCCGCTGTGCACGGTGCTCATGACGCGCACGCTCCAGAGGCGGCCGACGTGGCACCGGTGGATGGGGCGCGTCGCCGGGCTGCTCGTGCTCTTCGCGCTGGTGCCGACCGGCATCGTCCTCGCGTTCGACGCGAAGGGCGGCGGAGTCGTCACCGCGGGCTTCCTCCTCTCGGCCGCGATCGTCGCGTGGTTCATGGTGCGCGGGATCGCCGCCGCCCGCCGCCGCGACCTCGTTAGCCACCGACGCGCGATGCGTCACGTGTTCGCGCAAATGAGCGTCGCCGTTACATCGCGCGCGCTCCTGCTCGGTCTCGACGCCTTCGGGATTGACCCCGCCCTCTCGTACGTCGTCGCGCTCTGGGCTCCTGTCCTCGTCAGCGCCGGCGTCGCGGAGCTCGTATCGTCCAACGTCTCGAACCTCGTCCGATTCATTCGACCCATCCGCCTCATCCAACCTTTTCACCTCATCGTAAGGATCCGCCGTGAAGTCTCCGATCTGGTTGTCCGCGTGCGCGCTCGTTCTCTCGCTCGTCCCGTCGTTCGCGAAGGCCGATGAGCCGTCGCCTGCCGCGCAGGTTCAGACCCGCGTAGAGCAGGGCCTCGTCAAGCCGCTGGCCGACTACGAGCGATCGACCAGCCGCTTCTCTCGCGCGCGCGTGCCGCCGCGGGAGCGCCGTGTCCGGGTTACGCAGGTCGCTGCGTCGCGCGACGCGTCGGGTCGCGCGTTCATGGCCTTCGCGGTCGACGTGCGGTTCGGCACCGAGTGGCGCGAGAACGATCTGGTGGGATGCGCCTACACGACGAGCGGAGATTTGTTCGTGAAGCGTGGCGACGCGTACCGCCCGGCGGCGTTCCTGCTCGGCAAGAACGTCGAGCCGGTGGCCGGTGTCTGCCAGTCCGCCCCCACGGCGAGCGCCTGACCGGACGACGCCTCCGCGGGCTCGCCGAGAAAAAAAGCGCCCCGCGGGTTTCGTCCGCGGAGCGCTCGACGCGGCGCGCAGGTCAGCGCGTCAGCTGGGGGTGCTGCAGCACGCGCAGCCGTTGCACGCGCAGGGCTTCGCGCAGCCGCAAGCAGGCGCGCACTCGCAGCCACCCTTCGCCTCGGCCTTGCATGCGCAGGTTTCGGCGTTGCACTTCGCGCAGGTACAATCGGGGTTCGTCTTCTTCGACATGACGGTCTCGCTTTCCGAGCACTGGGCTCACCCTTGCTGACGCACGCCCCGGCCCCGCATTACACCGATTCGCGATCGGCTTCGTTTTTACACGTGCACGCGACACAGCCGTGGGTGGCGCACGTCCCGCACGAGACCGCTACCTGCCGCCGCAGCGCGTCGCGGGCTCGAAATACACGCACGGCCGCGTTGCTCTCGGAGATTCCGCGCTCCTTTGCGAAGTCCTTCACCGCGACGCCGTCGATCTCGACCCTGCGGAGCGCTTCGGCGTACTCGGGCTTTAGCGTGACGGCCAAGCGCGACACGCAACGGCAGACCTCGGCGCGATCGTCGGGCGACGGCTCTTCGGCCTTCTCGAGCTCTTCGGCGAATTTGCCGAGCGCGCGATCGGCGGCGCTCGTGCGCCGGTAATAGTCGATCGTCGCGTTACGGAGCGTCCGGTAGAACCACGGCACGGCCGACTCTCCGTCGCGCAGCGTCGCCATCGTGTCGAGCCCACGGGCGAAGGCTTCTTGGAGGATGTCCTCCGCCACGTCACGCCGACCGACGCGGCGCTCGAGGAAGCGCAGAAACGCGCGATGGTTCTCGACGAGCGCGGCGATGACCTCCGGATCGCGGGGCCGCTCGGGGAGGTCACTCGGATCGTCGCTCATGCCTTCCGTTTAGCACTTCTCGCCGCCGCCGTCGGCAGCCGCGACGCGTCACACGAGGCGCAGCTCCATGAAGCGCGCGCCGTCGATTGGATTCTCCCGGTAGGGCGCGACGTCGCGGAAGCCGAGCGATTCGTAGAGCGCGATGGCGGCCTTCATCGACGACACGGTGTCGAGCTTCATCGCGCGATGGCCGGCGGCCCGTCCCTCCATGACGATGGACTCCGCGAGCCGTCGGCCAATTCCGCGACCGAGAAATCGTGGCCGGACGAAGAGCCGCTTCATCTCGCACTCGCCATCGCCGATCGCGCGGAGGGCGACGCACCCCGCGACGACGCCGTCCGCGCGCGCGAGCAGGAGACGCCCGGAAGGAGGGGCATACGCGCCGGGGAGGCCCGCCAGCTCGGCCGCGAAGCCTTGGAAGCCGAGATCGAAATCGAGGGACCGCGCATACTCCTCGAAGAGCGCACGAGCTTCGGGCAGATCGTGCGGCGACGCATGGACGACGGTGACGCTCGACATGGCGACGGCATCGTACCGCGGGCGTACATTGGAGGGAGATGCTCCGACGCCACGCCCTCGCGATCGCCGTCCTCGCGGCCTCGGCCGTGCCCCTCTCGTGCACGCGGAGCGGCGAGCCGCGGATCACCGTGGAGCCGCGCACCGCCACCCCTCCCGCACGCTCCACGATCGCGGAGGCGCCGTCGGTTGCCGCTCCGCCCGTGTCTGCGGCGCCGCCCGTCGCGCCGCGGGCGACCGCTCCTTCCGCGTGGACCGATCCCGCGGTCGTCGCGTCTCTGGCGAGTGATTGCGGGTGGACACCGCCCAAGAGCGACGCCGAGTCGACGTCCGACTCTCGCCGCGGCGCGCTCTCTTGCGAATTTCTCGTCGAGCAGTCGTGCGTGCCGGATCCGTGCCTGACGGAGCAAGAGGAGAAGTGCAAGCCCGTCTGCGCGAAGACGTGCGCCTCGTGCGGCACACGCTGCGCCGTCGCGTGCACGACCTGCAAGAGCCCGTGCCGCGACGACGCGTGCCGACTTCGGTGCGCGACGACGTGCGGCCAGTGCCGTCAAGGATGCGTCGCAGACGCCGACCGGTGCGCGACCGGAACCTGCGGCGCCGCCCACGCGCGGTGCGCCACCGAAAAGAACGCGCTCTTCAAGAAGCACGCGGCCGCGTGCAAGAAGGTCTGCGCAGCAGCGGCCGACTGCCCTGGTCGGTGCTCGGCCGAGCCGGAGGAGAAGCAGGCGGCGTGTTGGACGGCGTGCAAGACGCGCTTCGTCGCGGGTGGGTGCCCGGAGATCTTCTACGGCACGTGCATGATGGCAGGCTCGCTCGAAGGCGGATGATACGCGTGCTCGTCACGTGCGCTGAGGAGGCGGGCGACGCCGCTCACGCGTCTCGGTATCCCCTCGCCGGCGAGGTGCAAACCGCCGTCGCGATCGCGAGCGCGCGGTCGATCTCGCCGAACGGGCTCGCGTCACGTCCATCCCATTCGAAGCGGAATACGCCGTCGTCGTACGACGACTCTCCGTAGTCTCCGAACGCGAGCAAGGCGCGGCGCGCGGCGTCGCCCAGGACCTCGACCGCGACCGCGCGGGAGGTGCCCTCGATCCGAAAACAGTCGTCGAACAAGACGTCTCCCGTTCGCAAGCCTACCTTCTGATCTTCGTGTTTCGGCCAAAGGGCGAGCTTCCCGGGAATCCCACCGCTGGCGCGGCCTTCGACGATCCAGTGAAACGAAGGGCCGCGGTGCTCGGGGGTGACGACCATCCGCACGTCGAGGGCGACGCCGTTCTTCAGGGCCACGAACCCCATGCCATCGTTCGTGAGTCGGTAGCCGCGGTCGGCAGCGAACCGCTCGAGGCTCGAGCTTCGCCGTGAGAGTGAGGCGAGGCCGAACCGCGAGGCCATGACGAGGCCGAGGGCGCCGACGACCCCGACCACGAGCACGCCGAACCAGAGCTCCACGGACCTACCGTGGAATGGTGCGCCCGCCTGGTCAAGCCGACTCCCGCGGCGTGGTCCCCAGGTCGCGCCGTGTCTGCATCGCGCCCGTAATGGGGACACCGCGGATCACCTCGCGAGCGCAAACATATGCATTGACAGTTATATGAATATGAGGTTATATAACGCATGGTCTCGACCTTCGCGGCGTTGGCAGAGCCGAATCGATTCCACATCGTGGAGCACCTCCGCCACGGCGCGCGGAGCGTCGGGGACTTGTGCGAGCGCCTCGACTTGAGCCAGCCGCTCGTCTCGAAGCACCTCCGCGTCCTCCTGGACGCCGGTCTCGTCGACGTCGAGGCGCGCTCCCGCCAGCGGTTCTACGGCCTCCGTCCGAAGCCGCTCCGCGCGCTCCACGACTGGCTCGACACGTACCGCACGATTTGGGACGCGCGCTTCACGGCGCTCGACGATCTCCTCGTCGAGCTCGAACCCAACACCAAAAAGAAGGAGTCCCCCCATGGCCGCAAGAGGCGAAGCTGACCGATTCCAGACCCACGCCGAGCGCGTCTCCGACCGCGAGCTCTTCATGCGACGCGTGTTCCGTGCGGTTCGTCAGACGGTCTTCGACGCGATGACGAAGGAAGATCTCGTGCGCCGCTGGTGGGCACCGAGATCCCTCGGCGTCACGCTCTTCGAGTGCTCCATCGAGGCGCGCGTCGGCGGCGCCTACCGCTACGTCTTCGGCAAGGAGGGGCAGCCGCCGATGGCCTTCTCCGGCGTCTTCCGCGAGGTCGCGCCCGGCGCGCGCGTCGTCTACACGCAAATTTTCGAGCCGATGCGCGAGGCGGGGGAGGGGCTCATCACCGCGACATACGCCGACACGGACGACGGATTCACGCTCTTCGAGCAGCGCGAGCTCTATCCGTCGAAGGAGGTCCTCGACGGCGCGATGGCGTCCGGCATGGAGCGCGGCATGCGCGAGACGCTGGACCAGCTCGCGACGCTGCTCGGCGAGCTCGGGTCGTCGTGACTCCTCTCAATCGCAGGTGCAGAAGTCGATGAGCGTCGGAGCGCAGCCGCCGATCCCGCAGTGGTACTCGCGGTCGCGGCCGCAGCCGTAGGCGCAGTAGCGCGACTCCCTCGCGTTGTTGACGCAGACATCCACCTCGGAGCGAGGGCACGGGAGGTCCTCCGCGCCGACGTCTCGCACCTCGTCGTAGTAGGGATCGACCGCGATGCAACTCGACAGCACACCGAGCGCTGCTGCGACGACGAGGAGGGCGCGCAGGTTCATACAGCGAGGTAGAGCATCCGCCGTACCAGCGCCGGCGACCGCGCGCGCCCAAAATCACGAAGAAATCGAGCGCGGTTTCGTGCGCGCCGCGGCTGCCCGTCGTGCCTTTGCGACAAGCGGCCTCGACGAGTCGCGGGGCACGGGGCGCCCAGGCGTCACCGCGTCACTACCTACACGGAGGGCACACGAACCGATCGAAAATACGATTGAAGTTCGAGCAAGTCTTCTACGTCTGACGTGTAGACGACGTCAGCGTGTCATCTCGAGCATCGTCGCGCGGAAGCCGGCGGCGGCGAACAAGCGCTGGGCGGCGACGTTCGACACCATCGTTTGGAGGATCACGCGTGCGGCGCCCGCCGCCTCGAGGCGCGCGACGAGGTCGTCCAGTAGGCGCTTTCCTACGCCGGCCTTTCGCGCATCGTCGGCGACGAAGATGTCGTGGATCGCGCCGTGCTCGTCGAGCAGCATGTTCCAGTCGCGTGCCTCGAGCGTGCCGTACGCGTACCCGACGACGCGCCCATCGATCTCCGCGACGACGACGCGCGCGCGGTCGCGAGCGATCTCTCGCGCCAGCCAGCCCTCGTAGCCTTCTTCGATCCGCTCCGGCAGAAAGAAGCGCGCGGGATCGACGGCGTGGTGCATGCGCACCAGCGCGCCCGCCATCTTCGCGAGGTGAGGGAGATCGGTCGCGATCGCGGGACGGACGATGGGCTCTGTCACGCCCAGGAGCTTAGCGCGTCGGCGTCGGCATGCTGGGGACCGGAGGACACACGCACGTGACCCGCGCCTCGGTCGAGCCGGAGCAATCCGCCGGCACCGTCGCCGCGCACGTGAAGGTGGAGCTTCGGGGCTTCGGGTCGGCGACCGGCGAAGGCACCCCGCCCCCGCAGGGCCCGTATTCGAGGCAGTGCTCGTTCGCAGCGCACGTCGCCGTGCCGCACGTCATGCCCTTCGCAGGCGACGGAGGTTGCGCCGTCGACGCGGACGAGGCCGTCGGCGCGACGGGCGGCGGCGTGCCCGGGTCGCATGCCAAGAAGAGGAGGGCGAGGATCTCGACCGAAAGGATTCGCACGGACCCGAGTGTATCGACGCGCGCGATCGAGGCAAGGCCGGAAGCCGTCACGCTCTCGCGATCCGACGCGGCGCTCACGGGAGGTTCGGTAGCACCAGCGGCCCGAGGAACACGAGCGCGAGCACCGCGATGCTGAAGATCTTCTGTCCGGCGGCGCTCATGGGAGATCATACGGAGCCGGCAGGAAAACGATCTGGGTGCCGATCAGGAACGCGGCCTTCGCTCATCCCCCGGAATTCTCGGCAAATTGCGCCTGACGCCGGATTCTGGCACCCTGCGCCGCGGCATGAACAAACCGCATCGCCTTCGGGTCATCGCGTGCCTCGTTCCGCTCGCCGTGCTGGCGCGCGCTTCCGCGGGGTGCGGGACCGCAAAGTCGTCGTCTGGCTCGACGCCCGACGGCGGCGGCACGCCGGACTTTCAGGACGGCGGCGGATCGTTCGGCGATGGAGGATCGAGCGGACACCCGAACCCGCAGGTGCCGATCACGATCGACGATTGTCCAGGCACACTCCCCGCGGCGACGGTGACCGCGCTCCAGGCGGGCGGTCCGGTCGATGCGGCGATGAAGTGGCTCTACCCCTACGACGGCACCGTCTTCCCCGGCGGCCTCGCGGGGCCGGTGCTGCAGTGGGCGCCTCAAGCGGCGGGCACCGACGGCATCTACGTGCACATGCACTCGCAGCTCTTCGACTACAAAGGGTGCTTCGGTCCCGCCAATCCGGCGCGATGGACCGTCTCGATGAGCGTGTGGTCGAAGGCGTGGCTGCAGAGCAAAGGCTCCGCCGATCCGCTGCGCGTCGAGCTGACGACGATCGCCGGCGGTAAGGTGAGCGGGCCCATCACCGAGTCGTGGACGTTCGCGCTCGGGAGCCTCAAAGGCTCGATTTACTACAACACGTACACCTCGCCGCAGGTCAAAAACAACGGCGCGGTCATGCGCATCCAGCCGGGCGCGACGGCGCCGACGGCGCTCCTCTCGATCGCGGGGACGTCGCCGGTCGGGCCGTGCATCTCGTGCCATTCGCTCTCGGCCGACGGCGCGACGATGGTGGCCCAGCGCCATCAGTACCCGCCGGGGCTCGTGCAGAGCGAGTCGTACGATCTGAAAGCGCAGCCCATGCCGAACCCCGCCGCGCCGCTCGCGACGAAGAAGACCGACGACTGGGGCTTCAGTGCGCTCTACCCCGACGGCTCCCGCCTCCTCACCAACGGCGCGCCTGGTCAGACCGGCGGCATCTTCCCGGCGGGACCAGGCAGCAACCCCGGGATGGAAGGTCCGCTCGCGAGCACGATGTACGATCCAAGGACGGGAAACACGATCGCCTTCACCGGCCTCAGCGTGAAGTACGCCAAGATGCCAGCGTTCTCGCCCGACGGGACGAAGCTCGTCTTCAACGATCACGACACGGGCGGAGGCCACTCGCTCACCGTCCAGGATTTCGATCCGAAGACGAACACCTTCGCGAACGCGCGCACCATCTTCAAGGATTCGAATCTCTATCCTGGGTGGCCGTTCTTCACGCCCGACTCCACCTCCGTCATCTTCGTCGTCGGCGACTCGCCGAACTACGCGAGCGTCTACGATCCGACGCAGCCGACTGTCACCAAAGGTGATCTGCGCGTCGTCGACGTCGCTGGCGGCACTTCGATCGCGCTCGACTCTGCAAACGGCCTCAAGGGAGGCGCGAGCACGTTGCCGTACCCCGGGCGCGACGAGCACCTCGATTTCTATCCCACGGTGAGCCCCGTCGCGGCGGGCGGCTACTACTGGGTATTTTTCACGAGCCGCCGCAACTACGGCAACACGCTCGTCGGCGCCGTGGAGGACACGCGCTCGAAGAAGATCTGGGTGAGCGCCGTCTCGATCGGCGCGCCGCCTGGCCAGGACCCGAGTCACCCCGCGTTCTACTTGCCGGGACAAGAGGACGGCAGCGGGAACATCCGCGCGTTCGCGACGCTCGATCCGTGCAAGGCGGCGGGGAGCGACTGCCAGAGCGGCATCGACTGCTGCGGCGGCGCGTGCGTGAGCGGAAAATGCGGCGCGCCGTCGGGCTGCGCGAAGACGGACGAGAAGTGTACGAAGACCGCCGACTGCTGCACGACCGAGGGGGCCCTCCAGTGCATCAACGGCTTCTGCGCGCAGATCATCCGCTGATCTCGCATCACGCGCGGCCGAGCGTGCGGCGCTAAGGGCAGGCGGCCGAGAACGTCGCGGGCGTGGCCCAGCCGATCGACGACGCCGCCGGGTAATACGCGCTGAACGAGTAACACATCTCGTTTTCGGAATTTTGGCCGAACGAGACGCCGGACGCGGTCGTGTTGTTCCACACGCACTCGGTCTTCACGACGTCGCCTTTGTGGAGGAGCGCGTCGAACGTCAGCCACGGCTGGTTCTTGAAGTCCCACGTCGCGTCGGTGCCCATGTCCACCTGCGCGCCTCCGCCCGACGGCAGCTGTTTGGTCGAGATGGATTTCCCGAGCTGGTGCATGTGCGGGAACGAGGCGAAGACGCGTCGCCCGTCGAACGCGTCGGGCACCGTGTAGCAGGCTTTGAGATCGGTCGTGGCGTGCGGCGGGAGCGAGATCGCCTGCGTGCCGAACGCGACGACGTCGGCGTCGTACTTGCGCAAGGTCGGCGTGGTGCAGAGATCGAAGCCGGTCGCGTCGCTCGCGTTCGGCGAGCCCGCAGCGTTGTTGTAGTGGATCTGCACTTGGTAGTGCGTCGACGCGTCTTGCCGGAACCCTGCTTCGGGAGGCAGAACGAGCGGCAAACCGCCCGGCGACCATGCGTAGATCATCTGCGCCGCGAGCGACGGGCCCGGGTTGCACGTCACCGGCGTCGACGACGTCGTCCCCGGCGATCGCAAGAGGAGGATGTGGTGCACGATCTTCGGGTTGTCGACGTGCACGCGAATGCCCGTGACGTGGCGCGTGCCGGCGGGGACGTCGAAGCCGTAGCAGGCGTACTCCTCGGGGGAGCCCATCTTGTACGCCGTCGCGGGGGCGATGCGCAGATCGGGGATGCACGCGGTCGGGGTCGTGCCTCCGTCGTCCGTCGGGGTCGTGCCTCCGTCGGGGGTCGCCGTGCATGTCGCGCCCGCTGCGCCTGCAGGGCCTCCGCCCTGAACCCACGCGTCGAGCGTGGCGGCGTCCGTCGCGTCGAGGCGCGCGTTGGGCGGCGGCGGCATCGGCTGCGCGTCGTCGTGGATGCGCGCGTGGAGGCGCTGGAAGACGGGCACGCTCGATGCGCTCTTCGACGGCGCGTGGAGATCGTCGTAGGTCACGAGCGGCATCGGCGCGCCGAAGAGAGGCGTGGCGGCGTGGCACGATCGGCACCGCGCCGCGAAGACGGCGTCGACGTCACAAGGGAGCGCGTGGACAACGCCGCCGCCGTCGACGGCGTGGTTCCCCGAGGAGCCACCCGGCTGCGCGCCGACCGGCGACGTTCCGCAGCCAACGTGCGCAGCGATCACGACGAGGCTCGCGAACCCGATCAACGCGCAACGCAGGTCGTCCTCGCGGCTAATGACCTCGCCATCATGAACCAAGCGGCCGCATGTGGCGAGGCCCTCGGCTCGCGTGGCGCCAGGAGCGCCGGGATGCCGTCTCGCCATCACTTCGAGAGAGCCGAGGCGGCCACGTAGACGAGCCCGACCACTGGCGGCACGCCGACCACGCAGCCGAGCACGCACGCCACGAGGAAGCCGTAGAGCGACACGACCACGGCGCGCCCCGTGTCGATGCCCTGCGATTCGCGCACGACGACGAGCCAGTAGTACGAGCCGAGCCCGAGAATCGCCACGAACGAGAGGAACGACATCATCAGATCGCCGGTCACGTCGGCGAGCCCGAGGATCTGAATCCAGCCCGCGTACGCGAAGAGCTGCACGATGCGGCGGAACGGCGTGTGAAGGCACCGGGCGAAGCGAAGCCCGATCCAGGTGAGAAACGCCGTCGCGTAGAGGTTGAACAGGTACGTGATCGGCGTGATGACGAGCGAGCCGATCGCCGAGACGGAGGTGAGGGTCCGGATCATCTCGGGCGCGTGAGGCACCACTTGCTCGAGCTGCGGATAGATGGGGCTCAGCGCCTGTTCGAGCTCCGCCGCGCCGAAGAGCTGGTGATGAAGGAAGCTTGCGACCGCGATGATCAGCTCGAACGCGAAGCCGTACGCGAGCGCCGGCCAAACCGAATCCTCCGTGGGCACGAGCCCATAGAAGCGCGTCGGCTCACGGATCGAGAAGACGAGCGTCTCCCTGAAGGCGCGAACGACGCCGAGCTCGCGCCGCCGCTCCCATGGAATCGAAGGGGGCTGCCCCGCCCCGGCGAGGCTCATGGTGAAGAGTCTGACACGACGCTTCGTTGAGCGCAGTGTTCGGTTGCTCGACGAAGAGCTCGGCAGGCGGCAGCGTGGCGAGGGTGTCGATGAAAGAGCGACCGCTCACCCCGTAACGCTCGTGCCGATGGCGTCAGTTTTGCCAGTCGACGTCGATGCTCGCCGTGGTCGCGACGGGGATCGCGTTCGCTCGGTTTCCGAGCGCCTGGCGTTCGTAGCGAACCGCCGCGGCTTCACCCACGATGGTCTTCCACTCGATCGTCGCCCCCTGCGGGATCTCCGCATGGCCAGTGTAGCGGTATCGGCCGCTCGTATCGGATGTCGTCTTCACGAGGGTGACCGACGGGTTCGCGATCTTCCACGCGCCGAGCGGATCGGTAGAGAGCGCGCCGATGCCGGCGGGTGCGGTCGTCGCGCCGAGGACGCGGAACCCTTCGGTGGTCGGATCGAAATCGGGCGCGCCGACGGCCGTTCTCACGGTGAACGTCACGTCGCACGTGGGCGGCGCGAAGCCTGCTACGTCCACGAGGGCGAACATGGGGCGCGCGTCGTTGGCGCCGACGTCGATCGTGCTGCGCGTGAAGCTCACAGCGTCCACGTGGCGGAAGAAGACGCCGGCGGCCGGCACTTGGCCCCACAAATTGGGATCAGGGTATTGCCCGGCATATTCCGGCGGAACGGCCGGCACGCTCCCGACGCCGCCGCGCGCCGTGACGTGGACGTCCTGGAACGCGACGTTCTTCACGAGGTAGGTCTGCCCGCCCTGCGACAAGCCGGAGATGACCGAGCCCCAGTCGTGGCGCACGCCGTCGCCCGTCACGTTCTCGAACCGAACGCCGTCGACGCTGCCGATCTTTCGCGGCGCGTCGGCGGGGCGATCGCCGCGATCGCCGATCAAGACGAAGAACGGCGTGCCCACGTCCTTGAACGTGATGTTGCGGAAGACGACGTTCTGGATGTCCGCGCCGTCGACCGACTCGACCGCCATCGCGGCCTTGTCGGCGTGCTGGACGTCGATCGTGTCGAACGTGATGTTCGTGAAGTTGCCGTAGGTGGCCGTCCCGATCTTGAGCGCGTTCGCGACGCCGGCCGTCATGACGTGGCTGTTCCGAACGGTGACGTTGTCGACGCCGCGCGCGACGCCGCTCTTCAGGCAAATCGCGTCGTCTTCGGACGAGACCGTGCAGCCTTCGACGAGGACGTCGTGGCAATCGACGATGTCGATCCCGTCGCGCGTGCTGCCGTGCGTGGAGTCGACGACGAGGTTCCTGATCGTGAGACCGTCGGTCTCCATGTTGACGACGGCCCACATCGCCGCGTTCTTCACGGTGAGGCTGTCGATCGTGACCTTCTGCGAGAGGACGACGAAGATCGCCATCGGGCGCTTCGCCTACGGCAGAGTCTTGGACGAGCCATGCCACTTCGCGGCGTCGCCGTGGCCGTCGATGATGCCGGTGCCGGTGAGGTGGAGATCGTGGACGCCTTCCGCGTAGAGGAGCGTCTTCTTGCAGTTGTGGAGCTGCGAGTTGTTCGTCGCGGGCGTCGTGTCGGGGTAGTCGGCGTCGTCGAGGGAGCCCCTGAGCGTGGCGCCGCCGTGGACGTGGAAGATCATGTTGCTCTTCAGGCGCAGCATGCCCGAGAGGAAGGTGCCCTTCTGGAGGTGCACTTCGCCGCCGACGTCGGCGCACGCGTCGATCGCGGCCTGGAGGGCCGCCGTGTCCTTCGTGACGCCGTCGCCCTTCGCGCCAAAGGCCCGCGCATCACACGAACGGACGCCGGTCGCGCTCTCGTCGCCGGTATCGCTCGTGCTCGCGTCGGTGGCATGGACGCATGCGACGATGGGCGACGCGACCGCCAGGAGAGGCGCGCAGAGAAAGGCGACAGGTCGCATGAACATCTGACGCCACTTGTACGCCGCCGTCGCGAAAAAACTCCCTGAGAGGCCCTCCGCGTCGGTCCCAGAGGTTGGGATCAATTCGATCACACCGCGACGGATCGCGAACGGCGTAGAGTCACGGGCATGCCAAACCGATTGCCGATCGTGGCGGTCTGCCTCGTGCTGGCCTGCGGTCCTGCCCCGCGACCTCCGCCTGTCGCGACGATCTCCGATTACGACGCCGGTTCTTCCGACGCCAGCGCCGACGCCGACATGCCTGTGAGCGTGGACGCTGGAGACTCGCACCCGCCGGGGACGTGGTGCGC
Organism: Polyangiales bacterium; assembly: GCA_038231275.1. GTDB lineage: Bacteria > Myxococcota_A > Polyangia > Polyangiales > Polyangiaceae > JANYHK01. Next base: position 426,456 of record JBBRLQ010000003.1, read on the forward strand.
CGAGCATCGTCACGACCTCTGCGACGACTTCGACGATCCCGCGTTCACGGCCAAGACCTGGTTGATAAGCGACAGTTTGGGGACGAGCGGCACAGGGATCCCGCCGCGCGGCGCGCTCGAGAGCGCGAGCGTCACGTCTGCACCCAACGCCTTCGCCTCGATGACTTCGGCGCTCGCCGCGAACGCGTTCGAGACCGTCCAAATCATGGCTTCGTCGACGGTGCCGGCCGGCAAGGACCACGTCGAGGCCGATTTCGCGTTCGACGTCCGCGTCCAGGTCGGTGCGGGCGCGCAAATCGAGATCGCGCGGGTCAAGGGTGTGAACCCGATCAACTTCCGTGACTACGACTTCTCGCTGCTCGTCACGCAAACCGGAGCTTCCATCGTGCTGCAACCGGGGTCTGGTGGCGGCGAGACGCACGCCCTCGCCCGCGCGCCCGCGATCGGCGTGTGGACCCGCATCACGATCCACCTCGGACTGAACGTGGTCGTCACCGGACCGCCCACGGCGATCTCGATCCAGATCGGCGATGGCGCCGCGGAGTCGTTCTCGCTCGCGGGAGGCATGGGCGTGCGCCCGTTCCTCTACCTCGGCGCCAAGGTCGCCGGGCCTGCCGACGCCTGCGTGATCGATTACGACGACGTCACCTACGACGCGCGCTGAAGCTACTGCGCGCTCGGCTTCTCTGCGGCGTCGCGTTGGGCGGCGCTGTTGCCGGTCGCCTTCGCGACGAGCGCGTGTCCTTCGTCGACCATGAACGTGCGCGTCGAACGATCGATGGCGAGCACGCCGACCACCATGCACATCGCGAGGCCGACGATGTAGGTGACGCGCGAGATCTTCTTCTTCGGAGCGACACGCCGGAGCGCGTCGAGGAACGCGGGCGAGACCTGGATCATCGCCGTCGGGACTGCCTCGAGCAGCGACGGCAGCTTCGCGCGCATGATCGTGGGGGCAGGGATCACGAGCTCGGGCGGTGCTTCGACCACCGGGGCCGCTGCGCTCGCCGGGGCTACGGCCGGCGCAGAGTCGGTCGCGACCGGAAAAATCCCGGAGCTTGCGGGAGACGCCTGCCCACATCGCATCACGTCGGATACCGGTGCAGGTCGCGACGACGGAGGAGGCTCGTGGACGGCCACGTTCCTCGCAATCGCGTGGTTTGCGAGCGCAATCATGTGCGCGCGGGACGGGGGAGGCAGCCGAGTGCTCATCGTTGCTCCTCGAGTAGTGCGGACTCGAGGGCGAGGCGTGGCAAAAATCTGCCAGCCCGGACGACTCCATCGAAATTAGGGCGGGCAAGGTACGTCGAGGGAGGTGGCTGACCACCGACGGTGTCGCCGCGGTTCGTCGGTCACCACCGCCGAGGTCGACGCCGCCGGCCGCCTCGCCACGCGGGAGCCCGGGCTCGAGTAGTCGTTTCACGCCAGACTTGCGGCGACCTCGCGCATTCCCTCACGCAGGCGCTCCGGCAACCGCGCCTCTTCGATCTGCGCAGCCTCACACCCGCGACGGTACGCGAGCCGCATCGCGCTCCATTGCTCGGGCAGGAGGAGCCCACCGAGGACGAAGAGGATCCGGCCCGCCGGCGACGACGCCCCGTTCGCCCACATGAAGGCCTGGAGCTCCATCTCGCCCTGGATGTTCGTCTCGTAGCCGAGGATCGCGTGGATCGCGTCGTGGTTCTCGTAGCGGACCTTGAACGGTAGGCCCCGCGCGTCGAGGAACGCGGCGACCGATCGTCCGAGCGTCTCCGGCGGATAGGTGCGAAGAGCCTCGAGCGTCGGCCACGGAGTCGGTCTTCGCACGAGGTTCAGGACCGGGACGTAGTCCCCGATGACGTGGCTTACGAAGCGCTCGCGGAGGTGCTTGAGGAACATGACGTAGAGCGTAGGCGTCACGGCGCAGCGCTCAAGGTCCATCGCCGCGAACGGTCGCTCCCGCCATCCGAGCGGCTCGGGGGTCCTAGGGACGCGCGAGGTCTGCGCGGGCCAGCTCTGCGCGGGTCGTGCGGAGGTCGTGGTGTGTTGGCGACAGCACCTCCTCTTCTACTGCGAACGCGCTCGCGAGCTCGGCGCGGGCCTCCGCGACGCGTCCTTCGTCAAGGAGCACCGAGCCGAGCGTGGAACGCAGGCGCGCGACGGTGTGGCGCTCGGTGCGGCGCGGCGCGAGGATCGCGATGGCGCGGCGCGCGTCCCCCTCGGCTTCCGGCAGTCGCCCGAGGTGCCGAAGCGCGATCGCGCGGGGACCGAGGGTGCGCACGACCTCCACGCTCTGTTCGCCGCGAAGTCGCGTTTGTTCGCGGAGCACCTCGTCGAGGAGAACGATGGCCTCCGGCGCGCGTCCAAGGCCATCGAGGGCGCGCGCCCGCAAGCGAAGCGTGTTGAGCGCGTACGGCGACTGTGGACCGACGACCGAGACCTGCCGCGGGTACACGTCGCGCAAGATCACATCCGCCTCCCCGTTGCGCCCGAGCTCGATCAGCGCGCGCGCGAGGTTGCCGCGAACGATGAGTGTGCCAGGGTGATCGTCGCCGAACACGCGCGCGTCGAGGAGCGCGACCGCCCGGCTGAGCGTCTCGCTCTCGTCGAGCCTTCCCGCGTCGCAGAGCATGGACGCCAGATCCCCGCGCGTCTCGAGGGCCTCGCGGCTTTCGTCGCCGTGGAGCCGTGTATGCAGCGCGAGCTGCTCGCGATAGAGCTTCTCCGACAGCGCGAAGTCGCCATGACCGCGCGCCACGTAGGCGACCGCGCCCAGCGCCACGAGCGCGGTGGGACCCTCGGGACCTTCGACCTCGCGCGCGATGGAGAGCGCTTCGGCGTAAGCGCGCTCGGCGTCCTCCCAGTTCCCCGGAATGTCCGAGAGCTCCCCGAGGACGAGCAGCGTCTTGGCGACCTCGATGTGGCGCGGACCGAGCACGCGCCGCTGCAGCGTCAGCGCCCGGTCCACCGGCGGTCGCGCCCGCTCCAGCTCCCCCATGTTGATCCAAGTGCGCGCGAAGATCCGCAGAAGCTCGGCCTGCACCTCCGGCTGTCCGTCGAGCTCGCCGAGCCGCGCTTCGCCCCGCAGCAGGATGTCGTGCTGCGTGACGGGCTTGCCGCCTTGCGCATAGGGATCGAATCCCTCGAGCAACGTGACGAGGAACTCCCGCGTCTGCGACGCCTTGCGCGCTTCCTCGCGCGCGCGATGCGCTTGCCAGAGCGTGCCGAGCAGCCCGACGACGAGCGCGAGGACCACGAGCCCCGAGAGGCCGGCGCCGACCCGATGCCGTCGCACGAACGAGCGGAGCAAGTACGCGGTGGCCCCGCCACGCGCGGCGACCGGGACGCCTTCGAGGTGCCGCCTCACGTCCTCCGCCAGCGCGTCCACCGAGCCGTAGCGATCGGCAGGGTCGGTACGCATCGCCTTCAGCACGATCGCGTCGAGATCACCTTTGAGCCTGCTTTTCAGCGCTGCGGACGAGAGGTCGGAGGGGCGATTGCGGCTCTCTCCCGCTGCAACGCAGACGCTCGGGCGACCCTTGCCCGTATCGAGCAAGGACCGATCGACGCGTTCGCCGGTCAAGAGCTCGTGAAGAATCGAGCCTAGAGTCCAGACGTCGCTGGCTGTAGTGATGGGGCCGTCGCGGAGTTGCTCGGGCGACGCGTAGTCGGGCGTCATCGGTCGCTCGCCGTCGACGGTCAAAGAGGTCGCGACGCCGTCGTCGTGCTCGACGAGCTTCGCGATCCCGAAGTCGAGCAGCTTCGGCGCGCCCCGCTCGTCGACCAGGATGTTGCTCGGCTTCAGGTCGCGGTGCACGATCAGGTTTTGGTGCGCGAACTGGACGGCTTCGCACACCTCCACGAAGAGCGCGAGACGCGCAGAGACATCCAGTCGCGCCTCCACGCAATGCTCGACGAGCGACAGACCCGTGACGAGCTCCATCGCGATCCACGGCTGGCCGTCGGACGTGATCCCGCCATCGAGCAGGCGCGCGATCCGGGGATGCTCGAGCCGTGCGAGGATCTGGCGCTCGCGACGGAAGCGCGCGCTCGAGGACAACCCCGCGCCGCCCTTGAGGAGCTTGATCGCGACCTTCTGCTCGAAGTCGGCGGAGACACGCTCGGCCGTCCACACTTCGCCCATGCCGCCGCGACCGATGAGCGCGCAGAGGCGAAACGGACCGACCAGAGCGCCAACGGCGATGCCCGTCGGTGTCGTGTCGCATACACCGTACAGCGCCGATGGGACCCTCGAGCCCGCGGGCTGCGAGAGGAGGTCGCCGTCGCGGGCGTCGGCGGCGAGCAAGCGCTCCACGTGATCGCGAAGGTCAGGGTCGGCGTCCGCGAGCAGACGTTCGCGCGCGTCGGCGGGGAGGTCCAGGGCGCGGTCCACGAGCTCCATGGCGCTCATGAATCGCGCGCGTTCGTCGTCCGCCTGCCCCATCGCCTCTTCTTTTCATGACGGGAGCACCGCGTCGAGCCATACATAGGGTGAGGAAGCTCCCATGGCCGGCAACGTCGTCAATCTGAACAAGTTCCGAAAGAAGAAGCAGCGGGACCAGAAGACCAAGCAGGCCGACGCCAACCGAGTCCGGCACGGACGGACGAAGGCCCAAAAGGAACGTGAGCTCGCCGACCGTGAGCGCGCCGCGCGCTTGCTCGGTGGCAAGCGCCTCGAGCAAGGCAGCGAGCATGGCAGCGAGCAGGTCGCCGCCCTTGGGGTCTTGCCCGAAGAATCCGAGGAGACCTAGCTCTCGCAGGCGGCGATCCGTCCCTCGAGGCGCCAGCCTGACCGACGGCTGTCGCGATCCTCAGGGCTCGTTCATTGCAAAATGCACGCAATAATTCCGCAAATCGTGCCGGAATTTCAACATCACCTTCCCCGACGCTCCCGGCCAAGGCACCGACATCGCGAGCGCGTCGGCGCTGGCCGCCGCCGCGATGATCGTGTCCGGCGGAACGCCCGGACCCTCGACGATGTCCCAGCCCGTGCGACGCGCGAAGGCGCCTGCGGTCGTGCTCGCCAGCGCCGGCGAGCCGCTCGTGACCTGCGCCTCGATCGTCTCGGCGTCGTAGCCCACGAGCTCGTCGGAGTCGCGGAGCAATCCGTACAGCCCAAGGCTCGTGCCCCCCTGGATGCCGACGCCGTCCTGCGTGACGGCGTAGGCGACGTTCACTTTGGTGGCGCCGGGGTCGGCGGCCAATGTCAGGATCACGCTCGTGCCCGAGATCGCGGCGCTCGCGATCGCGAGCGGCTGGCCGGCGCCGTCCTTCAGCTCGAACCCCTTGCCGGCGGCCCACGCGGTGTTCGCCGTCGTGTGCGGCGGCGCGAAGTGCGACTCGAACACGAGCGGCGGGTTGGGGACGTCGAAGCCGAGGGTGATCACCGCGCCCGCGCGCGTCAGCTTGTTCGGCTGGAGCGGCTTCCACGGGACCTTCTGGTTGAACGCGAGATCGAAGACCTCCGCGTATTTTTGGCCAAGCCGCTCATAGCCAGGCGCGGGGAAATGCAGGTGGTCCCCCGAGTGCTGGTACGCGTATTTCGGGCCGGTGCAGATGATCTGCCCCGGGTGCTGGACGCCCGCTTGCCAAACCTGCACCGCGGAGCCCGTGGCGCCGCTCGCGATCGTGCTCTGCTGCGACACGAGCAAGACGACGTGATCGCTCTGCCCGGTGACCGCGCGGAGATCCGTGTCGTAATCCTGCCAGAGTTGGAACAGCCCCGCGCCGTACCCCAGGTTGCCCGCGTCGCATTCACCGTGCGTCATCACGATGCCGCCGTAGCCGAACGTCTTGCCCGCCGCCGCCGCCAGGCCCTTCCAGATCGCCGCTTCGTGGAGGCTCGCCGGGAACGCGCGCTTGCCGCCGGCCTTGTCGATGTCGCTCAGGCAGTGCGCTGACCAGCCCACCACCGAGTGCGCCGTCGTGTAGTCACCTTGCCCGCCGCGCGCGCGGAAGAGCGACGTGAGCGTGTTGGCCATTCCGGAGTGCGGTGTCTCCCCGAGGATGTTGTTCGGGTACTGGCCGTCGTCGTAACCGGCGCCGGTGCCGCTCACCGCCGCGCGAACGGGCTCGGCGAGCGGCGTGGTCGCCCAGTTGGGGGCGCCGGCGTTTGCGACGATGGGGTATTTCGGGTCCGCGCCGGTGTCGACGAGCATCAGGTTCGAGAACGGTTGCTTGGTGCTGATCGTCCCGGCGGTTGCGCCGACGGAGAGGCTCTGTCCCGTGCCGACCACGCCGACCCAGTCGAACGGCGGCTTCGGCGGGGGCGACGCGTCGGCCGCGTCTTTGCTGGCGTCGCCGGCGGCGCCGTCGCTCGAAGGAGTCGTATCGGCGCCGGCGTCGGAGGGTGTGACGTCCGTGGTCGCGTCCGGCGCATTCGCGCCGGGGTTGTCGTCGCCGCCGCCGCAGGCGACGCCGGCCACGAGCGCCGCGAGGAGGACGGACCGAGGCGGGGGCAGGAACTGCATGGACTGAGCGTAGTGAGCGGCGCGCCGCACGTCACGCGCAGCGTCCCTCGAGGGGCGCCGCCACCGTGGCGATCGGGCCACCTCCGGCGGGGGCTTTCGAAACGGCAGTCGCCGGGGTAGATCGAGCGCATGGCGAAACTGGCGTTTCTCGGTGCGGGTCTCATCGGCAGTGGGTTGGCGGAGGCCGCGGCCAAGCGAGGCGATTCGGTCGCGGTGTGGAACCGCTCGCCCGCGAAGGCGCGCGCGCTCGAGGCGTTCGGCGCGAGGACGGCGGCGACGCCCGCCGAGGCGGTAAAGGGTGTCGATCGCGTGCACGTCGTCCTCACCGACGACGCCGCGGTCGACAGCGTCCTCGAAGCCTGTGGCCCCGCGATCGGCGACGCCGTCGTCGTTGATCACACGACCGCCTCGCCCGCCGGCACCGCCGCCCGCGCGGCCCGGCTCGCGAAGGCCGGCGTCGCGTTCCTGCACGCCCCCGTCTTCATGTCCCCGAAGATGTGCCGTGAAGCCGGCGGCATCATCCTCGTCGCCGGCCCCAAACCCGTCTTCGAGCGCGTTCACGCCGGTCTCGCCACAATGACCGGCTCGGTCCGCTACTTGGGCGAACGTCCCGACGTCGCCGCCGCGAACAAGCTCTTCGGCAACGCCATGATCCTCACCATCACCGCCGGCCTCGCCGACGTTTTCGCGATGGCCGCCTCGCTCGGCATCTCCGCAGAAGACGCGCACGCGCTCTTCTCCGCGTTCAACCCGGCCGGCACGCTGACGTACCGTGGCGCCGCGATGTCGAAGGGCGACTACACCCCGAGCTTCGAGCTCACGATGGCGCGCAAGGACGTGCGGCTGATGCTCGAGACGGCGGACGCGGCGCACCCGCTCCATCTGTTGCCGGCGATCGCGGCGCGGATGGACGCGCTGCTCGCGAAGGGGCACGGACAGGACGATCTCGGCGTCCTGTCGATCGACGCCGTGCCCGCGAGGCGGTAGGCACGCCTCAGCGAAGGTGGTGCTTCACCGCGTCCGCGATGTAGCGCCAGTCCTCTGCGGTGCCCGCCGCCGACGGCTCACCGGTCATGATGGCGAGGAGCTCGCGGTACCGGGCGGTGCGCGGATCGTGTGCGGCGAAGCGCTCGCGAAACATGCGGTAGAAGGTCTCGTCGGCGACCCTCCCGCCCGCGCGCGCCGCCGCCTCCACGTACGCGCGCACGAACGCGCCGCACGCTTCGGACGTCGCCGGAATCCCCCGCGCTCGCACGGCTCCCGCTGCGGCGGCGACGGCCTCGTTCGCGAGGCGGAGGCCGTCCATGTCGAAGCTCTTCTCCCGGATCTGCATCGCGCTCGCGCGCAAATTCTCGGCGAACGACGCGTCGGCGAGGAGATCGGAGAGCTCGATCCAGGCGTCGAGCTGCGCCGGTGTCGCGTCTTCGGGGAGCTTGGGCGTCGCCGTCACCATCATCTTTCGTCGCCACGCCTCGTCGACGGGCATGCCCTCCGCGACGCGCTCGTGGAACTGCTCGATCACGGCCCTTCGCTCATCGCTGGTCAATCGGGTCACGGCGCACAGCCTCCTCACGTCGCTCTCGTTGGGCTCGCCTCGCAGCGCGGCACGGAGCGCCGCGGCTACGCCCTGGAGCGAAGCCACGTGCGCCTCGACGGCGGCGAGTTGAAGGCGCAGCGCGTCCGCGAGCGACAGGTCGTGGCGCAGCACCTTCCGGATCGTGTCGAGACCCAGCCCGGCGTCCCGCAGAGTGCGCACGAGATCGAGGCGCACGACCTCCTCCTCGCCGTATGTGCGGTAGCCGTTCGAAGACCTCGACGCGGGAAGGAGCCCTTCGTCGGACCAGAACCTGAGCGTCTTCACGGGCAGCCCCGTTCGACGCGACAGCTCTCCGATCGTCAGTCGCTCCTTCTTCATGAACGGAGCGTGAGGCTTCCCGTCACGGGAGAGTCAAGAAGGATCGTCATCGGGCGCAACCGTCATGTTGCGACGCGTGGCCTCGGGCCGCGGTGCGCGACTACTTGTCGTAGAACGAGCCGCCGAACGAGCTCGTGGCATTGCCTCCCGCGTCGCCCGTGTTCGGCGTCGCGGCCGCGTCGTAGTAATCGAGGTACGGCTTCCACGTCGCGGCGTCCATGACCTCGACGATCGCCTTCACCTTGAAGCCGGTGCCCTTGATCTCGGCGCCGTACTTTCCATCCCGGGCGGTGGTCACGCCGAGCGTGGCCACGGCGGCGAAGGGGAACGGCGCGTCGCTCGCGTCGACGATCGTCATCGTCAGCCGTCCGGTCAGCGTGGTGGGCCCCCCATCGGCGAGGGAGATTTGGGTCGAATTGGTGAAGACCAACTTGCCTGCCGGGAGGTCCGAATCCGCGGCGCTGAGCAGCCACTTTTCGCCCGCCACGTCGATCGGCCCGTCGAGCGACAGGCCGCACGGGGTGCCCGGATCGTCGCAGACGACCCACCAGATGTGAAAGAGGTCGGCGCGCTGGATGCCCGTGTACGTCCAGGTCAACCCGCCCGCCCGTCCGAGGTTGCCGGTCGGCGTCCACGTGAGGCCGTACGGAGGGAAGCCTTCGAGCTTCGGCGTGATCTGCGTCTCCGCGCAGCCGTCCTTGTTGACCGTCGCGCCGGGCGGCGTGCCGGGGCACTTGTCCACCGGGTCCGGCACCTTGTCGCCGTCCGCGTCGCACGTGGTGCCGCACGACGCGCCGTCCCCGCTCGAGCCGCTGCCGCTGCTGCCGCTGCTGCTGCCGCTGCTGCCGCTGCTGCTGCCGTCGCCGCTCGAGCCGCTACTGCCGCCGCCGTCGTCTCCGACGTTGTTGGGATCTCCGCCGTCCGCCTGGCCCTGCGCGCAGCTCGTCCCCGTGATCACGGCAGCACCGATGAACGCGGCGGCGAGGACGAGGCTCCTCGGTCGCGTCGCTCTATCTTCCTTCACGTGCTCCATACGCACTTCAGGCTCCCACGGCATCACGGCTCCGTCAAACCGCGACCTCGTCGCCCGCCCCGCACGGGTGATGCGGTGTACAATCGACGCGTGAACGCGCTCGATGGGCTTCTCCAGTCGGATCGCGGCGTGCGCGACCGGGTGGGCACCGCGCTGCGTACCGCGGTCGTCGGTCTCGGCGCGCCGTTGGTCCGCGCGTACATGCAGGGCCCCGTGAGCTGGGGAAAGCGCGTCTTTTGGAAGCGCGTCGGCGAGCGCTTCTTCTGGCAGTCGCGCGCGTTCCAGACCACGACCGAGTTCGGCGCCGTCATCCGCGGCCGCACCGGGGACTTCATCCCCTCCGCCGTGTACTACTTCGGCGTTTGGGAGCCGCACCTGACACGGTTCATCCAGGAGCGCCTGCGCGCGGGAGACGTGTTCGTCGATGTAGGCGCCAACATCGGCTACTACACGCTCCTCGCGTCCACGCTCGTCGGGCCCACGGGCGGCGTCGTCTCCGTCGAGGCGTCGGCCCGGATCCACGCCGTCCTCCTTGATCACGTCGCCATCAATCACGCGGACAACGTGCGGCCTCTGCTTTGCGCGGTCTCCGACGTAGAGGGCACCCTGACCGTCTTCGCCGGCCCCGAGCACAACTCCGGCAGGACGACGACGCTTCGCCGCGAGGACCAGCCGTTGGCGGAGGGCACCGTCCGCGCCGCGCCGCTCACGTCGCTCCTCCGCGCCGAGGAAGCCGCGAAGGCGCGCATCGTCAAAGTCGACGTGGAGGGCGCCGAGTGGGGCGTCGTCCAGGGGATGCGCGCACTGTTGGCGTCGTGCCGCGAGGATCTCGAGATCGTCGTCGAGGTCGCGCCCGACCACCTGGCGGGGCAGGGGCACACGGTCGCCGATCTGTTCGCGATCTTCGCCGCGCACCGATTTCACGCGTACGCCATGGTGAACGACTACGAGATGATCAGCTACGTGCCGCCGGTACGGCGCGAGCCGATCGTACGAGTGACGGCGGAGGACGTGACCGCGCAGACCGACATCGTCTTTTCGCGCATCGACCGGCCCGCGCTCTGAGCGCCTGCGCAGAGCGTGATCGTCGCGAGCATCGGCTGCACGTTTCATCTTCACACAGACGCGCGAGGCCCCAGGCTACATACGGAATTTCCAGGAGCGGAAGCGCCGGCATTCGATGGCGCACGGCGTGCAACGCGCAAGACGAAGGAGGGGCGACGATGGGCATCGAGCAACTCGGGCACGTGGACGTGAAGAGCGGCATCTTGTGTGTCCTCGACTTCGGGATGGCGGCGGCGTTCGCCGGACCGTCGGGCGCACAGGCGGTGCGCGGCGCCGTTCAAAAGGGCGGCTACGCGTTCGAGCACGAAGGCGCGCCCGGCATCGCGGTTCCGCACCTGCCCCCTGGCAGGTATCCGGTGAGCAGCGTCCGCCTCGACGACGGCCCGTTTCGCGGCCTGCGGCAGGCCGTCATGGTCGACTTCGTCCCGAATCCGCGCCCCGCGCGCACGATCGAGCTAGGCAAGGTCCTCGTCGACCATGCGCGCCTCGGCTTCTTCGACGTCGACGCGCTCGGCGCATGGAACGAAGAGCAGCCGGTCGACGGCATGGCCGACGTCGTCTTCTGGGGCCTCCACGAGCGCGAGGTCGCGCAGCGCTTCAACGCGCCCAAGCTCGGCGAGGACGGCTCGGGCTTCAAGAATCTCCCGGTCGCGCAGGCCGAGGCGATCGGGCGCGATCTCGAGGCCGCGAAGTCCTCCGGGCAGCTCCGCTTCGCGTGGGACTTCCGCCCGCACACGCACCCGTACTACTTGCTCTCGCAGATCCGCGGGAACGCGAACGAGGCGGGCGTCCTAGACGTTGGCGGCTTCGGCGTCTGCGGCTTCATGACGTCGTGGGGCGACGGCGAGTTCCCGGTGATGATCGATCTGGACGAGCAGAATCGCCCCATTCGCTGCGGCATCTTCTTCGCCACGAACGAGGCGATGCAGAACATGCGGCAAGTGAACAGCTGACGGCAGAATCAAGGCATCGGGTGGGCGATGAAGAACTTCATGATCTCCTCGCCCCACACGAACGCGTTGGGCAGCTTGCACGGGATCGCGTACTGCGGCGCCTGCGGATCGCTGGGGCTGCCAGGGATGCAGTGGCCCTTCGCGAACTCCCACGGCCCCGGGCTCACCGTCTCGTAGGCGTGGTCGAGCGTCTCGAAGACGAGGCCGCCCGCCCCCGTCCACCGGTCGTGCCGGTAGTTGGCGTCTTGCGCGAGGGTCGTCGGGCCAGTCAGACCGTAGGCCTGGATCGCGGCGTCGCGGATCGTGGTCATGCTCGCGTAGCCGACGGACGCGTCGGTGCGGCCCATCAAGAGGAGGACGGGAATCTTCCGCGTTGGAGCGCGACCCGGCGTGAAGCACGTCGCCTCACCGAAATTCGTTCCGTCTCCCGCGCCGCCGGGCGAGGCCGAGGCGAACAGATCGGAGTGATCGCAGAGGAGCCTCCACGTGACGAAGCCGCCACGCGAAAAGCCAGCGACGTGGATCTTCTTCGTGTTCACGCGGAAGACGCTCGCGAAGGTCTGCACCATGGCGACCAACGAGGCGTCGTTGCTCGACGTCCACGTAGAGCCGGGCTGGCCTCCGAAGGGTGGCCCGGTCGGCGCGAGCACGACGAACCCGGCGGCCTGGCCCCGGTCGCGCAAGGTGACATGGCCGTCCATGAGGAGGCCGGTGCCGGTGTCCCCGTGAAGCTCGAGGATCAGCCCGCACCCAGGCGCCTCGCACGCCGCGGGGATGCGCGCGTCCACCTTTAAGCCGTTGCACGTGTACACATGATCGCCCGCGGACACGTCGGTGACGCACCCTTGCGGCGTGGGAGGCCCCGCGTCGACCGCCGTCCCGCCCCCTTCGGGCGGGAGCACCGCGCTGCCGTCGGAAGGTGGCGGAGGAGGCGACGAGCTCGCGTCGGCCGCGTCGTGAGCGCCGCCGCCGTCGTACGGCGAACCGGTCAAGGCATCCGACGGCGACGCGTCGCTGCTGCACGCCGCGGCGGCGAGGAGGACGAGGGGCACGAGGAGCGCGATCAGCCTGCGATCCATTCGCTTCAGCATACCAGCCGGAGTCGGAAGTGTATCTTCGGTCCCCCACGTGGCTGCCCGACGAAAAGAGGCGCAGAGGTTCATCGCGCAGAACCGCTCCGCGACGTTCCACTACGTCATCCGCGAGCGCTACGAGGCGGGCATCGTACTCAAGGGGAGCGAGGTGAAGTCGATCCGCGAAGGCGGCGTCCACCTCACCGAGGCGTACGCGTCGATCGAGCGCGGTGAGGTCTGGATCCGGCAGTTGCATATTGCATCCTTCTTCGCCGCTCGCGCGTTCCCCCACGCAGAGCGCGGCGCGCGCAAGCTGCTCCTCCACGCGAAGGAGATCCGCCACCTCGAGCGCGCCGTGACGCGCGAGGGGTACACGCTCGTGCCGCTGAACCTCTATTTCAAGGAAGGGCGCGTCAAGGTCACGCTCGCCCTCGCCCGCGGCAAGAAGGCGTACGACAAGCGCGCCGCGCTCAAGGAGAAGACCGAGACGAAGGAGGCCGTCGACGCAATGCGCCCGCGCGCCGCGAGGTCCCGGCGCGCGCGGTAGGGTCGACGGCTACGGGCACGAGAACGTTCCCTCGAGGGCCTTCGTCGCCGGGCGGTACACCATCCCGGAGTCCATGCTGTCGACGGCGGTGCCGCGCCCGTCGACCTTGATGCATTGGACCACCGAGTCGGCCTCGGCCTCTCCGGTGGCGAGGTCGAAGTGCAGGCGGGTCTCGGTTCCGACGAGGTCGACGTTCTGGCCCGCGCGTAGCGCGCTGAGGGCGCTGAAGATCTTGGCGGGGCCGACCTCGATCGCCGGTCCGGGGCCGACGAGCCGCGCGATCCCCTTCGCGAGGCTCTGCCCGGTGAGGGGCGCGTCGCCGGCGGCGTACGCCGCGTACGCCAGGAGGTACACCGCGTCGTAGGCGGGACGAGGGGCATCGGACGTCGACACCTTGTCCTGGAACGCTTCGTTGAAGTGGGTCGTGAAGAGGTTGCTCGCGACGGTCGTCGTGGGGGTATTGATCCGAACGAAGCGCTTCCGCCGCTGCGCGTCTCGTCCGACGAAATCGAGGATCACGCCGATCGCCGGCGGGCCCAGGACCACGTGGAAGGGGCGGTGGCGGGCCCCCTTTGGCCAGCGCTCCTCGAGCGGCAACAGGATCGCTTTGATCACGGCTTCGTCGGCGACCCACGCGATGACGTGCGGCTTGAGCTCCAGAAGCTTGGTCACCGCCGCGTCGAGCTGCGGCGCTGCCTCGCGGCTCTGGATGTCGCCGTAGCCGATGTCGCGGTAGTTTGGGCCGTTCTCCACCGCGGTCTTGCCGTTGAAGCGCAGCGTTCGAAGGAGCGCGTCCGAGACGCTCAAGCCGACGGTGGAATCGGCGCGGAGCAGCGCGACGCGGATGGGGCCGGTAATCGCCGCCGACGAGCGCACGCGAGGTTCGGCGAGTGAGCCCACGATCGCCGCCATCGCGCCGACGTCGTGCGAGACGCTGGTGGTCGCGCGCCACACCATGCGGGGCGTTCCCGGCGGCTGAGGGATGGCGGTGACGAGATCGCTGTGGTTGAGCGCGGTGACCGCGACGACGTCGTTGGGGATGAACAAGGACTGCGCCGCGTCGATGAGGTCGCGGCTCGAGTGAAAGCCGACGACGCCGGGCACGTGGAGATCGAGCGCGAGGTGGCGCGCCGCGCGTTCGTGGGCGACGGCGTCGTCGCACATGACCAGCCCGAGCGGGCGCGCGCGGCCGTCGGTCGCCGTCGGGATGCCGTGCGAGACCGTCGCGAAATCGCGGCGCGCGAGCTCCGCGGCCTGGGAATAGCGGACGCCGAACGCTGCCGCGTCCACTCCCGTCGTGGGAAACATCGTGCCGAGCCAGATCGTGTCGTCGTTCCTCGCGTCGGCGGGCTCAGCGTGGACCACGCAGTCCGCCGACGCGAGCGCGACGCACGCGCCGGTGTCCTTGCGGCAGAGGAAGGGGGCGCCCTGGTGCGCGTCGATGCATTCGGCGTTCGTCGTGCAGCGCGGCGCGGCGGCGCGGGGATCGATCGCTGCGGAGCGGCCCGCGCGCCCCGCGAAGAGCGCGATCGCGCCCGCCACGAGCGCCAGCGGCACGAGCGCAGCGATCCATGGCCGGCGTTTCGCGACGGGCGGCATCGACGGAGCTGCTTTGGTGGCGCTGCCCGTCTCCTCCGCCGGCTCTACGCCCGAGCGTCGCGCGCGGGGAACCTCCGCAACGGTGCGCGTCTCCGATCCGGCCTCATCCACCGGCGGCGGCGGCGCGCTCGACGCAGACCCCAGCGCTGCTCCGAGGTACCTGGGGTCGGAGCCTGCATCGACGGCGTTGGAGGCGGATCCCGGATCGTCCGCGACGCTCTTGATGCGCGCCTCGATCAGCGCCTGCCGCTTCTCGCGCTGCGTCCCGAAGAGCCGCACCATGAACTCGGCGAGCTGTCGCGCGCTGACGTGCTCGTCGCGCGCGCGGAGGACCGCTTCGAGCGCGTCGGCGAAGTCGGACGCCGTCGCGAAGCGATCGCTGGGCTCCAGAGCCAGCGCCTTCATGCAGATGGCTTCGAGCCCCTCGTCGACGCCCGGCGCCACCGTGCTCGGCCGCGGGATGTCGCCGGTCGCTACGCGGGCGACGACGTCGAGGTCGGTCTGGTCCGCCCACAGTCGCTTTCCGGTCAGCACCTGCCAGAGGAGGATGCCGACCGCGAAGACGTCCGCGCGCCGATCGACGACGCGCTCCCCCGGCGTCGCCCCTTGTCCGGGGGTGTACCGTCCGGCGAGCACTTGCTCGGGCGCCATGTAATGCAGCTTGCCGACCAAGGCGCCCGCCTCGGTGAGACTCGACGAGTCGACGGCCTTGGCGATGCCGAAATCGAGGAGCTTTACCGCCCCCTCGTACGTGACGAAGACGTTGTGGGGAGAGACGTCGCGGTGCACGACATAGAGCGGCCGTCCCTCGAGATCGCGGAGCTCGTGCGCGTAGTGCAGCCCGATGAGCACTTGCGCGAGGATGAACAAGGCAGTGGGCAGCGGGACGCCCCCGATGCTCTGCGCCTCACGCACGATCGCGGAGAGCGACTGTCCCTCGAGGTATTCCATCTCGATGAAGTACTGCTCCCCGTCGAAACCCACCTCGTTCGTCTGCACGATGTTGGGGTGGTTGAGGCGCGCCGAGAGCCGCGCTTCGTCGAGAAACATCTTCAGCCGGCGCTCGTCGTTCTCGACGTCGGCGTGCATCTGCTTGACGACCTTGAGCTTGCTCCACCCGGCGGGCCCACGCGCGATCACGAGGTAAACCGTGCCCATCCCCCCTTGGCCGAGGCGGAGGAGCACACGATGCCGCGGGGGACTCACCGATCCGGCCCGTGGTCTTGGTGCGCGGGGATCAGTGGCAGCATCAACGTGATGCTACTCAGTCGTCACGCGGTCGCAAAAGGCATATCTGCGCGCGCGACGGGAGCGCTACGAAATGGCCGAGATGACCTTGTTCATGCGCTGCGCGAGCTCGCGCGCACGGCTCGCCGCGTCGCCGTACGCGATGACGTACCCGAAGACGTACGTGGAGCTTCCGGGCTTCGCGCCGCCTTCGAGGCTCACACGAAGGAGCGCATCGTCGAGCTCGCTCACCGTGAGCGCGAGGTCGCGTCCGTTCGCCATCTCGACCTTGCCCGAAAGCGCATCTCCACTCGACGTCGTGATGCGATAGCTGTCGCCCGGCTTGGGCGCAGATTCGAAGCCCATCGCGGCCTTCGAGAGGAGCGTGGTCCAGAGGGCGCCGTGCTCGGTCTTGGCTTCCGCCATGAAGGTGACGTGGGCCGCGGGCTTCTTCGCGTGCCGGGCGAAGTAGTGGCGAAGGTTCGCGAGCATGAGCCTCCAGCCGCGCGAATGCGACTCGAACTCGCCGTCCCAATCGGCGGACGCGCTGAAGCCGGAGTGAACGAGGCGAAGGGTCGTCGTAGAGCCGTTGGCCTCGATGGACCAGTCCGCCCAGAGCGGCGCCTTGCTCTCGGGGTTCGTGCCGGAGCTGTGGCGCACGTGGCGCGGCGCGTCCCAGATCTCGACGGGCTTCTCGACGCTCATTCCTTCGCCCCAGGAGATCCAGATCTGTCCCTTCTTGCCGTCGCTCGGCGGCGTGACGCGGGCCTCCGGCGCGAGCCACTTCGCGAGCTCGGTGCCGTCGGTCACGGCGCGGAAGACCTCTTCGGGCGATGCGTTGAGCTCGACGGAGAGCACGATGTCACGGGTGTTGGTCTTGCTGTCGTCGCTGCTCATGGGGTTCGCTGCTCTTTCTCGCTGTCGGGGGCGGGTTTTGGATACGCCAATGTGAGGACGCGGTGGACGCGACCTCGGGGTGCGTCCGCGTGGTGATACTTGGCGGTGAGCTGCGCGATGTTGTTCGCGAGCTCCTCCGCGAACGCGGCGCGATCGTGCGCGCTCGCGAACGTGATCTCCGTCTCGAGCGTCATCGTCGCCAGACGCTTGCCTGCCTCATCGGCGGCGCGACGAAGTCCGGCGAGCTCGCGAATCGTGCGCGCGCAGACCGCGACGACGTAGGCCGCGGAGAAACGATCGGTCGCCTCGAGCGCGCCGTGCGCGAGGGAGCCGAGCGCCTCCGCGGAGACGAGGTACGCGCGCCCGGTCGCGCGCACGATGCGCTCGACACAGTTGCCGGACCTCTTCTCTTCGACGAGCTCGACGAGGCCTTCCTTCTCGAGCTCCTTCAAGTGGTAGTTGATCTTCTGCCGCGCGACCGAGAAGCGGCGCGCGATGCCCGACGCGGACTGCGGCTCCGCGAGCTCCTCGAGGATCCTCGTTCGGAGTGGCCTTAGAAGGACCTCAGCGGCGTCGGCCATGGGTCGGATGTAGCCGACCTATAAAATAGGTCAAGGAAAATTATTTTGTCGGCAAACGGTCGGAGAATTTAGCGCTCCGTGGGCCCGTGCGGCGCGATCACGGGCAAAGGGCGGGCTTGGGGTGGCACTTCGCAGTGGTGACCTCGCAGTAGTAGCCGCCGTAGCATCCGTTGGCCTGGCACGCGTGGGTGCCGCATCCGTGACACGGCGCTGCGGCGCCGGGCGCCGCGAACCCGGCGCAGATGGCGCCCGAATCGGGGAGCGGCTCGACCGTCCCGCCGTCGGTTGCAGCGTCCTCCCCCGCGTCGTCGGGGACCGGCGCGTCAGCGTCGTCGGCGCCGCCGTCCGCCTCGGGGCCCGCCGCGCACTGGCTCTCGGGAACCTGCCGATGAACCGGCGTCAGGCCGCGCAGGTACGCGACGATGTCGGAGGCCTGCGCGTAGCTGAGATCCGCGAACCGCGGCATCACCGTGCAAAGATCGTCCATCGCGTCGTTCTTGCCCTCGCGGATCGCGCGCACGATCTGCTCCTCGGTCCAATCGCCGAGCCCGGTGTCCTTGTCGGGCGTGAGGTTGGGAGGATAGGCGGACCCCTCCATGGGCGTCGTCCGACCGGCGAGCGTGCCGTCCTTCGAGTCGCTCGGCTGGTGGCAACCGCTGCACCCGTGCGACTGCACGAGCGCCTGCCCCCGCTCCGCCGCCGTCGTCAGGGCGCCGCCCCTCGAGGTGTCCGGCGCCTGCGTGCCCGCGCCCCCGTCGGGCAGGCTCGCCGCGGGCCCCGCCGCATCGCCCGCCGATGGCCCCGCGAAGCAGGCGGAGAGCGCCGCGGCTCCCGCCGAGAGGAGCACGAAGGTCGCGGAAGCGGTGAGCCAGGTGCCGGTGCGCATGGGAGGGTGTCTCCCACGTAGCCGGGCGATTGGGCACCGCCGACTTTGCACAAGGGCCATGTCGAATTCGGAAAGTCCGGCGGCGTGACCGCCGACGCTCGGAGGAGCGCGCCCTGCGTGTCACCTCGCGAACGAGCAGCAGCGGAAGCCCAGGTTCGGGAGCGCCGTGTTGCGCGCGAGACCGTCGACGTATTGGCAGTCGATACGTTCCACCCGCACTCCGGCGGCTGCGCGTCGAGCGCGCCGGGGGCCGCGGCCGCGAATTGCAGGTACGGCTGCCCGACGACCTCCGTCTCGTCGATGCACAGGCACGACGATGGCGTGAGGCGGACCATGCCAGGAGGGCACAGGGTATTCGCGTCCGCCTCGGCGCGATCGTCCACGACATCGGCGCCGGCGTCCGCAGGGGCGCCGGCGTCGGCCCTCACGTCGGGAGCGCCATCGATTACGTCGCCGCCGTCGGCGCCGACGTAGCTCACGTCCTCGATGCTCAGGAGCGCGCCACACGCGCAGAAGCACGCCGAGCCGAGCGCCGCGACGACGTGCGGAAGACGGAGGCGCGGCACCGTCAAATCGTAACGGTTTTCATTTGTCGACTCGAGGCAGATTACGCCAGAGGCGCACCACTTGGCCTGAGGCCATCGCTACTCAGGCCGCTCCAGGCCGCATTGACGCGGGGGGAGCATGACGCGGGAGACGGACGCTGAACGTAGTGCCCGCAACGTCGGTCGAAGTCGCGATGATCTTCCCCCCGTGCGAAGAGACGATCTGGGATGCGATGTAAACCCCCAGGCCAAGCCCGGCGTGGGTCTGGTTCTTTGCGGCGTGACGGACCATGGGGTCGAAGATCGTCGTCAGAGCCGCTTGGGAGATCGTCGGGCCGCCGTTGTGGACTTCCACCAAGACCTCGGCGCCCACGTCCTGCGCGACGAGGCGGATCGGATCGTCTTTTCCGCCATACTGAATCGCGTTTCGAACGAGGTTCGAGAGCGCCTGCGCGATCCGGTCGGAGTCCCAATCCCCGCGAAGATCGCCCTTCGGCTCGAAGTGAACTTCGCCGGATGGGCGAAGTCCCTCCAGCTCGGCGATGACTTGTCGGCAGAGCGGCTCGAGATCCATCGCTCCGCGAGCTACGGGGATGGCGTCTCCAAAGCGGGTGCGCGTGAGGTCGAGCAGGTCACTGATCATTCGGTTCATGCGGTTCGCGCTGTTCAGCATCCGCGCGGCGATGCTGATACTTCGGTCGTCGAGCTTCTCCGACCCGATGAGCAACGTGGAGCCCGAAATGATGGCCGCGAGCGGATTGCGTAGATCGTGACCGAGGATGCCGAGCGATTGGTCTCTGTAGTGCTCGGTCGTCGTCGTGAAGCTCGAGACCCCCTCGGTAAGGGCTTCGTCGATGGCCTCGTTGAAGCGAGTCACACCTCCCGGATCGCTGCCTTTCTTTTCCCATAACCGAAGGACGCTCGCCCGCAGCGCTCGGTATTCCGCCACGATCTGACCGAGCTTGAAACCGAACTCGATCCGCAGGGCGGCGTGAACCTGGCCCATCTCTCCGAGGTTCTGGACGTTCCCATACCCCCTGGACTTATCCGCCTGTTCGGCCGCCGTCTGGCGAGACCTCATGTCGTGGACGATGGCGGTCAGGATTTGATTGGCATGATCTCGCAGCGCGGTGGGGTTCATGCCCTCCGCCGCAGGTAGGAGCGTGCTGGCGAACGCCTCCCATTCGGCGACGATGGCGCTCCGCTCGGCGTCGATGAAGTCTGCGAGCTCCACGCAGTTACCGTAGCATCGGCCCGCGCGGAGGGTGCGGTAGAGCTCCTGCTCGGGGATTGCGACGTTGCATGCTACGGAGCGACCATGCACATCGCGCTCGTGGCTTCCTTGTCGCTCTACGGTCTCCTCGTGCTGGTGGGCGGCGTGATCGGCTACGTGAAGGCGAAGAGCCGCGCGTCGCTCGTCTCGGGCATCGGGTTCGGGGTCCTGCTAGGGCTCGCGTCGAGGCTCGTCTCGTCGGGCTCGGTGCGCGTCGGCGCCGGCCTGGGCGTCGTCCTTGCGCTCGCGCTGCTTGGCCGTTTTCTTCCGGCGTTCATGAAGACGAAGAAGGTCATGCCGGCGGGGCTCGTGGTCGCCCTCGGCGCCGTGGTCGTGGTCCTCGGGGCGATCGCGCTCGTTGACGGGACGTGACGTCGGAGCGACGCGCAGAGCGCCTACGACGATGAGCATGCACAGCGACACTGCGCCGCGCCGTCCTCGCGTCGCCATCGCGGGCGCGACCGGCTTCGTCGGCACCGCGCTGTGCACTCGATGATGCCGTCCGCGCGCCTCACGCAAGGCTCCTTCGAGGAAAGTAAAAGGCTCGGCCGAGCTTGACTGGACATAAGTTGTACAACATATGCACATACGAACGACAGCGGCACTTCCGCCGTCCCTACCCTCGACCAGAGGAGAGCCCATGCGTCCTTCTTCCAACACGTCGAAAAGCCCGCGATACGTGGCGAGCGCTCGCGCCACGCGGAGCCTATGCGCCGCCGTGTGCGTGGTGGCAGCGGCGAGCCTGGTTAGCCCTACAGCTCGCGCCGAGGAGCCGGTGTCCCTCCGGGTCGCGTCGCCGCCGATCGCAGAGTTACGCGCCCAGTATGCCGGATTCTACCGGTACGCGGGCGACGCCAAAGAGCAGCAAGCGCGGCAGGACGCGGTCGAGCGCGCCGTGGGGACGTTCTTCTTCGCGGTCCGCGGCATGGCACGCGCGAGCATCGAAGGGCGTACGCGCATCATGCCGACATGCAAGTTCGAGTTCGCGAGCGGGAAGGTCTCCTCCACGGTGCCCGGTCACGCGGTCGCCGTCAGCCCGGACTCCGGCGCGCCCGCTCCCTACCGCGTCGACGACGACGCGATCGTCCTCACGCAACGCTTCGAAGGCTCGCACCTCGTGCAGACGTTCGTGGCCGACGAGGGGGGCACCCGCAGGAACGAGTTCTCGCTGAGCGCCGACGGCAAGCTCCTCTTCATGAAGGCGACCTTGAGCAGCCCCAAGCTCTCCGCGCCGATCGTCTACACCCTCACGTACCGCCGGGCCGAATGACCGCGCCCACTGCGTCCCGCTCCGCTCGGCCTCGTGGCGTGCGTCAACTCGTGTCCGCCGCCGTCGTCGCGTTCGCTGCACTCTCGGTCTCCGCGTGCTCGTCCGCCCCCATGAAGACCGCCGAGCACGTCGACCTCACGCGCTTCATGGGCGATTGGTACGTCCTCGCGCACATCCCCACGTCCGAGGAGAAGAACGCGTGGAACGCCGTCGAGTCCTACCGCCTCGCGGACGGCACCACCGACACGGTGGAGGTGACGTTCGCGTTTCGCGAAGGCGCGTTCGACGGCAAGCTCGAGACGATGCGGCCGACCGGGCACGTGAGCGACGACCCCGCCAAGTGGGGGATGCACTTCTACTGGTGGCAGGGGCCGTTCCGTTTCCAGTACCTCGTCGTCGACGTGGACGCCGAGTACCAGCAGACGGTCATCGGCCGCAGCGCGCGCGACTACGTGTGGATCATGGCGCGCACGCCCACGCTCACCGACGCCGCGTGGACGCGCCTGGTCGCAGTGGTGAAGGACGCCGGCTACGACACGAGCAAGCTCCGCCGCGTCCCGCAGCGCTGGGGCGAGAAACCCGACGTCGCGTTGGGCCAGAGGGAAAGCGTCACAGCGCACTGACTCTCGGGAGAACCCTCGTTGCAGTCTCGGAGCTTCGCCTATGCTTGGGGAGCAACGTGGTGAGGAGAGGAGGAGGCCCCGAGGATGACCCGCACCATCGCAGGTCCGGCCCGCGCGCGGTTGCAGCCGCTGTCGTGGTGCTCATCGCGTCGTGCGCCTGCAATCGTCCTGATGCCGTCGAAGCGAACCGCACCCGCGCCGCCGATGCGGGACTGACCCGCCCCGAGGGGCCACGTTCCGGGGCGCACGTCGCCGATGCCCAGGACGGCGCGGCCGCCACCGGCGCCACGGGTCCCGCGCTTTCGCCCATCGAGACACGTTGCAGCCGCGACGCGGAGTGCACGGCGGTCGGCTTCGAGGTGTAGGGTCCACGCGCGTGCTGCACCGCGTGTGTGACCACGGCGGTCACGACCGCCTGGGCCGCCGCTGCGCGCGCGTTCTGTTCGCCTTCACGCGTGGCGACGCTGCCGTGCCCTCCGCTCGCGTGTCCGCAGGGAAGGATGACGACGCGATGCGACAGGGAGACATGCGTCCTCTCTCCGTGAAGGGGACGACCTGTGCGCACGGCACCACATTGCGTCGTCGGCGTCACGGTCCGCGCACCCTCCGATCGCGCAACTACCTGAAAAAAGCCGCTGGAACGAAGCGTGCTCAAGGGGCAGGTATGCGCACTTTGCTTCCCTTCGCGGTTCCACTCCTCCTCTCCCTCCCGTTCGTCGCCGGCACGCTTGCGTGCGGCAAGACGAACGACGTCCCGCCGTCGGCCGCCGTCCCCGCGCGTCCGGGCGGTCCTACGGTCGCGTCCGGCGCTCCCGATCGCACGTTCGCGATCACGACGCTCTACCTCGGCGATGTGGACCGATCGCTCCAACCGTCGACCAAGGCGTGGCGGGAGTTCGGCTTCGATCTCGACGGCCGCACGACGGGAAAGGACGGCGCGGGTGCCTGTCGCGTGGAGTTCCCTTCGGCAGACGCAGGCCTCAGCATCATCAACTTGGAGGCGTGGATGGACGGCGACCTGGGGCGCGACAACGCCTTCGGCGCCGGCGTGGTCCCGCTGATACAGGTCCTCCACAACGACGTGACGAGCGCGGTGTCCGCTCGCATCAAGGCGGGTGCGATGACGTACCTCGTGCGCGTCGCCGGCCTCGACGGCACGGAGAATCAGACCGGCATCGGGCTGTCCGGCGACATCGCCGTCGGCGCGCCCCTCGACGCGGCCCCCTCGTTCGCGCGCGACCAGACCTGGCCCGCGCGCGCCGGGACGAAGACGGTCTTCTCCGACGCCTACGTGACGGCCGGGCAGTTCGTCGGCACGTCGAGCGACGCGCTCTTGCTGCACCTCGAGCTCGGCACCGACACGACCGGGAAGACCTTCTCGGCCATCGAGCTCCAGGTCCGCCGCCCCGTCGTCTCCTTCGGCGCACCCGCCGCGGACGGCGCGCTCAAGGGCACCATCGCGGGGGTCGTTTCGCTCGCCGAGCTTCGCGCCGCCGCCGACGCATGGACTCCGCGCGCCACGTCGTGCCAGTACCACGACGCCGAGACGCTCACGCACGGCCTCGGGGACATGCTCCTCGATCCCGCGAGCGCGAGCCCGAGCGCGGCGTGCGACGCCGTGTCGGTCGGGATCGCGTTCGACGCCGTGGAGATCGCCGCCTCCGGCGCGCCCGTGGACGCCGGTGCACCGAGCCCGGGACCCGATCCGTGCGTCGACGCGGGCACCGACTCCGCCGACGGCGGGTGAAGAGGAGCGGGGAAATCAAAGCACCGAGGTTCGCCGACCCGAACGGAACGGAGCGCGATCGCGGTCAACGGATCCGCGATTCGAGCTGCTCGCGAAGATGCTCGAGGACCACGCGAATGCGCGCGCGCGGACGGGCCTCGGCACGGACGAGCGCGTAGACGACTTGGCTCTTCGGGCCCCAGCCCGACAGGGCGAGCGTCCGTAGCTGCCGCTTTTCGAGGGCTTGTCGCACGACGAAGCGGGGGAGAAGCGCGATCCCCACGCCTGCGAGCGCGGCGTCGCGCAGGGCCAGGAGGGCGTTCGAGCGAAAGGGCCCGCGCACCTCCACGGTCGTCTTGTGCTCGCCCGACCAGAGCGTCCACACGCCGACGTCGGCGCCCGCGTGCAGATGAACCAGCGCGTCGTGCTCGGCGAGCTCCGCAGGTGCGTTCGGCTCGCCCCGCTTGCGCAGGTAGGACGGCGATGCGACGACGACGCGCCTCCCCTCGCCGACTCTGTGCGCGACGAGCGTGGTCGTGTCGGGCGGCACGAGCCCCGCGCGCAAGGCCACGTCGACGCCCTCTGCGAGGAGATCGACCGGATGGTCCTCGAGACGAAGGTCGATCCGAAGCCCGGGATGGTCGTCGACGAGTCGTGCGAGCGAGACATCGAGCGGACCCGCGCCGAACGCCGTGGGCATCGACAGGGCGACCAGGCCCGTGACCGCCGGATCGCTCTCCACGGAGGCGCGCGCCTCTTCGGCGGCGGCTACCGTGCGAACGGCATGCTCGTAGAAGCGACGACCCGGCTCGGTGACCGCCAGGCGCCGCGTGGTGCGCACGAGGAGCGGAGCGCCGAGCTCCGCCTCGAGCGCCGTGATCTGCCGGCTCACCGCCGCCGGCGTCACCTCGAGCGCGCGCGCCGCCTTCGAGAGGCTCGTCGCGTCGACCACGCGCACGAACGTCGCCATGGCAGAGAGCAGATCCATCCCCCGCGGAGCGTCGGTCACTTGTGAGTTTTTGTAAAGAGTGTCTTGCTGCTCGCGCGCCTACCGAAAGCACCTCGCGGACGGCATCTTCACCTCCATGAACAACGTCACCCCGTCTTCGCGCCTCGCCCATACACTCTTGCCGGCGCTCGTCGCCGTCTTCGCCGCGGCGTGCCAATCGGCCGCGGCGGCGCCAACCCAACCCAGCACCATGTCCGGCGACACCGCCCTCACCCGCGAGCGGGCGACGGCGGCCCTCGTCGGCATCGCCGAAGGAGGCGCGGGTTGCCGCGATTTTGCGCTCGTTTCGTCCCCCATCGCGGTCATGCACCTCGAAGATCCCAAGGCCCAGCAGACGGCCGGCCGTGCGACGTTCGCCTCGTGGGACGCGGGCGGCGAGCGCAACCTCGAGGGGGCCGCGGTGGCCACCATCGTCGGCATGCAGCCGAGCGGCGAGCTCCTCGGCAATCACCACCTCCTCTTCGCCGAAGGCACGCTCCGCTCGCAGAACGACGTCATTGCGCTGGCGCCGACGACGGACCCCTGCGTTTTCAATGCAAAGGTAAAAATGATCTACCGCGACGGCTCGGGCGAGTTCGCCGGGTACAGTGGCGCCGGGGTGGCGGAGGCCAAGCTGAATTTCTGCGGCGCCCCCGGCCGCGCGGAGATCTACGGGCGAATCTGCAAGTGACATCCCTGGAGCGCGAAGCCAGCATCATCGGCCTCCCGGGACGCCGGCAAGCGGCGCATCACAGATCGACGGGGACTTCGAGTCGGCCCGCGATCTCGGAGCAAAGCTGGCGGCGGCGCTCGAGGCGCGACTAACCGCTTCACATCCCCGATCCCCGGCGACTACCTCGTCGAAGAGGTGGGTGGAGCATGAAGACGATCGATCGACGGCAGGCCCTCGGTGCGGCGCTCGGGCTGGCGGCAGGTGTGGGCGCGCTCGCGGGTTGCGACAATGGTTCGCGCACGGCGCCGGCGGCGAGCCCGTCGGTGGCGCCGCCGCCTCCCGTGACACCTCCCCTCGACCCGAAGACCAAACGCCGAGACGAGATTCGACGTCGCCGGCGTGAGCGCGTCGCCGATCGCGCCGGCGCCGCGCTGCTGTCGATCGCGCTGCAGCGCTGGCGCGTCGGTCGGTAGGGGCGAGCCGCGACGTTCAGCGTTGATGTACCCTCGGCGCGTGCGGGCTCGCCTCACGTTCTTGGCGTTCGGCCATTCGATCCGTATCGCGCGTCGTGCGTGGCCGGCGTGGCTCCTCGCGCTCGCGCTCGTCGCGTGCGGCTGGCGCGAGCCGGCGCCTCCGCTCTGGGGGAGGGACGCCCGCTTCGGTCGCCTCGGCGGATCGGGCGCGCCGTTGACGAAGCGCGAGGCGTGCGGGGACTGGGCGAGCGCGGCGATTGCGCGCGACGGGCACGCTCGCAGGCACACCTCATTTCCCGAGACCAACACGTCGGCTGCCTGCTTCACGCCGGTCACGCACGATGGCCGTCACGTTCGCGTCGGCCAGATCCCACCGGGATGCGGCTACCCGGACGCGGCGGCCCGGCGGCGCCTGAGCGCCCTCGCCGACGAGCTCGAGCGGCTCGCGACGAGCGACGCGCCGAGCTGGCTCGTGCCGTGCGCACTCTCGACCGGGCAACGCGGCGCCGCGCTGCGGCACAACGCAGACGTGCTACGCGCGCTCGCGATCGCCGAGGGCGAGTATCCCTACGCTGCGGTGATCATCCCCGGACATGGTCTGGCAGAGCAGGATGAGATCGCGCTGAGCGGGCTTCTGCCCGATCGCGGTTGCGGTCCGTTCACGGAGCGGGACGTCGCGCGCTTCGGTTCCATGCCGGCGCGCAGCGCGATCGGGGCCGACGCGATTCGAGGGAGGGCGGCGCCGCTCGTGATCGCGTCGGGCGGCGCCGTCCACTCCCACGTGATCGAGGCGTTCGCGCTCATGCACCTGCTCGTGTGCCAGGAGCACGTGCCCGCAGAACGGGTCCTCGTCGAGCCGTGCGCGGAGCACACGCACACGAACCTCCGTAACAGCGCTCGTTGGCTGGCCGCGATGGGTGCGCGCGCGGCGTACCTCGTCACGGATGACGGCCTGCAGGCCGAGTACTTTCAAGATTGGAGCGGCTTCGACCTGATCTTCGGGAGCATCGACCAACGATCGCTTCGCGACTGGGGCTACGTGATCGGCTCGTGGCGCCAGGCGTCGATCGGCAGCGCCCAGGGATTCTGGTTCACGCCCTACAGGTTCTGGGCCGAGTCGAGAGACGGCCTCGGATCGCTCACGTGCGCCGTCCCCTGATCCGAGCCGCCGGCTTTTTCTCTCCGTGAAAAGCCGCGTAGATCCGGTTTTTTCTCCCATTCGCGCCGGGGCTTGCGGCAAGGTGGCCCGTGCGGCCCATCGGTCGCTCGCAAATCCGGACCATGAATCGCGCACCCACGACAATCGTCGACCGCACGCACCCCTGGCGCGTCCGCCTTTGCCTTGCCTCCGCGGCGCTTCTCGCATCCGCGTCGTGCAGGCCGACGGCGACCACCCCTCGCGACGTCGACGCCGCCGCCGTCACGCTCGCGGCTTTCGACGGGGCCGCACCGGACGCCGCTCCGATGCGCGACGGCGCGGCGCTCTACAGCGCCCTGTGCGCGACGTGCCACGCCGCCGACGGCACCGGCTACAAGGCCGACAACGCGCCCTCTCTCGTGAACCGCACGTACCTCGAGAGCGCGCCCGACGATCAGATTCGAAGGTCGATCGTCGAAGGCCGACCGGGCACGTCGATGGCCGCGTACGGCGCCGCGCGCGGCGGACCTCTGGGGCCCGACGAGATCACGCGCCTCGTCGCGTTTCTCCGCAGCCAAGGCCCGGCGTTCAAGGATACGCCGGCGCGCGGCATCGGCGACCGCGGCAAAGGCGCGCCGCTCTACGCCGCGAACTGCGAGAAGTGCCACGGCAACGTGGGCACCCACGGAAACGCCGTACACCTGGCGAACCCCGCCTTTTTGCAGGTCTCGTCGGACGCGTTCATGGGCTACGCGATCGCGAACGGACGGCCGGGCACGCCGATGGAGGCGTGGAAAGGCAAGCTCACCGATCCGCAAATCGACGACATCGTCGCGTTCATGCGAAACTTCGGGGTCCCGCCGCCCGCCGCGTCCCTTCCGCCGCCGACCGGGAGCGAGCCGCTGCTCGTGAATCCGCAAGGCAAGGCGCCCGCGTGGAAGCCGCGCTCCACTCCGTGCCCCGACGGCGGGCCGCCTCCTGGTACTCCGCCGTGCACGCCGGACGAGCGCTTCGTCTCGGTCGACCAACTGAAGCAAGCCCTCGACGAAAAGAGGCGCGTCATCATCGTCGACGCGCGGCCACCGTCGGACTGGATGCGCGTCCACATCACGGGCGCGGTTTCGATTCCGTACCACGATCTGAAGCGACTGGCCGAGGTCCCCAACGACGGAACCTGGGTCGTGGCGTATTGCGCCTGCCCCCACCACCTGTCCGGCGACGTGGTCGATGCTCTCCGCAAGAGTGGCGTTCGCCACGCGGTCGTCCTCGATGAAGGCATCTTGGAGTGGCACCGGCGCGGCTACCCGGTAGTTGCCGCCGCGGGCGTAGAGCCACCGCCGAAGCAAGCGCCTGCGCCGAAGCCGTGAACGAGGAGCCGTGGTGCTAGTGTGGAACGGTCAGCGAACCTGCCGTCAAAGGTTCCGCCGCCGAATGCAGAAATTTCATCCATGCCCTGCGCTCTCGACTCTCGTGGCGCTCGCCGGCGTCGCTCTCGGCGCGTGTTCGTCCGACAAGGCGGCCGCGCAAGGACCGCCTGACTCTGGTGACGGAGCTCCCGACGCATCGCGAGCCGACGCGCTGGACGCCGCGAGCTCCGAGCTCGACGTCTACGCGACGGGCTTCGAGTCGAATGGGACGACCGATCTCGCAAAGTACTGGAAGAACGGCTCGCCGACGTCGCTCACGGATGGATCCAAGGGGCACGCGCCCCTCGGCAACACCGAGAGTCCGGATGCCGTCGCGTACGCCCTCGTCGTGTCCGGCACCGATGTCTACGTCGCGGGCTACGAGTTCAACGGAACGCAGTACGTCGCAATCCTCTGGAAAAATGGCATCCCGACGCCGCTCACGGATGGCTCCAATGACGCAGGAGCGACCTCGCTCGCGGTGTCCGGTGGCGACGTCTACGCGGCCGGCTACGAGTCCAACGGCACGAAATACGTGGCCAAGGTCTGGAAGAACGGAGCGCCGACGTCCCTCACGGACGGAGCTACGAATGCGACGGCGTTCTCCATTTCCGTTGCGGGGAGCGATGTCCTCATTGCGGGCTACGCGTCCAACGGCACGAAGAGCGTCGCCAAAACGTGGAAAAACGGGGTGCCGACGTCGCTCACGGACGGAACCAACAGTGCGTTGGGCCGCTCACTCGTTTTTTCCGGAGGCGACGTGTATGTCGCAGGGCACGAATCGAACGCAACGAAGACCGTCGCCAAGACCTGGAAGAACGGCGTACCGACGTTGCTCACGGATGGATCCAACGATGCCGTCGCGTACTCCGTTGCGGTCTCCGGCAGCGATGTTTATGCCGCCGGCTCGGAGCTCATTGGAACCCGGTATGTGGCGCAGACCTGGAAGAACGGTGCCGTGACGCCTCTGACGGACGGAACGCACAGCGCCACCGGTATTTCGATCGTCGTACACCGGCCGAACGTCTATGTCGCCGGGCACGAGTATTCGGGGACCAAGCAGGTCGCGAAGGTCTGGAAAAATGGCGTTCCAACATCGCTCACCGATGGCACCAACGACGCCATCGCCCTGGGAGTGGCCGCCTACGTCCGTTAGTCCCTCGCGGCGATCTACTTGGCGCCGGGGGCCTTGCAGCCGCGGTCGACCTCCACGCCCGCGCGGTAGTCGATGCACTGCGTGACCGATCCGTCCTCGGCGTAGAAGGTGGTGCGACCGTCGCGCCGGTCGTCGGCCCAGTGGTCTTCCTGCCGCAAGAGGCCGCTTCGGTAGAACCACCTCTGCACGCCGACGAGCTTGCCCTTCGCGTATGACTCCTCCCACTCGGGCGTGCCGTTCGCGAAGCGCGTGACGACGGCGCCTTCGAGCTTCCCGCCGACGAAGACGTGCTCGCGTCGCAGCTGACCGTCGTCGTGGTACTCACGATCGCGCTTCGCGATGCCGCGCTCGACCTCGAAGGCGTCGTGGACCGCGCCGTTCACGAAGTACGTGGTCCAGGTGCCGGTGAAATCCGGCGGGCGCGCGACGTCCACGTGAACGACGTTGCGCCGCGGCGGTTCGTAGCCGGTCGTCGTCCCGCGGCGATCGTCGCGGTAGAGATCCATCGTCCAGAAGTCGTCGAGCCGGTAATGGCGCGTGCTGCCGCCGCCTCCGCCCTCTCCGCCCGCGGACTCGGCGCCGTCGAGGATGCGCTGGGTCTCGTCGGCGGAGGCTCCGGGCAGGCCCTTCACGCGAAGGGCCCAGTACGTCTCGCCGTGATCGCCGAGGGCCTTCGGGTCCTTCACGTAGATCTTTTGCAGCGCGGCGCCGCCGACCCTTCGCGTCTCGGCATCCGCCGACGCGATCATGCCGCGCGCTTCGACGGCGCTGGGGGCCCGCTTGCACGCGAAGAGAAACACCAGCGAGAGGAGCACGCGGCGCATGGGCATCACCTTACGCCTGAGCGCGCTCTGCGCCGCGCGCCGGTCTCGTCACCTCTCGAAGATGTCGTACTTCTCGGAGGGCGATGAATCGGCTACGCCGGAGTCATATGACCCCGCGAAGTGAGGATGTCGCCGAACCCGTGCAGGGCGCCGACCATGCCGCGGCGCACCGCGCGATCCGCGTCACTGGAGTAGCCCGGGCAGTGTACGCCGCGGCGGTGGCGGGATTGGGCGTCCTGCTGCTTTCGGCGGAGCTCGTCTACGTCTGGGCGCCCGTTCCCCGGTGGGTCCCGTGGCGAGACGTGCTCGCGTACGCCTCGGGCGCGCTGATGGTGCTCTCGGCGGTTGGTCTCTCGTGGCGCAGGACGGTCGTCCCCTCGGCCGCCATCGTGACGTCCACCTTCCTGAGCTGGCTGCTGCTGCTGCAAGTGCCACGGCTCATCGCCGCGCCCTCGAAGGAAATTCTGTGGTCCGGCGGCGCTCAGCTCGCGTCGCTCGTCGCCGGCGGCTGGGTTCTCTTCGCGTCCTCGGCGAAGGCCGACGGCCCCGTGCGCTGGCTTCGTGGAGACCGTGGGCTGCGGATGGCTGGGAGGCTCTATGCAGTGGCCTTGCCGCTGTTCGGTCTCCACCACCTCATGGACGCGGCAGGGGCGGCCGACGCGGTCCCGGCGTGGCTCCCATTCCGGCTGGGTTGGGGGTACCTGACCGGCGCCGGGCACGTCGCCGCGGGCGTGGCGATCCTCGTGGGGGTCGTACCGCGCCTGGCTGCGACGCTCGAAGCGATCATGATCATGTCGTTCGTTCTGCTGATTCACGTGCCGGGGGTGATCGGCGCCGCGCGGGATCCATTGCAATGGACGATGCTCTTCGTCGCGTCCGCGATCGGCGGCGCGGCGTGGATCGTGGCCCTCAGCGTCGGCGAGAACGCGTCGAGAGCTCGTCGACCGACGCGGCCGTGACGATCATCGTGCGGTTCGACGTTCGCGAGGTGAACGCCATTCGACGTTTGGGGCCCTTGGCGCGTCAACATCGAAGGACCGCGATGGCTCGCATGACGGAATCGTAGCTCACCGGTGCCAAGCGTGCGCACAGCCCGCCATGTGCACGTGGCCCGCGGTCAACCGGCGCGCTCCACGTTCAACGAATGTTCATCGAGCTTTCGTAATTCGTCGCGCCGCGTTCGATCATCCTCCGCAGTGGATAAAGGAGTTCCTCATGCGACGCACGATGACGATGGCGATGGCGGTATTCTCGGTGGTCTCGGGATCGGTCTCCGCGCGCGCCGACGGCTACGCGGTCCATGGCAAGGGGCAGATCGCCTACAAAGATGCGCAGACGGCGCCGAAGGCGACCTACCGTGCCCTTCGCCACGCCCGTGTGCGCCTCATGGACTCGGACACCGGTTTCGACGAAGAGATCGCGCAGGGTGTCACCGATGCGTCCGGGCATTTCGACCTGAGCGGCCACGCCGAGGACTGGTGCTGCGGCAACGACGAGAAACCCGATCCGTACATCGAGATCGTCCTCGAGGTCGACGGGTGGGTCGACGTGGAGAACATCATCGGCTTTTCGTACCGCTACGACTCGCCCGAGCACTCCAACACCGAGGGGTCGATCGACTTCGGGACGCTCCTGCCCGAAGACGACGACAAGGCGACGCTCTACGCACGCGGAACCGAGCAGTACGACTACTACCGGCAGACGGCGGGCGGGAGCATCCCCGGGTACGACGGGCACGTGCAGATCGACGTGCCCGCCATCTTCGAAGCGGGCACGCCATGGACGACGCCGGAGGCGATCCACTGGCCGGGTGACTTCACCAATTTCGACGGCGTGTACCACGAGTTCGGACATCGCATCCGCGAGGCCGCGGACGGGGGCAAGTTGCACTTCGCGTGGGACGCCGTTCGCTTCTGGTACCCCCGGCATCACACCAACACGCTCATCTCGAACCCCGGCTTCGCGTTCAACGAAGGCTGGGCGGAGTACCACTCGACGCTCCTCGGCGTTCACGGCAAGCCGTACGACGACTTCCACGACACGTTCACGAAGTGGGGCGCGCACGACGGCGGCGACGCGTGCGAGGGCAACGTCGCGCACAAGCTGCTCCTCATCTCCAACGCGTGCGGCGGGTTCCAGAACCTTTGGTCCGTGCTCAGGGGTGCCGGAGAGGACGCGATCCACAGCTATGCCGAATTCCACCGCGCGTTCGGCAAGAAGTTCCCCGAGTGCTTGAAGAAGGTCGACGGCGTCGCCCCCGTCGCGGGGCCCGACGACGCAAAGGCCAGCGCAGCGCCCGCGAGCGCCGCGGCAACCGGCGGGGGTCCGCAGGTGTCAGGCGGCGCGGTCACGCTCGTGGCGCAGCTCGCGGCGATGAAGCGCTCGGTCGACGCGATCGACGCGCGCGCGCCGCAGCGCCAACCCAAGCAGAAGCCCAGCATCGCGTCGCTCGCGACGAAGGCGCCGCAGCTCGCGCCGGTGCTGACGCGTGTGCACGCCAAGCGCGTCGCTCATCTGCAGCGCCTCGACGCGACCGCGCGCGCCGCCTACCGCACGAGCGTCCTCGGCCTTAAGCCGATGACGTTCCAGACGTTGAAGGATGGGAGCTGGGAGAAGGACATCGTCGCCGCGCGCTCCAACTTCATCGGCGCGGTGGCGCCGCCCCTACTCGCCGACGTCCAAGCCTTCCGCAAGGATCTGGTCACGGAGCGCGCCGCGGCGAGTGACGCGCGCCTCACCAAGTACCTGGACAAGGTCGCGGCGAAGTACGCGCGTGTCGAGCGCGAGGTCCAAGCGGCGCTCGCGTCGCGCGGCGCGAACGGCAAGATCCCCGAGGTCCTCATGCCGAAGACGTTCCACGGAAGCGCCGCCCCAACGACGACTCCGATCCCGTGAGTCACGCCGAATTCTGCTTCTGCGCGTGCTGGCGCCCGCGCGCTCGAGGGCGCCGATGTCGAGCCCGCGCCCTTCGGACCGGGGCCGTTCTCTCCTGCGCGGGGAGCATTGCCCGGCATCGTCGGCGAGGCGGACGTCAGCATGACGAATCGCAGCTCACCCCTGGTGAGCGTGCGCGCAGACGGCCGTATGCACGTGGCCCGCGGTCAACCGGCGCGCGAAGAATCCGGCGATCGCGACGGCCACGCGGTCGAGCGTCGACAAGGCCGCGCTGAAGGCGACGAGGCTGAACGCCGAGACGAGAAGGACGAGATTGATATCGGACATGGGTCGGTTCCTCGAGGACCATGTCGCGCGGCCGGCCGCGAAATTTCCCAATTCGACGTCGCCTCGCGATCATGGTGCCGCACCCGGCACACCGTCCGCGCCCCCCGACGTCGGGAGCGTCGCGGATCGTGCGTCCACCCCGCGAGGAGGGTGCAGTCGGCGACGTCGCGGTACCCGCGCGGCGCGGGGTTGGGCGCGACGTCGAGCGACTTGAGCCGGAAAATTCCGTACGTTGCGCGCGTCGGCCCATCGTGATCGCCAAGATCGGCCCATCGTTGCTCACGATCTCGGCGATCACGTTGAGGCGATCGAGGCGATCACGTTGGCCGGTATGCGCAGTCAGGGCGGCATCTCGGCCGTCAACGTGCTGGCCACGAGAGCCCCCTCGGCCGGTGCGTCGCGCGAAGAACCTGTGCAAGGTGCTCGCGTCCTCCTGCGCCGACCTCTCGACCGGGCCGACGCTCTCGCGCGTGCACTGACTCCCAAGAGTCGGACTCTACTGGCCACTCACGTTTCGACGCCGTCCACTCTAAGGCGGGCAGCACACGATGTAGCTCAGCGCGCGCCCTATCGCCGAACGACTCGACGCGCTCACTTCCCGGGGGCCGCTCCGCTCTCCAGCAAGCTCGCCTGCTCGGCGATCGTGAGCGACTTCCAAATCGCGGCGGCGAGCATCTCTTCGCCGGCGTTGGACGGGTGCACGTCGCACTGCCCCTTGTTGGGGCCCTCGGTGATCTTCATCGTGAGCCCCGCCGCGCACGGATCGTCGCCGTGTGCCGACGACGCGGCCTGAAACACGTCGTACGACTCGACGAACTTGAGGTTCAACGCGGGGTACTTCGCCAGCGCCGCCTTGGCACCGTCGTGGATCTTGGCGTTCAAGATCTTGATGCCCGCGCGGACGAGGGCGTCCTGCAAGCGGTACCCGGTGCTGTAATAGAGGACAGCGACGACCGGCCCCGTGTACCCGGTCTGCGCGATCCCATCGAGCATCGCCTCCCAGTTTCCCTGCAGCTTCACGAGGACGGCGTCGAGCACACCCCCCGCGAGGCACGCCGCGTCGGAGAACGTCTGCACCCAGTTGCACGCGCCGTTCTGGAAGCGCATCGCGTCGTTGGCGCCGGCGGTGATTGTGACGAGCTTCACCTGCCTCGGATCGTCGCGGAGGACATCGAGCGCGTGATTGAGCTGGGAGATGCCGGAGCCGAAATTTTCCTTGTTGGCCGCCGTGCCGTCGCGCATGTCGTAGTCGGCGTGGTTGTACTCGCTGTGGAGCGCGTAAAGATGGCGGTTCTCGAAGCAGTTGTTGTCGTCGACGTGGCGGCCGGTCACCAGGCTCCCCGACGCCTCGCCGGGGCACGCGGTGTTGGCGAGGGTGACGCGCCTTCCGGCGTCGCGCTCGAGCATGCTCACGAGCGCCTCGGGGTAACCGATCGCGTTGGCGGCCTGATCGGGAAGCTCCTTCGACGTTCCGTCGGGCAGCCAGCTGCGGTGGTTGATGTTGTAGCCGAAGGCGATCGAGTCGCCGATCGCGAGGTAGCTCGCGCGCGGCGGGACGACGGCGGGCGCCCCTGCGTCTTCTGCGGCGCCAGGATCGGTCGTCCCCGTGCCGGCTCCCGGCGTGCCGGGGTCCCGCGCGGGCGGCGCGCCGACGGGACGGCCTTCGGTCGGCTCCGCTTGCACCGTCGGAGCTCCCGGCGACGAGCCGCACGCGACGGCCGCCGCCGCCAAGAAGAGAGATGCCGCCGCGACCACCCCGTTCCACGAGTTGCGTTTCATGAAGATGACAGTGGCATCCCCCGCGCGCCCACGCATGACGGCGTACGCCACAAGTGCTTGCAGTGCGCGCCATCTCGCCGCCTGGATCGGCCGAGATTCACTCCCCCCGGAACTGGCGCGGCGTCTTGCCGGTCCACCGCTTGAACGCCCGCAAGAAGGCGCTCAAGTCGGCGTAACCCAAGACGAAGGCGATCTCCCCCAGCGCCATTTTCCCTTCGGAAACGTGGGCGCGCGCGAGATCTTCGCGCACCGATTCGAACATCTTCTGGAAGCTCGTGCCCGCGTGCGTCAGGCGTCGCTGAAGCGTCCGCGGGCTCAGGCCCAGCTCCTTCGCGACGATCTCGACGGTCGGCGCCTCGCCGCGCATTCGCTCGCGGACGCAGGCGCGCACCTGCCCGACGAAATCGGGTGCGGGGGGGCGCTCCGACAGCGCTTGCGTCGCGTGCTCGTCGAGGACGCCGAGCAGCGACGGATCGGCGGTGACGAGGGGAAGCTCGAGGTACGGCGTCGGCACCGTGAAGCCGTTGGCCTCGGCGTCGAACGTGATGTCGAGCGTGCCGAACGTCTCGGTGAGCTCGTCGACGCGGCGCGGCCTCGGGTGGGCAAACCACACGCGCCCCGGGATCAGGCGCTCGCCCGAGAGGAGACGCGCCTGCTCGAACAACGTGGCGACCAGGCACTCGTTGGCGTGCCGCCCCAGGCAATGGCGGACGCCGAGGATGCTCTGCTCGATCGTCGCCGCACCGTCGCGCTCCTCGTACGTCACGACGAAGATGTCGTTCATGAGCGTGCCGAAGCGCACGATGCGGAGGAACGCCTCACGGACCGTGGGCGCCGATCGACACGCATACTCCATGACCCCATAGACCCCGCGGCGGTACGCGCCGGCGACGTGGAGGCCCATGAAAGGGTCTTTGCTTTCGCGCTCCGCCGCCTCGAGGAAGGCGTGCAGCCCGGGCAGCGGGAGGACGACCTCGGTGTCCGTCTCCACGGTGTGCGGCAGCCCGAACTCGCGGATCAGGCCGTCGGCATCGCCCCCCTTGGCGCGCACGTAGGAGACGGCGAGCCCGACCATGCGCGAGCGTATGTGCGGCGGAGTCACGGACGCCGATCCAACCGGAAACGGAGGCCGCCTGCAATGCCGGGCAGCCTCCATCCTCGATCGAGCGCGTCACCCCGACCAGATCGCGGTTCCGCTCGTCCTCCCTGTGCTCCTGCATCACGGGTCGACCTCGCGCGTGCTGCACACGCTGACGCGCCTCGTACACAAACGCTCTCATCGCGTTGGCCGCCGACGCTTCCCAGGTTTGCGCCCTAGCATCGCCAGGTCCGCGAGGTCCTTCGGTCGACCCGCGGCGCGCTTGTTGAGGATGAGCTCCGCGCGTCCGAGCACCGGCAGCTTGAGGCCGTCCACGTCGACCTCGATGTGGCCGCGCCAAGCAGCCTTCCAACTCACGCCGCTGATGGACGTAGGATGTCGATGCGCAGGGGCTTTCGGCCGAGCATCCCGAGGGCGAGGCTGCGCGTGAAGACTATCGGGTCACCGCCGAACGTTACGGCGGGACCAGCCGAGCGTCGTTCGACGAGATCACGGCGTGGCTCGCGAGCCGTGCCAGGTAGACGCGGACGCGCGGCGTCCTCATCCGTCACCCCCAGCATCGACCGGAACGAACCAGTTGTGACAGACCCCGCCCTCCCAACGACACCCCTCCGACGACGAGCACGTGGACGGATCGGGAATGCACAGACAACCGCCATTGCACAACGGGCTCGTCGAGGACGGTGGCGAGGAGGAGGAGGAGCAGGCTCCGAAGAAGAACGCCACTGTGGTCAGAAACAGGACGGACACCCAAGTGAAGTTCCTTGCAAAGTTCATGGGACCGCCGCAACGCAACTCCGATGCCAGTACGCGGGCGAACGCTACGCGACGCGCGCCGGCCCGTCGGAAACGGGGACGAAACCTGTTCGCTCCGGGTTTTCCGATCTGACTCAAGCTGGCGCCCGCTACTTTCGTGACGGCACCGTCCCGGCAGCTGCCGTTGCGCCGGCGAACGCTCGCGAGACGCGAGCCCCTCTCCCCGAGCCGCCGGCCTCGAACCGCGAGCGCGCTCGCAGCCGCGCACGCGCGCCCTCTCGAGCGCGCGGCGCGTGGGAGTGACTAGCGGCCGAAGCCACCGAGCCGCGTGAGCATCGCCGCCAGGCGATCGAGGAGCACGAGAACCGCCTCGGCGTCTTGCTGAACGACGAGCCCGAGCGCCATCGCCGCTTCGACGGCCGCTGCGGCTTCGTTGGCCTCGGCGCGAGAACGGCGAAAGCGTTGGCGGCGATCGTTGCCCTCGCGCGCCGCCGCCTCGGTGAGCTGAAGGTACGCGCCGAGGAGCGCACGACGAAGCTGATCGCCCAGCGTGCCGTAGCCCCGAGGCAGCTGCCTGACCAGCGCGTCTCCCGCGACGAGCGCATCGCGCGAGACATGGAACGCATCGAGACGATGATGAGTAAAACGTGCAATCTGCATGGAAGGAGCCTCCTTGCCCGGAGCGCCGGGCCTCGATCCCTCGAAGCGCAGGCGGCGTGACGACGCCGTGCTCGCGCATCGCGTGCCCCCGTCGGCGTTGGCGCGACGCGTGCGCGGTGGTCGAGGCCCGGCGCTCCGGGCGAGGAGGCGTGCGAGGGGCGAGGTGCCGGCTCGAGGCTGGCGTGCGCGTGCGCGGCTGCGAGCACGTGGCCCGGCCCGACGGCGGCGGTCCGCGGCGGATACACGACGATGTCGTAGGTCTGCGGCATCGTCGTGCCCCACGCGTATTTGTGGAAGAGCGAAGCGGGCGGCTCGACGTTGGGGCCCTCCCAGATCATGCACGCGCCGCACGTCTCGCAGTTGCCGACGGTCGCATGGGCGCATGCTCCGGTCAGGGAGATGCCGAAGCGGTGCAAATAGAATTGATAGACGCCGTGGACGCACTGGCCGCTCGTGAAGCCCGTCCAGTCGCCGACGGCGCCAGTGACTGCTTCCGAGGGCGTGCCCGCCGACTCCCCGCCAGGCGCGCTCGCGCAGCTCGCGACGGCCACGACCAGGCCCACGAATGAGCCAAAAACACCGACCAATCGAGGACGAACCGTGAACATGCGCCGGACCTCCCGTCTGAGTGCGAGCGGACACTAGCGCTCGCGGTCCGCAGAACGGCGCCATTCACGGGCAGAGTCGCGCCAAGTGTGCCGAGCCTGCCGCCGGACGAATCGCGCTATCCGTCAGCCCACGCCGAGGAGCGGGAGCGCGACGTTCGGAATGAAGTCGACCAGGAAGTGCGTGACCATCACGGCGAGTAGGTCGCGCCGCTTCCAGTACATCGCGGTGAAGACCAGCGCGATCGCGCCGGCGATGACGATGCCCGCCGGCCCCTGTCGCACGTGGAAGAGGGCGAAGGGAACGACGGTCAGGGCCGTGGCGAGCAGGCGGCTCCCCGTCAATGTCCGAAGGCGCTCGAGCGCGTAGCCGCGGTAGAACGCCTCCTCCGTCACCCCTGCGCGCAGCACCATGAGGCCGGTGGCCCAGAGCGGAGGGATGAAACGATCCGGCTCCTGAGCCCCCACCTTCCAGTGCATCACTTGCGCGAGCGCGATGCACGCCCCCAGCACGACGATGCACGGCACGAGCCCGACGAGGCCCCAGAGCACGGAGCGCCCGGGGCGCGCGAGGCTCCACCCGATCGACGACAGCGGCAGTCGCTCACCCTTGCGCACCAGCACGAGGAGCACGCCGAGGAGGGCGAAGACGCCGAGCTCCCTACCGACGAACGAGCCGAGCGACGTGGGGTCGCCGACGTCTATCTTGAGCGCCCAAAGGAACGCGGGCGTACCGAAGACGGCGAGCACGAGGCCAAGGGCCGTGATGAGGCGGCGACGTTCGGGCGAGCGTTCCTGCATGGGGGACTCGGGGAGGATGGCGTGCGCGATGTCGTTGTTCATGGTTGACCTTACGGTGTAAGAACATTTGAACCATGAACCTTACGGTGTACGGTGTCAAGTCGATGCCCCGACGATCCGCCGCCGTTCGCCCGCCGCTCACGCTCGACCGCATCGTCGCGGCGGCCGCCGAGCTCATCGATCGCGAGGGAGCGGAGGAGCTCAGCGCCCGCAAGCTCGCGGCCACGCTCGGGTGCGAGGCGATGTCGCTCTACCACCACGTGCCGAGCATGGGTGTCTTGCTGGATCACGTCGTCGATCAGGCATTGTCGTCGCTCCCTCCTCCGCCGCAGGGATCGCCACCGGTCGCACAGCTGCGAGCGATGGCGCGGGCTTACCTCGCGCTCGCGGGCGCGCGCCCGCATGCGTTTCGCGTCATCGGCACGCGGCGCATCCACACCGCGGTGGGCGTCGCGTTCCAGGTGCGGTCGATCGAGCAGCTCGTGACCATCGGGCTCTCGACGCGTGATGCCTTGCGCGCGTCGCGCGTCCTCTTCGTCTACTTGAACGGCGCTGGCCTCGCGATCGCGAGCTGGCGCCTCGACGCCGTGCAGCCCCGCTTCCACTCTGTGCCGGGCGGCGTGCCGCGCGATCTCGAGAAGCTCTCGACCCGCGCGTCCCTCGAGAAGGACGCACTCTGGGGACTCGAGGGCCTGCTGCGAATGGTGACCGGCCCCTGATCGATCGTCCTACGACTCGATGCCGACGTGCGCGAACCCAGGCCGTGAGCCATCGCTTCCACTCACCGCGGACGCAGGTCGTCCTCGTAGGGCGAGCGCGCGAGGATGCCGACGCCGTTCACGAGCGAGAAGTGTTCCTGCCGGACTCCACCTGGACATGAGGGTCTCCGCGAGGCACGCCCGACCCGCACCGCGCGAATGGATCAGCAACGCGCATGCCACACGCGAATAATCCGCGAGAGTTGCCTTCACCTCCGGCTGACCACGTCAGCTCGTCCCGATCGCGCGGTCACCTATGGGACGAGCTGGATTCGACGCCCTCGGGCGACGACGTCCAGAGAGTCATGCCGACCCGTTCCTGGACGAGCCGACGCCGAACCGCATCACGATGACGCTGACGTTGTCGGGGCCCCCGCGCCGATTTGCCAAGTCTACGAGACGCTCGGCCGCACGCGCGAGCTCCCAGTTGATGTCGAGGACGTCCCGAACGAGATCGTCGGGCACTGCTTTCGTGAGCCCGTCGGAGCAAAGCAGATACACGTCACCGATCCGCGGCTTGGCGAAGATCACGTCGGTGAGGACGTAATCGCGCGGGCCCACCGCGCGGCTGAGGGAGTCGGCGCCGGGACCGACGATGCCGTAGCTGGCCATCGTGTGGTCGGTCGTCATCTGCTCCAACTTCCCTTCGCGGAACCGGTAGCAGCGGCTGTCGCCGACGTGGCCTACGTAGAGGCGGCCCTCGTCCGGTGAGAAGCGCGCCGCCACGATCGTGGTCCCCATCTTGACGAGTGTTCGGTCCTTCTTGGCGCGCTCGTGGATTCGCATGCTCGCGAGCTGAATCGCCCGGGCGACGTCGCTGGCGCGCGGCGGGAGCTTGGGGTGCGGCTTTCCCATGAACGTGCGGCTCTCGATGGCCTCGGCGATCGTCTCCACTGCGAGCTTGCTCGCGATCTCGCCCCCCCCGTGGCCGCCCATTCCGTCGGCGAGGATGCAGAGACCGTCTGCCTCGCGCGCGAGCACCGAGTCCTCGTTGTTGTGGCGCTTGCGACCGCGATCCGTGCGGGCGACCGCGTCGACGCGGAGGTAGGGCGGGTCCGCGGGGGGCCCTTGCTCGAGCGCTCCCTTGTCGAAGGCGATCGGGACGGCCGGGCAGCTTTCGCGCGGCTTGTCGTCCTCTTCGTCCTCGGGCTCGAAGGGGTCCAGGCGTGCGAGCTGCGGTCCCGACAGACGAGGGTTGGGCACCGGCCCGTCTCGGAGGACGCTGCGCCCGCGGCGGCGTCGCCGAAACGAGAGCGCGAGCGTGGCGGCGATGGCGAGAAAAACCACGCCGACGACCACAAGGAGCCACATGGGCGACCACTGCTCGAAGGTCCCGGTCATCACGCCAAGCGAGGATATTCCCTCCTCCACGTCTTGGCACGCATTGGAGGCGCTCTTTCGCGCCGGGAGCCCGTCGCGATCAGCGGCCCGGGAAAACGTTGACGGTTCGGAGTAGAGCGTGTCCGATGGAAGCGGTTCGCCAACATCGAAAGCTCAAAGGATTTTGCGCATGCGCCTCGTACGATTCGCTGCGAACGGGCTCTGGATGCTGTGCGCGGTCGGTGCGGGCGCGGCGCCGGGGTGCAGCCAGATCACGCACGCCGGCGACTACCACACGCAGGAATGCGCCACCAACGCCGACTGCATCGGCGCCCACGGCGCGAACTGGATTTGCCGCCGCAGCGACAAGACTTGCCAGGGTTTGATCACCGACGACTGCCAGACCGTGCTCGGCTCGGACAACCTCCTCGACGACGACACCTCGCTATTCGGAGCGCTCTTCGCCATCAACGGCGCGAACGCGGCGACCGGCAAGGGGGAGCTTTACGCCCTCAAGATGGCGTTCAACGACTTCGCGCCGGTCAACGGCCTCCCCCCCGTTCCCGGCTCGAGCAAGCGTCGCCAGGTGAGCGTGCTCGTCTGCGACGACTCCGCCGCCAACGACGTCGCGCTCCGGTCGGTGACCCACAT
Source organism: Polyangiales bacterium (assembly GCA_038231275.1). Taxonomy (GTDB): domain Bacteria; phylum Myxococcota_A; class Polyangia; order Polyangiales; family Polyangiaceae; genus JANYHK01. The sequence continues at coordinate 468,427 of JBBRLQ010000003.1, forward strand.
GACCGCGGAGCTCGGCATCCAAGGAATCATCGGGCCGTCGTGGAGTGGGCCGACCATCAACTTCCTGACCAAGCAATCGGTTCCCGCCGGCGCGCTCGTCATCGGCGCAGGCACGACGAGCCCCGACCTGACGAACCTTCAGAAGAACGGCCTATTTTTCCGTACGTGCGAGTCGACGGCCCTCGAGGCGCCGCCCATCGCGCGGCTGGCGGCGGACGTCGAGACCGAGCTCGAGAAGCAACCGGCGCTCGCGGGAAAGGTGAAGATCGCGGTCGCCTCCAAAGGGGACTCGTTCGGCAAGGGGACGACCCAGGTTCTCCTCCAGTCGCTCACGATCGGTGGCAAGCCGGCGACGGATCCCGCCAACGCCGGAAACTTTCTGCAGCTCGACTACGGCAACCCCGCCGACCCGACGACCGATCCGCTGAAGTACACCGAGACGGCGACCAAGCTCGTCGCCCTCGCTCCTCAGATCATCATCATCATCGGCACCAGCGAGGCGCCGAGCAATATCATGGGCGTGGTCGAGCAACAGTGGCCGGCCGGCGTGAGGAAGCCATACTGGCTTTACTCGCACAGCCAAGTGAGCAGCGCCATCGTGAACCAGCTCAAGAACTCCGATCCCGCGGGCGAGCTGCGAAAACGCGTCATGGGGGTCACGTTCGGCTCCCTCACCCCTGCGTATCTCCAGTTCCGCTCGAACTTCAGCGCGTCACAGCCGGCGGACGTGTCGCCCGACTCGATCTTCGCGAACACGGCATACGACGCCTTCTACACGCTGGTGTATGCGGCGACCGCCGCCGGAGGCAATCCGCTCACCGGCGCGAACCTCGCGGCGGGCATCGGGAGCCTCGTGCCGCCGGGCCCGCCGATCAACGTCGGGCCGGGCGATCTCCAGCAGGCACTGACCAGCCTGGGCAATGGCCAACGGGTCGACCTCGTAGGCACGTCGGGGCCGTTGGACTTCAACCTGCAAACGGGAGATGTCGCCCAGGAGAACCAGGTGTGGTGCATCCCCGGCGACGGCAACAACCAGCCGCTCTTCCCGTCGTTCAGCGGTTACGGCTTCAACCTGCAGTTCAATCCGACGGGCTCGCTGGCATCGGTCACGTCGAAGTGCGGCGTGACCTTCGGGCCGTAGAGCCGCAGCCAGCGACCCACAAGAACGGCCGGAGCTTCGATTCAGAAGGTGCCGGTCAAGCCGGCCGTTCCGACACCTACGTAGGGCGAGACCTGCGCGCCTGCGGACTTCTCGGCGGAGGAGCGGTTCAAGAACAAGAGGAGCCCGCCGGTGGCGACTCCAACGCCGCCGACGATGAAGCCGATCGTCGAGATGGTGCTCGTGGTCTTGAGGGACGTGATGTCGTCCTTCGATTTGGGCGGGCAGAGCCGGTTGGCGCACGCCGAGTCGAGGTCCGCGCGCTTGCCGAGCGCCGAGACGCCAAAGATCGACCCGATGGCGATGCCGACGCCGCCCACCGAGAACGCCACGATGGCCGGCACCGCGCTATGCCCCGACGAGGCCGGCGGCGGGCCGCCCGGCGGCGCGGCGTCAGAGGGTGACCCTCCCGAGGCGGGCGCCGGAGAGCTCCGAAGGACCTTGACGGCGTCCTGCGCCTTCACGCGACCGCTCGAGTCCGCGCCGGGCGAGTTGATGAAGAGCTCGTACTTCTCGATGGCGGTCTGCTTGTCGCCGAGCGCCTCGAAGCACTTGGCGATGTTGTAGAGGAGGTTCGGATCGGGATCGACGGCGTACGCGTGCTGGAATCTCTCGTTCGCCTTGCGGTAGTCGCGCGCTTGGTAGGCGGTCAGGCCTTCGTCGGTCAGCTTCTGTACGAACGCGTTGCGCGCGACAGGATCGGTGGGCACGGCGTCGTCGGCGGCCGCCGGCGAGCCCGTCGCGAGCGCAGCGAGGAGCAGCGAAACGGATACGGCGACTCTCGAGCGTGTCATGCGTTCTCCTTCGGGTTCCTGCGTCGCGGGCCGGCAGCGCCCGCCAGTCTACTGGACCTGGGGCGCCTTCGGGGGTGCGGGGTCGTCGACGAGACGCACGCGGTTCGTGTCGTCCACCGTTCGAATCTTCGACGTGGTCGTCGCCGTGGGGAGGCCGCTCGGCGCCGCCGCCTTCGCCGCGGCGAGCGCCGGCGGGGGCTGCCCGGTGGTCGCCGGGCTAGACGGGGGCTGCGCGGCGGCGGAAGCCCGGCCAGACGGGCCCGGCACCGCGACTCTCCCCGTCGGGTGCGTCGTGAGGACGCGCGACGCGAGCGTCGGCGCGCCGGACGGAAGCGCGGCGGGGACCACGCGCAGGGGGCGAACCGCGATCGGCGCCTCGATCACCGTCTTCTTCATCGTCACCCGCGCGCGCTTCTCGGTGTCCGCAGGCGCGATCGTCAGCGTGAGCGACTCGGGCGCGTAGGTCTCCTTCGTGAGCTGCAGGCTGAACTCCCCCTCGGGAAGCTGCAAGGTCACGGGCGTCTCGCCCAGTAATTTTCCGTTCGATTCGATGCGCACGCCCGGCGGGTCGCTCTCGAGACTCACCTTGTGCAGTGCCGCGGTCGCGAGACGTGCCGGCTCGTTGCGCGTGCTCCGGAAGAGGAGCACGGTCGCGGCGCCCACGGCGAGGAGGAGCAAGGCCACGCTCGCGACCGTGACGATCCGTCGTGTGCGAGTCGCCTCCTTCGCAAGCGCCTCGAACGCCTCGGGGTTCGTCGACGTAGCCCCAGGCGGCACTGGGAACGACGGCAGGCCCGGCAGCCCGGGAATGTGCACGCCGCTCGAGCTCCCGCTGGGCGGCGGCACGCTGCTCTGGAATTTGACCGAGGCTCCGGCGTGCCCCGACGCGCGCAGGATCGTGCTCGCGCGCTCCGCGTAGATGCGCCCCTTGCTGGGCCCGAACGGCAGGAGCGCGATGGCGAGCTCGGCGACGTTCTGGAAGCGGCGCGCCGGCGCTTTCGCGAGGCATCGGTCGACGATCACCTGCAGGTCGTTGGGGACGTCGGGAGTGAACTGCGCCATCTTGACGGGCTCCCCGTCGAGGACCTGCTTGCAGATCTTGCTGATCGACTCTCCCGAGAACGGCGGGCGGCCGGTCAGCATCTCGTAGAGCACGACCCCCAGCGACCAGATGTCGGTACGGTGGTCGACGGTCGACTCCCCGCGGATCTGCTCGGGCGACATGTACAGCGGCGAGCCCATGACGTTCTCCGCCTCGGACGCCGCGCGCTCCTTGAACGAAGAGCCGGCCAGCGCGGTCTTGGAGATGCCGAAATCGAGGACCTTCACGACATCCGTGCCGTCGGCGCGCCGCGCGAGGAAGATGTTCTCCGGCTTGATGTCGCGGTGGACGATGTCGTTCGAGTGCGCGACCGCGAGCGCCTCGCAGACTTGCAGGACGGCCTCGACGGCGGACCGCACCGGCAGTGTCCCCGACGTGGCGAGTGTGTCGGCGAAGTCTTTTCCCTCGAGGTACTCCATGACGAGGTAGGGCCCGCGCCCTTCCACCGTGCCGACGTCGAAGACGCGCGCCGCGTGCTCGCTCTTGATGCGCACCGCCGCCTTCGCCTCTTGCGCGAAGCGGCGGACGATGTCGGCGTTGCCCTGCACTTCGGCGCGAAGAAACTTGATGGCGACGACTTCATCGAGCTCGGTGTGGCGAGCGGCCAAGACGATGCCGACGCCGCCGACGCCGAGCACTCGCTCGACGATGTACTTGCCGCCGATCACGTCCCCCGCTCGGATGTCGTCCGAGCGGATCGGGTCGATCCCGCTGACCGCCGCCATTGCCGGGTCCTGTCCGCTGCGGTTCATTTGCCAACAGCGTATCGACTAAGAAAAGCGGGTCAATGTGGGCACACGCCGCACCTCGGCGCGGCTCGCCAAACCTGCCAGGGTTGGGGAGTCCGAATCCGCTCGTGGGTTGCTGCCGAGCTCCGGCGGCTCGCCGCTCGCGCGGGAACGGATCGAAGGACGCGACGCAGGAAATGGTGCATCGCCTGGTTCATCGCCCCGAGGGGTGCGTCGAAGGGCAACCTCGTACATGCCTTTCCTATCTAGACAACTGGAGCGTACCCCGCTCTTCTGGAAGCACCCTACGCCACCCTCGCGGTTCCCCCGTCCCCAGCAACGCGCAGGAGAGCCTGAATCGTGAGTGCCGCACCGACGCCGTCAGACGAGGAGGGGCGCCTCCGGGCACTTCTTGCCTACGACGTCCTCGACAGCGAGGCCGAAGGCGGCTTCGACGAGCTCGCCGAGCTCGCCAGACAGATCTGCGCCACCTCCGTCGCGCTGATCACGCTCGTCGACTCAAAGCGGCAGTGGTTCAAGTCCCGCTTGGCGTTCGCGCCCCAAGAGACCCCGCGTGACATCTCTTTTTGCGCGCACGCCATCCTCCGCCCGGAGGTCATGGTGGTCCCCGACGCGACGCGCGACCCGAGATTTGCCGCCAACCCTTTGGTCACGGGCGATCCCTTCATCCGCTTCTACGCAGGCGCGCCACTGATCGCGCCGAGCGGCCACGCGCTCGGAACGGTGGCCGTGCTGCACGACGCGCCCCGCGAGCTCGACGACACCCAACGGAGCGCCATGGCCATGCTCGCTCGTCGGGCGGTCGACCAGCTCGAGCTGCGTCGGCGAGTGACGCGCGCTAAGGACGACGGCGAGTCTCAGAAGGACGCACTCCTGGCGGCGTCGCTCGACTCCGTCATCGTCATCGATTCCAGCGGGCGCATCGTGGAGTTCAACCCGAGCGCCGAGCAGACCTTCGGCTTCACGCGCGGGGAGGTGGTCGGGCGATTGCTCGTCGACGTGATCATTCCGACGTCGCTGCGCGCCCCGCATCGCAAGGGGTTTGCACACTACCTGGCCACGGGCGAGGAGCGGATGATGAACCGGCGCGTTGAAACGGTCGCTCTGCGCGCCGACGGCGTCGAGATTCCGGTGGAGCTCGCCATCGCCCGGCTTGGCGGGAGCGAGCCGCGGAGGTTCGTAGGGTTTCTTCGTGACGTCTCCGAGCGCAAGCGCGCCGAGGCGGCGGTCCGTCAGGACGTGGAGCGCTTTCGGCTCGTCGCGCGCGCCACCAACGACGTGGTCTGGGACTGGGACATCGTGAAAGACCGCCTCTGGTGGGGCGACGGCTTCCAAACCCTGTTCGGCTACTCGCCCGCGGAGGTCGAGGCCGGCCGGGAGTCCTGGACGACGCGCCTGCACGCGGACGATCACGATCGAGTGAAGGCCGGCTTCCAGCGGGTCGTCGAGGATCACGGCCAGTACTGGACCGACGAGTACCGCTTTCGCCGGCACGATGGCTCGTTTGCCGAGGTTCTGGATCGGGGCTACGTGATCCGAAGCGCCGGCGGCGATCCGATTCGGATGGTCGGCGCGATGATGGACGTTACGGCGCGCAACCTCGCGCAGGAGCAAATCCGTCAGTCGGAGGAGAGGTACCGCGACCTCTTCGAGGACGTCGGCGAAGCCATCTTCACGCTCTCGCCGGAGGGCGAAGTCACCTCCATGAACCGGGCAGCCGAGGCGATGTTGGGCGGACCACGGGACTCCTGGATTGGGCTCCCGTTCGCGCCGCTCGTACACGCGGAGGAGCGGGAATCGGTGCTGAAGCGGTTTGCGCAGGTGCTGCGTGGCGAAGCTCCACCTACCTTCGAGGTTCATCTCACAGCATCCTCGGCCCGTGAGGCGAACATCGAGCTCACGTTGACGCCGAGAAGGGCGGGCGGGCGGCTCGTCGGCATCCTCGGCATCGGCCGCGACATCGCGGAGCGGAAGCGCCTGGAAGAGCAGCTTCGGCAGTCACAGAAGTTGGAGGCCATGGGGCAGCTCTCTGGCGGCGTGGCGCACGATTTCAACAACCTGCTCACCGTCATCCAATGCGGCGCGGAGCTGCTCGACGAAACGAGCGAAGCGTCCGAGCTCAAAGAGCGCGTGGCGGAGATCCAGGACGCCGCAGCGCGCGGAGCGAGGCTCACTCGTCAGCTACTCGTCGCGAGCCGAAGGCAGGCCATGCGACCTACGGCCGTCGATCTCAACGAAGTCGCGCGTGAACTCGTCAAGATGCTCACGCGTATCGTCGGCGAAGACATCTCGGTCCGGTGCGAATACGCAGCGTTGCTTCCGGTCATCCGCGCGGACGCCGGAATGCTCGAGCAAGTCCTCTTGAATCTCGTGGTGAACGCCCGCGACGCGATGCCGGGCGGCGGAAGGCTGACGATCTCGACCAGCGCCCCAACCATCGATGAGACGGCCGCGAAGCGCCATCCCGAGGCGGTCGTCGGCCCATGTGTATGCCTCTGCGTTCGCGACACCGGGGGCGGCATCCCGCCCGCCGTCCTTCCGCGCATCTTCGAAGCGTTTTTCACTACGAAGGCGGTGGGCAAAGGGTCGGGACTGGGACTCGCGACCGTCTACGGAATCGCCAAACAACACGGAGGCTGGATTGAGGTGGAGAGCACCGTCGGAGAGGGCACTTCGTTCGCCGTCTACCTTCCCATCGGGGAGACGGCCGCGCTTCCCTCGAAGGCACCCGCAGCATGGCTCGTCGGCTCGCGAGGCGGCAACGAAACGATCCTCCTCGTGGAGGACGACCCTGCGGTGAGGGCGCTCGCAGCCCGAGTGCTTGCCCGCCAAGGCTACGAGATCCTCGAGGCGCCTTCCGGTGTCGCGGCGCTCGAGGTATGGCGGCATCACCGCGATCGGGTCGACCTCCTCGTCACGGATCTCGTCATGCCTGGCGGGATGACGGGCCGTGAGTTGGCCGACCGACTGCGGGGCGAGCGCCCGCGGCTCAAGGTCCTTTACGCGAGCGGGTACAGCGCGGACTTCGTCGGCCCCGGCGCTGAGTTGATCGAGGGCCGCAATTTCCTACAGAAGCCCTACCGTCCGGATCGTCTCGCGGAGCTCGTTCGCGACTGCCTGGACCGTCCGAGCGCGCCGCTCTAGGCGAGGCCTCGAGGGAAGATCCAACGGCCCGCTTCGGTATCACACGGCGAAATCCTGTGCCGGGCGCGAAAATCCAGGGAAACGAACGATGAAGCAGTTCCGTCTGACAGGTCTTGGCGTGCTCGCGACGGTGGCGACGGTGGCAGCCTGCGGCGGCGGTTCGGCCGTACCCGGCACCCATTCGGCGGCCAACGTTCAGTCGAACGCGATGGCGGGCACGTTCGCGGGGCAGAACAAGTGCAACGCGAAGAACCAGGAGCGCCCGTTCGTCATCGAGTGGGACGCGACGGACATGTCGAGCTTCGAGTCGCGCGCCGCGAACGACGTCATCTTCGTCCACTACGAAGGGTGTGATCTGAAGATCCTCGATTCGTGCGTGAACGACTCGGTCAAGGGATCGCTCGGTTCGTACAAGCCGGTGGACTGGACGAGCGGTTCGCTCGAGGCGCTCGACATCAATAGCCAGGGCGAGCTCTACGCCAAGCTGCCGCTCGGCGCTGCGTCGCTCGGCGGGCGCGTCGAGGGCGGTGAGAAGTTCCACATGGAATACTTCGTCAGCGGCACCCGCAGCGCGACGCGGGACGCCGTGTTCAAGGCCGACGTCGAAAAAATCTCCGGCTGCAAAGGCGCGACGCACTTCGTCTACGCCTACAACTTGGGTGCGTTCGCGCTCGGCGCGCAGTCGAACATGAAGGGCACCGTCGGAGGCAGCGCGTTCGGTTTCGGCGCCGGGGGGAGCCGCTCGAGCGAGTCGAAGGCCGACAAGCAAGGTGGCGTGCTTGCGAGTTGCCGCGCCGAGAGCGCGAAGGACGTGCAGACGTGCACGGTCCCGATCCGTCTCACGCTCCGTGAGCTCACGGACGGACAGAGCGCCGACGCGAAGGAGGCGTTGGCCCCCGAGACACCCGAGGCCTATAACCTCGCCGCGCGCCTCAAGGCGACGAACGATCGCGAGCGAAAGGCGCAAGGCCACGCGGAGACGGCGCGCGAGAAGATGGTGTCGCGCGACGGCAAGGGCTGCGTGGCGGAGTTGGACAAGCACGACAAGCTCGACCCGCGCCCGAGCGGACTCTCCACGAACAGCGCGTCGTACTACTCCGTCGTCCGCGGGCAGTGCCTGATGCTCGGCGGGCAATGCGCGGTGGGAAAGACCGTCTTACGCAAGACGCTCGAGAAGACGCAAGGCGCCATGTCGACGCCCGAGGCCATCGACGGCCAGGTCGACGGGATCGCGGGAATGTACTGCCAAGGGGCCTCCATGGGCGGCCGCGACCGGATCCTCCAGGCATCCATGGCGCTCGGCTCCACGAAGACCGCCGCGGTGTGCAACGATCACATCAAGGCCCTGAAGGACCTCATCCCGACGACCGCTCCGAAGGACGAAGACGACCACCAAGTCCTCGGCGCGCCGGACATCCTCCGCAGCTCCGGCGTTGCATGCCTCGCGAAGGCTGGCGACTGCCAAGGAGCGTGGGCGCTCCGGCAGTACACGAGCGCGCACCCGGAGCTTTGGAAGTACGCGTCCGCCGACCGCCGCGCACAGATCGCGCAAGGCGCCAACATGCAGCAGTCGATCCTGCGCGCCGAGTTCGACATGACGACACCGAAGTGCCGCGGCCAACTCGATGCCGTCGCCGCGCCGCCGCCGCCGACCGTGCCCACGCCTCCCGCGGCGCCGTCGGTCGAGGGGATCAAAGCAAAGTACAAAGCGGACGTCGCCAAGTGCATGCGCGGCGAAGCCGTCGACGGGGGGAGCATGGTCGGCGGTGGGACCTGCAAAATGCTTCGCAAAGCCGCACAGACCGGCGACACATCGGAGCTCCCGAAGGGCGCCAAGGAGATGTTCCAGGAGGTCCAGAGCGGGAAGTAGAGTCGCTTCGCCGATGCTCGTGTGTCCGGGCGCCGGGACACCGCCCTGTCCGGCACCCAGGACAGTCTTCGCGCGGCCAACGTCGAAGGTCGCGGAGTTGCGGCGGGCATCTGTGTCCAAGGCGACGGCACGTCGGTTGCTCACCACCGCGCGACATGAAAAAGAAGATCATCGCCGCCCTCATCGGCACGCTCCTCGCGGCAAGTCTGGCCGCGTGCGGTCAAGGACCGACGGGAACGGAGAGCGCGGAGCCATCGTCGAGCTCCGAGTCGGAGGCGCTCACATGCGGCCGCTGGGGGACGAACAACATCGGGGGCGGCTACGTCTCGTGCAATGCGTGTCTGCCGCAGCACCCGCCGTGCGCCGCGACGCAGTACGGCCCGCTCACCCCGGGGTACTGCTCGCCGGGGCACATCTACTGTTGGTTTCAAAAGAAGCACGCCGGGTACGTCGGCGTCGGCGCCAAGCTGTACTTCGTTCCGTCCGAAGGCTGGTGGGAGACGGAGGTCTGCAGCTACAACTGGAGCTACTGCCCGGCCAACTAGGTGCTACCGATGAACCCCCATCCCCATCAAGATCGCCAGCGGCCCGTGAGCGGGACTTTGCGGGGGCGCCGCGTCCATGCTCGCATGGGTCCGATGATCGAAAGGCTCCACCTCGCGCTGGTCTTCGCGGTGCTCGTGGTCCCGGGGCTCGCTGCCGGCTGCGGTATGCCGACCCTCACCGCAAAGGACGTCGACAAGCTCGTGCTGACGACGACCGCGAAGAACAAGTGCCGCCTCGATCGCGACGTGTTCCTCGAAGCGACCATGAAGAACGGCGACAAGCGACGAACGGGCTCGGCGTCCGAGAGCAAAGGGATCAACCTCAGCAAGGGCGTTCGCTTCGAGGCCTCGGTGGGCAAGGTCAACATCGGAGGAAAAGAGGCCGAACGAGTCTGGTGGACGCCGCCTCTCGCGCAGAGCCAGCTCCTCGACAAGGAGACCGTCACCATCACGGCGATCATGACCGAAGAGGCGGGGAAGAAGGCCGAAGTGAGCTTCCCCGTCGAGTTTGGCCGCTCTTGCGAGGTGACCCTCGCGATGGGCGGCGCGGGAGGAGCGGGCGGAGCGTTCGGATATTCGGGCGGGCAGTATTGTCAGGGCTCGACCAACGGCAGCGCCGGCGCGAACGGCGGGGACGGCGGCTCGGGTGGCTCCGGCAAGGTCCAAGTCACCACGATCGTCAGCCCGAAGCACGGTGAGCTCGTCCTCCTCAAAGGCACGAACCACGTCGGGACGGAGGAGCTGATCGTTCGCCCGGACGCGCGCGTCACGATCGACGGCAACGGCGGCAACGGCGGCGACGGCGGGCAGGGCGGCGACGGCTGCAACGCGGGCGCCAACTGCGAGAGCATCCGCAACGCGGCCCCACAGGTCGGAGACGGCGCAGACGGCGGCTCCGGAGGCAACGGCGGAAACGGCGCGGATCTCGTCATCGAGATCGATCCCCAGCACCCCGATCTGAAAAAAATGCTCGCCGTGAGCGTGACGGGCGGAAACGGTGGGGCCGCGGGCGCGGCCGGGCAGGGCGGCGCGATCCAGGTTCAGTACTGCAAGGCCCACGGGCGCAATGGCGGCGCCGGTCGTCCTGGAAATCCGGGCAGGAACGGGACCGTCCGCATCGAGGGCGCGGGCGTGGACGCGACCGTGGCGACGACGCCCGCGGCGGTGACCACGCCCGAACGACCCGGCGCGAAACCAGCGGAGGGCGGTCGCGCGGGAAAACCTGCGGCCGCCGCGCCCGGCAAGGAGGCCTGGCGCGCCGCCGGCCTCGCGGGCGACTTCACGATCAAGGTCGAGAATCGGACGTCGAAGGACATCTGCTCGATCAGCATCGAGAGCGGCAAGCTCGGCAACATCGTGAGCGGCTCTCCTCTCGCGAAGGGCGCGACGCGTGAGCTCGTGCGGACGGGCTCGCCCAAACCTGCGCCCGCGGGGACGCGCGCGAATCAGTTCGCGGTCTCGGTCGTCGCGACCTCGTGCGATGGAGCCCTCACTGGCAGCGGCACCATGGTCGTGAAGGTGGCCGACAACACGTGGCTGCTCCACGAGGGCGCGACGCCCAAGAACACGACCGCCTCGCCGCTCCGCCTGAAGTAGTCGCGGACGATGCGTTCACTTCACGTGCCGGCGCCCGCCCGCTCGAGGGCGGCGATGTCGAGCTTCTTCATCTTCATCATCGCCTGCATCGCGCCGCCTTTTCCCAACAAGGCGCCGAGGTTCTTGGGGACGATTTGCCAGGAGACGCCGAACTTGTCGACGAGCCAGCCGCACTGCACCTCTTTGCCCCCGTTCTCGGTGAGCTTGGTCCAGTAGCGGTCGATCTGCGCTTGGTTCTCGCACTCCACGAACAGCGAAATCCCCTGGCTGAAGGTGAAGCTCGGCCCACCGTTGAGGACGTAGAACGTCTTGCCGAAGAGCTCGAAGGTCATCGAAAAGACCGCCCCCTTCGGACCGGGGCCGTTCTCTCCGGCGCGCATGGTGGAGAGGATTTTTCCCTCCTCGAAGACGGACAGATAGTGGTTCACGGCCTCTTCGGCGTTGCCGTTGAAGGTCAAAAACGGAGTGATTTGCGGCATGGGAAGCTCCACGGTGGGTTCGGTTGGCCTTAGCTGACCGCCGGCGAGGCCCGGCGTCACGTGAATGTCGGAGCCGTCCCACCGATTTCGACATGCCCTCTAAAGAACATTTCCCGCAGCGGCCATGATCGCGCCGATGTTCTTGGGCGCCATGAACTCCGCGGGTGAGATCGTCCCGGCGTTCATTTGCACGAACGCGTCCATGGCGCTCTGGTTGCCGTGGACAGCGCCGAGCAGCTGCTGCATCTCCGGCGGCGGCGGCTTCAGCGTTGCCAGCTGGCAGGTGAATTCGTACATCGGCATGACATGCTCGTCGCGCGCGCGCTGGTAATCGCTCATCGCCTCTTCGAACGAGCGAGCTCCGGTGAAGGTCTCGTCCAGGGCGACGGCACATCGCTCGGCGTCGCGGAACGCGTCGTTGATCCCCTGCGCGGTGATCGGGTCCTTGGTGTAGCCAGCATCCCCCACGAGCGCCCATCCGGGACCGTACGGCTTGCGGAAGAAGTTCGGCACTGCCGCGCCGGCGAACTTTGCTTCGCGTTTGGCACCGCGTAGCCGTTCGGCGAACCCCGGCACGAGCTCGAGCATCTTCAGGAAGTTTCCCTCGACGTCCTTCTTGTTCGCTTCGAACTCCGCGTACGGCCATCCGCCGACGATGAGCGTCAGACCGTCATGGGTCGGCGCTGCTGCGAATCCGCGCCTTTCTCGGATGTAGGTCTCGAACCGTCCGTCCATCGGAAGACCGCTCCAATACGCGTAGTACGCGGCGAGCAGCGGCGGCTTCTCGTTGTACTGCGGAGGGCGGACGGCCTCGGCGACGAGGGAGCGCAGGCCGTCGGTGCCGATGACGACTTTGGCGCGTTCGGTGACGGTGCCGCCGCTCTTCGTGTGGCCCTTGATCCCCACGACGCGCCCTTCTTCCGTCAAGACCTCTTCGACCGTGAAGCCTTCACGAATCTCGGCCCCGGCGTCCGCCGCAGCGTCGACGAGCAGCTTGTCGAGGATGGTCCGCCGCGCGCAGTAGGCCACGGGAGCATCCTTCGTACCCGGCGATCCGCGGAGGGTGAATGGACCGAAATCGAAGGTGTACGTATCGATCGGTGGGCAGCCGGTCGCGACGAGACGGTCGAGGAGTCCCCATCTCGAGAGCGCGGCGACGGCGAGCGGCTGCACGACGTGCGTAGACACCGTGTCACTCGGGAAGGTCGCGCGGTCGACCACCAAGACTCGGTAGCCCTTGCGTGCCAGCAGCATCGCGGTCGGTGAACCGGCGCAGCGCGCTCCTACGATGATTGCGTCGTATGATTTGCTCATTTTGGTCCCCGCTCCTCCGCGATTCGTTGGCCGATGTCTTCGACGGCGTCGAGCAACGCGTCGACGTCCTGCTGCTCCGTTCGGAAGTTGATGATGCACGCCCGGAGCGCGAACCGGCCGCGCAGAACGGAGCTGGAGCAAAACGCACGACCATCGAGCTGCAGCTCCGTTTCAATTCGCTCGTTGAGCGCGTCGAGCGCGGCATCGTGGCCACGCAGCGCGGGCGGAACGTATCGAAAGCACGCGATCGACAGGTCCCCTTTGCTCATTCGTTCCATGTCCTTTCGCTTTTCGACCTGCGCTTCGAGGTAGCGAGCGAGCTGGACGTTGCGAGCGATGCTCTCTGCGTAGGGCCGGCGCCCGTGCGCCAGGAGGGAGAAGAACACCTTGAACGCGTTGAACCCGCGCGAGAACTCCGGACCATAGAGGCCAAGGTCGACGCCGTCGCCGGTGCGCTCCTTGTCTTGGCGAACGTACGAAGGAAGCGGGAACCCGAACGCCTCCTGCAGCTTCTGGGGATCACGCACCACCACGCAGCCACCGGTGAGGGGCGTGGAGAGCCACTTGTGCGGGTCGAACGCGATCGAGTCGGCGCGATCCATCCCGCGAAAAAGCGGTCTCAGAGAATCGGCAAGGCAGCCGAGCGCGCCGTACGCGCCGTCGACGTGGAGCCACGCACCGTAGCGCGCAGCGAGGTCTGCGATGCCGTCGAGCGGATCGATCGCGCCGGTGCCAACGGTGCCGGCGGTCGCGACGATCGCTGCCGGTTTCACGCCTGCTGCGGCATCTTGCGCGAGGGCGCGCTCGAGAGCGTCGACGCGCATCTGGTAGCGGTCGTCCACGGGGATCTTCCGAACGGCGTTGCTGCCCATGCCGAGCATGTCGGCCGCGCGGTCAATCACGATGTGAGCTTCTTCGGACGCGTAGATCGCCATGGGAGCCGCGGCGGCGATTCCGTTTTGCCGTACGGATCGACCCGCACACGCGTCGCGCGCCGCCTTGAGCGCGACGAAGCTCGCCATCGCTCCTCCCGAGGTCAGTAGTCCGAAAGCGCCCTTCGGTAGTCCGAAGACCTCGCTGGCGAACCAGCGCGTGAGGTGCGTCTCGATCGTGATCGCACCGGCTCCCAAACGAAAGGACGCGGCGTTCGCGTTGAGCCCGGCTGCGAGCAGGTCGGCGACCGCCCCGGGGACCGTCCCGGCGCCGCAGACGTAACCCATGAACCGGGGATGACCACTGTAGGTCGCGGAGTCGAAGAGCACCGTGCGAGCGTGGGCGAGGAGCTCTTCGCACGAGAGCGGCTCTTCCGGAATGGGCGGTGCAATCGCCTGCAATGCCTCCGGTGCCCAACGGGCCGAGACCGGTCGATCGGGCAGGGTGCGAAGGAGCTCGCACCACACGTCGAGCGCACCTTCGCCCAGAGCGCGGGCTCGATCGGGGGACCAATCGAGCTCGCGCGCGAAGCGTCCATGTTCTTTCATCGTCTTCTTCAGGCCGGCTTGCGACGCCCGGCGACCAGCGCGAGAAACGCGCCGGGAGGGCCGGGCAACGTCCGCACGTCGACCAGGCCGACGTCGCGCAGCGCGGCTTCGACGGGGCCGGGAGCGACCTGACTATTGCCGTACAAGGTCGTGCGCAGCTGCCAGAGCGCGGCACTCTGCGGGTCGAGATTGGGGTTGACGGCGCTGATCAGCATCCAGCCCCCCGGGCGAAGCGCGCGATGGGCACGCTCGTAGGCCGTTCGGACGATAGGCTCCGGCATGAACGGAATCGGAACCCAGGCCAGGTCGAACGCCGCAACGTCCTCGAGGCTCTCGGCACCTTGCTCGCGCAGCTCGATCCGGTCGCCGAGGCCGGCCTTTTCGACGTTCTTACGCGCAAGCGCGAGCGACGGTTGCCACGGATCGATGCCGACGACGCGCAGATCGGGCCATGTCCTCGCGATGGCGATCGAGAGCGCCGCGACGCCCACGCCAATGTCGAGGAAAGCGCCGCCGGGCGCGCCCAGCCGATCCGACAATCCTTCGAGGCTCGGCACGACCATGCGCGCGAGCGGCTGTGCGAATCCGACGGAGACATCGCCGGCGGTCTGGAGAAGTTCGGGCTCTACGTGGCCCCAGCCCGCTTTGCGCGTCTTCTCGAAGAGGAGCTTGGCCTCGAGGGCGAGCGAGAGGCGGATCTCCGCGAGGAAGGGGCTCACCTCTTGGGTGCTGACGTTGTCCAGCACATCCCCCGCTCCGAGGGCACCGAGCAAGCCCTGGACGCGCGCGGCGAGGGCGGGCTCCAGGGGAGTGCCGCTCGCGTGTGCATCGAGCGCGGCGCCGAGCGCGGTGAGTCCCGCGGCGGATGCGTTGTGGCGGTTGATGAACTCGCGAAGGGCTTGAATGCTCATCTCGTTCTCCCGTGTGCTCTGGGTCCAGTTTCTTCCACGCGCCGAGAAGGTCTCTGCGCGCGCTTCGTCACTCTGCCGTCGTCGGGTCGATGATCGCGCGGACGGCGTTGATGCGGTTTGCCGGGAAGCCGCCCTGCTTGGCGTGCTCGAGGATGTCCTTTTCGCTTTCCGCAACGTAGACGCAGTAGATCTTGTCGTCGGTCACGTAGCTGTGCTGCCACTGGATACGCGGTCCCATCACGCGCAACACGTCGCAGGACTTCTGTGAAACGCCTTTCAGATCGGCCGGCGACAGCTTGCCTGCTCCCGGAAGGTCCCTCTCGATGACGAATCTCGGCATGGCATCTCTCCTTGGAAGGTGGGGTCGGGTGCCAGCCCTCCGCGGAAGCGCCGCGGGGACCTTTCCCATATCCGAGGCGTGAATTCGGATGTCACAATGTGCCGTGGCCGGACGAGATCGAAAATCCGAGGCCCCATCGCCGAACATTCGGTCTGCGCGCAAGGTATGGCTAGGCCGCGAGCGCGAACTCGCCGAGCTCGAGGCGGGATTCGACGATTTGGTTGCGGCCGGGCGTGGGGGCCTCTTCCTCATCACAGGTGAGCCGGGCATCGGCAAAACGCGCCTGGCGGACGAGTTCGGTCGATCGGCCACCGCTCGCGGCCTGGCCGTTCATTGGGGTCGCGCGTGGGAGGTAGGTGGCGCCCCCTCCTACTGGCCATTCATTCAGGTCTTGCGGAGCATTTGCCGCGGCCTCGATGGGGTGGGCCTTCGTGGATTGGTCGGGAACCATGCTTCGGAGCTGGCCGAGCTGTTGCCTGAGCTCCGTCACCAGATCCCGCCCCCCGCGAGCACGAGCGCCCAGCGCACCGCGAAGGATCGCTTTCAGCTGTTCGAGGCCGTCAACACGTTCCTCCATGCGGCCGCGGCGACGACTCCGCAGGTGGTCGTGTTCGATGATCTGCATGCCGCCGACCCGTCGTCTCTTCTGCTCCTGCATTTTCTCGTGCGCGATTTGCGCTCTCGACCGCTCCTCGTCATCGGCACCTACCGCGAGGCCGAGGCGCGGCTCGCGCAAGAGATCGGTCAAACGCTGGCCCACATCGCGCGCGAGGCGTGCGTGCTTCCGCTCCGCCGCCTGGATCGAGAGGAGGTGGCCGACTTCGTCGTGCAGGCGACCGGAGAGGCCTTCAGCTCGGATCGTATCGAGGCGATCCATCAGCGCTCCGAAGGGAACCCGCTCTTCTTGCGCGAGCTGCTTCAACTGATGAACCTTCCGCGCCAAGACGCGGGCGCACGTCAACCCGAAGGCATCCGCGAGGTGGTGCGCGCGCGGCTCTCGCTGCTCACCCCGACGGTGCGAAAGGTGCTCGAGGTCGCCTCGGTGCTCGGGCGCGAGTTCAGGTTGGACGCGCTCGCCGCCATGACGAAGATGACCGAGCTGCTCGACCTCGATGGGCTCCTCGCGCCCGCCGTGGATGCCGGCATCGTCGAGCCCCTCGACCAGGATCCGCCGACGTGGCGCTTCACCCACGTTCTGCTCCGTGAAGGGCTCTACGAAGATCTCGCGATGGATCAACGCGCCGCGCTTCACCATGGCGCCGCGTTGGAGCTCCGACGACGAAGCAACGAGCGCGGCAGCAGCGGTGAGCCACTCCTCAGCGAGCTCGCACATCACCTTCTGCGCGCGATGCCGCTCGTCCCGCGCGGGGAAGCCGCCGACGCCGCGCTGCGTGCCGCCGAGCGCGCGATCGCTCTCTTGGCCTTCGAGGATGCGAGCAAGCTGCTCGCGCCCACGAGCCGGCTGCTCGACGATGTGGAGGCGGAGGAGGTTCGGCTCTGCGAAGTGCTGCTCCTGCTGGGAGTCGCACGCATCCGCGCTGGAGACGTGAAGTTGGGCAAGGAGACGTGTCGGCGAGCCGCCGAGCTTGCCCGTCGAGTGGGCGACGGCGAGCTCTTCGCGCGTGCGGTGCTCGGCTCCGCATGCGAGTTCACGCCGGATGTTCGCGATCTCGCGCTCATCGCGTTGCTCGAGGAAGCGCTCGTTCAGCTGCCTGTAGGCGACGGCGCGCTGCGGGCGCGCTGCATGGCCCAGCTCGCCGCGGAGCGCCAACCGATGCCCGACACGCGCGAGCCCGTAGAGCTCGCGCGCGCTGCCGTGGCGATGGCCCGTCGTCTCGCCGATGTCGACACACTCCGCTTCGTGCTCGCCCACGCGGGCTTGGCGATGCTCCCTTTCGGCGCGCCCGCCGAGCGGCTGGTGATCGACCAGGAGTGCCTCCGTCTCGCGCTCGCTGCCGGTGACAAGGTCGTCGCCATCCGGGCTCACCTCCTGCTTCAGGGCGATTGTTGGCAGCTCGGTGATCCTGCCGGAGCCGACGCCCATGCTCGTTCCTACAAGGCGCTGCTCCCGCTCCGTCACGGCGCCTTTTCGTGGATGCTGAGCGTGCTCGAGGCCATGGCGGCTCTCTCGGAGGGGCGCTTCGACGACGCGGAGCGGCGCTACCGGGAGGCCGACGAAACCGCTCACAACGACGAGAGCAAGGCCATCGAGATGGCGGCTTTCCCGGTCGGCTTCTGCCGAGCCACGGAGAGGTACGAGGATCTGCCGGCGATCGAGGCGCGTTTGCGCGGCGCGCTCGGCTCGGTCGGCGAAGAGCTCTGGAGCTGCGTCGGCGAGATGTTGATCGCACAGCTCTACGCGCGTGCAGGGGATCGGTCGCGTGCGTCGGCGCAACTCGCCACCGTGCAAGCACACCCAATTTTCGCAGCGATCAAGGAGGGCACCTGGCTCGTCTTGCTGGTCGATGCCTGTCACTTGCTCGGCGACGTGACACTCGCAGAAGCGCTCTATCCGGCGCTCTTGCCTCGTGCGTCCGAGTTCTACTTTCTGGGACCGGTCGGCGGATACGTCGAACCGCCCTTCAGCCGCCAGCTCGGACTCCTCGCGGAGACACTCGGTCGTCTCGACGTTGCCGTCGACCACCTCACCGACGCGGAGGTGAGGACCGCCCAAGCCAACATGCGCGCCCATCTCTCACGCGTGCGCTACGAGCTCGCCGGAGCGCTTCTTCTCCGCAACGAGCCCGGCGATCGCGAGCGCGCCATCGCGCTCCTCGACCAAGCTCGAACACTTGCCGAGGAGCTCGGTCAGGTCGGTCTCTTGCCGCGGCTCGGTGAGCGGCGCGCCATCGTGGCGGCTCTCACGCCATCGGAACCCGACCACGGGCAGCAGCGCCTGACGCGCCCGCGCGTCGAAGCGAGTAACGACACTGCGAACGCAGCGGATCGAGAGACGCGCCTGGCGATGCGCCGCGAAGGCGATACCTGGTCGCTCGTGTGGCACGGGCACACGCTGCGCTTGCGCGACACCGTTGGCTTGCAGGTGCTCGACCAGCTCGTGTCGAGCCCCGGTCAGGAGTTCCACGTGCTCCAGCTCGTCTCCCCAGGAGGCGAGGCCGGTGAGGTCACTGACCGCGGCGATGCGGGGACCGTGCTCGATGCCGAGGCCGTGCAGAGCTACCGGCGCCGGCTCCTCGACCTTCGCGAAGAGCTCGACGAAGCGGAGGGGTTCGCCGACGTAGGCCGCGCCGATCGTGCCAAGAACGAGATCGATTTCTTGACCCAGCAGCTGGCGAGCGCCGTCGGCCTCGGCGGACGCGATCGCCGAGTTGGCGCCGCAGCCGAGAGGGCCCGGACGACGGTGCAGAAACGGCTGCGCAACGCCATTCGCCGCATCGACGATGATCTCCCGGAGCTCGCGACGCACCTCGATCAAGCCATTCGCACCGGCACGTTCTGCGGCTATCTGCCCGATGGGCGCCCTCGCGCGCGCCGGCTCTGAGACGCGGGTATTGCTCGCCGGTGCACATCTACTGGAGGTCTGCAGCTGCAACTGGAGCTACTGCCCGACAAAACGAGTCGCTATCGATAGCCGCCCGTCGCCGTCAGGATCGCCGCGGGCGTCGCCGCATCCACTTCGATCACGAGCAGCTCCTCGGAGCGAAACCAGACGATGGCCCCCGCGGCGTCGCAGGCCATCACCATCGTGACGGGAAGGGGCTTGGCCGCTTCGCGTGCGGCGGGATCGCGGAGCGGACGGGCCGATGCCGCAGGACCCGGCGTGAACATGCGGATCCCGCCGCCGAGCACGATGTACTTGGTGCCCGACTCGCGATGCACGGCGAGGGTTGCCATGGCCACGACGGTAGCACCGCTCGACCAACGGTCCGCGGCGCCTAGAAAAGACCGCTCCTTTCGGACCGGGGCTGTTCTCGCCCGCGCGCGCCCGGCGCGCGCCCGGTTCCCCCTGCCCAGCCGAGGCACGCGGTGTCGCCGTCTGGGCACTCGAGGTCGAGCATCGGAGGCAAGTCACCGGCGCCGAGCTCGCCGACGACGCTCAGGAAGCGGTTCGCCTGGGCGACGCCGTCCTCGGTGGGATCGAAGAAGTGGTACGCGCCGCGAACGATCCCGCCGCCTTTGCGCCGCTCCAGTTGCCGTGGAACGTCGCCTGCGTGTTTGTACGTTCCCTGCGTCGCCTTGATGACGGCGAAGTCGATCCCAGCGGCGTGGGCGGTCCCCCAGTCGATCGTCCCCTGGCCGTCGCTGACGTCGACGCCTTCGACCGTGGCATGCGCGCACGCCGTGATCGGCGCGTCGCTCTGGGACGTGTGCTCGTCGTCCGCCGAGCCGCAGCCCCAAAAAATCGCCCCGCGCTCGCCGAGCCTCACTCGCCGCCGATGCCGTCCGCTCCTCCGTCGCACCCGACCGGGCTGCAGTTCCAGCCGGAGTCCTCGGGCGTCCTTCCACAATAACAATGGATGGCGCTGCAGCCGGTGCCGTAGTTGCAGTTGTCGAGGCCGAACTCGCAGGTGCTCGCAGCGGGCGGCTGTGACGAGGGACACACCGGCGGCGGACACGGCGGGGCGATGCACGACCACGCCCCCTGCTTGCACGTGCACTGCGCAGCGCATCGGCCGGGGGAGGAGCACCTCTGACCGTCCGAGGTGCATGCGCCACCTGCCGTCGGCCCGAAGTCCGGGCACGCGGGCGGCGGGCAGATGAATTGCGAGCACGCCCACGTGTCGTCGGTGCACGTGCAGGTGTTGCAGCCGTCGGACGCCGGACAGGTGCTGCTCGACGTGCAACCGGGCAGCGGCGTGCACGTGGACGACGCGCCGTCGCTCTGTCCGGCGTCGGCGCCGGGAACCTCGATGGCCTTGCCGCCGCACGCCTGGACGGCGAGCGCCGTTCCGACGACTGCGACGATCGCTGAGCGGCAGAGACCCGCGATGCTTCGCGCATCCCTCCTGAGGTTGAGCATTCTCTAAAAGTAGCGTGCCCAGAGGTCCATTTCGGGATCATCTGCGGCGCGACCGGTGACTAACGGGTGGAGATGTCGAGCGGCGCCGAGACTCGGCGCCGCTCGGGTGCTACCCCGTCCTTCCGGAGCCGCCATGCGCTTTGCTTCTTTTCTCTCGCTCACGGTCACGCTCGGTGTCGGCCTAGGCGCGAGCGCTGGCGCGGCGCACGCGGCCGATCGGCACAAGACGCGCGTGTGGATCGAAGCGCGGCCCTGGCCGTGCGCGGATTTCGTCGCGCCGCTCGCGCAACAGATCGCCTTGGCGTGCGACGCCGCGGGGGGAACTTGCGGCGTTGCGTCGGACGCGCAGGCGGCCGATGAGCGCATCGTGCTCAAGTGCCAAGAAGCCGAGGGACAGTGGATCCTCGAGGGCGAGAGCGCGTCCGGGGCGCGCCTCTGGTCGGTGGGTCTCTTCGGAGACGAGGACGAACGACTCCGAAGGGCGGGCCTTTGGGTGGCGCGGGTCGACGGCGGCGGCCCGGGGATTCCGGCCTCCGTTCCGAACGTCACCGTCGCGGCGCCGGCGTCCAAGACTCCCACTGCGCCGCGCGCGCCCGCGGTCGACCCGAAACCCGAGAATCCCGACGAGACCCCGGGCGCGACCCCGGATCGCCGTGGCGGCCTCTCCTTGAGCGCGCACGGCGCGT
The DNA here is from genome assembly GCA_038231275.1 of Polyangiales bacterium. GTDB lineage: Bacteria > Myxococcota_A > Polyangia > Polyangiales > Polyangiaceae > JANYHK01. Next base: position 489,578 of record JBBRLQ010000003.1, read on the forward strand.
ACGAGACGACCTCGGACGGCTCTCCGCTCGTGGGGGCGCGCGCGATTTTCGGTGCGCGCATCGCCGGAGGGACGCGCGGCACGCTGGCCCTCGACGGCGTCGCTCCAACCCAGACGAACGTGCGCCCGTTCTCGCTGCTTCGCGCCGGTCTCGGCGCCGCGTGGGGCGCGCCGTGGATGGACGACGTCCTTGGCGCGGCGGTCGAAGTCGGCGCCGCCGCGGCATCGAGCTACCGCTTCGGCGGAACGAAGGGCGCCCCCTACGGCGCCGTCTCGCTCACCGCACAGTACCCCAACGCGACGCTGCGCCCGTTCGTGACGGCGAGCCTCTCGGTGTTCGCGATGAAGGACGCCGGCTTCGAGTCGGTCGGCTCTCTTGCCCCGATGGTCGGGCTCGACGTCGGCCTCGCGTGGAGCGCGTGGTGAACTGACATGACCGTGGCGCTCAGCGGGACCAATCGCGAAGCGGTGCGCGCGCTCTCCGACGAGCGCGCGGCGACGCCCATGGTCCCGTGGCCCGAGCTGGTTCGTATCGTCACGCGCCAGATGGAGAGCATCCTCGGCTCCGCGGGGCACGCGCGCGATCGTGACGATCTCACCCAGGCCGCGCTCGAGCAGATCGTCCGGGCGCTTGATCGCTTCGAGGGGCGCGCGGAGCTGACCACGTTCACGTACCGCGTGTGCACGCGCGTCGCCTTGAACCATTGGCGCGGGTGGCGGCGGTGGCTGCGACGATTTCAGCTGGGGATCGACGCGACCGCCGAGCGCGTGGCCGGAGGCGCGGACACGTCGACCCGCGCCCTCGAGCGCGAGCGCGCGAGGGCGCTTCACCGCGCGCTGGAGCGAATGAACCCCGTACGGAGGCTGGTCGTGACGTTGTCGGACCTGGAAGAACTCGCCGGCGCGCAAGTGGCCGAGATCCTCGAGTGCCCCGAAGCCACCGTTCGCTCGCGCCTGCGCCGCGGTCGGGAGGAGCTCTACGGGCTCCTCGCGCGGGACCCGATCTTCCGCGACGAGATCGAAGGGGGGACACGATGAGCTGCCCCCACGGCTTCACGGCGGACGACGTGGCCCGCGCGCTCGGTGGCGAGGGTGTGCCCGAGGTGGACGGCGACGCCTCACGCGCTCACGTGTCGGAGTGCGAATCGTGCCTTCGCGCGGCTCGTGCGCGCGAAGCGGCCAGGACGGCGTGGGCGCGCGGCAAGGTCCATGGCGCGGCCGAGCGCTCCGCGCGCGCAGAGCGGCTGACGACGTCGTGGCGCTCGCCGTCCACGCCGTCGCGCCTCGTGCTCGCGACGAGCGCGGCGCTCGGCGGCCTGGCGGTGGCGGCCGCGATGGCGCTGCTCTTGCCGCACGACCGGGCGTCCAGCGGAGGCGCGGCGACGATCGCGCGCGCCCGCACGATGGGCGCGGCGCACCAGCGCGCTCCGCACGTCGACACGCGGGCGCCCGCGCTCGTCGCGATGGTGCCGTGCGCCGTCTGCACGCTTGACGGCGAGGCGGTTCAGGCGGGCGATGTGGTGCCCGAAGGCGCGCGTCTCGACGTCCCCCGCGGCGCGACGCTGACGCTGGGCTTCAGCCTGCGTGAAGGGCTCGTCGATCCGACGTCCGGCGTGGACCTCGTCGGCCCCACGACGATCGAGCGCGGCCGCGTGGGCGAGGACGGAACCCCGGTGGTGGTCGTCGTCGAGGGAACGGCGCGCGTGCGCGCGCGCGAGACGCCGCTGACGTTGGCGAGCGCGCACGCGTGGACCCGCGCGTCGGACGCGACCTGGACTCTCGACGTCCAGGCCACTTGGTCTCGCGTGCACGCGGCGTACGGTGAGGTGGCGCTCGACGCCGACGGCGCGCGCTCGACGGTGCACGCTGGCGATTCGGCGACCGTCGTGGCGCCCGTAGCGCCCATCACCGCGGTCGCGGCGCCTCGTCACGTGCCGCCCGCGTCGTCCGCGCCGACCGACACGCCGCTGCCCGTGCCGCTCGGGCTCTCCACGGACCGGCCCCCCGCAGGCGCCGCGCTCTGGCGCGCCGGGCAGGAGGCGCTGCGCGTCGGCGATCGAGCCCGCGCGGAAGTGGCGTTCGGCGCATTGGTGCGCGGTGGAGGCGACGCCCGGCTCTGCGCGCGCGCGAGCTTCGCACTCGCCGAGCTCGAGCTCGCCCGTGGGGCGCGCGCCGAGGCCGAAGCGCACCTGACGCCGCTCGTTCACGATCCGGACGCGCGGCTCGCCGAGGACGCCGCGTTCCTCCTCGCCCGCGCGCGAGGCGAGCCCTCACGTCGCGAGTGATGTCCGGTCGTCAGGTCCCTCGACTTGCGGGCGACGCTCGTGCGCTACTCGGTGCCGCCGTCGTCGGCGACGCTCACGACCGTGAAATGGATCGTCGCGGAGACCACGGGCTTCCCGCTCGAGTCTTGGTAGGCCTTGCCGGTCCTGTCGTGCAGTGACGCGACGACGGTGTGCGGGCCGTCGGATCCGCGAAAGCAAAACGACAGCGGCGCCGCGATGGGGCTCGTAAAACCCTCTGAGTTGCGCGGGTAGACGGCGCCGATCGACTCGTTGCAGTCGGCCCCGTCGATGTTGAGCCACACGTCACCGCAGTCGGCCGCGCTGGCGCAGAGCGCCGGATCGCGCAGCGTGAAGCCCGTCGCGGTGAACGCAACCGCCGGGGTCACCTCGCCATTGAAGGTCAAGGACGCGCCGTCGGCAGGGCTCGTGATCGTGATCGACGCGGGGCCCGGCGGCGGCGTGATCGTCGCGTCGCCTCCACCATCGACGCCCGACTCCGCGCCGCCATCGGATCCGGGAGGCGCTCCACCTGCGTCCGTCGCCGAGCCGCTCGAGCTCGAGCAACCGACGAGCCACATCACGCACGCTGCCGTTCGCGAAACCACGCTGCGCATTTCGTCTCCTCCGAGGCGGCGCACTCTCGCACCCGCGGAGGATCGCTGCACGAGCGAAGCGCCTAATTTTCGCAGGGATCATGTGTCGCAACGCTTCGCCGCGCGCCGAAATGTCCCGGTGATCGATCTGGATCACATCCTGGGAATCACGCGCGTCCCGGTGCCGAGATCAGAAGAGCTAGCATTGCGGCATTGAACCCAACGCAAGCCCTCGTCCTCGGCGTGCTGGCGATCGACGGGTGCTCGCCGGCCGCGGCACCACCTGCAGCTCCAGTGACCGCGCCGGCCGCGACAACTCCCGCAGCAGCACCGGTCGCGACGGTACCGTCCGTCAAGACGCCCGCGCCGGAGCCGATCGATTGGCCGCTGCCTCCAGGCTGGCGGCGCGAGGTCATCCCGTTCCCGCTCGATTTCGCGCCGGAGCTTTCGTACCGCGGCGCGGAGATCATCCGCTTCGCGCCGCGTTTCTTCGACGCGTCGGCGCCGACGTATTTCTCCTACGCGTTCGCGTGGGCGCTCCAGGGGAGGCCGGCCCTCGACGCCGCCGCGCTGCAGGCGGATCTCGCGCGCTACTTCGCGGGACTCTGTAAGGAGGTCGGCGGCTCGAAGTTCTCGTTCGACCCCGACCGCTTTCGCGCGCGGCTCACGCCGTCGGTGTCGCCGCGCGCGACTGCCCGGGCGCTCGTGGGCACGGTCGACGCGTACGATCCGTTCGGCGACGGGCGCGCGCTCACGCTGAACGTTCGGATCGAGATCTGGGACTGCCCTGCGCCGGGCCCGCGCGTCGCGGCGTTCGCGGCGTCGCCGGCGGCGGCGAAGGAGCCCATCTGGCGTGAGCTCGAAGCGCGCCTCGCCGAGCTGCGGTGCAAGTGAGGCCTCACCACAGGCGCTTTTTTTAGGTGCGATTGAGAGAACTCAGCTCGCCACCTCGTAAAAGAGCGGCGCGCGGCGGGCGCAGAAGGTCGAGATGACCTTCTGCTGCTCGTCGCTGAGCCCTTCGAATTCCACGCCGAGGCCGGGGGGCGACGTGTCCGACTTGTTGCGGTGCCACTTGACCTCACCGTGCGCGTGGATCGTGCCGTTGGGCAGCGCGAAGTCGAGCGCGACCTCGCTACCGACCGGGATGTTTCGGTAGGTCTCGACGAATACGCCGCCCTCGCTCACGTCTCCGCTGAGGCCAGAGAAGAAGTGCGACTCGCTGGCGAGATCGATCTCGACGCTGAGCGCGATGCGCGGATGCTTGCGGCGGTTGTCGTGGGGCGCGGCCACGGCGTGCGCCGGCTCCGGCAGGATCTCGTCGAGCGCGTGGAAGACCTGAGCGACGATTTCGCCGACGATGTCTTCGGGGCGAACCTCGACCGTCTCGGGAGTGTGGGGAGCCGCCTCCACCGTGGGGCGCGATTGCGCGGGCGTGGCCATTGCGCGGCTCTTGGTGCGGTCCTTCTTCCGTAGTTTGCGGGTCTTCTTCGTCATACACGCGCACAAAGCAAGAACCACGCGCACGCATTACGGTTCAGCCCGCTTTCTACGCGTAGGCTGGCTGCGTGGCAAACCAGGGGATTTACCGAGAAGGCGGCGGCGGGGGTGGGCTGCCGCTGCCGCGCGCGCACCTGCTTGCGTTCACGGTCGGCGTCTGCGCGCTCGCGCTCGGCGCCGTCGTTCTCTCGCCAGCGCTCCTCGCCCTGCTGGGCGGCTCGGCGGCGGGCGCGTGGCGCATCTTCAGGAACGGCGGCGTCGCGATGTACTCGCTCGTCGCGCTGAACCTGCTCGCGCCGGTCGTGATCGCCGGGCTCGGCGCCTTCGTCCTGCGTGGAAAGCGCGCGCCGGCGGGGCTCCTGTTCGTCTTGGCGTCTCTGCCCTTCGCGCTCGCGCTCCTCGGCGCGTGGATGGGCCAGCGCCAGGTCATGCGCGCGCTATCGGGAGGGTCGATCGATCCCGAGCAGAGCGCGCGCATCCTCGCAGAGGGGATCGCCGAGACGATGGCGGCGGACATGTTCGGCGGCTTCGTCGCGTGCGGCGCGGCGCTCGCGGCTGCCTTCGCGTCGGCCGCGGCGGTCGCGTCGATCGACGTTGGGACTGCGGCGCGCGGCGGCGCGAGACCCGCGGCGACAGGAGCGCTCGGCGCCGGCGTCGCGGGCGGCCTCTGGCTCGTGGCGACGTTGGGCCTTGGCGCGGCGCGCATGCGCGCGGCGGGCGGCGTGGCCTTTTTGCCGGCGCTGCCGCTCCTCGTCCTGGTGCCATCGGCGGTGCTGGCCGGGCGCGCTTCCTCGGTCTTGAGGGGGTGGCACGATCGCGGCGAGGCTTCGCGCGTCGCCGGCGCGCTGCTCGTCGCCGCGCTCGCTGCGCTGCTCGCGGTCCTCGCGCTCCAGCGCGCCGTCGAGTCGAGCTTCGCGTCGAAGGCGCTCGAGGCCATCGCCGGCGAGACGGTGGACGAGTCGCAGCGGGCGCGCATCCTCGTGTACGCGCTCGACGCGGGCCGCCTCGCCTCCGCCGCGTACGCGCTCCACTTCGCGCTCGGCGCGGCGACCTTCGGGCTTGCCCTCGCGCCTGCCCTTGGCAACGCGCGCAACCCGGCGACGCCGAGCGTCGTGATCGCCGCGGTGGTCGGCCTCCTCTTGATCGCGTGCACAGTGAGCCTCGCGCGATCGCGCAACGCCGCGCCGCACGCGATGGCGGCGCGCGCCACGGACCCGAGCCCCGCCGGCGTGACCTTGCCGGTCGTCGTCGATGCGTTCTCGCACAAGGGCGCGGGCGCCGGATACGAGGGCGCGCGTCTGGTCCTCCGGCGCGACGGCACCGGCGACGGCACAATCGACAGCGGCTGCGCCCAGCCCAAGCTCACGGTCTACGCCGATCGCGCCGCCACCGTCGCGTCGCTCCGCGCGCGCCTGGGGGCGCCATCGGATTCGTCGCCGTGCCCCCGCCGCCTCACCTTCGTGGCCAAGCGCGCGCACCCGCCGGAGCTCGAGGCGCGCCTCGGCGAGCTCACGGGGTACCTGGGCACGACCGCCTACTTCACGGCGACGCTCGACGACGACCGCACCGCGGGCCCCGCGAGGCCGTACGATCTGGTGATGCGCGTGACGTCCGTGTCGGACGACACGCTGGAGATCGACGGTGCGCGCGTCACGTTGCCGCTCGTGGGGGGCGCGTCGCCCGGAGGGCCGGGCGCCACGCGCGTCCGCTACCTCTTTCGCCCCACGGACACGATCGGTCACGTGCTCGACACGATCGTGGCGGTCGAGACCGCATACGCGTCACACCTTTCCACGTGGGAGCTCGAACGCTCGATCGACGACGGCGCGCGGCCACCGCCGCCCCCGCCCACCACCGATGAGCATGGGATCACGGTCGCCGGCCGCCTGCCTCCCGAGGTGATCGAGCGCATCGTTCGCAAGGATCGCGGGCACGTGCGCGCCTGCTACGAGGCCGGGCTCTTCCGGAACCCGACGCTCCACGGGCGCGTGGTCGTGAAATTCGTCATCGGACGCAGCGGCGCCGTGACGAGCGCCACCGACGACGGCTCCGACCTGCCCGATCGCGGCGTCGTCGCGTGCGTACTCTCCGCGTTCTCGCGGCTCTCGTTCCCGCAACCCGAGGCCGGCGTGGTCACCGTGACCTACGCCGTGGTCCTCGCGCCCGAGTAGCCGCCTAGCGCGCGGCGGCATGGCACCTCACGGTGCGAAATGAGCTCGAGACATCCGCGTGAGGCATTCCGATGTTCCCTTGCCGGAAAAGGACGCGGCGCTGCTGAGCCTTCAGTCAGGGCGAATCGGGCGCGGGCATGGCAGAATGATTCTGTGACGGCGTTCGTCGGTCTCGTGCTCTTCGCGACACTCGCCGCGCCGGGATGCAACGGCTGCGCGCGCTCGACCTCGGCCCCGACCTCGACCTCGACCTCGACGGCGTTCGTCCGCATCACATTGGACGGCATTTCGGTCGACACGTGGCGAGCGGCAGGGGCGGGGTCTCATCCCGCCATCCTCCTCCTCCACGGCGCCGCGGGGCCGGAGCTCTTCACCGATCCCACCTCCGATCATCGCAGGTACCCCGAGATTTTCGCGGCGGGCGGCTACTCCGTCTTCATGCCCCACTACGAAAACGGAAGAGGCGATCGGCTCGCTGTCGTGACGCGCATGCTCGATGCCGTCGTGGCGGATCCCGGAGTGGACCCGAAGCGCGTCGCGATCGTCGGGTATTCACGCGGGGCGAACCTTACCCTGCGCCTCGCCGTCGCCGACGCGCGGCCGGCCGCGGTGGTCGACTATTACGGATGGCTCTCGGGCGCGGACGCCGAAAAGATGACCCGGATGCCGCCGACGCTGATCTTGCACGGCGCGAAGGACGGCGACGTCCGCGTCGACGAGGCCTACAAGCTCGAAGGGCTCTTCCGCGCGAAGAAGGTCGACTACGAAATCCACGTCTACCCCGACGAAGAGCACGGCTTCAGCAAACGATCGCTGGGCGACTCGGCGACGCGGACGCTCGCCTTCCTCGGCGCGCGCCTCGGCGTCGACGCCTCGCCACGGCCCTAGCTCTAGCCTCGGGCGCGAGGCACCGTGGGCACGTAGAGTCGCTACCGCCGCGCGTCCGGGAGGACGAACGCGCGGCGCGCGAGGGGCGACGCGAGCGTCTCCGGCGAGTAGTAGCGGCGCAGCGCGCCCGCGTCGAAGAGCTCTGGGTGCGCGCGCGCGAAGTCGCCCCACGCGAGCTCGGGATCGGCCGCGACCTTCTCGTGGACGAGGACGACGAAGGCCCACGTGATCGTCTCGTGGTACTTCTCCGGCGCCCCCTTCGCGGTCGCGAGGCGCATGATGCCTGCCTTCGTCTTCGCGATCGCGTCCATCAGCGGCAGCGCGCGCGCGTACGCCCACGCGACCCGAACGTGCGCCGCGTGGGGGAAGGCGTCGAGGGTTCCATCCTCGAACGCGCGGAGGAGCGTCGAGGTCTCCTCGTCGAGCGGTGCGGTCACGACGAACGCTCGCGCATACGGTGGCTGGCCGAGGCGTCGAGGTCGAGCCCGTACACGGCCTTGAGCTGCGCGATGCACGCGAGGCTGGCTTTGCCGAACGGCGCCTTGCCCTCGAACGCGTGCAGGACGATCCCCTCGAGCAGATCGCCGAGGGTCATGTCGTGGTATTCGGCGAGGCCCTTCAGGACCTTGAGGACCCGCTTTTCCATACGGACGCCGGTCTGGATGCGCTCGACGACGAGCTCGTGAGGGGCCTTTCGTGTTGCCATGGTATTTATGTACCACGGTAGTGTGCGCCGGCAACGACGCGGGTCACCGTGGCGGCGGCTGCGCGCATCGACCGTTGACGCAGACGTCGACGGTCGCGCAGCAGTCGGCCGCGGTGGTGCACTTGTCGAACTCCTGCGAGCACCCCTTCGGCTGCGAAGAGCAGACCGCGCCGTTTGGGCCTTGCTGGCAGTATCCCCCGCAACACTCGTCCCCGGTGTCGCACGTGGTTCCATCGACGACGCACGGGTCCAGCACCCAGTATCCCCGAGAATTTCCCGCCATGAGCTCCTGCGCGGGAACGTAGAACGCGGGATGACTCGGGTCGGTCCCCGGAGCCGCGTTCAAGTCGATCGCCGCGACCCAGAGCTTCTTCGTCGTTGGGGTTCGGCTGATGTCGTGAAACCGAGGGTCGCTGTAGAACGGATCGATCGTCGCGATGTTGCCGTAGAGCCGCCGGCTGGTGAACACGATCCACGCGTAGCCTCCCGACGCGACCGGATTGACGGTGGGCTCGTAGTTGAGGGTCGCGTCGTCGTCGTGCCCGTAGCCTTCGACCGGCACCATTCCGACGCCGCTCGCGTTGTCCAGGCGATGGGCGATCTTGGTCTTGACGTCCACCCACCACAGCTCGCCGCGGCTCGCCGGACAGCTCGAGACGGCGTCGCATCCCGAGCGCGTCTCGCCGAACTGGCCGTTATTGACGGTCTCGAGCTCGAAGGCCACGGCCCCGTTCGACGGGAACTCCGGCGTGTTGAGCGTGGGGATGAACGCGGGCCAGACGGCGGTGCCGGACGGCGGCGTGTAGAGGACGCTCGCGTTGGAGAACTTGGTGGTCGAGAGATCGAAATCCATCAGCCCCAGCGACTTCTGATCCGCGTTCGGTCCTCCCCAGATGTTGTAGGTGACGCGCGCGCCGTCCGGCGAGAAGGAGGGGCACCCCGCCTGCAAACCGGCAGGAAGCCCCGTCGATGGAACGCTCGCCCCGGAAGGCAGCGCATGGAGCTCGCTCGGAAGGGTCGCGTTCCCATCTTGCTGAGGGGCGGAGTTGGAGAAGAGGAGCTTCCCGTCCGGATAGATCGCCGACCACATCACCCGGTTGTCCGATCCGATCGGGATCACCTGATTGTGGTTCGCGAGCTCGACGGCCGCGGGCCCGGACGTGATGAGCCGCGAGCCATTGGCCGCCACCGAGTGGCAAACCCGGCATTCGTTGTTGGCGGTGACGAGGACGGGATCGGTCGAGCCCCCCCGAATCGCGAGCGTCGCCGCCCCGATGTCCGCTCCGGTGATCGACTTGAGACCGCTCGTCGCCAGATTCGTTCCGTACGAGTTGTAGTAGACGGTCCCCTTCAAGGTTCCCTGCGCGACCTTCCACGTCTCGCGGATGGGGCCATAGGCGGTCGTGCCGGACGCGAAGACCAAGCTCACCGTCGCAGGCTCGCCTCCGTTCGAGAGCGTCATATACTTCCAGACGCTCTGCGGAATGGGATGGTGGACGAACGGTACGGCGGGCCTCTTGAAGAAGCCCTCGTACTCCCACAGCGCTTCCTGGATGTGGATGTAGACTGCATCGAATGGCCTCTGCGTCTTCCACTGGAGGAGCGGCGCCAGGATTCCGCGCGGCCATACGGTCTTGTCGTAGGGGTAGAGCCACGCCAACGACGGATCGGGGGTCGGCGGTCCGGTCAGGATCTGGTGGGTCCCATCGTCGACGGGGCCTCCGGGCCCTTCGCCGCCCACGCCGCCGTATCCGCCGGCTCCCGCGCCGCCGTCGCCCGCGGAGTCGCCGTTCTGAACGATGTGGACCTTCACCGTCACGCTGGTCCGCGCCTCCTTGGTGAAGTAGTGCGCGTGAACGTCGGTCTTGCCGGCGAGGGTGCCTCGGGGCGTGAAGACTCCCGACGTCTGATCGATCGACCCTAGCTCACCGTGATCGACTTGCCAGCTCGCGGGGACGGGCCGCCCATCGAGCGTGGCCTTGAAAGAGATGGTCGGCGTCGGCTGGCCCGTCGTGACGGTCACGGTCGGATCCACCGGGGTGATCGCCAGCGTGCCGGTCAAGTCGGGCGAGCCGTCGAATGAGCCGAAGGAGAAACCGTCGACGTCGCCGCCGTCACCGCCGCCCCCGACGCCGACTCCATCCGGCGGACCGCCGTCTTGCCCGCTCCCGCACGCCCAGGCCATGACGACCGCCAGGAGTGCGAAGAGTGCGATGGCGCGAAACGATCCCGAGCTGGTGGTGCGCATTCTGACGTCTCCCGGCGAGCGGAAAGAGCGCTCGAAAAAAGGGCGAGGGTCGGCCTGGCCCCCACCACGGCTGCGCAGCCTAGTCCTTCGCCCGGCGCCCGAGAAGGGAATCTAGAGTTTTTACTCTAAACGGAATTTTTGATTTCCAGTCAGAACGGCGACCTTTTGGGCGCCGCGTTGCCCCGGCGCACGGGCGATCCTGGATCGCATTCGCTCGCGGGTGGAGTCGCGTGCGATGACGACCGGATCGCGAGCGCGGACGACGTGAGATACGCGACGACCAGGGTGCGGCGCGCGGGCGCGGGTGAGCCGACCGCAGGCGAGGTCGTGCCGTTCGAGGGTAAATTTCTGCGCGAAAGCGGCGGATCGCCGAGCCTCGACGCGGTGCGTCGGATCGCGCGGGAGCGCCGCGTGCGGCGAGGCACAGGCGTTGCGATGTGCGTACGCATGAAGACCGCGCGCCATCTTCGCCTCCTCGCCGTCGCCCCCTTCGCGCTCGCCGCCGCCGCGTGCTCGTCCACCCCGGGCGGTGACGGTAGTGAAGGCGTCGGCTCCGACTCGGATGCGATCGTCGGCTCCACGATGGTGTCGCGCGGCATGGAGTGGGTGAACGCGAATCTGCACTACTGCCAAGCGGCGCACGGCCACGTCGACTACGACAAGGCCTGCTGGGGCTGGGAGGGGCCGAGCCACCGCTGCGAGCGCGAGAGCAACGCGGCGTGGAACGCGTACCGCTCCGACTGCTCGGGCTTCATCACGTATGCGTGGGGGATCCCGGCAGGCGGCGGCGGCGGCTACGTCACCTCGGAGTTCGCGCCGTACGGCCACTCGTTCTCGCACACGATCAACGGCGTCGATCTCCGGCCCGGCGACGCGCTCAACAAGACGCCGGACGGGCACATCATGCTCTTCAAGCACTGGGTCACGCCGGGACGCTCCGCGGTCTTCATGGAGGAGCCGGGCTGCTCGTCGTCGATACCGTACGCGCACGAGTTCACGTCGGCCGTGTCGATCCACGGCGACGAGGTCTACGTCGACTACCAGCGCGAGACGTTCTACGCGATCCGCTACAACGGCTCGACCGGTGCGGGCAGCAGCAGCGGCGGCGGAGGCGTCGCTGTCGGCGTCGGCGGCGGAGGCGGCGGAGGCAGCACAGCGCCGGACGCGTGCGACCAGGGCGCGGGCTTCTGCACCGAGACGCTCCAGTGTGACAACGGCCACTGGATCATCCGACAGGACGATGGGCACGCGTGCACGACGGTCCAGAACGTCGAGGAGCCCTGCCACGTCGGCGGCGGTTACTGCACCGCGACCCTGCAATGCGAGAACGGCCACTGGGTGCCGCGCAGCGACGATTCCGCCGCGTGCACGTCCGGCCCCGGCTCGCCGCACTGATCGCAAAAGCGCACCCCGGAAGGCGCGTCATCTCGAGACCGGCGGCGCGGACCTGGCCCTTCTATGGCCACGCGCGCTACGATCGCGTGAATGCGTGTCGCCCCCGTCGTCCTTGCCTCGTGTGTTCTGGCCGCCGCGTGCGGATGCTCCTCGTCGAGCTCGGCCCCGGCCGCGAGCGCGGGCTCGTCCGGCGACGCAGAGGCGCCGGGCTCGGGCGAAGGTGGAGCGCCGGACGCGGCGGCGGACTCGGCGGCGGCCGACGCAGGACCGCCCATCGGCGGCGATCGCCCGGTCACGATGTACGTTCCGCCCAGCTACACGCCGGGCAAGCCGATGCCGCTCCTCGTTGGCCTCCACGGCTACGGCGGCACCGCCGCCAACCAAGAAGCCTACTTCCGGCTCGCGCCGCAGGCCGATGCGCGCGGCTTTCTCTACGCGATGCCCGAGGGGACGGTCGACCCGACCGGGAAGCAATTCTGGAACGCGACCGACGCGTGCTGCGATGTGGCGGGCAGCGGCGTCGACGATTCGGGCTACTTGAGCCGCGTGATCGACGAAATCAAAGCCCGTTACAGCGTGGACGCGAAGAGGGTTTACCTCATTGGACACTCGAACGGCGGGTTCATGGCCTTCCGCATGGCGTGTGACCACGCCGACCAAATCGCGGCCGTGGTGACGCTCGCCGGTGCGATGTACGTCGACGTTACGAAGTGCGCGCCGAGCGGGCCCGTCGCGCAGCTGCACCTCCACGGCGACGCCGACACGACGAACCCGTTCGGCGGCGGTACGCTCATCACCGGTGCACCCATCCCCTCCGCGATGCAGTCGGTGCAGGACTGGGTGACCTTCAACGGATGCGACGGCGTCGTGGACAGCTCGTCGCCAAACCTCGACCTCGTCTCGATCCTCGCGGGGGCCGAGACGTCGGTCGGCAAGTACACGTCGGGCTGCAAGCCGGGGGGACGTGTGGAGTTCTGGCAGATGGCCGGCGCTCGGCACGCCCCGCCTTGGACGCCGGCGTTCGCGCCAGCGGTGATCGACTTCTTGCTCGCGCAGTCGAAGCCGTGACGTCATTGCAACGTACGCGATGACCTCGCTCGATCCAGCGCACCTCGATGCCCTGCTCGCGGAGCACATCAAGGATCTGCGCGTCATCACGGATCTCCGCGTCCTCCTGACGCGGATGGCCAACATCCCGCCGAATCATGCCGAGCGCTCGGCGTGGCTCGAGGACCTCGGGAGCTGGCTCCACGGCACTCACGGAACCTTCTTCAGCGGCACTTCGGACGACGCGAGGACGAATCGGCTCCGCGGCTTCGTCCTCGCGCTCGCTTCGGTCGCCGTGTTTCGCGAGAGCTTCGCGACGCTCCTGACCGCAGTCGTCAGCGAGCTGCGAGGCACCAAGCTCTTCGCCGACGTCGGCATCCCCGTGGAGTCTGGTTTCTGGCGTGAAGCGAGCGACCGGATCTCACGCAGCCTCCTGCCGACGCCGCCCGCGCCCAAGAGCTTCGCGGAGTTCATCGCGCATCTCTTCCCGACGGTCGCCGAGGCGCGATGGCTCGAGCGATGCCCTACGGAGCTTTGGAAAGAGCTCTGGTCCATCCTCGAGAAGACGGAGGCACCGCTCTCGATGGCGTGGAAGCCGCTCTCCGGCTCGATGTCCGATGCGATGCGGATCCTCGCCGCGCGGATCGCAGCTCTCGGCGTCGCACAGGACTTTCGCGATCGACTCCCTGGTATGTCCGTCGCGAGCCTCCCCTTCCTACGATTGCCACAACTGTGCGAAGCCGTGCAGCTCGGCCCGCCCCGACTCTCGATGAGCAACGAGGGCGCGTTGTCGATGATCGACGAGTGCCGCGACGCGCTTCGCCAGGTCCGTGCCCACCTCGAAGAGTTCGGCGTCAGCGTCGACCTCGTCTATCGCATCGAGCTCATGACCGCGCAGCTCGCTCGGCTCGAGCAGCTCGTCGAGCTCATCGTGCCGAGCACCATCGACACACTGGCGCGCAACCTCGGGCGATTCGCGCTGAGCCTCGTTCAGGCCCAATTCAAGGGCCGCAGCGTTCTCGAGCTCTTGAGAACGAGCTCGCATCTGCTCGCACGAAAAATCGTGGAGCGAAGCGGCAAGACTGGCGAGCACTACATCACGGAGACATCGCGTGAATGGCGCATGATGCTGCTCTCCGCCGCGGGCGGGGGCTTCCTCACCGCATTCACCGCCGCCATCAAGCTCTTGACGGCGGAGCTCGCTCTTCCGATCTTCTTCGCCAGCGCGCTCGCTTGCGTGAACTACGCCGGAAGCTTTCTCCTCATGGGCGCGGTCGGCTTCACGCTTGCGACCAAGCAGCCGTCGATGACCGCCGCAGCGCTGGCTGCGTCGCTGGAGTCTGAGAGTGGTCGTGCCGCGGGCAACGCGCAGGCCCGCTCCGTCGAGAAGCTGGTGACGTTGATCGCGCAGATCTCTCGGTCGCAGCTCGCCGCCGCGATCGGAAATGTCGGAATCGTGATCCCGACCGCGGTCGCCTTCGACTTCCTCTGGCGCCGCGTCACCGGTCATCCATTTCTCGGTGCGGAAAAGGCGGCGCACGTCATCGAGTCGCTGCATCCGCTGCATAGCGGCACCATCCCGTACGCGGCGCTGACGGGCGTTCTCCTCTGGCTCTCGAGCCTCGGTGCGGGCTGGTTCGAGAACTGGATCGCATATCGCCGCCTCCCCGAGGCGCTCGCCGAGCATCGTCGTCTAAAGCGACTTCTCGGTCCCGAACGCGCAAAGCGCTTCGCCCACGCGGTGGGCACCGGCGCGGCATCGGTTGGGGGAAGTGTGACCCTGGGCTGCCTGCTCGGGATCGTGCCGACGCTTGGTGTCCTCTTCGGTCTCCCGCTGAATGTGCGACACGTGACCCTCTCGACGGGCTCGCTCGCGTTCGCGGGAAGCGCGCTCGGTGCCGAGGCGATCACCCAAACCGGCTACCTCATGGCGATCGCTGGAATCGTCCTGATCGGATCGCTCAACTTCGGGGTGAGCTTCGTGCTGGCCCTCGGCGTTGCGCTTCGCGCGAGCGAGCGCTGGCGCCTCGGAACCACTACGTTCGTGCGCGATCTGACGACGGCGCTGGCCAAGCGAATTTTTCGCGATCCGCTCGAGTTCCTCCTTCCGCCGCGACCGCCGCCGAGGGCGAAGGAGGACGCCCCTTGAAGCGCGCTGAATTTGGAGAAGACCGGCCGGCCTGCAAACGTCTTCCGTCTCAACCGTGCCGCCGAGCTTGCGGAGCGTGCTCTCCTTCCAGCTCTGTCCATCGGGTAAGATCGCAACATGATCATCGTCACGGGCGGCTCCGGCCAGCTTGGGCACGCCATTCTCGAAGCCCTTCTTCAGCGTGTGGATCCGGCTCAGGTCGGCGTAAGTGTCCGCGACCCTACCAAGGTCGAGGATCTCTCCAAGCGGGGCGTGCGCGTCCGCCAAGCCGACTTCAATGATGCGAACAGTCTGCGCTTCGCTTTCGAGGGCGCGTCGCAGGTCCTTCTCGTGTCGTCCAACGCTGCTGCCGGGGGCGGCGACCCGATTCCCCAGCACCGCACCGCGATAGCAGCCGCCCGCGACGCTGGCGCTCGGCGGATCCTCTACACGAGCCACCAGGCTGCGAGTCCTGAGTCCGCATTCAGTCCTGCGCGCGATCACGCCACGACCGAGGCCCTTCTCGAAGCCGCGAAGATGCCCTTTACCTCCCTGCGCAACGGTTTTTACGCGACAACGGTGGGCCGTCTACTCGGCAATGCGCTGGAGACCGGTGAGCTGAAGGCGCCCGCCGACGGCAAAGTGTCCTGGACGACGCCCGCTGACCTCGCCGAGGCGGCCGCGGTCATCCTCTCTTCTGAGGGGCAGTTCGACGGGCCGGTAACGCTGACCGCCTCGGAGGCGCTCGACCTTGCCGATATCGCCACGATCGCATCCGACGTGACGGGCCGCGCCATCAAGCGCGTGACCGTCTCCGACGAGGAGTACAGCGCGTCCCTGGTTGCGCGCGGCGTCCCTGCTGGCGGCGCGAAAATTTTGCTCTCGATCCACACCGCGAGCCGAGCGGGGGAGTTTTCCATGGTCGATCCGACGCTCGAGAAGCTCCTGGGACGCAAACCGATGACCGTGCGCGAAGTGCTCGCCGGCGCCGGACGAACGCGGACAGAATCCTGATCGCCCGTTGCCGGCGCGTGAGGTCGAACCCGCGAAGCGCGCTCGACGCGAGGTGACCGAACACCACCGACGCACCTGTTAGAATCCTCCCGTGCGCTCCCAACCCCTCATCAACTGCCGCGACGTTCAGGCCTCCAGCCGCTGGTACCAACGCCTCCTCGGGTGCGTGGGCGGTCACGGAGGGGCCGAGTACGAACGGCTCTGGGATCCGACCCGTCACACCAGCAAGTGGGGCTCCGACGGCATGATCATGCAGCTGCACGCGTGGGAGGTCGATCACCACCACGGACCCATGGGCGACCCCACGCGCGACGTCGGCAACGGCATGCTGTTGTGGTTCGAGGTCGACGACTTCGACGCCGCAGTGGCGCGTGCACGCGAGCTCGAGGCGCCCATTTTGCTCGACGTGCACCGCAATCCGAACGCAAACCACCGCGAGCTCTGGGTCCGCGATCCGAACGGCTATACCGTGGTCATCGCGTCGCCCGACGGGGAGGCGGAGGAGGGTGCGTAGCACCGCTGGCAGTCGCGACACGAAAGAGGATGCGATCTCATCGGAGATGGTCAGCGCCTCCCGAAGCCCAGCCACGCCGGCATGGGCACGCGCTGCGGGCCCTCGCCGAATCGCGTGCGGAGCGCATCGACGATCGCTGCCGCAGCGCTTGGCCACTCCGTCCCCATCCTCGAGCGAAAGAGCCCGATAGGCGCGGAGCTGCGCGAGAACGACGTCCACATGGCGTCAAGAGACGCGAAGTGCGCCGCGTGGTCGAGGCGCTCGACGGAGACGTCTCGAAAGCCCGCAGCGCCGAGCTCCTCCGCGAAGACCATCGGCTCCGCGGCATCGGGTTCATCGGTCTCCAAGGGGGTGGGGGCAACGCGTGGAGTCGGCGTGCTCGATGCTCGGCACCGCGTTCGAGTTCCTCGTTGCCCCACGGCCGACCCCGAAAGGCGAAGGAGGACCGCTGACCACTTCTGCTCGGCCGTTCTCATCTTTCGAGAGAATGCCCACGATCCAACTGGAACATCGTCCTATCCCTGATGCAGGCGGCAGGTCTGGTGGTGTGGGACAAGGCAGCTGGAGTTTAGGGCACGTAGTGAACCAATCGGGTTCCGGCCTTGGGATACGCTCCGACGATGGGGGGTGCGGTGCCGTCCAACGATCGTCGCGTGCGCGTTAGGCCGATCCTACGCTTGTTGCTCGCCGATCTCGCCGTGCTGCTGTGCCTGACGATTGGCCCGCTGGGGGCCGTCTCGCTTTGGGGCTACGCGCGCGCCATGGACGACACCGCGCACGCGAAGGCCCATGAGAGCCTGCGCCACATGGCGAGCGACCTGCACGAGCACGTGAGCCGGCATCAGCGCACCGCGGATGCGGCCGCGCGCCTCTGCGTGCTCGACGGGGGCGACGGATGCCGGAGCGAAGCGATGCACGCAACGCTCGCGGCGCTCGCGCCGAAGGAGAGCAGCTTTCGCTCGCTGGGGCTCGCGATGGGGGACGGCTGGATCCTCGACATCGCGCCGGTTGCCGAGGGCTTCATGACGGAGGAGTGCCGCCGCGATGGGACCAAGACGCTGACCAACACGCTGACCAAGACGCTGTGCCGAGACATCCTCTGGTCCCCTGCGCGCGAGCGGCTCGTGTCGCACGGGGAGGCGGAGACGGAGCGGCCGGACATTCGCGAGCGCCTTTGGTATCGGGATGCGCTGCTCCGCACCGACGGGCGTTGGGGCGCCCCGTTCCTGCAAAAGGCCGACGGCGCGCTCATCAACCGCTACCGCATGACCTACGCGCGGAAGGTCGAGGCACACGAAGCGCCCGCGCTCGCGGGAGCCGTGGTCGAGAGCGCGCTCTCGCTCGACCAGCTCCTCTCGGACATCCGCGCGATGCAACCGTCGCCGGGAACGTTGACGCTCATCACCGACGCCGAGAGCCGCCCGATCCTTCTGCCGCCGCTACCTGAGTTTCGGGGGATAGAGGCGACACCGATTGGTCGCCCGATCGGGCCGGACTTTCTCCCACTCGCCGACCGTGTCGTCGCGGGCGCTGCGAAGGAGGGTCAGCTTTCGATCGCCGGGGCGGACTACTACCTCACGAGCCTGCGCTTCGATGGCGAGCCAGGGATCGACTGGACGATCTCGATGGGAATCCCCGCGAGCGAGCTCCTCGTCGGTCCCCGACGCGTCGCCTGGATCATGTTCGGTGTCGCCTCCCTCGTCGTCCTCCTCGTCCTTTGGCGCGCCGTCGCGCTCGCGCGGCGTTTCAGCGCGCCATTGCTCGCCCTCGCCGCATCGACCGAACGAATGACCGACGGCGATGCGATCGAAGTTCCCAAGACCGACATCGCCGAGGTCGACGCCCTCGGCGCCCGCTTCCTCGAAGCGTCTGCCGCCGTCCGCGAACGCGCGCAGTTCGAAGCGGAACGTCGCCACACTCAGCGCATGGCTACGATTGGTACGCTCGCCGGCGGCGTCGTGCACGACATCAACAACCAGCTCACGGTGCTCCTCGGCGCGCTCTCGCTCGCGCGAACCGGCGACGAGAACGCGGAGCTCGACGTGGCCGAGTCCGCAGCGTCGGCGTGCGCCGAGCTGACGCGAGGGCTCTTGGCGTTCTCGCGCGGGGGCTCGGCGATCGGGCGCACGCCGATCGACGTCAACGAGCTTGTCCGCAAGACGGCGCAGCTCCTTGGCGCCACGCTCCGGACCTCCGGGGTCGACGTCGCCGTCGAGCTTGCGGCGTCGCCGTCGAGCACCGTGGGCGATCGTGTCCTGCTCGAGCAGGTCCTCCTGAACCTTGCGCTGAACGCTCGCGACGCCATGCCCAAAGGGGGGCGGCTCGTGCTGGCGACGTCTCGCCGCGGCGTGGGTGAGGTCGTCGTTTCCGTCACCGACACCGGCGTCGGAATCGCGCCCGAAATTCAGGCCAAAATTTTCGACGCCTTCTTCACGACGAAGGAAACAGGCAAGGGCACGGGGCTTGGGCTATCGATCGCACACGGCATCGTCAGCGCACACGGCGGTAAGGTCGAAATCGACAGCACCCCCTGCAAAGGCAGCACGTTCACGGTGGTATTGCCGGCCGCGCCGATCGCTGCGCCGCGCCCTACTGCAACCTGAGCACGGGTTAGACGCGCCGGTACCCTACCGCTTCGACTTCGCCCCGACGGCGGGCGCGAACTTCGCCACCGAGTCGCGGATGCGATTCGCCGCGCCGATCGCCTCCGCCAGCGCCTTGTGGACACCGGCCAGGGTCTGGTCGTCGACCGCGCGCGCCTCGAGCTCCTCCTGCGCGAACGTCAGGTTCGCGACGAGCACAGTGAGCGGGTTGTTGATCGCGTGGGCGAGCGCCACCCTCGCGATACGATCCTCCGCCTTCGCCATTCCCTCTGTCACTATCTGGAAATTCGGCGATAAATAACGGCGTATCGTCCTCAATTTCAAAACTTATCCGGATCGCGGCCGTGGCCGTTGCTCTCTTCATGAGGGCAGAAGACCCGCAGTTCCTGGTCTTGCTCGCGTCGATCGCGGCGAACGTGCGCGGCCTTAGGGCGCGCCGCAGCCTCACCCAAGAGGCGCTGGCCCAGCGCGCCGATCAAGATCTCGCGTACGTGCAGCGCGTCGAGCGGGCGGCAACGAACCTCAGCGTCCGCGTGCTCTTCGCCCTCGCGCGCGCGCTCGGTGTCGCGCCGGGGCAGCTCCTCCGTCCTCGCGCGCTGCCTCCCTCGCGACGCGGCCGGCCGGCGAAGAGAAGCGCCGCTACTGTCCGACGAGGCCGCCCGCAAGAGTGACGCCCTTTGTAGTTGACGTATTGGTTAAATAACCTATACGTTAAATATGACGTCGCCCGCGAATCTCGACGAGATCTTCGGCGCCCTCGCAGACCCCACGCGTCGCGCGATCGTGGCGCGGCTCGCCGGCGGGGAGGCCACGGTTCTCGAGCTCGCCGCGCCGTTCGACATCAGCCTCCCGGCGATCTCGCGGCACCTCAAGGTGCTCGAGAACGCGGGGCTCATCTCGCGCGGACGCGACGCGCAGAGACGGCCGTGCCGGCTCGAGGCGGACGCGCTCGACGAGATCAACCGATGGACGCAGCACACGAAGCGCGCGTGGGAGCAGCGCTTCGACGAGCTCGACGAGTACTTGAAGAAGCAACAGCCGACCCCACCCAAGAAAGAAGAGAAGAAGAGCCATGGTCGCAAAAAGCCCTGACACGACGTGGTCGCTGGATCGCGAGATCGTCCTGTCGCGCGTGTTCGAGGCGCCGCGTGCGCTCGTCTACGACGCGTGGACGCAGCCCGAGCACCTCACGAAGTGGTTCTGTCCGAAGGGCTTCACGACGACGACGCGCGAGATCGACGCACGCGTCGGCGGGAAGTGGCGCTTCGACATGGTCGCCAACGATGGCAACATGATGAAGGTGCCAACCGGCACGATCTTCGGCAATCGCATCGTGTTCCTCGAGATGCGCGCGCCCGAGCTGCTCGTGTTCGATCACGGCCAGGACAAGGACGACGACGAGACGCGCTTCCGCGTGACCGTCACGTTCGACGAGCAGGCCGACAAGAAGACGGTCGTGACGATGCGTCAGCTCCACCCCACCAAGGAGCAGCGCGCAGCCGGCATCGGCTTCGGCGCGGTCGAGATCGGCTACACGACGATCGACAGCCTCGCCGACTACCTGCGCAAGATCCGCTGAGCGCGCGCTCACTCCCCGAAGCTCGACGCTCCGGCGGCCCCCGCGACAAAGGAAGCTTCGTTCGATTCGAGGTCCCATGGCTCCGACCCGTCGGGCGGCTGCTGGTACGACGTGAAGCGGACGATGTAGCGACGCCGTTCGGGAGGGAACGCGTAGAAGCGGTCGAGCTGGATCGACGTCTCGATCGACTCGCCCGGCCCGAGGCGCACGAAACCCTCCGGACCGGGAGGCCCTCGCTTCACGAGCGGCCCGGTGTAACCGACCCTGGGCCCGCCCGCCGGCGTGATCGCGAAGAGGTCGTTCTCGAGCGCGCCGTCGAGGGCCGCTTGCGAGCGGTCGACGAAGATCGGGGCTGCCGAACGGTTCACGATCGAAATCGTCGCGCGAACGCCGGCGTCGGTCGCGATCGACAGCGTCGCGCACGCGCTGGGGGCCATGGCACGGGGTGCGTCCGTCATTTGGCGTTCTCGATGTAGTACTCGAAGTTGTCGGCGTTGGTGATGGCGTCCTCGGGCCTCGTCTTGGCGAGCCGCAAGGCGTTCTCGATGCCGTACCCCTTGTCGCCCGTCGCGCCTATGTCGTTGAAGTGGGACATCTCGTGGGCCAAGGTTCCGGCCTTCGAGTCCTTTCCGATCGACGCGGCCTTCTTGAACATGTCGCCCAGGAAGATCGTGTGGCGCTGGTCGCCCGGGTGGACGTACGCGAACAAGTTCGAGTCGGGGTTGGTCGAGTCTCGGAAGTGGCTGAACGTCGGATCGTCGGTCAGCTCCTTGTTGAGCGCCAGCTCGTGCTCGACGCGGGCCTGGATGATCGCGCGGCGCGGCTCGGTCGGCGGTCCGAAGAAGCGCGCGAAGTTGGCCTTCGCGAGGACGTCCCAGCGCGCGAGCTCCGCTTTCTTCTCGAGCAAGAGGGCCCGCTCGTCGCCCAGCGCCTGCTTGAGCGCGGCGTGGTGCGCGGCCACCCACGGGGAAGGCGGCGTCGGCAGCTCGATGTCTCCTGTCTTGAAGGCGGGGCCGAGCCCCCGGCTCGCAGCCCCCAAGAGCGCGCCGATCGCGCCGATCGAGCTGCGAAAGAGATCGACGGATGGCGCGGCGCGGGGACCCCGCAGCACGCCGGGGCCGATGTGCACCCCGCGGTTGCCGACGTGGACGAAGGCGGCCGCGTTCTTCAGGGCGGCGACGCTCACCCCGTCACCTTCGCGCCCTTTGCCCCGGCATCGGGACGTACGACGCGGGGAGGGGCGGCGGCAGCGTGCGCGAGAGGTCAACGTCCGGCGGGGGCTCGGAGATTTGTCGCGGCACGGGGCGAGGGACGATCCCGCTCGGCGCGGCGCTCGCCCGCGCGGAGTCGAGGAGGCGCGAGAACGCAGGGTACATTTCGGTGTAGCGATCCTTGGAACAGGTGGCCGTCACGTTGAGGATCACCGGCCCGTCTTGCTCGTCGATCTCGATGAACGTGCACGTCTGCACGATCATCCCGTCGTCGCCGGACCGCTCGATCGCGATCTCCACTCGAGACATCCCCTGCGCGTCCGAGGCGCAATGGCTGAGGACGCGGAGCCCGCGGCGGTCGCGCAGATCCGCGATCTGTTGGAGCGCGAGCGAGTGCACGGTGTCTCCCGGGCGGCGCGGCTCGCTCACGAGGACGACGCTCGCAGGCGTGCCACCGCCCGGGGCGGGCGGCTCGCTGAGGGTCACGATGGTCCGGCTGGTCCAGTCGGGCGGCGGCTCGAAGTCGGCGGCGCGCAGCGCGCGCGCAAGGACGTCCGTGGCGGTAGGCATGTTTGGTATTTGCTCCTCACGCTTGAGACGCCCGCCGCGCGCGCCGAGTAGCAACAAAACGAGCTCGGCAGCAACCGGCCGATTCGATGGATCATTTCGTCGTGAGGGGACCCTCGGTTGCAACCCCGGGCACCCCCGCTATGTTCGCCGGACGTGAACGGCGCCCGACTCTCCCAAGCCTTTCGCCGGATCCTGCCCGAGGAAGATCCGCGTCTCGACGAGACGCTCGCACGTATCGTGTCCGCCGCGCGTGAGGCCTGGCCGGCGATCGACGTCGCCGCCGACGACTTCGTCGCGCACCTCGCTCGTCACGTTGCAAAAGAGGAGGAGCCGTTCGAGGCGCTCGAGGAGGTCCGCGCCGGCGACCTCTGGCTCGCGTGCGCATGTGCCGGAGGGGACGACGCGGCGATCTCCGCGTTCACGAAGACCTACCTCGATCCGATCTTTCCACTGCCGCGAGACCTGGCGCGACTCTCGGGCGACGTGAAGCAGCTCACGTCGATGAAGCTCCTCGTGGGCGAAGGCGAGAGGGGCCGGAGGATCGCCGAATACTCCGGCCGCGGCGACCTCGGCAGCTGGACCAGCGTAGTCGCGCTGCGGATCGCGCTCAGTCTCCTCCGCTCGAAGAAGCGCGAGGTCGCCTTGGACGAGGAGCGTGTCTTCACGCGGAGTGCGGGGGAGGGCCACGCCGACGCGGAGCTCGCACACCTCAAGAAGCACTATCGGGTCGAGTTCGCTGAGGCCTTCCAGGCCGCGCTCGCCACCCTGACGCCACGCGACCGCAACGTCTTGCGCCAGCACCACGTCGACGGGCTCACGATGGAAGAGATCGCGCGCATCTACCGGGTCCATCGGATCACGGTGGTGCGTTGGATCGAGAGCGCGCGCGAGGAGATCGCCGCGCAGACGCGCAAGAGCATGATCGCCCGCCTTCGCGTCCCCAAAGCCGAGGTCGAGAGCATCCTTCGGATGATCCGCAGCCAGGTCGATCTCAGCCTGCGCAAGTACCTGCCGAAGTCGGGGCCCTAGCCGCGCTTCATTCGCCGAACGGATCGTCGGCGAGCCACACGTCCCCCTCCCAGCGGGTGCTCGCGAGCACCGTCCTCTCCCCCACGAAGCTCAGTGCGACCGCCTCGAGGGGGATCGTGTGGACGATCGTGCCCGTCGCGAGATCGATCTCGACCTGTTCGGGCTCGCTCTGGACGACGACGGCCCTGCGTCCGTCCGGCGTGAATCGCACCGCGGAATACGCGCCTGCGCGCAGCTTGGAAGAGATCGGGGTGGAGCGACGCGATTTGGGCTCGAACATCGTCGGGACGAGCTCCGCGTTCTTTTCTCCAGCGAGGTAGATGAAACGATCGTCGGTGGGCGAAGCGTTCGGCGCGCGCGCTCTTTGGTCGAAGATCACGGTCGCCTCTCCACCGTCGATCGACGTGCGCCGGATCTGGACGCGACCGTCGGGGAGGATCGTGTGAAAGAGGACGTCGTGGGTGCCGTGTACGAACGACGGAGAAAAGTCCTGATCGGTCTTGGTCATGGCACGCGCGCGGTCGCTGCCATCGATGCGCACGACCCGCAGGCCCTTGCCGAACGACGAGAACGCGAGCCACGCTCCGTCGTCGGATACGCTCGCGCCGATGGGCGTCAGATCGCCGACGTCGATGGCGCGCGGCGCCGTACCCTGGGCGAGGTCGACCACCCACGGGGCCCTGGGGCCGGCGCGCGCGGAGAGAACGACGGCGCGCGTGGTGCCCGGGATCGACGCGACGTCGATCTCGTCCCACTTCCAGTCGGCCAGCATCGGCTGCACGCCTCCGTCCGCCGCGACGGCCACGAGGCGGCTCTGGGCCTGGCACGTGGACCACGCCACGTGTCGGCCGTCGGCGGAGAGGTCGAACCCTTTGCGTGGGGTGACGCCCGACGTCGCGAGGGAGACGACCGACGTGCCGTCGAGCGGAACGTCGAGGAGCTCGTTCTCCCCGGTAGGGCCTACGCGGGAGAGGAGCACGCGTAGGCCGTCGGGGGAGGCAGTGAGCACTTCGTCCATCTCGCCGCGCAAGAGCCATCGCAGGCTGCGATCGGCGCTCCAGACGCCCACGCCAGCCTGCGCCGAGCCGTGGACGGCCGGCATGACGGCGATCATCCTGCCCCCGGAGAGCTCCACGGCGCGGAGCGCGATCGCGCCCGACGGGAGCGGCACCGACTCGACGATCTCGCCGGTGGCCAGATCGTGGCGCTCCAGGCGCACGTCGTTGCCGGTCCATACCGAGCGTCCGTCGCGCGACCACGTCGGTCGCGTCACGGCGCCCGTCGCCAGGACGCGCGGCGTTGCCCCCGGGCGGCGATCGATGACCGCGATGCTGCGCGTGCCCCCCTCCATGCGGAGGAACGCGATCTTCGATCCGTCGGGCGAGACGGCCGCGGCCATGTCGTAGCCGTCCACGTGGGTCAGCTGCTGCGGCGGGCCGCCGCTCTCGAGATCGCGCTGAAAAATGCACGAGATCGCGCCGACGGTCGCGTCGTAGACGATGGCCCGCGCGTCGGGCGTGAAGGACGGAAGCTCGGCGCACCCTTCGTCGAACGTGATTCGTCGCGGCCGGCCGGGGTGGAAGGGGTGCCCTTGCTTGCCTGGGGCCTTCGCCGCCGACGTCGACGCAGGCGCCGCTGGCGTTCGCGCTCTCGTCCACTGGATCCCGCCCGCGATCGCGCAAGCCGCGACCGCAACCGCCGCGAAGCCCGCCCACCGCCGCGTGCGGGGGATGCGCGCCGTCGTTCGCGTACCTCCGAGCTCGCCGGCGATCTGAAGGCAGTCGAGGGGACGCTCGGCGGGATCTTTCGACATCATCCGCACGACGAGCCGATCGAGATCTTCGGGAACGTCGCCGGAGAGATCCTTCGGCCGCGGCGGAGGATCGGCGAGGATCTTGGCGAGCACCTCCACCGCGTGGGCGCCGCCGAACGCCCGGACGCCGGTCAAGCACTCGTAGAGCACGCAGCCTAGCGAGAAGATGTCGGCGCGGAGATCCGCGGTCTTGGCTCCGCGCGCTTGCTCGGGCGCCATGTACGCCAGCGTGCCCAGGAGCGTGCCGCTGCGCGTCAGCGTCGCCTGGAGTCCGGCGGACGGCGCCGAGAACGCGACGCCGAAGTCGAGGACCGTCGCGCGCAGCACGTCGCGGGCCGGCAGGAAGATGTTGCTCGGCTTGATGTCGCGATGCACGATCCCGAGCGCGTGCGCAGCAGCCAGCGCCGAGGCGACGCGCGCCCCGAGCCTTCGCGTCTCGTCGACGGTGACCGGGCCCCGCCGGAGCCGCTCGGCGAGATCCTCCCCCTCCAGCCACTCCATGGCGAGATACGGCGAGCCGTCGGGGGCCTCGCCGTGCGCCACGTACGTTACGATCGCAGGGTGCGAGAGGCGCGCGAGGAGCTGCGATTCCCGGGTGAACCGCCCGAGATCGGCGGCGCTGACGTTCTGAACCACCTTGACCGCCACCTGGCGCGCCGTCCGCCGATCCTTTGCCCGGTAGACCTCGCCCATCCCGCCGGCGCGCAGAAACTCCTCGATCTCGAACCGCTCATCGAAGACCATCCCGGCCGTCCACTTCGCGGCGACGAGCGGCGGCTCGCGATTTTCGATCGTACCGTCAGGCCCGGTGATCACCTCGACGTCGCGCGGCGCGTCCTTCTCGGGGCCTCGTCGTGCCAGTCGAGAGATGAGGACGCGGCACGACGAGCAGCTGTCGATGTGCGCGTCGATCTTGGCGAGGTCGGTCGCGGAGAGGCTCCCGCCGAAGAGCGCGGCGACGGTATTGTCGTCGATGCAGTCGGTGGGGTCTTCCACGCTTCCAGGGTAGAAGGGCTCGCGTGCGCCGTCGACCTCGACCGCGGGGGTCGGCGCGCGCCGTGGCGAGCGGGTGGATCAGAGGTTCACGGGGCTGCGACTTCGACGTCGTCGCCCATTCCGTGGTGGCCGCGGTCGTCCAACCCCACGGTTTCGCCGGGCCCGCCGCGCGCACCGTGACGCGAAAAATCGCGACCCTGCGACGCGGCTCGCTCGTCGTCATCGTGGAACGCGGCGTGCGTTGGATCGCCGACATGCCGACGTGGAGGACCTGGCCTGCTCTCTTCTCCATCGCCCTCGCTGTCTTCGCGTGCGCGAGCTCGGGGCCTCCCATCGGTTCGCCCGGAGGCTCCGAGGTGGGCGGCGAGACTCCGCCGGGCCAACCGCCTCGAGGCGTCGGTGCTGCGCCTTCCGGCGATTCGCCGGGATCCAGCGGCGCCGCGCCGGCTGCGAACGAACCCACGGGCATCGTGGTGATCGACGTACAGAACAAGTTCGTCACCACGGCATCGCGGAGAAACGCCGGCAGCGACATCGCTGGGCGCGTCGTCAACGACAAGGCGGTCCTCGATCTCGCGAAGGCGAGGCAGGTGCCGGTCTTCATCACCTACGAAGCAGAAAAAACCGGCGACTCGGCCCTTCCTCCGTCGCTCGCCGGAGACGTGCCCGCCGGTGCCCAGGAGTTCATCAAGACGACGTTCGACGCGACCGGACAGCCCCAGTTTGCGGCGGCCATCAAGGCCTCGGGGCTTCGTCGCCTGCTCGTGGTCGGTTCCGAGACCGACGTCTGCGTCATGCAGACGATCCTCGGGCTTCGCCGGCAGGGCATCGAGGTGATCGCTCTCGTCGACGCGCTGTTCAGCGAAGAGGTCAACGTCGTCCCCGCCCTTCGCCGGCTCCGTCAGGCAGGAGTCGCACAGATCGCGGTCGCAGACGCCGATGCGATCCTCGCCGGGCGAACGCCCGTGACGTTCCCACCTTCGTCCGGCGTCCCACCGATCGTGCGCCCGTTCGAGATCGGCATCGTGCTGCACGGGCTCGACAAGCTCGGCGCGGATCCGAACGCGAGCGCGAAGCAGGTGCGGCTGAAGGAGCTCCTCACGATCAGCGAGTGGTTTCGAATTCCGGTCTTCGCGAGCGATCCGACGACCGCGTCGAACGCGCTTCCGGCCGCGCTGCGCAGCATCCTGACCCACGGCATCCTCCCGCTGGCGAGCCGGCCAAGCGCGACCACGCAGCTGGCGTTCGCCGGCGCGCACGATGGCGTCCTCGAAGCGGCGTCGACCCTCCGGCAAAGCGGCGCCGACGTCTTCCTGGTGGAGGACGTTCTCATTGGGGGATCCTCCAAGGACCTCGAGCCGGCGTACGCCGCCGGCGCAATCCCGACCACCTACAAGAGCCTGTATTACGAGCTCACCCACTCGGTGAGCGACGCGGAATGGCCGTCGCAGCAGTGGGTGACCGACGGCACCGCCCGTTACTATGACCAGACGCTCGCCCCCGAGGAGCTTCCGCCGATCGGCGAGTCTCCGTAAACATCACGCGCGAGCGCGACCGAGGGACGCTCCTCCCCGCGCTCGATCCGAGTTTGCGGCGGACCGCGCGCGGCCATGCGTGCGTGGTGTGGCGCCGATGCGAGCCGAAACGTCGGTGACGCGGCGCCTTTGGGAACTTTCGCCTGGCTCGCGTCGTGCAACGGGTGGGCATGGAGCGCCGAAGTTGCGCCGAAGGAAGCCCATGAACAGCCGAACGAACCGGAGCGTGTTGCAGAGGTGGCTCGTCGCCCTGTCGCTCCTGGCCGTCCCGCTCTCGACGGGGTGCAGCGCCGCCGGGCGCGCGGGCGACGTGCAGGCGGACGCGTCCACGGACGATGCACCCGTCGTCGAAACGGCGTGCGGCGCAGGCTTCCACGACTGCCACGGCTACTGCGCGGACGACACGAGCCCTGACACTTGCGGCACGTCGTGCTCGTCGTGCCGCGTCGGTCAGTGGGCCGAGCCGAGCTGCGATGGGAAGACGTGCCGCCCGAAGTGCGTGGCGTTCCACGCCGACTGCGATCACGCCGCGAACAACGGGTGCGAGGTCTCCCTCCTGACCGATGTGAACAACTGCGGTGTGTGCGGAGTGGCCTGCGCCGGGGTCCCGTGCGTGGACGGGACTTGCCAGGAAGCTTCGCTGCGCTCCGAACGCGCGCTGCGAGCGACCGACGCATTCCGACCCTAGTCGTGCAGGCGCCGCTCCCCGCGCCGTCGCAAAAATCGCCCTGACGGGCAACCCGACGCCAGGAGCCGGCGCCCTCGATGCTTGCTCGGTGTGGGTGCGAGTCCCCGGGAGCGCGTCACCTCAGCGGTGTGATCGCAATGCGCCGTTTTGTCCGATCGCCCATCCGCAGCTTTGTGTCCTCGCGCTGCTCCGCGTTGTCCGATCGCCATCCGGCGACGTGCGCAGCTACTTCTTGAAGCCGAAGCTCCTCGTCATCGACGGACTCGGCTCGCGCCGGACTGATATGCTTTGCGCATCGCGGATGACCCGTTTCTCTCGGCTGCGAACAAGACTGCTTGCCTGGCGCTTACACGCGCTTCGCATGGAGCTCCGTTTTGCGCCGACCGAGTCGCAGCGCCTCTTCGTGCTGACCGTCGTCATCGGCGCCGCGTGCGGTCTCGCGGCCGTGGGCTTCCACTTCGCGATCGCGTTCGGAGAGAGTGTCTTGATTTCGCGCGCGATGGCCGCCTCCGGACGCTCGTGGATGGCGTGGTCGATCGCGTCGCCGGCGCTAGGCGGGCTCGTTTGCGGCGTGCTTCTTCAGTACGTCGTACCCGGCGCGCGTGGAAGCGGCATCCCCCAGGTGAAGGCCGCCTATGCATCGCGGGTCGGGAGAATTCCTTTCCGCGACGCGCTCGGCAAATTCTTCCTCGGCAGCATGCAAATTGGCTCCGGCGCCTCGCTCGGCCGAGAAGGACCCACCGTGCAGATCTGCGCGGGCCTCGCGAGCCTGATCGGCCGGTGGGCTCCCGTATCGCCGCAAGGGCGGCGTCGACTGCTTCCGGTGGGTGCGGCGGCAGGCATCGCGGCGGCCTTCAACGCCCCGATCGCGGCGGTGACGTTCACCATCGAAGAGGTCGTAGGCAAGCTCGATCAGACCGTTCTCTCCGGTGTCATCGTCGCCGCCGCGCTCGCAGCCGTCATCGAGCGGAGCGTGCTCGGCACGCATCCGGTGTTCGACGTCGCACACGTCTATGCCCTCGATGACGCCAAATCACTCTTGCTCTATGCCGCCCTCGGCGTCGCCGCGGCCGCTGTCGCGGTCGTGTTCACGGACGGTCTCCTCTATCTCCGAAAGCGGTTCCGCGACAGCGCGATCCCACCATGGGCTCGGCCCGCCCTCGGCGGCGTCGTCACCGGCGTGATCATCGTCATTGCGATGGCCTGGTTGCGGAGCGGCGGCATAAGCGGCGGCGGGTACGAAGTGTTGAAGCGCGCGCTCAACGGACAGCTCACCGTCAAGGTGATGTTGATCTTGTGCGGCCTCAAGCTCATCGCCACGGTCTTTTCGTATTCGAGCGGCGGCGCGGGCGGCATCTTCGCCCCCACGCTGTTCATCGGCGCGATGCTAGGCGGCGCGTTCGGTTCGCTCGATCGGACGCTCTTCGGCCATCCCGACAGCACGCTCGGTGCATTCGCGCTCGTGGGCATGGGCGCGGTCTTCAGCGCGGCCATCCGTGCGCCGATTACGAGCGTGCTGATCATCGTGGAGATGACATCGGGCTACGGGCTGATCCTGCCGCTCATGATCGCGAACATGACCTCCTACGTTCTCGCGCGAAGCTGGCGGCCCGAGCCGATCTATGACGCGCTCCTCTCGCAGGACGGCGTCCACCTCCGCGATCGCGCTGTGGTCGATTTGCTCGAGGATCTGAAACTCGAAAAACTCGTCCAACGCCACGACGAGTCGTTCGTCAGTTTCGAGCCGACGACGGGCGCGATCCGGATGATGAGCGTCGCCGATGGCGGGAGTCGACAAGTGGTGTTTCCCGTGGTCGATAACGTGGGCAAGCTCGTAGGCCTGATCCACCGCGAAGACGTTGCCGTGCTGCAGTCCGAGCCGGGGCTCGAGTTCGTCGTGAATGCATCGGACCTCATGCGCTCGCCGATCAGCGTTCGCGTGGACGAGGATCTGCGCACCGCGTTCGAGCTGATGCGCGCCGAAGGGCTCCGGGAGATCCCGGTCATCGACGCGGGCGGGCGCGTGGTGGGATTCATCGATGAGGGATCGATCGCCGAAGCATTTCTTCGTGCCAGCGGGCCGAAGTCCGGCGCGCTGAACTGACTGAGCCGAGCTGCGACGGCAAGACGTGCCGCCCTACCGAACGAGCGCTTCGCGCGACCGACGGTTTCCAACCTAGCGCTTTCGCTCTTTCGTCGGAGCTCGTGACTCTTTCTTCCAACCGGCGAGAAGGGTCGAGACGGCCTCGCCGACCCATTCGTTGACGCTTCCTCCCACCGACCCGGGAACCTGAGCGCGCATCTCGAGCTCCGCGATGCCGCGGACCGTTCCCCAGAGGACGATGCAGCGAAGCCTCAGAACCGCGACATCGGTGAGCCCCGGAAAGCAGGCGTGGACCGCTTCGCGAAGCAGCGAAAACGTCGCGATGGCTTCCTGCTGGAGCTCCGGGGTGGCCGACTTGGCCACGGCTCCGCCATAGGCGAGCTCGTACAAGAAGCGGTGCCGCGTGAGCAGTCGCAAGTGAGCTTCGGCGATCGCGTTCAGCCGCGACTCGGGGGAACCGCCGCGGCGCTCGAGCGCGCTCGTCATCCACGCACGCTCGCGTCGCATGCCTTCGGAGGCGATCGCAGCGAGCAGCACCTCCTTGTTCTCGAAGTGCCGATACGGCGTCTGACGGCTCACCCCTGCCCTCGTTCCGATCTCACGCAAGGTCAACGCGTCGACCCCGTGCTCCTCGACGATCTCGAGGCCGACGCGAACGAGCGCAGCTTTCGTCCCTTCGATCGCCATTCCCCAATCTTCGTTCCCGATGTTGACAACGTCAACGCCCAAGCTATGGTGACGATGTTGACAGCGTCAACACGAGAGGTCGCGCATGGACACCCCGCACGGGAGCCGACGAATCGAGACGATCGCGACCAAGCTGGGGCCGCTCAGCGTGATGTGTCACGGGACCGCTGGGCCGCCCGTCGTCCTTTGGCACAGCCTCTTTCTCGACGGACGGAGCTTCGACTCCCTCCTTCCCTCGCTGACGAACGGACGCACCGTCTTCGTCATCGATGGTCCGGGACACGGCGCGAGCCCCGGCCCAGAAGGGCCGTACTCTCTGGACGACTGCGCAGACGCGGCGTGCGCGATCCTCGATTCGCTGGGCCTCGCGAGCGTCGATTGGATCGGCAACGCATGGGGTGGCCACGTTGGAGTGGTCCTCGCTGCGCGCGCTCCGAGTCGCCTGCGCAGCTTGGCGGCGCTGAGCTCGCCGATGCAAGCGCTCAGCGGCTTCGCGCGACTCAAGCTTGCCGCGCTCGCGCGTGTGTTCGGTGCCGTGGGCTGGCGTCCGTGGCTGCTCGAGGCCGTGAAGGACGGCCTCCTCCTCCCGGAGACACGCGCACGGCATCCGGAGACCGACGCGTACGTCGGAGAGGCGGCGACGACGCCCGGGCGCGAGCGCACTCTCCGCGCGATGAAGGGCGTCATGCTGGGCCGCCCGTCTCTCGTCGACCGGCTCGCCTCCATCGAGGTACCCGCGCTCTTCGTCACGTCCCCGCGCGATCCGATGTGGCTTCCGGAGCTCGCGCGCGAGCACGTTCGGCTCTTGCGGTGCGGTCGGCTCGAGGTGATGCCGGAGACGCGGCACGTCCCGTCCCTCGAAGACCCCGCAGCCTCGAGAGCGCTCCTGTCGGACTGGCTCGAATGTCGCGAAGCGCGTCCTTGATCCAACGAAACCATTCCCCCAGGACGGCGCAACGGTCGGCGAGATCACGGTCCGCGGAAACGTGGTGATGAACGGCTACTACAACGACCCCGAGGCGACGGCGCTCGCGATGAAGAAAGGCTACTTCCACTCCGGGGACGCCGCGGTCGTCCACCCCGACGGCGATGACGAAACGCGACGGCTCACGACGGACGAAACCGAGCCGAGCGGAGGTGCGCTCAGCCGCCGTCGAAGGAGCCGCCGTCGGGGGCGTTCGAGGAACACGATGCGATTGCCGAAGATCGCGCCACCACGCGTCGTAGACGAGCGCACGCGTCGCCTCGAACACGCGCGACAGGACGATCTCGCGATCCAGCGACCAGGTGGTGTCAGGGCTTTTTGGGACCATGGCTCCTCTTCTTTCCGCGGGAGGCGGGATCCCGGAAATGGGACGCGCGTCCCGTAAACGGACGGTGCTCGCGCCGCCGCGCACGACGAGAGGCTCGAATTTCAGCCGATTCGCGCTGGCCTGCGCCTTGCGATGGCTGTCGTCATGACCGTTCGTCAGGATGCCGCCTACGCCCTGCGCCTCCTCGTGAAGGCCCCGACGTTCGCCGTCGTCGCCGTGCTCACGTTGGGCCTCGCGATCGCCGCGAACACCGTGGTCTTCAGCGTGGTGAACGCCGTGATGCTGCGCCCGCTGCCGTACCGCGCGCCCGAGCAGCTCGTTCGCGTCGACTCGCAATTTCCGTCGCAGGGGTTCGACAAGTTTTGGGTGTCGGCCCCCGAGTACCTCGCCCTCGTTAAAGAAGCGCGCTCGTACGAGGCGATCGCCGCGTGGACGTTCGATCGCGTGAACGTGACCGGAGGCCAAGAGCCCATCGCCGCGGAGGCGGTGGCGACGACGGCGAACTTCGCGTCCGTGCTGGGCGTCTCGCCGACGCTCGGGCGCTTCTTCGACGCGAGCGAGGACACGCCCGGCGACCCGCGCGTCATCGTCATCAGTGACTCCCTGTGGCGACGCACGTTCGGCGCCGATCCCGGCATCGTCGGCAAGACGATGCGCCTCGACGCCGTCCCGGTGACGGTGCTCGGCGTCATGCCGAAGGGATTCGACTTCCCGCGCGCCGGCACGGACGCGTGGGTGCCGCTGCGCATCGACCCCAAGAAGGCCGTCCCGTACAACCACTACCTCACGCTGACCGGTCGCCTGGGCCCCGGCGTCGACGCCGCCGCCGCGCGCGCCGAGCTCGTCTCGCTGGGCAACGCGTGGCACGAGGCGGATCCGAACGGACACACGATCGCTCCGATGCATCCGCTCGTCCTCGCCGCGCTCACCGACGATCTCGTCGGTCCGGTCCGTCCTGCGCTCGTCACGCTCGAAGCAGCGGTGCTGTTCGTCCTCCTCATCGCGTGCGCCAACATCTCGAACCTCCTCCTCGCCCGGGCCGAAGCGCGGAGCGGAGAGATCGCGATTCGAGCCGCCCTCGGCGCCACGCCGCTGCGCCTCGCGCGGCAATTCCTCACCGAGAGCCTGGTGCTGGGTCTGCTCGGAGGCGCGGCCGGCGTCGCGATGGCGTCCTGGGGCCTCGACGCCGTGGTGGCGCTCTTGCCCGAGGGCATGCCGCGCGCCAAGGAGATTGCGCTCGACGGTTCGGTCCTCCTCTTCGCGCTCGCGGTCTCCGCGGCGACGAGCCTCGTCTTCGGGCTCGCGCCGATCCTCCACGCGCGCGGCAATCTCGGTCAGGCGCTCCGCGGCGCCACGCAGCGCTCCGTCGGCAGCGGCAGAAAGCAGCTGTTCCGCCGGGCCCTCGTCGTTATCGAGGTGGGGCTCGCGATCGTCCTCGTGGCCGGCGCGGGGATCATGACGCGGAGCTTCGCGCACCTCGCACGGGTGGACGCCGGCTTCGACCCTCGCGGCCTCGTGACCCTGGATTTTCAGCTCGATCCGCGGACGTACCCGAAGGACGAGGACGTCGATGCGTTCGTCACGCGCCTGCGCGACGGGGCCGCAGCATTGCCGGGCGTTCGTTCGGCTGCGCTCGTCTACGGCGCGCCGCCGTCGCGGCCGGTCGTCGCGAACGACTTCGAGATCGTCGGTCGCATGCGGGCGAAGAACGAACCGCCTTTCATCATCGACCACTGGCAGGGCATGAGCGAGGAAGGCCTGTCGACGCTCGGCGCACGCCTTGTCCTGGGGCGGACGATCGAGCGCACCGACGTGACGACGACGGAGCCGGTGGTCCTCGTGAACGAGGCCTTCGTGCGCAAGTATTTCCCCAGCGAGAGCGCCCTCGGCAAGCGAATCGTCGTGTCCCCGGGGTCCGGTGGAAAGGACAAGCCCGACATCGTCCACACCATCGTGGGCGTGGTCGCCGACATCAAGAACAGCGGTCTCGACGCGAAGGTCGGCACCGAGGTGTTCATCCCCGTGCACCAGGCGTCGCTCATCGGCTTCACGCCGCGGCAGCTGAAGCTGGTCGTGCGGACCGACGGCGACCCGCGCGCGCTCTTCGGGGCGATGCGCGCGTACGTCGCGTCGGCGGATCCGACGCTGCCCATCGCCCACCTGCAGACGATGGACGGCGTCGTCGCCGAGTCCATCGCCAAGCCCCGCTTCGTGGCGACGCTGCTCGGCGTCTTCGCGGGAATCGCGCTCTTGATGGCGGCGATCGGCATCTATGGCGTCATGGCGTACACGGTGGAGCGCCGGACGTCGGAGCTCGGGATTCGCATGGCGCTCGGCGCCAGCGCTGGGCAGGTGAAGACGATGCTGGTCGCGCAAGGGCTCGGCCTCGCGGGCGTCGGCGTGCTCGTCGGCCTGGCCTCGGCGGTGGCGCTGACCGCGGCGCTGAACCGCTGGCTCACCCCGCTCCTCTTCGAGGTCGGGAGCTTCGACCTCGCGCCGTACGCGGTGACGGCGCCGCTCATGATCGCGGTCGCCGCGCTTGCGTGCTGGATTCCCTCCCGGCGCGCGACGCGCATTCACCCGATGGCAGCGCTGCGTCATGAGTGAGAAGACGCTCCTCGAGATCGCGCTCGCCGTGGCGATGGCGTCCGCCGCTGGCGACGCGCGCGCAGATGGCGACGGCCTCACGCTGGGCGACGCCATGCGTCGAGCGATCGCGCACAACCCCACCCTTGCGTCCGCCGTCGTCGACGTTCAGGTCGCCGACGCGCGCGTCACCGAGGCACGCGGGCTCGACGACTTCGTGCTCGGCGCCGGCGTGACGTGGTCGCGGTCGCGAGGCCCGAACGCAGCCGCGCAGTCGACACCGACGACGCCCTACGACGCCGTGGACGCCAGCGCGTCGCTCACTCGCCCCCTATCGACGGGGGGGAGCGTGGCGCTGAAGCTCGACGCGCCGTGGGCGCGGATCGGTGCGGCGTCGTCGACCGGAGGCGTCGGCACGCTCGACGTTTACCAGCCGTCCGCGCAGATCGTGGCCACGCAGCCGCTCCTTCGCGGGCGCGGCTACGACGTGGCCCGTGCGCCGCTGCGCCTCGCCAACGTGAACCGCGGCGTCGCGTCGCTCGACCTCGAGGCCCGGGCCACGACGCTCGCGCGCGACGTGGCCCGCGCCTACTGGGAGCTCGCCTTCGCCGCCGGCGCGGTGACGGAGCATCGCTCGGCGCTCGACGCGGCGCGCGCCCAGCTCGCCGCCGTCAATGCGCAGATCGCCGTCGGCAAGGCGCCTCCGTCGGCGTCGGCGGAGGTCGAGGTGAGCGTGGCCCTCCGAGAGGACGAGAGCGTGGATGCCGACGCCGCGCTGGCCCAGCGCGCGGCGGACCTCGGGCGCCTGCTCGGGATGCCACGCGACCTCGCCGCGGCGAGCCTGCGCGCGACCGAGCGCCCACAGCTCTTCGAGCAGCCCGTGCAGGACGACGCGGTCGCGCAGGCGCTGGCGCGGAATCCCGAGATCGCCTCGCTCCACGCGCGAGCGGACGCCTTCCGCATCGGCGTCGACGTCGCGGATAGCCGGCTCTTGCCGCTGCTCGACGTCACCGCGTCGGCGGGACCGGTGGGCGTCGCGTCGGACCCGTCGCCGGCGCTCCGCTCGCTGTCGACGTTGTCCGGCTTCACGGCGTCGGCCGGCGTGGTCTTCGAGGAGCCGATCGAGCGCCGCGCCGCGAAGGGCGCGCTCGAAGCGGCGCGCGGGGGCGTCCAGAAAGCGTCGCTCGCCGAGGTCGACGCGCGCGCCCGCGTCGCCACGGACGTCGCGAACGCCGCGACCGCGCTCGACGCGAGCCGCCGCCGCGTCGCGTTGCTCACGCGCGCCACGCAGGTCGCCGAGCTCGACCTCGAGGGGGAGACGGCGCGCTTCCAAGCGAATCGGTCGACGAGCTTCGACGTGCTTCGCCGCCAGCAGGCGCTCGCCGATACGCGCCTGCGCCTGCTCCGCGCGCAGGCCGACCATGCCGAGGCGATGCTCGCCATCGACGCGCTTTCGGGCGACCTCCTCGCGCGACACGGCCTCGCGATGCGCGGCATCGGGAACGCGGAGGAGCATCGATGAGCACGCCGTTCGAGCTCGGAGGACGCGTGAGCAACGACGTCGCGCGCCGCGTGCCGCCGAAGTCGCGCAAACGCGTCGTCGTCGTCGCCGCGGTCGTCGTTGCGGCGGCCGCGCTCACCATCGTGCTTGCGCGCGCGTCTCGGGGCGCGCCGGTGATCGAGCGCGCGACGGTGCTCTTGGAGACGGTGAAGCGCGGGCCGATGGTGCGCGACGTCCAGGGCGTCGGTGTCCTCGTCCCCGAGCAGATTCGCTGGCTCACCGCAACGACGCCGGCGCGCGTGGCCGAGGTGCGCGCGCGCTCCGGCGCCTCGGTGGCCGCCGATGACGTCGTCGTCGTGCTCGACAACCCCGACCTGGTCCTCGCCTCACTCGAGGCCGAGCGCCAGCAGACCGCAGCCGAGGCGGAGCTCGTGAAGCTCGAGGCCCGCACCAAGAGCGAGCGCCTCGCGCAGGAGGCGGCGATCCTCGGCCTCTCGGCGGACGCGAACGACAGCTCCCGCCGCGCGCAGGCCGACGACGAGCTCGCCAAGCGCGGCTTCCTTTCGCCGCTCGAAATGGCGCAATCGCGCGGCCGCGCCGAAGCGCTGGGCGGTCGCGTCGGCCTCGAGAAAAAGCGGCTATCCGCGTACGAGCAGCAAGCCGGCGCCGAGCTCGCGTCGCAGAAGGCGCAGGTCGAGCGGCTCAAATCGATCGCCGCGTTCCGCCGTCATCAGCTCGATCTCTTGCAGGTGCGCGCGGGCACCGCCGGCGTCCTCTCGGACGTGCCCGTCCAGATCGGGCAGTGGGTCACCGCCGGCACCGTCCTCGGCAAGGTCGCCGAGCCCGACAAGCTGAAGGCGGAGCTGCGCGTGTCCGAGACGCTCGCCAAGGACGTCGCCCTGGGCCAGCCATGCACCGTCGATACCCGCAACGGCCTGGTCGTCGGCAAGGTTGCGCGCATCGACGGCGCGGTGCAAGCGGGCGCGGTGAAGATCGACGTCACCTTCGAGGGCCCGCTCCCCGCCGGCGCGCGGCCCGATCTCAGCGTCGACGGCCGCGTCGAGATCGAGCGCATCGCCGACGCGCTGTACGTCGCGCGCCCGCCGACCGTGGTGCCCGACGGGCCGGCCACGCTGTTCCGCGTGGTCGGCGACGAAGCGGTGCGCGTCCCCGTCCGCCTCGGGCGCGCGTCGGTGAAGAACGTCCAGGTCACCGCCGGCCTCTCCGCAGGGGACACGGTGATCGTGTCGGACACCGCGGCGTGGCCGCAGGTCGATCGGTTTCGGCTGAAGTGAAAGAAGCGCAGGCCATGAAGGAGACTCCCGTGAACGAAGCCCTCATCGTGCTCGACGGTGTGACGAAGATTTTCACGACCGACGAGGTCGAGACGCACGCGCTCGAGAGCACGCACCTCTCCATCGCGCGCGGCGAGTTCGTGTCCATCGAGGGACCCTCGGGCTCGGGGAAGACGACGCTCCTGTCGATCCTCGGCTTGCTCGATGCCCCCGACCACGGGACCTACACCTTGGCCGGCGAGCGCGTCGATGGCCTCTCGCACGCCGAGGCGGCGCGGCGACGAAATCGACAGATCGGCTTCATCTTTCAGAGCTTCAACCTGATCGGCGATTTGACGGTGGCCGAGAACGTCGAGCTGCCGCTCACCCACCGCGACATGCCCGCCGCGGAACGCAAGAAGCGGATCGGCGCTGCGCTCGAGCGCGTCGGCATGGCCCACCGCGCGAAGCACTACCCCGGCCAGCTTTCGGGCGGTCAGCAGCAGCGCGTGGCCGTCGCGCGCGCCGTCGCCGGCGAGCCGCTCATCCTGCTCGCCGACGAGCCGACCGGGAACCTCGACTCCCACAACGGCGACGCCGTGATGGCGCTGCTGCGCGAGCTCCACGCCGGCGGAACCACCATTTGCATGGTTACCCACAACCCCGAGTACGCGCGTCAGGCGACCCGCACCGTGCACCTCTTCGACGGGAAAGTCGTGGGCGAGCGGGATGGCCGCGAGCTCGTGGGGGCGGCGTGAAATTTCTGGAGCTCGTCGCGCGACATGGCGGTGCGCATGTCCGCCACGCTGCAAACTCGCGTATTTCGGCCGTCGGGCGCCCGGGCTCCGTCTGAGCGCGAACGCCCCATGCCCGCGCGCGCCCTTCGAGTGCTCGTCGCCGACGACCAGCCAGACGTCCGCGAAGCGCTCCGTTTGCTCCTGAAATCGGAGGGCTTCGGTGTGAGCGGCGCCGCCTCGCCCGCCGAGGTGCTCGCGGCCATCGCTGCCGGCGAGCACGACGTCGCGCTCCTCGATCTCAACTACGCGCGCGACACGACCTCGGGGCAGGAGGGCTGCCAGCTCGTCGCCAAGGTCCTCGAGCTCGACCCGACGCTGCCCATCGTGGTGATGACGGCGTGGGGGAGCATCGAAGGCGCAGTCGAGGCCGTGCGCCGCGGCGCGCGCGACTACGTGCAGAAGCCTTGGGACGGCACGCGCCTCGTCACGATCCTGCGCAAGGAGGCGGAGTACGGCGCCACGTTGCGACGATCGCGCCGACTCGAGACCGGCGCCTCGCGCGAGCGCGGGATGCAGCTGCCGGCGATCGTCGCCCACGACGCCGCGTTTCAGCACATCCTCTCGGTGGTGGAGCGCGTCGCGCCGTCGGAGGCCAACGTCCTCATCACCGGCGAGCACGGCACGGGCAAGGAGGTGGTCGCCCGGCTCCTTCACGAGCGCTCGGCGCGCGCCGGCAAGCCGTTCACAGCCGTCGACGCGGGCGGGCTCTCTCCGGCGCTCTTCGAGAGCGAGCTGTTCGGGCACGTGCGCGGCGCGTTCACCGACGCGAAGACCGACCGCGTCGGCTGCTTCGAGATCGCCTGCGGGGGCACGCTCTTCCTCGACGAAATCGGAAACCTCGCCATGCCGCAGCAAGCCAAGCTCCTGCGCGTGCTCCAGACCGGGGAGTTTCATGCGGTGGGATCTTCGAAGACGCGAACGGCCGACGTCCGCCTGCTCGCTGCCACCAACATCGACGTGCGCACGGAGGTGGAGGAGGGTCGCTTCCGCGAGGATCTCCTCTACCGGCTGAACACCGTGGAGCTTCACCTCCCTCCGCTGCGTGAGCGTCGCGCCGACATCGTGCCCCTCGCCCGTCATTTCACCGAGCGCGTGGCGCGCCGCTACGGGCGGCCTGGATGCGAGCTCACGCCCGCGGCGTGCGATGCGCTCGGTCGGCATGCGTGGCCCGGCAACGTGCGCGAGCTGGAGCACACCATCGAGCGCGCGCTGCTCATGGCGCGCGGCGACGCGATCGACGAAGCCGACCTCGGCCTCGGACCCGCGAGCGCGCGGGGACGGGCGTCGAGCGCGCCCGCCAGCGCCGCCGCGACGCTCGAGGAAGCCGAACGCCAGACGATCCGCGAAGCCCTCGAACGATGTGGCGGGAACGTGAGCGCGGCGGCGGCAGTCCTCGGCGTGAGCCGAAGCGCGCTCTACCGGAGGCTCCAGCACCATGGGATCAAGACCGGCGGCGCGGGCTGAAGCGCCCCTCGTGGTGGCGGCGCCGGCGCGCGTGCTCCCCGCGGGGGCGCGGCCAGCGCCGGGACGGTGGTCGTTCGAGACGCGCGTGCTTCTGCGCGCCCTCGCCGGCGCCGCGCCCGGCGTCGCGCTCGCAGCGTTCCTCCTCGCGGCGAGCGATCTGCGCGCCAAGGATGCCTGGGCGCTCGCGGGCCTCGTCGTGGCCTCCGCCGTTGGTTTCGCGCTCGCGCAGCGCGCGGCAGTGTCGCGGCAGTTCTCGACGATCGAGAACCTCGTCGGTGCCGTTCGCGAAGGGGACTATTCGTTCCGCGTCCGCCATTCGGGCGGCGGCGACTCGGTCTCGTCCGCGATGCGCGAGCTCAACATGCTGGGCGCGGCGCTCCGCGCGCAGCGCACGCAAGCGATCGAGGCCTCGGCGCTTCTCGACAAAGTCATGCAGGCGATCGACGTGGCGGTCTTCGCCTTCGATGCGGAGGAGGTGCTCCGGCTCGTGAACCTCGCGGGCGAGCGCCTGCTCGGGGGCACGCACGCGCGCCTCGTGGGCGCCCGCGCCGCGGACCTTGGTCTCGGATCGCTCCTCACGGGCGCGCCGGTGCGGACGTTCGAGGCCGAGCTCGGCTCGAGTCGCGGCCGATGGGAGCTGCGTCGCGCCACGTTCCGCCTTCATGGGTTGCCCCACGAGCTCGTCGTCGTCGCCGACTTGAAGCGCGCGCTCCGCGAGGAGGAGCGCGTCGCGTGGCAGCGCCTCGTCCGCGTGTTCGGGCACGAAATCAACAACTCGCTCGCTCCGATTCACTCCATCGCAACGCAGATGCACCAGGCCATGAACAAGCCCGCGCGGCCCGATGACTGGGAGGAGGACCTCGAGACCGGTCTCTCGATCATCGCGCGCCGGGCGGCGTCGCTCCAGCGCTTCCTGGGCGCGTACGCGAAGCTGACGCGTTTGCCACCGCCGCGCTTCGGAGAGGTGGACGTCGCCACGTGGGTGTCGCGCGCGGCAGAGCTCGAGGCGCGCGTGCTGGTGACGGTTCGCGGCGGGCCGGCGGTGACCCTCGAGGCCGACGGCGATCAGCTCGATCAGCTGCTCATCAACCTGGTGCGCAACGCGGCCGAGGCGGCGCTCGAGGTGGGCGGCTCCGTCGCTCTCTCGTGGACCGTCGGCGTCGGCGTCGTCGAGGTTCGCGTCGAGGACGACGGGCCAGGGATCGCCGACACCGAGAACCTCTTCGTCCCGTTCTTCACGACCAAGCCCACGGGCACCGGCATCGGCCTCGTCCTGTGCCGTCAGATCGCCGAGGCGCACGGCGGCTCGGTCGTGCTCGAGCCCGCGTCGCCGGTCCCCGAGCGGCGGGGGTGCGTCGCCCGCGTTCGGTTGCCCTCAGGCTGACGTCGCCGCGATTTCGTTTCACGGCGGCGGTCGCGAGCTCGCGCGGCGCCGCGATCCAGGACGGCGCCGCGTCCGGCCCGGTCGTTGCTGATAGGGGCGTCATGACCTGGACGACTCTCCCCTTTTGCGGCCTTCGTAACACGCGCGGTCTCCGCAACAATCCTCCTCGCGGCCGCCGTCACCAACGGCTGCGCGGCGAGCGCCGACGACAGAGAAGGCGAGACCGGCACCGCGGCCGACGAGCTGCGGCAAGGAACTCCCTACCCTGGCGTGAAACGGGCCCAACTGCCTCGGCAGCACGTACAACTGCGGCTTCCGCGACGTCGGCGGCAACCGCGTCGTTGCTCCCGACGGCGGCCTCTATTGGCGCTTCGACAAGGGCAGCATCATCCGCGACGGCGACGGCGCGGCGATGGCCCCTTCGACCAACACCGTCGCGTGGATCAACTTCGGCCAGCTGCGTGTGCTCGACGGAAATCTGCACGTCCTGGCGACGGCGACCTCGGTTGGCTCCACGGGCTGGATCCCTCGATCGCTTCGACGCGAGAGCGACGCTGAAGGCACGCATCGGCAACGTCGACGCGAAGGGCGCCGCCCTCGGCAAGCTGGGTTGCTATGAGGTGAGCGACTCGAACGCTCCATCGCGATCGCGCTCTACGTTCAGGACGCCGCGCACGGCAAACGCTACCTCAAAAAGGACGGGATCATGCGGTTTCTCTACGGCTACGTGCCCTCGGCGAGCGGAGAGAAGCGCTTCGGCTGGATGGCGGAAGAAGCGCTCCACGTGGAGGCCAACGGCTGCAAGTAGGGTTGACGAGGCGACCGCGGCCGAAGCAAGTGCCAGCGGCTGCAGCGCGCACCTTTCCGATCCTCGCTCGCCTCGGCTTTGTGCGCTGACCTCGTCCTTTTGCGAAAGTACCAGGTTTCTAGTACATTTACCCGATGGCCAGGACCACCAGTTTTACGCTTGGTGAAGATCTCGACGGGTTCGTTCGACAGCAAGTCGACAGCGGCGCCTACGCCTCGGCCAGCGAAGTCGTTCGCGCCGCACTGACCCGACTCGCCGAAGAGCAGCGCAAGGAAGCTTTGGTCCTGGCCGCACTCGACCACGGCGTGGCGAGCGGGCGGGCTCGGCCGGGAGCGTTCGCGCGTGCGAGACGCCGCGCCGGCTTGCGGTGAGCCGGGTCTACTACACGCGAGACGCAGAGCACGACCTCGACGCCATCGCGGAGTACACGGTCGCGCAATGGGGCAAGGATCAGTGCGCCAAGTACCTCGATCTGCTCGAGCAGACCTGCGAGGTGATCATCCCGCAGAACGCGGCCCACGGACGTCCCGTGCCGCAGCGGCCACGGCTCCTGCGTTGGCGTTGCGAGCGCCACGTCGTCTACTTCCGGAGCGTCCGGGGAGGCATCGAGATCGTTCGCATCCTGCACGAGCGGATGCTCCCCCTAAAACACCTCTAAGCGCTCGCCTCGCCTAGAGAGCACGCTGCCGCAGACGCCGCTCACCGGCGACGTGGCCGCCGCGAGGCACGCGACGAGGCTGCGTCTCGAGCCACCGAGCACTTCGATCTCAGTCCAGCACGATCCAGCCTGTTCCCCGGTCGCCCCACGACCCGCACGCACGCGCTGCGCCGCGCGGTGTGTCGCAGCGCTGGATGGCCAGCTCGATCGTGTCACCGCGCCTGCCGTCCAGGCCCAAGGACGAGAGCGGAATCGCGAGCTCCAGCACCCACTCTTCGTCGTCGTCGCGCGAGTCGTCGATCGTCCCGTCCATTTCGTGCCCTGCGCGCGTCCCGCTCTGCCACGCGAAGTCGAGAGATCCTCCGGCGCGTCGCGCGTCCGTGACGACACCCCGCGGCGACACGTCGATCACTCGCTCCTCGCCGCCCGGCGCGGTCACGAACACG
This sequence comes from Polyangiales bacterium, assembly GCA_038231275.1. GTDB lineage: Bacteria > Myxococcota_A > Polyangia > Polyangiales > Polyangiaceae > JANYHK01. The sequence goes on from JBBRLQ010000003.1 coordinate 533,109, forward strand.
AGATGGAACGTGTCGTCGATCCAGAGCGGATCGTCCGGCTTCGTGGCGCGCGCGCGGATGTCTTCGTCGGCGGCGTAGAGCCCGACGTAGAGCATGCCGTCTGCCCACGCGAAGCGCGCCTCCGAGTACGGTCGCGCCGCCGCGCCGTTGGCGGCGACGAAGGCACCGGTGCGGACGGCTCCGTGGGTCCAGATCCGCTCGTCGAGCTCACCATTCAGCGTGATGGGCTCCGCCGTCTTGGGCGCGCGAAGCGGGCGGCGTTGCGTGCTCGTGGGCGGAGACTCGCGGGCCGCCAGCGCGACCGCGATCGCGAGAAGAGGACCGCCGATCAAGCGCGCGGTCATGGAGCCGGGGTTCCGTCCGGCTTCACGGCGAACCGGAAGAGGCCGTCACTCAGCCTCGTCGAAAAATTCAGCATGTCGACTTGAATCGCGCCGTCGGGCCGTTGATTGAGGACCGCGAAGCCGTAGTCCTTGCTTCCGCTGAGCGGCGCTCCGCCGTTGCCGACGATGACTTCACGGCCCGAGTAATGCGCGTACGTGTGCGTGTGGCCGACGATCGCCAGCGTGTAGGGGTGCGTGGCCATGATCTGCTCGGACGGGATGACCCCCGGAGCGGTGTTGGCCGCGGCCGACTCGTGGCGCACGACGAACGTATACGTCGTCGGCTGCGCGAGCGTTTGATCGAGCCAGGTCGCCTGGGCCGCGCTCCACGCGTTCGCCGCGACGATTAGGAACTTCGAGGTCCACGACTTGTCGATGGCGTCCACGCGCACGGAGTAGAAGGGATCGGTCTTGCCGATCGGACCGAGCATCCTCGACATGAACGCGTTGTAATTCTGGGTCGTGCCGTTCGTGTTGCCGGGACCGCAGTTGGACGCCGTCGCGCCCGTGCACTCATGGTTGCCCAGCGCAGGGAACGAGACGCCCGAGTATTTGGCGCGGGCGGCGAGGTACAGATCGAGCTGCGGGTTCACCTGGCTGCCGAACGTGCTCGCGAACATGTAATCCCCGGTCGCCACCATAAACGGAGGCCGCGAGGGGAGGCCCTGGATGCCGGTGAAAATGGTGTCGATGATGGCCGAGGGGTAGCCTGGCGTATCGTCGGGGTTGGCCGGGCGCGTATCGCCCACCACGGCAAAGAGGAGGCGCGAGAGCGAACCACCGTTGCCGTCGACGGTGCCGGTGACGGGGGGGCCGCCGTCGAACGGGGCGCCCCCATCGTCCGAGCCGCAGCCCGTGGGAGGGGGCCGGCAACGGTTCGTCGCGGTGTCGCACCACCAGTCACCGTAACAACCGTTCGTCTGGCAGGTCGCGCCGCTGCAGGAAGCGCAGGCCGCCGCGACGTCGGGCCCGACCAACGTGCCGCAGGTGGCGGGCGGTGGGCCGGCGTCGACGACGGCAGGCGCGGTGCAGGTGTCTCCGCTGCGCGGAACGCACACGCTCACCTGTTGGCCGTTCACGCCGCTGGCGGCGATGCACGCGCGATCCGCGGCACACTCGCTACCGCTTGGGCAGGTCGGAGCGCAATAGGTGTCCGAGCCGAGCTGCGCGCACGCGCTGCCTGGGCAGTCCTGATCCGTCGTGCACGGCGGACACACGGCGGCCGCGTCGCCGGGCACGGATGCGTCGCCAGGCACGGATGCGTCGTCGACGACCACGCTGGTCTTCTGTCCGCACCCGAGCGCGAGGAATCCGACGGCGACCAAGAACGACCGGAGCATCCCGGTAACGTACCCCTTTCCGGCGCACCTGCACGACCGCCGCACTGCGCGAATCGTCTAAGCGCCGCGGCCGGGAAGCGGGAACTCTTGCCGCAGGTTGGTGTCGCATGAGGAAAGGACGGGCGACATGAGCAGGATGCGGAAAAGAGGCGTCTCGTTCTTGGCGCTCGTCGCTGCAGTAGTCTTGCCGTCTTGCGCGCGCGACGCTCCTCCGAGCGCTGGCGCTCCCGTCTCCGTTGCGCGTACGACGGAGGACGCGGGCTCTCCCGTCCCGACCGCCTTGCCGGCGCCGTCGCCCCCGCGGGTCCGGCTCCTTCCCGTGCCGCCGCAGCAGGACGCCGCCTTCGATCTCCCGAAGCCGGCCGACGTCGATCCCAAGCTCGCGTCGGCCGCCGCCGAGCTGTTCGCTCTCGGCATGGCGGACCCGCGCGGGCTCCCCTACCGTGCCATCGAGGTCCCGACCGGCAGCGTATGGTCAGGCGTCGGCGAGCGCGTTCAGACGCGCGGCTTCCTGCTCCCGAAGACGGGCGACGCGCGGCATTGCGTGCTCTGGAGTGGGGTCGTGCACCCGTGCGTGGAGCTCACGGGCAATGCGCAGCCGACGGTCGACGACGACGTGAAAGAGCTCGCGAAGCGCGACGCGCAAGAACGTGCAAAGTACAAGCAAGAGAACCCGAAGGGCACGTTCCACCGTTCGGGATCGATCGGCGAAGGGTACGCCGTCGCCGCGGAGACGCCGACCTGGACGAAGGTCGTCATGCTCGTCCGCCTCGGCAAATTCCCCCTCGCCGACACCGTCCGTCGCGCGATCGATCCGATACCGACGTCCGCGCAGGAAGACTTCTTCCTGCTCGCGGCGACCGAGTGGCTATGGGCGCGCTACGACCGCGGCGTGACGTCGCACATGGCCGGCGACGACGGGCTCGCCTACGAGTCCCTCGCGGGGTTGATGGAGGCGTGGGCGAAGGCTGACGCGACATGCGACGCCCGCGGCGTTCGTCGGCAATCCGAGCCGAACGCCACCGGTCCGGCCAGCCACTTCTCGTTCCTCGCAGGGACCGACGTGCTCCTCGCCGACAACGAGCGGCGCGCGCGCGCGGGAGTCGCGCCCTTCGATCTCACGAAGACGCTGGCGCTCCCGCCGAAGGAGCGAATCGCCGCGCTCATCGCCAGGCTCGACGAGGTCAACGAGCGCCAATGGGGTCAGCCCGGTGGAGTGAGCCTCGGGCGCTCGCCGATCGTGGAAGCGCTGGTCAAGGAAGGCGAAGCTGCGGTCGAGCCGCTCATCGACGTGATCGAGAAGGACACTCGGCTCACGCGGTCCGTGCATTTCTGGCGCGACTTCTCCCGCCATCGCTCGGTGCTGGGTGTTCACGAGGCGGCGTACTCGGCGGTCGCGCAGATCCTCCACGTGTCGGTGTTCACGCCCGCCGCGACGGGTGACGATCTCTCCGCCCGCGGCGCCGACGGTCGAAGGGCCGTCGCACTGGCCATCCGCGCGCACGTCGCGAAGTGGAAAGGCGTGAGCCTCGAGGAGCGCTGGTACCGCGTCCTCGCGGACGACAAGGCACCGCCGGCGGAGTGGGCGGAGGCCGCGATGCTCGCCACGACGACGACCAACGTGACCGTCCTCGCGTCGAGCATGGTCTTCACGACGACCATCACGTCGTCAGTCGGTCCGGCCGCCGGATTCAAGGGCGAGGTGCTGCGTGGCCACGCGGCGCCTTCGGTGACCGTGCTCCTGGAGAAGCGCGCGCGCGCGGTCACCGACGGGAGGCAGCGTTGCGCCCTCTCGCACGCGCTCGTAACGTGGGATCCCGGCGCCTCGGAGGCCGCCGGGGAGGCGGTCTTTGCGGAGCTCGTCCGCGAAGAGCTCGCCGGCAAGGGGGGGCGCGAGTGTCTGTCGACGTTGACGCTCGATCGCGTGACGGCGCATCACGCGCACGCCCTCCTCGACTACGCCGACTGGCTCGAACGCGCGAAGCCGGAGTCCTCGGGGTTCGGAAACCTGGAGGCGTTCCACCCAATGGCGCTGCACCCCAAAGATCCCGACGTCGCGCGCGCGGCGACGCGGATCTTCGCGAAGGGCTCGCCCTGGCTCCCCGCGGTAGGCGACAAGAAGGCGGACATCAACCTCGTCTCGATGGTGAAGCTGCCGCTGTCGATCGATCCGCTCCGGCAGCGTGTGCTCGAGTACCTGGACGACAAGACGGTCATCGGCACTACACAAGTCCGAGAAGGAGGCGGCCTCTCGATGTCGTTCAACAGCGGCGCGAGCACCGGGACGTCCGTCCCTCAGGACGACCCGCGCGTCCCCGCGGCCGGGACGAAGCAGACGCTGCGCATGGCCGACTACGTCGCGTGGGAGGTGTCGACCAATCAGGATGCGCTCAAGAGCTCACCGCGGTTCGGCGTCTACTGGTCGGAGGCTGCGCGCAACCAGGCTCTCCGGACCATGAAGCAGACCATCGAGCGACTTCCGTGAGACTCAGTGACGCCGCGTCACTTGCTGGCGGCGAACGTGTCCTTGAAGCGCAGGAGCCCGCTGCCCTTCTGATCGCCGACGTAGACGAAGCCCCTGCCGTCGGCGACGACGGAGCGCGCTTGGTCCGGGAGAGACGTTGCAACGAGTTGCTTCACACTGCCATCCGCGGAGACTCCGAGCATGACGAGCTTGGTCTCCGTGGTCGCGTAGAGATGATTCAGGGACGCATCGTAGGCAAGGATGTCGACCAACCCGCCGGGGAGCTTCGCCTGCCCGACCTGCTTGCCGCCGGCGACCTTGATGTCGACGACGGACGCGAGACCCTCGGAGCAGGCGACCATGAGAAATCCGCGCTTCTCGTCGAGCGCGATGCCTCGTGAGCCTCGGTCGTTCGGGTCGGTGCCGTTCTTCGCACACGCGTTGGTGAACCGGTCGACGACCGTGCGGGTCTTGAGGTCGATGGCGAGCGACACGTTCGAGAAGAGATTCGTGTAGGCGCGTCCGCGCGTGTGGTCGATGATCAGGGACTCCGGGCCGTCTCCGTCAATCGCGATGAACGCTGCGTGGACCGGCGTCGTTCCGTCACCGGCGACCGTGAAGATCTCGATCTGCTGCTTGTCGGGCTCGGTCGCCCAGATCTCGTGGAGCGAGTCCACCGAGCGAAGGTAGTCGGGCACCGACGCGAACTTGACCGGAGTGCCGACCACCGCGGAGCTTCGAGGGTCCGCGACCGTCATGAGCTTCGTCGTGCGATCGGCGACGTAGATGAGGCCGTTGGCTTCGGTCGCGGAAGCGGCGCCGAAGTCGTGACTTCCGTGGAACTGCTTCTCGGTGCTGAAGCCCGAGATTGCCGTGACCTTGAGCGTGACGGGATCCACGAGATCGAGGTCGCCGGTTCGCCCCGCCGGGACGATGATGTGGTCGCCCGCGAAAATCAGATCATCCAAACCGATCCCGCCCGTCCCAAGGCCCCCGTTCGGCAGCGTGATCGCGGTGGACGGGAGATGCGCGGTGAGGTCCTCCTCGGGGCCCGTCGCGGTGCCGCTGTCCGCGGAGCAGCCCGTCACCGCCAGGATTGCCGTGGTTGCTGCGAGGAAGGATCGGTAGATCATGACCCCCGCAAAGCAAGGAGTGGACCACCATGTGTGCCCTAGACATACATGATGTTACACCGCCAAGTCGGGGTGACGTTGGGAGATCGGCGCCATTCAAGATCCACCAGGCGAGGCAACGTGACGTCGCTCGGCGCGATGCGACGCCAAGCGACGAGGGCCGGCTACGGGGTCGCGGCTTGAAAATGCGCGAGCACACGCGCGGCCGAGAGGACATGATCGTACACCGCGAGCTCGTCGAGCGTGCCTACCAGTGGCCCCCACGAGAACGCCGTACCGTTGGGAGGCTGGTCCACGTCGGCGATCGCGAGCCCGGAGCTCATCTTCGCGGCGTCGAGGTACAGCACCGGTGACACCCCGTCGGCCGTCGTCGTGACCACGACGTGGTGGAAGCGCCCGGCTTCGACGGCGACGCTGTCGGCGTACGCCCAGAGGGCGTCGTTGGCCCAGCGCTCCCAGCGCAGCGCGTTCTGTGGGTTGTTCATCTCTAGATAGAAGCCGAGCGACGGACCGTTGCCAGCGTTCGGTTTCATGTCGGTCAACACGTAGCCCTGCCCGACCCCCGCCTCCGCCGAGATCTTCACCCACGCCTCGAGCGCGAAGGGGGGATCGTGCGGGAAGTCGAGCAGCGCCGCGTCGTCGCCGGGCACCCCTTGCAGCGATGTTCCCTGGACGAAGCGCACCGCGTGCTCGGGCTCGCCGGGAAAGATCCCCGGCTCCCCGAACGTCGGCGTCCCCACGTAGAGCCCTGTGTAGGGGCCCGCGATCTCGTTCTTGCAGGCGCTCGCGCTCGTGTCGGAGAGACGCCAGTAGGCCAGAGGAGCGTCGCGGAGCACCTCGGCGCGGTAGCGCTCGGCGCGCCCCGCTCCGGCGTCGACGATCGCGCCATCGGCCGCCGGCGCGTCGTCGGTCACGTCGGTCACGGCGTCCGCCTGGCCCGAATCGGTGGTGTAGCTGACGTCGTCGACCCCCAGCAACGTCGCGCACGCCGGCGCGCTCGCCGCAAGGGCGACCGCCGCGACGATGCGGCCGAGACCTCGGGCGTGGGCCATGCGGCGAACGATACCATCGCAGGCGTTCTCGACGTTCGCGAGGTGGACGCCATCTTCGGCGGCAGTGACCTCACGCGCGCCGCGCGTTCTCGTCCTAGCGAGGATCCTCTGGGCCCGCCGGCGAAGTGCTACCGTGGCGCGATGATGCGATTTGCCGTGGTCGCGGTCGTGCTCTCCGCGTGCGTCCCTCACTCCGATCTTCCCGCCGACCAGATCGAAAAGCTCGGCAAGCTGGCCGAGGTGATGGACGTGCAGGCGACGATCTCGGATCCTCAGTTCAAGAAGATCGACGCCGAGAGCTACGCCGACGCCGACTGGGCGGCGTTCGCGGACATGGCCAGCCGGCTTCAGGTCACGAGCAAGAAGATCCACGAGTTTTCGAAGGGCCCCGAGTTCGACAAGCTCGCCGACGACCTTCACGCGCAGGCCGAAGCACTCGGCAAGACCGCCGCGGCAAAAGACGCGAAGGCCACCTCGGCGGGCCTCGCGTCGATCAAGGCCACGTGCAAGGCGTGTCACTCGAAGTTCAAGTGATAGGCAGCTACTTCGCGCGGAGCTCGATGCCTCCATCGGGCAGCACCGTGAACGCTTTCCGATCCTTCCATTGATCGTCGGGCGGGAAGTCCGCGCCGGCATCGAACGGATCGGCGCTGTTCCACATCGCGAGAGTCTGGTGTTCGTCGCAATCGACGAACCCGTCGACGAATCGGCAGACGTGGAGCCCGCGCGCTCCGTAGCGGATCATCATGGGCCCTTGATCGCCGCCGTAGAGCGGGCTCCACGCGGTCACGCGCTGGACGACGAGGAGCGCGGGAGGTCCGGCCGGTGGTCGTTCCATGCGGACCAGCTCGCGCTTCACTTCGCCCGCCGAATTGGGGTTTATACACGGCTCGCTTTCCAGCTCGTCTGCTTCGACGAACCAGCCTCGCGACGACTGGATCGCGAGCCAAGTCGTGGCGTTCGTGCCGTCGCACACGCGGACCGTCTCCATCGCCTGAAGGGGAGGCCCGGCGACTCCTTCGAAGACGAGCGGTTCGTGCCGGCAGTCCGACTCCATCGGACAGCGATCGACGACGTCCGCCACCGGCCGACCCGCCGCGCGCGCGGCGCTCGCCAGGTCCTGCGCGAATCTCGTGCAGTATGCATCGATGGAGGGCCAGGGTCCCCGCTTCGGAAGGCCGGCCACGCTCTCGCGCTCGGCGCTCGTGAGCCATGGCGGCGCCGCGAGAGAGCCGACGCGAACGCCCACCGACGCGTCCGTGATCTTCGCAACGGCGGGGACGCCGAGAACGTCGAAGGTGCTCACCACGAGCTCGCGCCACGTGGTCTTCGTTCCTGGGAGGGTCGCGAGCACCTCGATCCGGTAGTCGCCTCCCATGGCGTCGATGGGAATGCGCTGGGGTGATCGCGTGGCCGGGTCGAGATCGACGCTGCGATCGGGCATCCCCTCGCGCGTGACACGCACGCGGGTGATGCGATGGTTCATCGTGAAGAGATCGCCTCCGTCGGGGTCTCGCCCCGCGAATCCCGACGAGAGCACGATCGCGTGCACGTGCGCGGCCTTCGGGAGGCGGAACGCGATCCATCCTCCGACGAGGTCCCCCGTCTTTCCGTTCCACGCCGTCTCCTCCGCGCCGTCGAGGAGATCGCTGGGAGACGCCTTGGGACTGTCGACCAACGACGACACCGCGACCCTCGCGTCTTTGCTCCTGAGGAGCGAGACCTCGCGCGCTCCGGCGTCGTGGCTCGCATCGGAGTCTTGCGCGGCGAGGTCGGTCGACGGCGGCGGACGCGCGCTCGTTGCTCCAGGATCGGCGGTCACCTGCGGCGTGCGATTGCACTGCTTGCAGCCGAAGAGGAAGACCACCGGCGTCAGCGCGGCAACGTAGAGCGGGCGCATGTCCGACGTGTCATCCGATCAAATTGCGTGTTTGTCGATGGACTCTCTACAGGGGCAAGGACGCTCGAAGGTAGGTCGCGTGCTCAGCGAATCTTGCGCAGGTAGTCGGCGAGGCTGTCGATCGTCGTGCACCGCGACGACACGGCCGGCGCGGATCCCACCCGCGACGTCGATGGCGATGCACTGTCGTAGAGAGTCAAATTTCCAGAACCCACTGGTCCAGTTTTTCGGCAGGCAGGTCACTTTCGTCGACAAATTTGTGATGAAGACTTTCATCGTCGCGCGTGGGCGTATTGCCCGGTAGCTTTTCCCGATGCGTCCCCTCCGCCTCTTCGCGTTCGCGGCCCCTTCCGTGCTCGCCACCTTGCTGGCGCCCGCGTGCGTGAGCAGCGACCCGTCGCCGAGCCCTGGGTCGTTCGACGCCGCGAGCCCCGGCTTCGACGCGCCGAGCTCGAGCCCGGACGTCGCGACCCCCGACGTCGCGAGCCCGACCCCCGACGCGGCGCCGAGCGACGCGAGCGCCGACGCCGCGGTCGACACGGGCACCCTCGACGCGGGGGCCGACGGCGCCGCGGGCAACGGCCCGTACCTCTACTTCGCGGACAACGCCGGCAACGCGCTCAACGGCTTCGCGCTCGCCTCCGCGACAGGCGCGCTCACGGGTATCGACATGGTCCCGGGCACCGCCGGATTTCAGGCGATGTCGACCGCGACTCAGCCCCTCGCCGTCGCCGCGCACCCGAGCGGAAGGTACGTCTTCACCGCGCACACCAACGGAAACATCGGGACGTACGCGATCTCCGCGGCGAACGGCACGCTGGTGCGCGTGGACACCGACGCCGCCACCGGCGGAATCCAGGACTTCAACGTCGGCGGCGGCGCGGCGCTCGAGGGCATCGCGGCCGACCCGCTCGGGCGCGTGCTCTATGCGGCCGACACCAACAACAACAAGCTCATCACGCTCTCTGTCGAGGCGACGACCGGCGCGCTCGCGGTGCTCCAACGCACGACCGTCGCGGCGACGAACCCTCGCGGCGTCGTCGTCGATCCGCTGGCGAAGTTCGTCTTCGTCGTGGGCAACCTCACGCCAGCCACCCTCACGCGCGTTGCGCTCGACAACGGCGGGCTCCCGACGGCCACCGCGGACGTCGCGCTCCCCAACAGCGGCAACTGCGCGTCCGGCGCCCTCAGCCCCGCCGGCCGCCTCTACGCTGCGTGCTCGCAGGACCAGAAGGTTTACGCCGCCACGTACAACGCCGGAGCGAACACGCTCGTAGCGTCGGTCGGCGCGGCGGCCGGCGTCTCGCCGATCGGCGTCGCCGTGCACCCGAACGGCAATTTCGCGTACGCGGCGAGCTTCAGCGCCATGACGATCACGACGTTCGCCCTCGCCGCGGACGGGGCGCCCACGGTGCTCGGCACGCCGCTCGCCATCGGACAGTCGTGCCGAACGCTGGGCTTCGACGCCACGGGCGCGCATTTGTTTGCAGGATGCAACACCAAGATGCTGACCTTCGACGTCAACGCCACGACGGGCGCGCTCACCGCGAGCAGCAACGTCGCCGGCGTCGGCGACTCGACGTACTCCCTCGCGATCGTGAACCCCTGAGACGTTCCCACCGGCGCTTGCTGCGGTGGGGAGAGCACCTCACTGCGACAGCGCGGCGACAACGACGGTCCCCCCGACCCAAGGAAGCCACGCCAGGTACACCGCGCTCGTTCGCCGAAGGCGATACCAGAGGAGCAGCGACACGGTCCCGCAGAGCGCCCACGCAACCGCGATTCCCAGCCCCTTGCCCAGATCCAGCACCGCGCGCGCGATGGCCGCCCCCGTCTCCGGCGCACCGTTCGCGCGCCCGAAGAGCACGCGCCACGCCAGCGCGCCGTAGACGATCGTGTGCACCGCCAGTGGGGTGCTGTATTCGAACGCGAAGCGTCGGCCCGAAAACGGTACCGGGCTGTCCCCCGCGCTCGGCATGCCCCTTCGACGAAGGGGCGAACGAAATATTCACTGACAACGGGGACTCTTCACCGCGAGCGAGGGATCGCGTCATCGCCGACGAGTGGCAAGACGCTGCGCCTGAGGAAACGTGTGCGGCCATCGGGTTCATCGGTCGCCGGGGGGGATGAGGCCCAACGCCTGGAGTCGGCGCTCTCGTTGCTCGGCAGATGGTAGACCATGAGCGGCTTCTTCGGCTGCCCCGCGGCGCGACATCGTGGTTCGTTGGATTCCGAACCAGCAGGCGAACGATACATGCGCTGGGCTTGCGCACGCTGATCGCCCACAAGCGTTTTTCCGGGCGCGCCCAGAATCTCGCCGAACTCGAGGCGCTAGAGCGCAACCGCAAGGGCACCCAATTTCTTCAGGACGGCAGCGCGCATGCGCGTGGCGTCCCGAGGCCGACGGCAGAATCTATCGGGCAGGTAAGCGCGCGTCGCGTTCGTAGCAAGGAACGCAGATTGCTGCGTCTTGGAGAGAAACGAATGACGTCCGCACGCTTCCTTCTTCGCATTCCTTTGCTGCAGCGTACGGCTTTCGGATTACTCGCCGCCGCAACCGTCGCGGCGTGCAGCGGCTCGAACGGCGCCGACTTCGGCGATGCCGACGCGTCCGGGGTCGACGCAGCCGTCGAAGCGGGAGGTCCTGCAGAGGACGCGACGGTTCCCCCGCACGACGCGGGCCCCTCCTCCATCGACGCGACCGTCCCCTCCGCCGACGCGGCGCCGCCGCCCACCGACTCAGGTCACGACGCCGCGCCCGACGCGTCCACGGGAGACGCAGCCGTCGATGCTGCTGACGCCGGCGACGCCGCCGACGCGAGCGTGATCTGCGACACGCAATCGTGCACCGGCTGCTGCGCGGCGGGGCAATGCGTATCCGGAACGTCGAAGAGCGCGTGCGGCACGGGCGGCCTCGCGTGCGCGGTCTGCTCGGCGTCTTCGCAGACGTGCACCGCGGGAGCCTGCGCGGGCATCGTGCTCTTCGGCGGCCTGAATAGCACGAGCCTGAGCGACACCTGGACCTGGAACGGATCGGGGTGGAAGCAGCAAACCGTTACCGGACCTCCCGCGCGGTATGGCGCTTCGATGTCGGCGCTCGGCGGCACTGTGGTCCTCTTCGGGGGAAACGGCCCGAGCGTCTACGGCGACACCTGGACGTGGGACGGCGCGAGCTGGACGGCGCGGGGCGGTAGCGCACCCTCCGCGCGTTACTTGACCGCGACGGCCACGCTCGGTGGCAACGTCGTCCTCTTCGGAGGCGCCGGCGCCGGCGGTCCGCTCGGCGACACGTGGACCTGGAACGGAAGCGCGTGGACGAAGCGGAACGTCCAAGGGCCGAGCGCCCGTTACGGCGCGTCGATGGCCGCGCTCGGCGGATCGCTCGTCCTCTTCGGCGGCCACGACGGAACGCACTACTTGAACGACACGTGGACATGGGACGGCGCGACGTGGACGGGGCATGGCGTCAATGGGCCCAGTGCCCGAGAAGTCGCCGCGATGGCGACGCTCGGCGGCAACGTCGTTCTCTTCGGAGGCGACAACGGAAGCCCCGCCGCGCTCGCCGACACGTGGACATGGAACGGCAGCGTCTGGACGAGCGTGAACGTCAGCGGGCCGAGCGCGCGCTACGCCGCATCCATGGCGACGCTCGACGGAAGCGTCGTCTTGTTCGGCGGCACCGACGGGAACACCAAGGTGTCGAGTGACACGTGGACGTGGAACGGCACGGCGTGGACGCTGCGCAGCGGCATCGGCCCCAGTGCGCGGTTCAGCGCGTCCATCGCCTGGATCGGCTCGCCGTAGAATCGCTGACGCCGGAGCGTGATGAGCACGAGGCGTGCCGTGCACCACCGCAGCACGCAGCGCGGACCGAAGCGGCGGCCCTGTCGCAGCCTGGGATGGAGGATCGCGGGCGGGGCCAGGCAGCGGGGACGCGCGTCCCGATTTGGCGCGGGGTGAGGTTTTGGGGCGGCTCTTTTCGCGTGGGACCGATCCGTGCAGTGGCGCGCGTCCATGCGAAGGACCGCTCTTTTACTCCTCCTCCTCTCGTCACTCGCCGCGCTGGTCGGATGCGGAGGCCAGGTGGGATCGGGCGCGGACGACGCCTCCCCGCCGCCCGCGTCGAGCGTCCCCGCTTCGCCGCGCGACTGCGAGTCTTCGCTTCAGACGCTGCTGGTCGCCGACGGCGCGCGTGGGCTGGCCGCGGCGCCGGACGGTACTCTCTATTTCTCGCAATCGGCGCCCGCCGACAAGACCGGAGTCTTCGCGAGGACGCCCGATGGGAGCCGTCTGAAGGAGCTCTCGAGCGACCAAGATGTGAGGCAGATCCTGCTCGATGGGACCGATCTCCTGCTCGTCTCGCGCGACATCCGCCGGCTGCCGGCCGCCGGTGGCTCGTCGACGCTGGTGGTCGGGCACGACGGCTGGGACGTGATCACGATGGCGCGCCTCGACGCCACGCACCTCTTCTTCAGCACCTGGTCGAGCGGCACGAGAGCGCCTTCGTTGAAGCGCGTCCCGCGCGCGGGCGGGGAGATCGAGACGCTCCTCTCGTTCAGCGCGAGCACCTACACCCTGAACATGAGCTCCTTCGATCTCGGAGACGACCGGATCTTCCTCCGGGGCGGGGGCGCGATTTACAGCATGCCGAAGTCGGGAGGCACGCCTGTCGTCTTTCACGAGAACGCGTCGGTGTCGCTCCTCGTCACGACGAAGGACAGCGTCTTCTCGGATGGACCGTCGTCGCTCTTTCGTAGCGCGTACGATCCCGCCGTCGCCCCCGTACGGGTCGCCCTGCCGGACCCGGGTACGTGGGTCGACTACGGCCCGTTGAAAGCAGTGGCGGACGACGTCGCGGCGTACGTCGCCTTCGAGCGTTTCAATACCGCCCCGGGGCGCGTGATGTTCGCGCGCCTCCCGCGCGAAGGCGAGGCCATCTCCGCGATCGGATGCACGTCGGGAGACGGGGATCCGGAGGGAACGCAGAGCATGGCGCTCGACGGCAGGTACCTCTACGCGGTGCTGGCCTCGAATCGGGGAACGGGCGCGCGCATCGTGCGCATGCCACGCTGAACGCCTGCGACGCGCCGCTGCGACATCGAGTCATCCCCCGTGTTCACGACACGTCCGTCGGCATCTCCAAGAAGCGCCCGACCCTGGCGCACGGGCACGGGCGCACCCAGGATCTCGCCGACGTCGAGGCGCTAGTTCGTCCAAGGTCTTCAGACCATCGCGCTTGCAGGGTGCATGAGGTAAAGACGCGCATGCTCACGGTCCATCACCTCAACAACTCCCGCTCGCAGCGCGTCCTCTGGCTCCTCGAGGAGCTCGGTGTCCCTTACGAGCTGAAGAAGTACCAGCGCGACGCCACGACAATGCTGGCGCCGCCCGAGCTACGCGCGATTCACCCGCTCGGGAAGTCCCCGGTGGTGACCGAGGACGGGCGGACGATCGCCGAGTCCGGAGCGATCGTCGAGTACTTGCTGGAGCGTTACGGCGCCGCGAACGGCGGCACGATGCTCCCCAAGGCCGGCACGCCGGAGCGCCTGCGCCACACCTACTGGCTGCACTACGCCGAGGGCTCGGCAATGCCGCCGCTCCTCTTGAAGCTGATCTTCGACAAGGTGAGGACGGCGCCGGTCCCGTTCTTCGTGAAGCCGATCGCGAAGGGCATCGCCGACAAGGTGACGTCGACGTTCATCGGCCCGCAGATCAAGACCCACTTCGACTACCTCGAGGCCGAGCTCGGCAAGTCCACGTGGTTCGTCGGCGAGGAGCTCACGGGCGCGGACATCATGATGAGCTTCCCCATCGAGGCCGCGGCGTCGCGCGGCGGGGTGGACGCGTCGCGCCCAAAGCTGCAGGCGTTCGTCGAGCGCATCCACGCGCGGCCGGCGTACAAGAGGGCGCTCGAGCGCGGCGGCAAATACGACTACGCCTGACGAACACGCCCTCGAGGGTCGGCCGTGGCTGCTACGCAGTAAGGCTGGGGATGCGATGGGCGCTCATCTGCGGAACGATCGGCGTCGGCGCAGTCGCGCAGCTCGGGCTTGCATGCGGTAGCGCTGGGCGGCAGCCCGCTTCGGACGCGGCCGACGCAACGACTCCACAGGACACCTGCGCAACGGAGCGGGGGGGTTGCGCTTCATCGGCCGGGCGTCGGACGCGGATCGGCTCGATGCCATGCGGACCTGAAGCGACCGCCCTTCAGAGATCAACATATCCGGCCTCCTCAAGGGCATTGCGACGCACACACCTCGCGTCCCGCGGGGTAGGCGCAGCAGGCGGAAAGAGGCCCGACGCACTGCGCGCAAGGGCAGGTGGTGCAGCCAAACGAACCGCCGTAGGAGACGCACTTGCCGGCCGCGCAGTACTGGTCCGGATTGCACACGACTCCGGAGCTCGCGGCCGTGCAGCCGCAGTGGTCGAGGCTCGTCGCGGGATCGGCCACGCAGAGTGACCCCGCACACGTCGTCTGCCCGACGGGGCAGCCGCCTACAATGCAACCCCCCTGCCCGGCGCAGATCTCCGTTCCTGAGCACTGTGTGCCGCAGGTTCCACAGTTTGCCCGGTCCACTCGGGTGTTCTGGCAGCCCAGGCAAGCTACGCCGGCCCCGCCACACTTCACGAAGCCCGGCGCGCACGCCGGCATGCCTGCGATGCAGATTTCATTGTGGCAGACTTTCGTCCCGCACTTGCCGCAATTGACGGTGTCGTTCTGACCGTCGACGCACGTGTCTCCGCAGGTGAGCACGCCCGGTAGCGAGGGATCGCAGACACACGTCCCCGCCTGGCAGATCGCATGCGCACCACACGCTTTGCCACAGCCACCGCAGTTCGCGCGATCTGTCGCTGGATCAACGCACGCACCTGCGCACGTGATCTGCGGGGCGCCGCAGCCGATGGCGTCGACTGACGTGTCGTTCGGGTTCGCGTCCAGGGCGGCGTCCGCCGCGAAGGAGCCGTCGGGCTCGGGCGTCGTGCCGTCGGCGCTCGCGTCAGCCGTCCCTTCGGGCGTCGTGCTTGCGCCAGAGCAGCCTGAGGCAAAGACAAGGGCGCCCACTACCCCCGCCGTGGCAGAGGCGAAGACAAGGCAGCGTTCCACAATCATGGCAAGATGGTGGCAGCTCGTGTTCGTTCTGTCCACGGGAGGTCATGGCGCCTGGCGATCGACTCCTCAGCCGCCGCGCCCGTCGAACACGATCCCCAGGCGGGTCATCTTTCGCCACAGGGTGGTCGGCGAGATCGCCAGGAGTGCGCACGAGCGTGGAGTCCGCGCAAAGGGGGTCGACCGAGCGAGGCCCCCGAACGGCGCTCGGTCGACCGCGCGGCGGCCTAACGCCGCTGAGCGCGGGGGCCGTGTCGGGCGTCAACGCGCCACGCGACCCTTTGAACGCACCTCTGCGCGCGCGGACGCGA
>JBBRLQ010000004.1:0-399959 GCA_038231275.1 Polyangiales bacterium
GGAGGTACATACCAACGAGAGCGCGAGGATCGGGACGAACGACGCGACGAGCTTCACGGCGCGCCTCGTGGCGGAGACTTCGAGGGCGGAGGCGGCGACGTGCCCTGCGCATGCGCGCGCGCGTGGGCAGTCCACGGTCCGGCACCTTGCTCGGCGATCGACTTCCATTCGGCAGCGGCCGCGCGTGCGTCGATCGACGCCCACGCGAGCGCAATTGCCGCGCGCCCGTCCATCGCGCCGCCCGTCGTCGCGAGCGCCTCCTTCACGCGCGCGTCGGTCAGCACCGGCCGCGGATCGGCGTGGACGCGCTCGGCGAGGACGGCGCGCGCCTCCTCCGCGTCTCCCGCGCGATCGAGCGCGAGCGCGAGCGCCATCACCGCGAAGGACTGGAGCGCGTCCTGCGCGTCCCTTCGCGCTTGGCGCAGGATCGCGATCGCCTCGTCAAGGCCCTCGGGGCCACGCGCCATCGAGAGGAGACCCGCCTCGATCCCGGCGGCGCCCCGCTCGCTCGACGCGAGGACTCCCGCGCGCGGCAAGAGTGCGCGGTACGCCTCCTGCGCCTCACGCGGGCTGCCGGTGCGCGCCAGGACTCGACCCCACGACAGGAGGCTCTGCGGATCGTCGAGCGCGCGCTCGTCTTTCGCCTTCGCGGCCCCGAGCGCTTTGCGCGCCTCGGGCCATTTTCCGACGAGCGCCAGCGCGCGACCGCGGAGCAAGTCAGGTCCTGGGCGCCCGGGCATCGCGCGATCCGCGTCGTCGGCGATCTCCTGAACCTCGCGCGCGATCGTCTCGGCCGGCACGCGCGAGAGGGGCGACGGAGCGCCCGCCGGCGTGCGCGGCGGAGTCCATGCGAGCTTCGCCGCCCCTGCCGCGAGCAAATCGCAATACCGGCGCAGCTCCGGCGCCTTCGCGCGCTCCCACACGTTCGCGCCGCGCCCTCCGTCGAGCGACGCGCACTCTGCGGGACGTCCCGACGCCCACGCCCCGCCGGCCTGCGCCAAGACGAAGATCGCCGCGGTGATCACGCTGGTCACTCTACAACAAAGACGCGCCCGCGACCCTCGGGCTTGGGTGACCTGGCGGTGGTCTGGCTCAGCCGTCGAACGGGTTTTTCAGGACGATCGTCTCGTCCCGCCGAAATCCCACGCTGACGAGCATCGCCGGGCAGGCAGCCTCGCGCTCGATGAGCTGGATGTAGTCGCGCGTGGCCTTGGGAAGCTCGCCGAGCGTTCGCGCGCGGCCGAGCTCTTCGGTCCACCCGGGGACCGTCTTGTAGACCGGCTTCGCGGTATCGAGATCGTCGATCGGCAGCTCGCGCGTGACACCGCGCGGCGTCTCGTAGGCCACGCACACCTTCAGGTCGCCTTGCCCGGTGAGCACGTCGAGCTTGGTGAGCGCGAGACCGTCGAGGCCGTTGACGCGAACGGCGTAGCGCAGCGCGGGCAGGTCCAGCCAGCCGGTACGACGAGGCCGTCCGGTGACGGAGCCGAACTCGTCGCCCTTCTTGCGTAGGCGCTCGCCGGCCTCGTCGTGGAGCTCGGTGGGGAACGGGCCGCCGCCGACGCGCGTGCAGTACGCCTTCGTGAGGCCCACCACCGCGTGGATCTTCGAAGGACCGACGCCCGCGCCGGTGCAGGCGCCGCCGGCCGTCGCGCTCGACGACGTGACGTACGGGTAGGTGCCGTGATCGATGTCGAGGAGCGTGCCTTGTGCTCCCTCGAAGAGGACGCGCTTGTTCGCGGCCATCGCCTCGCCCACGACGCGCGACGTCTCGGCGAGCAGCGGCACGAGGCGCGGCGCGACCTTCTCGAGCGTCGCCATGACCTCGGGCACCGTCGTCGGCGTGCCGCCCAGCGCGCGGATGGTCGGCGTCCATGCTTCGAGCGCGAACGCGACGAGCTTCTCGCACCGCTTCAGATCGCGGAGCATTCCCAGCGTGACGCCGCGGCGGCCCGCCTTGTCCTCGTACGCGGGACCGACGCCGCGCTTGGTGGTGCCGAGCGCGCCGGCGCCCTTCTCGCGCAGGCCGTCGACGAGCACGTGATACGGCAGGATCGCGTGCGCGCGATCGGACACGAGGAGCGGTTTTTCGCGCTTCAAGCCGCGCTTGTCGAGCTCGTCGAGCTCGTCGACGAGCTTCTCGCAGTCGATGACCATGCCCTGCGCGAGCACGCAGGTCGTCTGCGGGCGAAGAATGCCGCTCGGCACGAGTCGGACGATGAGCTTGTCCTGCCCCACCACCAGCGTGTGACCTGCGTTGGGGCCGCCGCCGTAGCGGACGACCATGTCGCAGTCCTCGGTGAAGATGTCGACGATCTTCCCTTTGCCCTCGTCGCCCCACTGCGCGCCCACGATCACGACCGCCGGCATGGTTCAGCCCTCTTCTCCTTCGAGCACGGTGGAGTATCCCCAGCCCGCTCGATACGCCTCTGCTTCGTCACGCGTCCGCGCGGACACCGCGGTGATGCCCCGACCGCGAAGCGCGGCGAGGCGCGGATCGTCGCTCGCGCCGACGATTACGACGCGCTCCTCCTTCACCTCCGGCACGCTCGCGGCGCGACGCGCCCACGCGAGATTGTCGAGGTCGAGCGCGAAGCCGACGGCCGGCATCGGAGCGCCGAAGCGCGCGAGCAGATCGTCGTAACGACCGCCCGCACCGATCGCCTCGCCGGGCCCCGGCGCGAAGAGGTGGAAGATCATGCCCGTGTAGTACGCGAAGCCGCGCACCTCGGCGAGATCCACCGAGAGATCGCCGCGAAGGCCGCGCGACACCGCCGCGTCGAAGAGGCGCGAGAGGCGCGCGACCGGCGCCTCGGCGGGCGTCCCGCGGACCAGGTCGCGCGCGGCGTCGAGCGCAGGCCGTCCCCCAGAAAGGCGCACGAGGCGTGAGAGCACGTCGACCCTCGCGTCGGTGCCGGCCGCCGCGTCGCGGATCGCCGCCTCGTCCTTGAGGGCGAGCGCTTGCATGAGCGCGGCGGGCGCGTGTTCGCCGACGAGCGCACGCACGATGCCGCTGTCGCCGAGATCGACGGTGAAGCTCGCGAGGCCCGTCGCCGCGAGCGCGGTCGTCGCCACCTCCAGCGCCTCGAGATCGCCATCGAGATCGGCGAGGCCTGCCAGCTCCACGCCGACCTGGGCGATTTGACGGCTCTTGCGCGCGCGTCCGCTGCGGCGCCGCAGCACCGTGCCCTCGTAGGAAATGCGGAACGGCGGCGGGCGATCGCGCAGGCGCGTCGCGATCATGCGCGCGATCTGCGGCGTCATGTCGGGGCGCAGCGCGGCGACCTCTCCCGACTCCGGCTCCACGAAGCGAAGCACGTCGGCCGGATCGAGCGTCCCGAGGCCGCGCTCGAGCAC
Source organism: Polyangiales bacterium (assembly GCA_038231275.1). Lineage (GTDB taxonomy): Bacteria > Myxococcota_A > Polyangia > Polyangiales > Polyangiaceae > JANYHK01. The sequence goes on from JBBRLQ010000004.1 coordinate 3,358, forward strand.
GTCGGCGAACTCGAACGCGGGCGGCGTCACCGTCGCATAGCCGAAAAGCCCGAACGTCGAGAGCGCGCGCCTCGCGATCGCACGACGGCTCTGCGCCTCCTCGGGGAGCAGATCGCGCATCCCCGCGGGGAGCGGGTGCTCGAGGGACGATGGGACGTTCACGGGCGAGGGAGTGTCACACGATCCCCGCGCGCGTCAAACACCCCCAGACTCGTGCTGCCGCGCTCGCCCTGCGCCGCTTGGGTTTTTCCGGTCGATCTGACGCATCGCGCGATCCCTCAAGGCAGCGGGATTCGCACCAAGCTCCCCTGCTTGCCGTTCTTGTCCGGACCCCACGCCGCGAAGTACAGCCAACCGCCGTCGACGAGCCTCGCGAGCGCGTCTTCTTTGCTGAGCGTGGTCGCAGCGGCGCCCGACCGCGGAGCGCGCCGGATGCCGACGCCGTTTCCGCTGTAGAAGACGTCGGTGTCGGTCACCGTGAAAATCGTGTAGCGGTCGATCTTCGGGTCCTGAAGGAACGTCGACTCGGTTCCCGCCACCGTGTCGAACGCGATCATCGCGCCGGTCTTGGTTCCGAACAGCAGCGTCGACGACACCTTCCGCAGGCCTACGGTCACTTGCGGGAGCGCGGCGAGGCCGGTCCCGTCGGTTCCGATGCTCCACGTGTTCGCATAATAGTCCTGGTAGTAGGCGCGGCCGCCGACGATCGCGAGGAACAGCGGCTGCTGCACCGTGGTCGAAGTGACGACGCGCGTGGCGCCGCCGGCGACCGGGACCGCGTAGAGCGCGGACCGCGGGTAGCCGTGGAAGTAGTAGACATCGGTCCCGTCGGTCGCGACGGGGGTGTCCGATACGGAGTCGTTGTCGAAGCACGTGGACGGCCCTTGCGCCGCGAGCGACGCGTAGCAGCCGCTCGCATACACGCGGTCGCCGACGACCTCAAAGAAGCTGTCGCGGCTGAAGTTGTTGATCCACACCTGGGACGACGAGCCGTCCTTCTTCACGCGCATGAGGCCGCCGTTGGTGCCGAGGAAGAGGGAGTCGCCGAAGACGCGCATGCGGCCGCTGTCATCATACAAGTCCCACGCGAGGACTTGCGGCGTACAAGTGGCGGAGGCGCAGCTGCCGCCGGCGACGCACGCGTGCGAGCACGCCCCGCAATGAAGGGGATCGTTTCCGAGGTTCGTCTCGCAGCCGTTCGCCGCGATCTTGTCGCAGTCCGCGAAGCCCGCGTTGCAGACGAGCGGACCGGCGTCCGCGTCGGCCGTCGAGGCGTCCGGCGCCGGTGAGTCGCCGTCGGGAGGATCCGCGGCGCCGTCGGGAAACGGCGCCGGAGGAGTCGGCGCTTTCGTGGTCGCGTCGGGCCCCGCGTCCGCGCCGTCGGGGTTGGACGGAACGCCGGTCCCCAGGGGTGTCTCGCTCACGCTGCACGCGGCGATGAGGACGGGAACGCAAATCGCGGCGATGCACGTCGCAGAAGTAAGCTTCATGACGGGACCCAAACGTAAGAGGACGTCCCGCGCCAACAACGCGCGACGGCCAACGGGAGCGGAGGGTCAGACGTCGCCCCGTCGCCACTATTCAGGCGCGGGTGAGAAACGCGACCCTCGACCGCGCTCGCATCGGGGTAAAAACCCCCGGTAAGGACTCTAAAATGAGCCGGAAAGCCCTACGGATCCAAGGCCGAACGTGGGCGTGACGCGCAGGCCAGTGGTGGGCGGCGGCGGCGGCGCGGCGGGGCCGCTCGTGGCGATCAGCAGGATGCCGACGCCGAGCCCGACGACGCCAAGCCCGATTCCGCCGGTGGCGATCCAGGACGGGAGCACCGCGTCGTGGCGCCTCGCGGCGGCGTCGGCGGCGGCCTTCGGATCTTTGCACGTGGGCGCGCTGCCGCCGCAGATGCCGTCGGCGTCGCTCTTGATGCCGAGCGTCGCGACCCCTTCGACGATGCCGACGCCCAGGAGCACGACGCCTGCGCTCGCGAGCACCCATCCGCCGATGCGCGCGCCGCTGCCGTCGCCTTCGGCGCGCGGAGGGTCGCCTTCGGTGGGGGATGGCGGCGCCGGCGGCGTCGGATCGGCGAGGACGATCGTCGGGTTGTCGCCGAGCCTCATCGTGGCGTTGCGCGAGAGGACACGCCCGCCCGCCTCGACGCGGATCGTGTGTTCGCCCGGATCGGCGACGATGCGGCCCTGATCGAGGACGACGACCTCGTTGTCGACGCGCACCTCGGAGATCGTGCGATTGCCGACGTCGAGGCGCGCGCGCGCGACCTTTCCTTCGAGGGCCTTGAGGTGCTGCGCGACGAATGCGGCCTTGTCGCCGGTCGGCGCGCGCGGCTCGATGCGTTTGAGCTCGTTCCACGCGCGCCCCGGTTTGCCCGCGCGCTCGTGGCAGAACGCGAGGAGCGCCATCGTGTTCACGCTCTCCGCGCGCTTCAAGCTGAGATCGAACTTGTCGCACGCGTCCGCGATTTGGCCGCGCTCGAGGAGGTCTTGCCCCTCCTTCACGAGGCGCTCGGCCTCGGGATCGGTCGTTCCATCGGCGCGCGCGGCGCCGACGGAGAGCGCTGCGGCGAGCGCGACGGCGAGCGCGGCGGGAATCGGCGAGCGGGCGCGTCTCATCGCGAGAACGATCCGTATCACTTCCAAATTTCGAGCGTCTTCTTCACCTCGTCCTGCGGCGCCGACGGCTTGGCGACAGGAGCGGGAGTCGGCTTGGCTTGCGAAGTCGGCGGCGGCGTAAACCTAACAGCCGGCGGTCGCGGCTTCACGGCGGCAGGCAACGGGCGCGCTGCCGGCGCTGCGCCGACCCGCGCGACGGCTGCTGCGGACGGGAGCGCCGCGACCGTGGTCGTCGGCACACCGGGATCGACCGACGCCGGATCGGCGGACGGAATCGCTGCCACGGGTGGCGCGGTCGTCGCCGTCGCGGCCGGCGTCGTCGCCACAGGCGCCGTCACGAATGCAGTGGCTTCCGGGACCGGCGGAGGCGGCGCGACGACGGTTGGAGCCCGCTCCGCGCTGCGCCCCATCGCGACGAACACGACGACCGCCGCCAGCGCGGCCAACGCGCCGCCCGCGAACGCCGCGATCTTCGCGGTCGTCGTGCCCGGCATGAACGTCAGGATCGTGCGCCTTCGGCCGACCGTGCTCGCCGTCGGCGACAGCTCGGGCGCCGGCGAGACGCCCTCGGTCGTGGCGTTCCCGAGATCGTCCGGCACGGTCGTGTTCGAGAGCGATCCGGTGATGCGCCGCGGGCTCGAGAGCTCCTCGCTCCGGAGCAGCGTGGAGGAGATCTTGTCGACCGACTTGTGCTGGGCTCCGGTCCCGAACGGCGCCAGCGCGCGCGCGAGATCGCCGACGTCGGCGTAGCGATCGTCGCGGTTCTTCGAGAGGCACTTCAAGATCACGCGCTCCAGCCCCTCGGGCACGTCGGGGCGCTTCGCACGAATGCCGTTCGGCTCCTGCTCGAGGATCGCCGCGAAGAGCTCGCCGACCTCCTCGCCGTCGAAGGGCATCCGACGCGTGAGGAGCTCGTAGAGCAAGATCCCGATCGCCCAGATGTCGGTGCGCGTGTCGACCGTACGAGGGCTGCGAACCTGCTCCGGGGACATGTACGGTGGCGATCCGAGCACCGAGCGGCTGCTGGTGATGCGCGAGACGCGTCCGAACGTCGGCTTCGAGATGCCGAAGTCGAGGACCTTGATGATCTGCGAGCCGTCAGGCACCGTGGCCAAGAACAGATTCGACGGCTTGAGATCGCGGTGGATGATGCCCTGCGCGTGCGCCTGCGAGATGGCCTCGAGCGCTTGCATGACGTAGTCGACGACGGCGGACGGCGCGAAGACCCTGCGGCGATCGAGGAGCTGCCCGAGGTCCGAGCCCTCGAGGTATTCCATGACGATGAACGGCACGCCGCCCTCGAGCGTGTCGATGTCCATCACGCGCGCGACGTGCTCGCTCTGCAGGCGCGCCGCGCTCCGGGCTTCCTGGAGGAAGCGCGCGAGCGCCTCCTTGTCGCGCACCGCGTCGTCGAACAAGACCTTCAGCGCGACGCGCTGATCGAGCAGCTCGTGGTGCGCCGCATAGACGATGCCCATGCCGCCTTCGCCGAGGACCGCCTCGATGCGGTACTTCTCCGCGAGGACCGATCCCGGTTGAAGCGAGGTCTTCCCCTCGCCTCCCTTCGATCGGGCGAGCTTCACCGCCATTGTCCAACGATAGCGGACGAGGCGAGCCGTACCAAGGGGCTCCCGTGTTTCGAAAACGACACAATGTAGGTCTGCTGTCGGCTTGGCCTTCACATGTCCGTTTGCTGACACTGTCTAGGGCGTGCAAATCCCGCTGAAAATCCGCGAATTGCCGCTCCAAAGAGGTCGGCACGGGACTTGTAAAAGACGTTCTCATCATGGCCTTCTCCCCCTCCGCCGAAACCCTCCGCCTCGCGACCGCCGGTGACCGCAACGCCCTCAACGGGCTCGTTCGGGAGCTTCTCCCGCACGTCGAGCGCCAGCTGCTCCGCTACCCGGTGGCGGACGAGGATCGCCGTGACCTCGTGCAGACGACGCTCATGCAGGTGGTCCGCCGCCTCGGCTCGTTCCGCGGGGACTCGAGCTTCTCCACGTGGCTCTTTCGCGTGACGGCCAACGAGGCGCTCATGCTGATGCGCTCGCAGCGCCGGCACCGCGCGCGCGTGGTCACCGGGCTCGAGCTCGAGGATTTGGCGACGCTGCCCGCCGTGAACGACGGCGACGTAGAGGAGCGCACCGACGTGATCGTCATCCACCGCGAGCGTGACGCGCGCATCCGTGCGGCGCTCGAGAGCCTGCCGCAGGACTACCGCGAGGTCGTTTTTGCCCACTACAACGAGGATCTCGGCCTTCAGGAGATCGCCGATCGCCTCCACCTCACCGAGAGCGCCGTTCGGTCGCGCCTGCACCGTGCGCGGACCAGCCTGAAGGGCATCCTCGCAAAGGGCGCGGAGGTCTCCGCCCAGGATCTCGCCGCGTAACTTGGCGGCTTGATGCTAGAAGGAGCGCGTGAGCGACGCGTTCCTCTTCGACCTCGACGGCACGCTGATCGATTCGCGGCGTACCATCGCCGCGGCGTGCAACCACGCGCTCGAGATCGACGGGCGACCCGCGATCGCGGAATCCGCGATCGCCGGCTTCGTCGGCGACGGCGCACGAACGCTCCTCGCCCGCGCGTCGGGGCTCGGCAGCGCGCCGGAAAAGTCCCACGAGCTCGACGCGCTCCTCCGTGACTTCGTGCGTTACTACGCCGCGCACCCGCTCGATGGCACCACGTGGATGCCCGGGGCGCGCGACGCGCTCGACCGACTGGGCGACGCGCGCGTGGGGCTCGTCACGAACAAGGCGCGCGAAGTGACCGAGTCGATCTTGCGGGCGCTCGGCGTCGTCGGGCGCTTCGGTGTCGTGGTCGCGGGAGGCGACGGCCCGCTGAAGCCTGATCCGGCGCCGATCCTGTTCGCGGTGCGCGCGCTCGGCGCGACGCCCGAGCACACGTGGGTCGTGGGCGACGGCGTGCAAGATGTCCGCGCGGGCAAAGCGGCAGGGTGCCGCACCGCCGCGGTGCTCGGCGGGTTTCACTCCGAAGGGAGCCTCCGCGCGGAGGGACCGGACGTGCTGCTCGGCTCGCTGTCGGAGCTCGCGGCGGCTACTGCAGGTTGGCGTTCTCCGGCTTGACCTCGATCTCCTCGAGCCCGGCGCGGAGGCGTTGGAACGCGTCGAGCGCCGGCGCGAGCGCGTCCTTGTCCGGCGAGAGATCGTCCTTTTCGCCTGGATCGCTTGCCAGATCGAAGAGCTGGTATTGGTTCGCGCCGAAGTGGATGAGCTTTTTTCCCGGAGTGGGTCCGGTGATGATCCCTCGTCGCATCAGGTTGAAGGGGCCTGCGGGCATGTCGAAGTAGACGTCGCGCTCGACGTACGCGTCGCCGTCCTTCGCGAACACGTCCGGCACGAGGCTCTGGCCTCGCAAGCGCGAATCGCCGGGGTGGCCCGAGACCTTCATGAGCGCGAGGAGCGTCGGCGCGACGTCGATGTGGCCGCGCTTCACGGGCACGTGATGCGGCGTGGTCCCCGGCACGTAGACGACGAGCGGCACATGGACGAGCGAATCCCACAGCTCGATCCCGTGGAAATTCATGCCGTGCTCTGCGAACGCTTCGCCGTGGTCCGCGGTCACGACGATGGCCGTGCGCGCGCCCCACGACTGCGACGCGACGTGATCGAGCACGCGGCCGACGTGGCTGTCCGTGAACCAGACCTCGTCGTCGTACGCCGCCTTCGCTGCGGCGGTCGTTCCCCTCTCGTCCCCGAGGAAATCCGGCGCGCCCGGGTGCGGCGAGTACTGCGCGTGCGGATCGAAGAAGTGGACCCACATGAAGAAGCGCTTCTCGGTGTTCTCGGCCTTCGACAAGAGGCGGATCGTCGCGTCGGCGAGCCCCTTGCTCGTCACCGACGTGTCGGTGTCCCCCTGCCCTTCGCCGGGCTTCGCGCTGAGATCCCAGGTGTCGATCCCCTGCGCGAGGCCGAACCATCGGTTGAAGTACCAGTGCGACGCGGCGCCCATCGTCACGATGCCGTCGGCCTTCATGCGCTCGGCCGTGAAGACGTTGGCGGCGGCGTAGGTGTTGAAGTGCCCACCGTCGCGGAGCGTCTCGTTCGGGTAGAGGCCGATGAACATCGGCGCGAGGCTCTTGCCGGTGTACGACGCCATCGCGTACGCGCGGTCGAAGACGACGCTCTTCTTCGCGAGGCGATCGAGGTTGGGCGTCGTGTCCTTCGGGTAGCCCATGAAGCCTACGTCGGTGCGGAGCGTGTCGACCGTGATGACGATCAGGTTCAGATCGTCGGGGAGGAGCGCGCTCGGCGGAGGCGGAGGCGGGGGAGGAGGAGGAGGCAGCGCCAGGATGGTGTCGGCGCCCGAGCAGTCCTCGTCGAGGCCGTTGCCGGGGACGTCGACGGCGCTCGGGTGAATCTTCGGGTTGCGGTCGTCGCAATCGCCGCCGGCGAAGAGGCCGGACGCGCCGTCGCGATCACGGTCGGTCGCCGCGCGCGCGGCCGCCAGCGCGATCTTTCCGAGGGGCGCGTACCTCTCGACGGCGCGGGCGACGTGCGGTCGCGTCTCCAGCGCGCGGGCCTCCACGGCGGTGAAGAGGAGCGGCACGAAGGCCACGAGCGCCGCGACGACGGGCAGCACCGCGCCGCGTCTTCCGCGCAGGGCCACCGGCGCCCAGTACGCGCCGGCCGCGATGACGAGGAGGTTCGCGACGGGCCTCAGATCGAGCTCGCGACGCTTCATGACCCCAAAGATGCCGAGCGGCCACGCGCCGTCTCCCCCCGTATCCCCGAGGGCGACGCCGACCGCCAGCGCTAGGAGAGCCACGACGAGCGCGACGCCGCCCGTCGTCACCGGATCGATCAGGCGCGTCGTCCCCTCCGCGCCCGCGGCGAGCATGCGTCGCGCGAGAGGCAGCGCCGCGAGCCCGATCGCGACGAAGACAGCGAGCGCCGCGACAGACGCAACGGCGAGCTCGAGCCCGGAAGCGATCGGCCCGCCGTGGGCCAGCCCTGCGCGCGCGAGGTGGGCCGAAGCGAGCGTCCACGCGAAGCCCACCATCACCGCGAGCGGCCAGAGCGCCGCCGTGCGCGAGCGCGTCAGAACTGGCTCTTCACGCACGCGCGCGAGGTGCTCGAACGGCGTGCGTGGAAGGCCGGGCTCGAGGAACAGGTGCAGCGATGCAACGATCAGCGACAAGACGATCGCGAGAGGCGCGAGCACGGACATGTCCGCGAAGAAGAGCTGAGGCAACGTCGGCGTGTACGTCCCCGTCGCTTGGGCGAGCGCCGCGCGCGCCTCGACCGCCGCGACGACGATCGCGCCGATCATCCCGCCAGCGAGCGCATGGCTCGAACGTTTCAGCTCCTCGTTCACGGCGATGAGGGCTTCTCTACCCTTTTTTCTGGCTCTTCGCGAGGGGGTGCGCCGCGTCGTACACCTTCATGAGGTGCTCCATCGACACGTGCGTGTACCGCTGCGTCGTGGAGAGCGACGCGTGGCCGAGGAGCTCCTGGATGGCACGCAGGTCTGCGCCTCCGTCGAGCAAATGTGTCGCGCACGTGTGACGTAGGGCGTGCGGGTGCAGATCGGCGCGCCCTGCGCCCAGGGCACCGTAGCGGTGGACGAGCTCCTGCACGGCGCGCACGCCGAGGCGGCGACCTCGCACGGAGAGGAAGAGGGCCCGTTCGTCGAGCGCCCCGGTGCGCGGATGCCTTAGCTCTTCGCGCCGCGCGACGTACGCGGCAAGGGCCTCGACGCATTTGCGCCCGAGCGGCGCGACGCGCTCCTTGTTTCCCTTGCCGAGGACGCGCACGGTGGCCTCCCGCAGGTCGATGTCGAGCGGCGCCAGACGCGCCAGCTCGCCCACGCGGAGGCCGGAGCCGTAGAGGAGCTCCAGGATCGCGCGATCGCGCACGCCTGCGGCCTCCGCGGTGTCCGGCGCCTCGACGACCTCCTTCGCGGCGTCGACACCGAGGAACGTCGGTAGCGGGCGCCGGACCTTCGGCGTGGCGAGCTGATCGGCCGGGCTCTCCTCGAGGTGACCGCGCCGCCGCATCCACCGCATCCACGTGCGCGCCGCCGCGATCTTGCGCGCCACCGAGCTCGCCGCCATCGTCCGCGAGAGCTGCCCCAGCCACCCGCGCAAGAGGTACACGTCGAGCCCGCGCGCGTCGGCGAGGCGCGGCGATTTCTCGCGCGCGAACGCCACGAGGCTCATCAGGTCGCGCTCGTATGCCGCGACCGTGTGCGGCGACGCGCGACGCTCCGTCCGGAGATGCGTCACGAACGCGCTCACGGCCTCCTCTGGCTTCACACCTCGAGAGCTAGCACGCAGCCCTCACGCGTCGGAGTTTCCGGCGGGCGGGACGCGCTGGGGTACGCTCGACGCGTCGTGCGCTTCCTGTCGACTCCCTTCCGCAAGCTGCGCGCTCTGTGGGTTCGCGCGAAGAACGAGCGCGCGAGCCCGAAGCAGATCGGCTGGGCGGTGGGCGTGGGTGTCTTCTTGGGCTGCTCGCCCGCGATCGGATTCCACGGCGGCCTCGCCGTCGTCGCGGCGACCCTATTTCGCCTGAACCGTTTGTGGTGCTGGCTCGGTTCGCGGTCGAGCAACATCTTCATCATTCCGTTTCTCGCCGCCGCGCAGGTCGAGGTCGCGCATCGCATCCGCACCGGCGCGTGGGTCGCGTTCGACCGCAGTCGCATGCTCGAGGAGGCGACGGCGCTCCTGCTCGACTGGTTCCTCGGGATGATCCCGGTCGGCTTTCCGCTCTCGGTCGCGCTGGGATTCGCAGCGTACGCGTGGGCGCGCCGGCGGACGCGCCTGAAGGATGAGCGTCAAAGGCAGGGCGGCGGCTTGCAGGAGCAGTAGTTGTTGGAGCAAAAACCGCCGGCGCAAGGGCACACGCCGTCCAGGCCGCACGACGTGTTGCACGTGTACGCCGTCCCGCAGTTGTCGGTCACCTGAATGCCGCCGCACCTCGTGCCGCAGGGATTGCCGGTCGACGTGCACCCGCAGCCGTTTGTCCCGGCGCCGCCGCCGCCGCAGGTGTTCGGCGCCGCGCACGTATTGGGGCACGTCACCGCCTGACCGCAGTTGTTCGTCGCAGGTCCGCAGGCCTTGCCGGCGCACGTCGTGGCGAGCGCCTCTGGTGTGCAGCAGCTCGTGCCGACGCACACGACCCCGGCGGTGCACGCCTGTGGGCAGCCCACCGTTTGGCCGCAGTTGTTGGTGACCGATACGCCGCCGCAGCGCCCGACGCACGCCTTGCCGTCGTCGACGCAGCACACGCCGCCCGCGAGGCAGATCGCGCCGGTGATGGCGCACTGGCCGCCGTTGCCGCACGCGACGGTCTGGCCGCAGTTGTTCACCGCGGAGCCGCACGCCTTGCCGGCGCACGTCGTCGTGTCGGACTGAGGATCGCACCCGCACGCGCCCTTCGCGCTGCACGTGAGACCCGAGTCGGCGCCGCAGCCGCCGCAGTCGACGCTCTGCGCGCAGTTGTTCACGCTGGGCCCGCAGCGGTTCGTGCACCAGTTGGCCTGCGGCACGCACTGGCAGAGGCCGGCGGAGCAGGTCTGGCCGAGACCGCAGTCGGTCGAGCACTTTCGCGCGCCGCCGCAGTTGTCGACGACGTCGCCGCATTTGCCTTTGCACACGACGGCGTTCGGATCCGGCGTGCACGAGCTCGCCTCGACGGCGCCGTCGACGAGGCCGGGCGGTCCACCATCGTCGCCGGGGAGCGGACCGCCGTCGATCTGCGCGTCGCCGAGGGGCACCGACCCGTCTTGCGACCCGACCGAGTCGCCCTGCGGATGGACGTCCCCGAAGTCGACGCCCGCGATGACGCTGCACGCCGACAGGACGGCGAGCAGAACCGCGGCCGCGACGCGCTTCGGGAGGGCTCCTCGGGTCATCGGTTCGAGCTCACGCCGCGCAGGCGTGCTCGACCTCCTTCACGGTCTTGGGGATCGACGCTGTGAGGTTGTCGGGGGCGCCTTCGGTGACGAGGATGTCGTCCTCGATGCGCACGCCGATGCCGCGCCACTCGGCGGGCACCTTCTCGTTGTCCTTCGCGATGTAGATGCCCGGCTCCACCGTCAGCACCATGCCCGGCGCGAGCGGGCGCGCCTTGCCGCCGACGTAGTACCCGCCGACGTCGTGCACATCCATGCCGAGCCAGTGGCTCGTGCGATGCATGTAAAACGGTTTGTAAGCCTCTGTTTCAATGAGTTTATCTACGTCGCCTTGCAAGAGCCCGAGGCGCACGAGGCCGCGCGTGATGACCTCCACGGTCTCCTTGTGGATCCCGTCGAGCGTCGCCCCTTTCACGGTGCGCTCGATGCCCATCTCCTGCGCCTCGAGGACCAGCTCGTAGATCGCCTGCTGCTCGCGTGTGAACTTGCCGCTGATCGGGAACGTGCGCGTGACGTCGGCGGCGTAGTAGTCGAGCTCGCATCCCGCATCGATGAGGAGGAGCTCGTTCGCTTCCATCTTGCGGTTGTTCGAGCGGTAGTGGAGGACCGTCGCGTTCGCGCCGGAGCCGACGATGCTCCCGTACGCCGGACGCTCCGATCCGCTTCGGCGAAACGTCTCCAGGAGGAGCGCCTCGACCTCGTACTCGTGCATGCCGGGCTTGGCCTGGGCCATCGCCTTCAGGTGGGCGTCGCGCGTCACCTTCGCGGCGTAGCGCATCGCCTCGAGGTCCTCGTCCGCCTTCAAGAGGCGCATCTCGTGGACGATCTGCGCGGGATCGGTGACCTCGGTGGGCCACGTCACGCCGAGGCGCGCGCGGGCGCGGGTGCGATCGATCGCCTCGAGGACCTTGTCGTCGAACGGACGATCGCGGCCGAGGCGGTAATACAGGCGCTGCGTGTTCGCCAGGAGCTTGGGCAGCTCGGTCGTGAGATCCGCGATCACGAACGCCTCGTCGGCGCCGAAGCGAGCCTTGGCGCCGTCGACGCCCGCGCGCGGCCCGTCCCACGTCTCGCGCTCCGGATCGCGCGCCCGCACGAACATCGTCGCCTTGCGATCCTTGCCGGTGAGGACGAGGACGCTGTTCGGCTCGTCGTAGCCCGTGAGGTAAAAGAGGTCCGAGTCCTGGCGGTATTCGTGATCGACGTCGTTGTTGCGCGTGTAGACGGGCGCGGACGGAAACACCGCGACCGCGTTGTCCTGCGCGACGAGCGCGTCGAGGACAGCGGTTCGCCGCTTCTTGTAAAGCTCGGTGTGGAAGGGACAGATCATGGTCTCCCAACGCTTGGCGAGGAGGGCGCGCGGGTCAAGCGTCGAGTTAGTTGGCCCACATGCACCTACACTGGGAAAATTGTCTTCATGAGCGAACTTCCCCTCGAGCTGGACCTGGATTTTGCACGCCCCGACGGAGGCCCCGATCGCCGTCGCAAGAGGAGCGCCGATCCTCTCGTCGCGCTCCACTACGCGCTGTCGGTCGCCCGAACCGAGGGAGAGATCGACGCGATCGTCCTCGCCGATCCGAGCGGGATCGTCGTCGCGGGCGCGGGATCGTGGGCGGTTTGCGAGGAGCTCGCCGCCTACGCGCCGCTCCTCATGCACCCAGAGCCGGTCGCGCAGGGGACGTCGACGCGCCTCGACGCGCTCCGCACCGAGGTCGAAGTGCGCGCGCTCGACGTGGCCGGACAAGAGGTCCTTCTGTGCGCGCGGGGGCCTTCGTGCCGCACCGGAACCATCCATCCGCACGTCACTCGCGCAGCCCAAGGGATCGACCGGATCCTGCGGGGTGTTGCGTAACCCTCGGAAAATCGCTACTTACCTCGCATGGGCGACCGCGAGGACGGCAAACGACGACGGCTCGAGGGGGTAATCCCCGAGATCCTGAAGCGCGCCGTCGAAGCGGGCGTGAGCCAGGCCCAGCACGCGCCGGAGAACATCAAGACGTTCATCGGCGACCTGAAGGTGCCGAAGGAGATCGCGAGCTACCTCTTCGCGCAGGTGGACGAGACCAAAAATGGCCTCTTCCGCGTCGTCGCCAAGGAGATGCGCGATTTCCTCGAGCACACGAACATCGCCGGCGAGGCGCAGAAGCTCCTCACGACGGTGCAGTTCGAGGTCAACACCACGATCCGCTTTCGCCCCAACGAGCCGCGGCCGTCCGACGCAGACGCCGACGCCGACGCCGGCGACCGCGAGCCGGGCACGCTGAGCAAGCCGGAGGTGAAGACCGAGGTGACGATGTCTCGCGCGGCCGCACGTGGCGCGCGCGAGCGACGACGACGCGACCGCGGAGGTCGCGGACCTGTTCCTCCTAGTGGGGGTGGGGGCGGGGGCGGCGGCGGCAGCGGAAACCCCAGCGGCGGAGACAGCGGCGGGGGAACTACATCCGGAGGAGACGAATCTTGAGCCCGAAGGCCCCGAAGACCGGCGGAGAGGTCGACAGCTACTGCACCAAGTGCAAGCTCGTTTTGAACCACCGCATCATCGCCATGGTTGGACCCAGGCCCGTGAAGGTCGAGTGCAGCACGTGCAGCTCGCATCACAACTACCGCCCGGCTGCGCCCGGGGACGCCGCGACGAAGGCGCCGCGTGGGAGCGCAGGCGGTCTGGTCGTCACGCGCTCGACGACGCCGCGATCGTCGCGCGGGCCGACGAAGGCCGAGCAGGTCGTGCTCGATCGCGAGCGGATGTGGGAGAAGGCCATCGCCGGCAAGGCGATGAGCGATTTCCGCGTGTACCGCGTGTCGCTGACGTTCCGCGAGGGCGATCTGATCCGCCACACGAAGTTCGGCGACGGCATCGTGACGCGGATCATCGACAACGCGAAGATCGAGATCCTCTTCAAGGACGAAGCGCGCACGCTGGCGCAGGGGCTCGTTTAGGTCACGCGCGGCGCGCGGGGAGCTTCGCGGCCGCCTGCGTGGCGCGGGCCGCGAGGGCCGGCGCGCGCAACGCGAGGGCGCCGAGCGCGTCGTGCAGGTCATGGAGCGTCGCCGCGTCGGTCGTCGCGACATGCTCCACGGCGCGCGTCGCGCGTTCGAGGTGGAGCAGCGCTTCTTCTGGTGTCGCCGCGCTCTCGGACGCCCGGACGCACCACGTGACGGCGCGCGCCGCGTCTCCGCCCGCCGCAGCCTCCGCGAAATGAACGGCGACCGCGTCGAGCGCCTCCCCTTCCGGTGAGGGCGTGCGCGAGAGGATCGCGTCACCTGCGGCGCCGTGCAGGCGCACGCGCTCGGCGACCGCGAGGCGACGATAGAGGACGTCGCGGACGAGGGCGTGCACGAAGCGGTGCTCGCCCGGGCGCGTGCCGCCGGGGATCTTGGCGACGATGCGCGCGCCGATCGCTTCGTCGAGGAGCGGCAGCAACGTCGCGGCGTCGGCGCCCGACGTCCCCGCGAGCGCGGCCATCGTGAACGTCCGCCCGAGCACCGCGGCGACGCCGAGCATCTGCGCGCACGCGGGGCCGAGCTCGCCGATGTGCAGTGCGATCGCGTCGCGCATGACGTCGGTCGAGAGCATCGCGGACGTCGCCCCGGCGACCGCGCCGCCTGGGGAGTCCTGGCGTAGGCCGTGGAGTAGCTGCGTCACGAGCAGCGGATTGCCGTCGGTCTTGTCGAAGATTCGCGCGACCGCCTCGTCGGAGAGAGGGCGCCCGTGACGGAGCGCAGCGAGGCGCGCGACCTCGTCGCGCGAGAGACCACCGAGGACGACCGCGCGACGCGCATCGGCCCGCGCCAGCGCCCCCATCGTCCGCGCGAGCGCAGAGTCCGGGGCGCCCGACCCCCCCGACGCAGAGCGGTACACGACGACGAGGAGAACCGCCGCCGCGCCCAGCTCGCGCGCGACGAGCTTCGTCAGCGCGAGGGAGCCGTCGTCGGCCCACTGCATGTCATCGAGGACGAGGAGCAGCGGCCGGCGCGCGGCGACCCCGCGTAGGAAGCGGGCCATCGCGTCGAAGAGGCGAAACTCCGCCTGCGCCGCCGCGTCCCCGGCCTCCTGCGCGAGCGCCGGCGGGGGCGCGTGGACCAGGGCCGCGAGATCCGCGTGGCGCGCCAGTTCGGCCCCGGCGTCGGCATCGCGCGCCAGCTCGCGGAGTGCCTGGATGAAGGGCCAAAGCGGTGGCGCGGCCGTCTGATCGTGACATCGAACGCTGATCACCCGATCGCCTGCGGCCGCGGCGCGCGTCGCGAGCTCCGTGACGAGGCGCGTCTTGCCCACGCCGGTCTCGCCGGTGACGAGCGCCCCGCCGCCGCGCCCGGCGCGCGCTTCTCGCGAGAGCCCTTCGAGCGTCCCGAGCGGCTCTGCGCGCCCAACGAGCTCTCCTTCTGCGGCACCCGGGACGGTGGCGGACGCCGGAACCCGGGCCGACTCCTTCGCTTCGACGACGGGAAGAATGAACCGATACCCGCGCGCGCGCACGGTCTGGATGATGCGCGGCTCGTCGGGATCATCGCCGAGCGCGCGACGCGCCGCGATGATCGCCTGCGCGAGCGCGGTGGGGCTCACCACCGTGCCGGGCCAAACCTCGTCGAGGAGCTCCTCTCGAGTGACGACCCGCTCGCGGGCCCGAACGAGGAGGAGCAGCACGTCGAGCGCTTGCGGCCGAAGCTGCACCGCGTGACCCCCGCGCCGAAGCTCGAAGATCGTGTCGTCGAGCTCGAAGTCGCCGAACACGTAGCGCATCCGGGCCCATGATACCCTGGTCGCGTGGAGAACTCGCCTGGAGCTGCCCTCCGGCATTCGTCCACCGTGCGCCCGCTCATGGAGCTGGGCCGGGGAGGAATGGGCGTCGTCTACCTCGCGGTCGCGCAGGGAGACGCCGGCTTCTCGAAGCTGAGCGTCGTGAAGCGTCTCCGGACGGAGCTGGCGAACGACCCGCGCGCGGTGTCGATGTTCCTCGAGGAGGCGCGCCTCGCGATGCGCCTCCACCACCCCAACGTGGTCCTTACCCACGAGGTGGGTCTCGAGGGAAAGAGCCCGTTCCTCGAGATGGAGTACCTCGAGGGGCAGTCGCTGGACGCCGCGCGTCGCAAGTCGAGCACGACGCCGAACGCGCTCCCGCTCGACGTCTCGGTCTGGATCCTCGGACAGGTCCTCGGCGGCCTCGAGTACGCCCACGAGCTCACCGATCCGGGCGGCAAGGAGCTCCACCTCGTTCACCGCGACGTGTCCCCGCACAACGTGATGCTGACTTACGACGGCGCGGTGAAGCTCCTCGATTTCGGGATCGCCAAGGCGGTCGACTCGACGCTCGAGACGCAGTCTGGCGTCGTCAAGGGCAAGGTGACGTACATGGCGCCCGAGCAAGCGCGGCGCGGCGAGGTGAACCGGCGGGCCGATCTCTTCGCGGTCGGCGTCATGTTGTGCGAGGCGATCACCGGAGCGCGGTTCTGGGGAGATCAGAACGAGTTCGAGATTTTCTTGCACCTCCGCGAGCTGGATCTCCCGGTGCTCCCGAAAGAGCCGCCCGCTCTGGCCGCGATCTGCGCGCGCGCGCTGGCGCCGTCGCCGGAGGACCGCTACCCGACCGCCGCCGCGATGCGCGCGGACATCGACGGGTACCTCGACGAGCGACGCGCGACCCTCGGGCCGCGCGCGCTGGCGAAGCTCATGACCGAGCTCTTCGCGGACGAGCGCAAGGCCGCGCGCGACGAGATCGAAGCGCGCCTCGCGCGTGACGAGACGCTGCGCCTCTCCGATCCGCCGGCACTGCGCGAGGGGCCCGGCGACGGCGATCGCGCGGGGGCCGGGACCACCAAGCTGCGCCAGCGCTCGGAGATCCGCGGGCTGCGACGGATCGCGTGGGTGGCCATCGTCCTCGCGGCCGTGGCGAGCGTGGCCGCGACGCTCGTCACGTGGCGCGCCCGCACGCGCGCGGCGGCGGCCAAGCACGAACCGGTCGCAAAGGCACCACGGTGCACGTCGAACCGCGCGTGCGCGCTGGCGTCCGGGCGGCCTTCGGTGTGCCGAGCCGCGGATGGCACCTGCGTCGCCCTGGAGACCACCGAGTGCAAGCTCCTCGCGGAGCCGGGAGACACCGATCGCGACGACGCGCTGGTCGTGGGCGCGATGTTCCAGCTGAGCGGAGCGCTCGCCGAGCCAATCGGGCAGCCCAGCATGCGCGCGGTCGACCTCGCGCGCCGCGACTTCGTCCAAGTCGCCCGAGGCCTGCCCTCGAAAGGGGGCGACGCCCCTCCTCGGCCGCTCGTGATCGTCTGCTGCGACGACGCCGTGGACTCCGCGAAGGTCGCGCGTCACCTGGTCGAGGAGCTGAGGGTCCCGGCGGTGATCGGCTTTGGGAGCAGTCACGAGCTCATCGGCTTGGCGAGCTCGCTCTTCGTTCCGCAGCGCGTTCTCGCGGTGCCCGCCGAGAATTCCAGTGCGCTCATCACGGCGATCTCCGCGCCGCCCGGAGAACCGCGCCTCGTCTTCCGCACGTCGCTGAGCAGCGCGGCGGTCGTCGAGCCGATCAGCGCCCTCGTCGCCAACGTGCTGGAGCCGGCGCGGCGCGCGGAGCTGGGACGCTCGACGCGCCCCCTTCGCGTGGCGATGCTGCGGCGAAAGTCCGCGTCGGGGCTCGCGGTCGGAGACGCGCTCTTCGCGGCGCTACGCTTCAACGGAAAGACCGCCCTCGACAACCAGGTTGGCGCGGCGTTCCGCGAGCTCTCGGTTGCGGAGCCGAACGACGCGAACGCCGCAGACTCGTACGGCACGGCTGCGCGGGAGCTGCTCGGCTTCACGCCGGACATCGTCCTCTACGCAGGAGGAGACGAGCTGACCGAGACGTTCTTCCAGCCGCTCGAGAAGGGCTGGCCGCGCGGCGCCGCTCGACCGACCTACGTGGCCCTCAATGGCCTCACCGGAGTCAGCAAGGAGGCCGCGTTCTTCACGTGGCTCGGTCGCGACGCCGAGCTCCGCCACCGCTTCATCGGCATCGCCGCGCCGGCAAACACCGCCACGAACGCGCGCTTCACGACACGCTACAACCAGGCCTATCCCGAGGCCGTCACGACGACCAACCTGTCTCCCGCCGCGCCGTACGACGCGTTTTATCTCGTCGCCTACGCCGCGTTCGTGGCCGGCGATGGCCCGGTGCGCGGCACCGATCTGGCGCGCTCCATCGCCTCGCTGCTGTCGCCGGGCAAGCGTATCGAGGTCGGCCCCACGGCGATCCTCGACGCGGTCGCGACGCTGCGCGCGGGAGGCCACGTCGATCTCAACGGCGCCGGCGGGCCGCTCGACTTCGACCTCGCGACCGGCGAATCGCCGGCCGATTTCGTCTTCGTGTGCCCGGGTCGCGATGCCAAGGGCAACGCCGACGCGGAGGTGGAGTCGGGCCTCAGCTTCGCGTCCGCCGACCACGCGCTGCGCGGAACGATGCGCTGTCCGTGACGAGCGCTCAGGAACCGAGGGCCAGCGCCACCGCGAGCGCGACGAGCCCGCCGGCGACCGCGAGGCCCACGATCAGCCAGGCGGGCGTGCGCGCCTTCACCTCCAGCTCGACACGCGCCGGCTCGACACGCGCCGGCAACGGGGGACGTGGTCCCTCGGGGACCAGCTCCCCCGCGCGCTCCACCGCCGCCCGCATCTCCTCCGCCGTCGCGAAGCGCCCGTAGGGATCCGAGCACATGGCCTTCGTCACCAGATCGCGGATCGGGCGCGGGATCTCGTCAGGCAGCTCCGCGAGCGGGCGCCCCATGACGAACGCGGCGAGCGCGTCGTGGTCACGGAACGGCGCGCGTCCAGCGAGGGCGCGGTAGAGGATCGCCCCCGCGGCGAAGACGTCTGCGCGGCGATCGACCTCTTGCCCCATCGCCTGCTCGGGCGCCATGAATTGCGGGGTGCCTTTGGCGATGCCACTTCGTGTCGGGACGCCGGCGCGATCGCGCGCCTTCGCGAGGCCCAGATCGATCAGCCTGGCCACGCCGTCCTTCCCCACGAGGACGTTCATAGGGGTGACGTCGCGGTGCACTACGTCGAGGAGCGCGCCGTGGTCGCCGCGAAGCTCGTGGACCGCATGAAGCCCCGCGCACACGTCCGCGACGACGCGGAGCGCGAGGTCCCGTGGCAAGAGCTCGCCGCGCTCTTCGGCGTCCCAGCAGAGGCTCTCGAGCGACGGCCCGTCGACCCACGCGAAGGCGATGAACATGGTCCCGTCCTCTTCGCCGACGTCGAGGACGCGCGCGACGTTCGGGTGCGAGAGGCGCGAGGAGATGCGCGCCTCCTCGAGGAACATCGCCCGAAACGCCGCGTCGCCTGCGAGCTCCGCGCGGATCGTCTTGACCGCGACCTCGAGGCGAGCGCCGTCAGGGCCGACGCGCTCGCCTTGCCAGACGATCCCCATGCCGCCCGTCGCGACGTGGCGGAGGAGCGTGTCGCGCCCCATGCGGGCACCCGGCGAGAGCTCCTTCGACACGAGGCGCAGCGCCCCTACACCTTCTCAGTTCGGCCAGTTGACCGGGTCGTGCGATTGCGCGACCTGCGCGTGGTAGCCGCTGGTGACCAGCGCTCCGCCGGTGCCCTGCTGGAGGACGTAGACGCAGTTGAGCTTCTTCGACTCGACGTGGCCGTTCTGCGACCAGTTCTGCGTGTCCGTATTCCGATCGTCGACCTCGTCGACGTTCGGCGTGCCGTTGTAAAAAAATTGCTGGTCGCCGACGATGTAGTGGGAAAAATCCTTGTACGACGAGTCGAGCGTCAGGGTGTAGACGAGAAACTCGTGGGAGACGATCCCGCTGACGTTCTGCAGGAGCGCGTGCTCGTAGTTGTAGACGTCGGGCTCGTACAGGCACGGACCACGCGGGTCGCAGTTCAGACCCGGGCCACCCCACGTCGGGGATCCCGACGGCTGATTGCTGATCCAGGGGGTCGGGAACGGAACCGAGTAGCCGTCGGTCATGCCGTACGGCGAGCCGTTCCCGTCGGGGAGGCGGAGCACGAAGCGGGCGGGCGCGTCGAACCAACCATTGGTCAAGGAATCGAGCCTGCAAGCGGCGAAATTCCTCCAATCCGGCCCTTGAACGCTCTGCCCGACGACCACGCTCGCGGGCGACAACGACGTCGAGACCTGCAAGCTCGGCGACGCCTCTTCGCGCGAGGCACCCGGATCTGCCGAGCACGCCGACAGGATCGCCACGACCGGGAGGGCCAGGAGCCCCATTCGTACTTTGCTCATCGATCGTTCTCCTTCTTGCCGGCAGCCCACGCCGCACCGCATTCGAGCAACATAGCTCAGCGCGTTCGGTCGTTCATTGAACAATCGATGAACGTTTCGTGAGCGCCGCGGGCTCAGGGTGGTCGCTTCGCTTTCCAGGCGAATGTGCCGAAGAGCCTGTCGAATTGGACCTCGTAGCACGGTGCGTTGGCGCTCGGGGGTGCCACGCGCGCCTCGTAAATGGCCGATGCCGAGGAAACCCGCGCCGGACGCGATAGCCCGATGTCGACGGTACGCGGAGCCTCCAAGGTCGCCTCTCGGCCCAGCGCCGCGAGCCATCCATTGCCAAACCCGCTCGCGGCCGCAACGACGCGCGCCGTCGTGTCCGCGTGGGCGTACGACGGGTCGATCGCGAGCCGGTAGACCGCCGGCGACGTCGGGCACACCGCCGCTCTTCCCGGCGCGAGCTGCGCGGTCGCGTCGACGAACCGATCGGCGGGGGCCGCGGCGCCACTCGCAAACGGATCGAGGGCGAGCAGCGATTGGATCGTCGGCCTGTGAAGCGACGTGCGTTTGCCCGGCCGTGAGGCCTCGTTGCCGACGAGCGCCGCGAGATCGGCCTTGAGCTGCCACACCGAATGAGCTCGAAAGCCATCCGCGCCGAGAAATACGGTACCTACGCGCTCCGCCTCCGTGGTCCAGGCGAAATAGGCGCGCTCGTAGACCCAGATCTGGTCGTCGTCGCCGGGACCGCGCGGATCTCCGCCCGGCCCGACCTGTGAAGCGGCGGTCGCGGGCAGCCTTGCCGTGTCGCGCGGCGCGGCGAGGGCACCGGTGGCGATGGCGTCGAGCACTCCGGCGACACCGACCGCGTAGGCATTTCCCGTCGCGAGGAGCCTGCGCGCAAGGTCCTCGCGCGTCGCCACGCGGCCGCCGTTGGGTGTCTCCGACCGATTCGCCGGGACGACGATCGCCGCCGCGGCCCCTACCGCGCCGTTGTCGAGGACCGTCGCGGAGCTCCGCTTGGCTCGATCTTCCGGCGGCTCGTACACGATCGCGACGGGGACGGCCTCCACCTCGAACGCGCCCGCGCCCGCCCACAGGTGAACGTGCTCGAACTCCTGGAGGTGCTGCCGGCGCGTGCAGCCCGGATCGGCGGGCGGGCACGCGCAGAACGCGTTCTCCTTCGGGCAGTGGACGGGATCCGCGAAGCCCGTGGACGGCCTCCCGTCGTTGGGGAGGCGCGGGCCGTTCGCGACTTTTTCGCCGCACTGGACGGCGAACGTGAACCGGCCGGACGCCTCTCCGATATCGAACGCCACGAACTCCTGCCCCGCCGCCGCCTGCCGCGGATTGACGAGCGCCCCCGTACCCGTCTGCGCCGACGCGCCGAACGACAAGCTCGCGGCGACCGCTCGACCTGCGCGGTGGGCCACGTCGAAGCGCATCGTCACGTGCTTCGCGAAGGCGCCGACCGCGTAGTGCGTTACGTGCTGCGTCGTCTTGAAGCCGCCCCCCGCGATCTCACGGGTCGTCTTCGGGAAGGGCCCCATCGTGAAGACGCCGCTCTCGCAGTCGAGCGTGCCCACCGTGACGACGGCGTTCTCCGCCGGCGCGGGGCCCAGCGCGGACTCTCTCTCTTTGATGCGCTGATACGCCGACGCAGGCGTGGCGCCGGCATGCGCGGCGCCGGCGACCCCCAACACGAGGGTCGCGAGCGCCATGGTCGCACCCGCGAGCCTCATGGCCGCAGCCGTCACTTCCCCGCGGTGAGCGCGCCGTCGATGCGCGCGAGGAGATCGACGTTGCCGCTCGCCTTGGGCGTTCGCTCGCGGATCGCGCGGAGCATGCGCTGTCCGCGCTCGCCGGAGTCCGGCCTCCGCTCGATGAGGTCCACGAGCTTGGTGTCCGCGCGAAGCGACGTCTCGCCGGCCTCGACCGCGCGCGCGAGGGTCTCCCACTGCTCGTCGGTGAGCGACTGTTCGCGCAGGCCGAGGAACGCCGCGCGGCCGACCTCCGGGGACGCGTCCCTGGCGAGGACGAGGAGCGGCCCCGACGCGCGCGGATCGTCGAAGCGCCGGAGCGAGCGCGCGACCTCGTCCCTCACACCGGAGTTCGTGTCCGTGTAGCGCGCCGCGATGGCCGGGAGCGCGTCGTTCGTTCGCGCGTTGCCGAGCGCGCGCACCAGCGCGATCGCCCAGTCTTTCGTAGGCGCGGCGGCGAGGTCCGCGCACAGGCGCTTGTCGAGCTCCTCGCTCAGCGCCGGGCTGCCTTCCATGTGCTCGACGATCGCGCCGAGCGTGACCGCCGCCGCGTAGCCCACCGCGTTGTCTCCTGACGCGAACGCGCGGGTGTAGACGTCGGCGACGAAGCGCGCAGACTCCGGCGTCGGGTGCGGCACGAAGATGAAGCGCTGGATCATCGCGGCCCGCAGCGGCGAGCTCAGCGTCACCGCCTTCGACGTGAGGGCACGTCGCATCGCATCTTGCGCTTGCTCCGTTCCTGTCGCGGAGAGGACGTCGAGCGTCAGCTGCTTGCCGAAGTCACTGACGCGCGGCTCCTCGAACCACGAGACGAGGTTCGCGAGCGACTCCGGGTGAAGCCGCATGAACGCCGAGGCGCGCGCGACGAACGACGGGTCCACCTTCTTGCCGTTGCCGTAGAGGAGCAGCTCCACCTCGATGGTCCCGAGATCCCATCCCTCGGAGAGACGCTGGTCGCGACCGCGCTCCCGCTCGCGCGCGAGCTCCTCGGAGATCGCGCCGGTGTCGAGGTCGCTCGTCCGCACCGCTGCGACGTCGAACGTGCTCTGGCTCGCCACGGCCGCCTTGAACGTCCAGAGCGACGTGAACGATACGTCGTCGTGCTGCGCGCGCAGCTCCTCGCGATCGTCGATGAGGCGCACGAACCCCTTCGGATCCAGCTCGATCGACGCCTTCGAGCCGAGCCGCTGATCGGCCTCCCCCTGCCCGACGAGCGAAGCGAGGCCTTCGTACGAGATGCGCACGCGGTGGAGCACGTGCCCTTCGTCGTCGTACCGCACGTGCGCGAGGCCGTTGCTCGTCGGCTCCTTCGCCATCCACGTGCTCCCCTTCTCCTCCGCCGGCAACGTCACGCGCATCATGTTCGTGAGCTGCGAGAGCAGCTCGCGCGTCGAGGCCGGCGTGTCGTGGTGGTAGGAGACGCCGTGCACGACGCCGAGGGCATCGACGCGCACGATCGCCTCCTGACCGGCCAGCGCCGCCGCGGCGAGTTGGCGATCGCTCTCGCTGATCAAGTCCTGCGCGCCGAGGCGGAGCGAGTACCCGCGAATTTGCTCGAGCGTATACACGAGCGACGTCACGCCCTCCGCGTCGGCTCCGAGCGAGCGCACCGAGACGTCGCCCTCGAAGATCGCGCCGCCCGCGACGTCCCCGTTCCCGCCGCCTTCGCCGGCGCCGAGCAGCGTCCGGCGCGACGCCGAGTCCCATTTCACCGTGTAGACGAGCTTGCTGCCCGCCGGCCACGTGAAGAGGTGATGGCGCGCGACGGCCTCCGCGCGTGGCGGAGCGGCGCCGCGCGTGGCGACGAGCGTGGTGGCCCCTGCGAGCGCGCCGACCAGCACGAGCGCGCGAAGGGGTTGCGCGGCGACGAAGCGACCAATACGGCGGAGACCGGCGTGCGTGATCATGGGTGTCTCCTACAAGCCCTGAAGGCTCTTGGCCGGGTTCGTGAGGCCGTTCTTGCCGAGGCGCGACAGGGCAAGGACGTCCACGTTCGTCGACGTGTTGAAGAGCGGCACGGTGGAGTGGAAGCCGTCCCAGCTCATGATCTCGACGTCGAAGAGCGTGAAGAAGAGGAGCTCCGCGTAGACCGACAAGCTCCCGTCGAGCGTGTGAAAGTCCATGTTGAGCGTCGAGTTGATGTTCAGGTTCTTGGGATCGAGCCGGATGCTGTTCGTCGTAGGCAGACCCAGCCCGAGGAGCGTCAGGTTCACGTCCACGCCGATGCCCGCGAGGCCCGCGATGCTGGCGTACGCGTCGATGATTCCGTCGAGCTCCGCTTGCGGAGTGAGGGACGAATCGAGGCCGATCGTGGCCTGCCCCTTCTTGGCCGGCCAGGGATACCCGCCTCCTGTGACCTTCGTGCCCTCGTGGCAGACGTTCTGGTGGCCGGGCGTGGCCTTCATGTCGACGGCGTACGAGTAGCCGACGCCGACCGACATCTCGAGGGTGACGAACGCGATCTGGAACGGGATCGTGAAGAGGTTCCACGAGTTCGCGCCCGACGCGAACGGCACGGACTGCGTGGCGTTGAGCGCGATCTTCAGGTCTTCCGCGACGATGGTGTCACCGGCGACGACGAAGTGCGCGTCGAACGCCGCGTCGTGGAGGTAGGTGTCGACGATCGGATCGGCGCCGGGGACCGGCGCGTGCGGATAGTAATCGTGCACTCCGGCGACGATGTCGGCGGCGAGGATGTCGAACTTGTCGGAGCCGAACGCGAACGCGTACGCCTCGAAGCCGCCGTGCGCGCCGATCCCGAAGTCGCACACCTCGGTGTGCTGGTCCTTCTCGACCTGCTCCCAGCGCACCGGGATCTCCCAGCCGATGTCGTATGAGTAGCCGACGCCGAAGAGATCGTTGCCCCACACCTCGGCGTTGTGCCTGTCCTCGCCGAACGTGGCGAACGAGTCGCCGGTGTCCGGCGGCATCATCCCCGGCGAGCCCGCCCATGCGGTGGGCTTGGGGTGCTCCTTCGACCACTCTCCGCCCTGCTCGAGGACGGGGACGTCCGATATCTTGTTGTAGAGCGACTGCACCTCGGTCTTGATCTCGCCGAGCATCACGAGCTCGCCGCTCTTCTGATCCGAGTACTTCTTCATGCCCGAAATGACCGGCTCCCACGCCTTGCACGCCTTGTAGTCGGCCTCGCGCTGCGCGTGCTGCACGTTGTCGATCTGGTTTTTGACCATATCGCGCACCCCGTGGACGAACGTGGCCGGATCCCAGTCGCACGCCGCGTCGCCCGCAAAGCAGCCCGTCGCCATCGGCGCCGGGTTCGTGTCGGTCGGCGCGAGGATCTTGGGGGAGTCGGCGCGCGCCCACTCGTCGAGCACGGCGTTGACGAGGTTGCACGCCGCCATCGTCACGTCGGCCTGCGTCGAGAGACTCGGGGCATGGTTGATCGCCGGCCCGGCGATCGGCGTCATCGGAAGTCCCTTTCCTGCCCCCGCGTACGAGCCGTCCTGCCGCGCCGAGAAGCCGGCCACGAGCTTGTCGGGCGCGCTGCACAGGAGGCGTGGGTATTTGTAGGCCGGGTCCATCGGCGGCGGCTTGCCTCCCTTGCCCCACGCGCGGATGTCCAGATCGGTGGGCTTCACCGGTACCAGCGAGAGCATCTGCGCGGGCTTGATCGTGGGCGTTGCGCCCGTGACGGTCGGCTTCGCTTGGACCGCCGGCTGCACGAGGGTTCGCGTCACGCCGAAGCCGGTCATCGCCGACGACGCGCTCTTCAAGTCGGCGTCACCCGGCGCGCCGGCGATCTTGAAGTGGATCTGGTTCTGCGGGAGCGCCCAGTAGAGCGTGTTGAACGTGTCGCTGCGCTGCTTCAGGAAGTTCTTCCGCTTCTCGAAGTCACGGATCGCCCGAACGGGGCGGCTCTTGACGGCGTTGTGCATCGCGCGCTCGTAGGACCACTCGTCGGGGAAGCCGGTGACGCCCGGCGCAGGGACCTTCTTGGCCGGAAAGTACTTGCCGACGTAGTAGCCGGGCTTCTTCGCCTCGGCCGCGAGCCGCACGACGCTCGCGTACTTGGCGGGATCGGAGACGAACGCCTGCATGACGAGCGGAGTGACGATTGCGGCCGCGTCGTAGTACGAGTTCTTCGTCATGTAGTAGCCGACCGACGAGTCCGTGCTGAAGATCAAGCGGTCGTCGCCCTTGTCGTTGACCTGCGAAGTCGCCGTGCCGCCGCCGGAGATCGGCCCGAAGTAGCTCGGCTTGACGAACGCGATCGGGGGGATGGATCCGGCCATCTCACAGAGACGCAGATCGTCGGGGCTGACCGGCGTCTTCTTGCAGTCCGGCGGCTGACCGTGGTCGAAGGCCTCGAAGAGCTTCTTCAAGACATCGCGCTTCGAGGGATCGACGTCGGAGCCGGTGAGGCCTCGGCCGGCGACACCCACGTCGCGATCGAGCGCGATCGCCGCCTTGCATGAGATGTCGCCGCGGCAGGCGGCCATGTGGTCTTCGAACGACTCGACGTCGTAGAAGCGGTTGTAAACGAAGTCCTCGCAGTCACCGAGCTTGGGCGGCGTCGCGTGGAGCGGGCGGTGGTACACCTTTGCGCACGCGATGAGATCGTCGCCGGTCTTGTTCGTGCACGCGCTGTAGGCCGCCATCGCGTGCGCGTACGTCTCCTGCGCGGCCCAGATGTTCTGCTTCGACTTGGGGATCGCCTTCGGGGGCCCGATCTTCTTGGCCGGGTAAAAATGCTGCGAGCGCGCACCGAGCGGTTGCTGCGCCATCTGGGCGACGAGCGGCGGCGCGCCGACGTTTTTCACGGGCACGTTGGCGATCGTGGTCGCAAGCGGCTTGGCGGCGACGGCGGGCTGAGTGCCTTGCAGCCAATCGGTGCGAAGCCCGTAGTTCGAGACGTGGGCGCTGTTCTTACCCTGGTCGGACGAGTACACGCCCTTCGTCGGCGACGGGACGCGCTCCATGTTCGCCGCCGCCGTGTGCGGCTGGCGTGACGCGTTGAAGGCGGCGGTGTTGACGCAGGCGCAGTGCTCCGCCCACACCTCGGCGCAGCCCGGGTTCTTGGTCGACGAGTACGCCCCGCCGCCATGCGCGCATTCCGTGTCCGACGGCGCTGGACACCCGGCCGGCGCCGGCTTGCTAGGGCCGGGCGGGCACGTCGCGGCGGTCGCATCGTGCAGCGAGAAGACCGAGAAGCCTGCCAGCGCGAAGGAGGTGAACAGCGCGGAACGAACGCTCTTGAGCCGACGAGGTTTGACCATGTTTCATCTCTGTCACGGACCGGCCGCCTCTTCATTGAACAGACGTTGAACTTTCGACGAACGCCGACGCGATCCCCATGGTGTCGCGCGTTTGGCGTAAGGTTCCTTTCATGAAGAGGCCCACGGCCCTCGCGATCGCGCTCTCGTGCGGCGCGATCGCGTCGCACGCGCGATCGGCGCCGAAGACGTCGCCGGAGCTTGCGCCTCTGGCGATACGGGACACCGAGCGGGCCGGCCTCGATCGTGATGCGCGCGAGGCGGCGACCGACGTGCGCGTCGCGTTTTCCCCGGCGGGGCGCGTGGGGGCGTGGCTGGTGGTGGGGCCGTACCGATCGGCGACGTTCGCGGACAAGCCCAAGCCGCCCGGCGCGGACGCTCTTCAGAAAGCGCCTCCGGGTGTCGACGAAGCGGCGTTGTCGCCCCAGTTGGGCGCGCCGTTCGGGCCGGCGCCGGTCGGCAAACCAGGGCAAAAGACCGAGCCACCGAAATGGCTGCTCGCGTCGAGCGGCGAAGGGGCGATCGATCTTCAGGCGGCGCTGAAGCCGACGGAGAACGACGTCGTCGCCTACGCGGCCGGGACGCTGCACGTCGCGCGCGCGGGGCGTTTTTTTCTCCTCGTCGGCGCCGACGACGGGCTGCGCGTGATCGTCGACGGCAAGCCCGTCCTGACGCGAGACGAGTCGCGGCCCGAGCGTGACGACGACGATGTCGTACCGCTCGATCTCACGATGGGCGACCACGCGGTGGTGTTGAAGCTTCACCAGCGCGACGCGGCGTGGTCGCTCCACGTGCGGCTCGTAGACGAGAGGCTTGCGCCGCCGCTCGGCGCGTACCTCGGGCTGCCTGGGACGTCGGCGAACGACGCGCGCGAGCTGGCGACGAAGATGTCGTGGGTCTCGCTCGATCGCGGCCCGACGCCGAGCGGGCATCGGCCGCGCCTCACCGTGCGCTTTCCAGAGGGAGCGCCGCGCGGCGTGCCGCTGCGCGTGACGGCGAAGCTGCCCGGCGTGTTCGACGTCGACGCCGGCGAAGTGCCGCTCGACGGGGCCGGCGTCGGTGACCTTTCGATCGCGCTCCCTCGCGTGGAGGACGGCGCGCCCGATGGCACCTACGAGATCGGCGTCGCCGGTCGCGTGGTCAAGCTCCCTTTCCGTTCGAGCCGCGCGCTAAGGAGCGCGCTTGCCGCGGCCGAGGCGGCGCCGCTCGACAAGGACGACAGCGTGGCGTGGCTCAAGGAGCGACTCGTCCAGCTCGCGACGCGCGGCGACGGCGATCTCGAGGCGCAGTCCGCCGAGGCGCAGGAGCTCCAGACCGCCGCGACCTCCCTCACCCAGGGCGCCGATCCCTACGCGACCCGCACCGGCCCGATGCGCCGCGCGTACCGTTCCCCGATCGACGGCGAGCTCCAGGAGCTCGGTCTTTACGTCCCTCCGTCGTACCGGCCCGGCACCAAGCGCCGATGGCCGCTCGTGGTCTCGCTCCACGGCCTGAACGGAAAGCCGATGGCGATGCTTCGCTGGACCTTCGGCGGCGACGATCCGAAAAAAGATCAGGAGTGGGAGGATCGTCACGTCGGCCCGCTGCCGAGCTTCGACGCGTTCGTCGTCACGCCGAACGGCCACGGCAACACGATGTACCGCGACATGGGCGAGGACGACGTGATGCGCGCGCTCGACTGGGTGACGGCGCGGTACCCGATCGATCCGTCGCGCGTGACGGTCACCGGTCCGTCGATGGGCGGCATCGGCAGCGCCGCCGTCGCGTTTCGCTACCCCGATCGCTTCGCCGCCGCCGCGCCGCTCTGCGGCTACCACAGCTATTTCGTGCGGCGCGATTTCGTGAGCCGCCCCGTGCGTCCGTGGGAGCGCTTCCTCGCGGAGGAGCGCTCCAACGTCTTCTGGGCGGACAACGGCTACGCGACGCCGCTCTTCATCGTCCACGGGACGATGGATCTCCCTGAGGCGAACAGCGGCGTCCTCATCGACAAGTACGAGAAGCTTCATTTCCCGGTGGTCCATGAGCACCCGGCCCTCGGCCACAACGTGTGGCAGCCGACGTACGAGGCGCTGAAGGGCCTCAAGTGGCTCGTCCCACATCGGCGCGATCTGCATCCCCGCCACGTCGCCTTCCGTACGATGCGCCTGCGCAGCGCGAAGAACGCGTGGGTCCGCGTCGGCGAGCTCGCGCGGCCCGACGCGTGGGGAGAGGTCACCGCCGACGTTCGAAGCAAGACGCGCATCGACGCGCACACGCGCGGCGTCACCGAGGTGACGTTCACGCGCGACGACAAGCTCGTCGACCCGGTCTCGCCGATGACCGTGTCGCTCGATGGGACCGCGCTCGACGTCGGCGACGCGGAGCCGCTCGTCTTCCACAAAGACGACGGCGGGTGGAAGAATGGACCCGCAACGCACGATCGTCCGTGGAAGCGCGGCGACGTGACCGGTCCATTCCGCGACGTCTTCCGTTCGCCGCTCCTCTTCGTGTACGGAACCGACGATCCGGCCTTCGCGCGCGCCAACGAGGAGGTCGCGCGCGCGTTCGCGACGGTTCGCTGGGGGGTCTCCGTCCGCTTCCCGATGATGAGCGACGCCGAGTTCCTCGCGCGCGGCGAGGCCCTCGCGAACGATCGCGGCCTCTTCCTCGTGGGCAACGCGCGCTCGAACCGCGTCGTGCGCGCGCTCGAGGCCGAGCTTCCGATCCGGGTGGACGGCGACGCGATCGTGATTGGCGCGCAGCGCATCGTCGGCAAGCAGCTCGGCGCCGCGTTCGTCCGTCCGAACCCGCGCCGCCCCGATCGCTACGTCGCAATCGTCGAAGGCGTCGACGCCCTCGGGACGTGGCGCGCGCTCTCCTTGCCCGACATTTTGCCTGATTTCGTCATCTACGACGAGAGCCTCGCCCCCGCGCGCGGCCAGATGCTGCTCTCCGCAGGCTCGGTGCGCGCGGCTGGTTTCTTCGAGAACGACTGGTCGATCCCCGTGACCGTCGCCGATCCGCTCGCCACCGTCGCGCGACCGGCCGCGAAGTCGGAGAGCGACGCGACGCCGTACCTACCGTAGCGCTGCGCGATTTTTTCACGTCGGTTCTGCGCGCGCTCCATTGCGGGATCTCCGGCCGCGACCCACCTTGTTTAAAATGGACGCTCCCCCTGCGATCGAGGTCGACACGGACGAGGTCTCGACGGTCGGCAAGTGGGCCGGATGGACAGCGATGGCGTTGTTCTCCACGGCCTTCTTGTTCGTCGCGTTCTGGTCGCTCCTGTCACTCTTCTGGCTGCCGCTCTTCGCGATCCCCGCGGCCTACTACTATTTCCGCGCCGCCCCCGCTGGCGCCGGCGTGCTGAAGGAGCAGGAGCAAGAGCAGGTTCATGAACAGGAGAGCCAACCCGACGCGACTCCGGCGCTCCCGCCGGAGTTGATCATCGTCGAGATCGATGAGCCCGACGAGGTGACCGCCAAGTACGGCCAGTCGGCCGAGGACAGCCTCGCCAGACAGATCAAGGAAGCGGCAGATCGACACGACTGGGACCGCATCGCCCAGCTGACCGCCGCCACTCGCTCGGTCGTCTAGCGACCCCGACCCTTCGGCGCACGCCAATCGCTCTTTGCGGCGGGCTCTCGCTCGGCGCGGGGACCCGTGCGCGCGCGATCGCTGCGGCCGCCCCCCGCGCGACGCGTGATTGCGGCGTCGCCACGTGCGCTCGACGCGCGGGTGTTCGCCGCGCGTGGCGTGTGATGGGCGTTGACGGACGGCGCGGGCGCAGGCGCGTGCGGTCCCTGCGGAGGCTTGCGAGCTGTCGTACGGCGAACGTGACCTTGCGGTCCCGCGGCATCCGACGGGGCGTGCGGCGTCGAGCGCGGGACGCCGTAGGCCTTCTTCAGCGTGACCAGCTCGTCGCGCGTGAGGTGGCGCCACTGGCCGGGGCGGAGGTCGTCGGTGGTGATGCCGGCGAACGCGAGCCGCGCGAGGCGCATGACCGGGAAGCCGCTCGCCTCCCCCATGCGACGAATCTGCTGGTTTCGCCCCTCTGTGATCGTCAGCTCGATCCAGGATTTTCCCGCTTCGTGGCGGAGGAGCTTCACCTCGGCCGGGAGCGTCATCCCGTCCTCGAGCTGGATGCCCTTCTTCCACTTCAAGATGTCGGCCGGCGACATCTGGCCCGCGACCTTGCACACGTACGTCTTCGGCACGGCGCGGCGCGGGTGCATGAGGGCATCGGCCATCTCCCCGTCGTTGGTCGCCAGGAGCGCGCCGCTGGTCGCGAAGTCGAGTCGCCCGATCGGGAAGACGCGCGTGCCCACGCCGGTGAGGAGCTCGCGGACGCTGGGGCGCCCCTCCGGATCGCTCATCGTCGAGACGACGCCGCGAGGCTTGTGGACGAGCACGTACACGAGCGTCTCCGCGACGACACGTTTGCCGTCGATCTCGATTTTGTCATTGTACGGATCGGCCTTGGCGCCGAGCTCGGTCACGAGCTTGCCGTTCACGCGCACGCGACCGGCCACGATCATCTGCTCGGCGGCGCGCCGCGATGCGATGCCGCCGCGCGCGAGGATCTTTTGGAGACGTTCGTTGCTCACGATGGTCCACTCCCTTACACTCCCGCGCATGCGACGTGTGGAAAAACCTTGGGGGCACGAGCTGATCTGGGCCGAGACCGCGCGCTACGTCGGCAAAGTGCTCCACATCACCAAGGGGCAGCGGCTCTCGCGCCAGTACCACAACCTCAAGGAAGAGACGTTCCTCATCCAGTCGGGCGAGATGGACCTCGAGATCGGCCAGGGCTCCGAGCTGAAGACGATCCGCATGTTGAAGGGCGACAGCTTCCACTGCCTGCCGAAGACGATCCATCGCATGGTCGCGGTCTCCGACGTCGCCGTGGTCGAGGTGTCGACGCCCGAGCTCGACGACGTGGTCCGGCTCGAGGACGCCTACGGGCGCGAGGGCACGAGCAAGGCCTGAGCCTGACGCACGAGCTCGCGCTCGAGCGCGACGGCGTCGATTCCCATGCGTGACGCCTCGCCCATCGCGAGCGCGTCGGCCGTGCGCTCCATCGACAGGAGAAGCGCGAAGCACGCGACCCGACGCCCTTCGCCGGCGAGCGCGACGAGGCGGTCGAGCTGCGCGCGCCGATTTCGCGTGAACGTTTTCTCGACGCGCGGCTCGCTGACGGCGAGGTGTCGCAAGTCGCGCCGGAATCCCGGCCACTCCGCGTGCACGTGGAGGACGTGACGGATCGCTGCGCGTGCGCGGGCCTCCACATCGGCCGTCTCCTTCCACGCGTCGTCGACGCCGCGCCACACGGTCTCCACCCACCACGCGTAGACCTCGACGAACGCCTCGGTCTTGTCGGCGAAGTGCTTGTAGAACGTGCCGGGCGCGTAGCCGGCGGCGCGCGCGATGGCGTTGCTGTCGGTCCCGAAGTAGCCGTGGTCCTCGAACGTACGCGCTGCCGCGAGGACGAGACGCGCGCGGGTCTCCTCCGGATCGCCGCGTCGCGCACGGGGGCCGAGCTTCGCGAGCGCGCGCGCCTCCGCCTTCACAGGCCGTGCTCCGCCTCGAAGCGCCGAAGTGCACGCTCGATCTCGTCCACACACTCGAGGAACGGGTTGTGCCCGGCGTCGAAGGTGGCGACGCGCGCGCGAGGGATGGACCGGATCGCGTCGCGGCTCGCCCAAAGCGGGTTGAAGCGATCGCCCGTCGCCCACGCGAAGAGGACCGGGACGTCGATGCTCGGGACGACGGCGCGCAAATCGGACGACGGATCGGCGAACCCTCGCCAGGCGGCTGCGAGGAGCGGCGCGATCTCCGGCGCGCTGGCGACGATGCGCGCGCGCTGTGCGTCGGCCGCCGGCTGCGACAGGACCATCCGATAGTAGGCCGCGAAGACGCGTGGGTACCACCACGCGCTGCGCGTCCCCGCCTCGAACATCCGCGCGAAGGCGCGCGTCACGAAGCGCGAGAAGGCATTTCTGCGAAAGAGCCCGCCGGCGTTCGCGACGACGAGCGCTCGGAAGACGCCGGGCCTTCGCGCCGCGAGCTCGAGACCGGCCGCGCCGCCGATCGAGTTGCCGAGCAGGATCGGCCGCGCGAGCCCCGCCGCGTCGAGGAACGCCTCGAGGATCTCCGCGTACCTTCGGCTCGACGGGGGCTCGACGTCGACGCCCGACGCGCCGTGACCGGGCCAGTCGAGCGCGACGACTCTGTGATCCTTCGCGAGCCGCGCGCGCAGCGCCTCGAAGTCGCGCGCGCCGTGACCGATCGCGTGCGTGCACACCACCAGCGGCGCGTCCTTCGGCCCCTCGTCGTCGAACGCGATCTCGACTCCGGCCACGCGGAGCCGCTCGCCGCGCGCGCCAACCGCCTGCCGCAAGCCTCCGGCCTCGTGCCCGGCCCCATGTTCGTGCCGTTGCAGCGTCGCGATCGTCATAGTGATATATTTATCATTATCTGCGTGAACGTCAAGGGAGCACGCGTTCTCGTGCCCCCCGCCGATTACTTCTTCTTGGCCGCGCCGGTCGCCTTCTTCGCGCCCGCGTCCGCCGCCGTCGTCCCCGCGTCGATCACCGGAGCGCCGACCGCTGCCTGCACGCCCGCGTCGAGCCCCAGCGCCTCGCGCGCCTTCCGCTCAGCCTCGTCCTGCTCGGCGCGGAGGATGTCGTCGCGATCCCATCGGTCGACGTGCCCGTCGAACGAGTCGTCCACGCCCATGCGCTCGAGGCGACCCTTCGTGTAGATCTCCCAGACGTCGGGCTTGCCATCGAAGTTGCGGTCGCGCTTGATGCGCGTCATCTGGCCGTCCTGGTAGAACTTCCAGATGTCGGGCTTGCCGTCCTTGTTGGTGTCGGTGTCCTCTTCGGCGAGGCGACCGTCGACGAACGAGAGCCACACGTCGATCTTGCCGTCGTAGTCGCTGTCGGCTTCTTCGTGCATAGCCTCGCCCTTCGCGTTGAAGGTGCGGACCACGTCCTTGATGCCGTCGAGGTTCGTGTCGATCTCGCGGCAGACGAGCGACTTGTGGCGCGTGTCGCCTTCGCCGAACGTCTTGTAGACACGGCGCACGTTGGGCTTGAGCGCGCCGGGCCCCGCGGTCTCGTTGACCTCGAGCTCGGGCTTGTTGCGCCAGTCGCACATCGTGCGATCGTCTTTGGGCCAGCTCGACGGATCCTTCGAGCCGCCGGGCGCGGTCTTCTCGGTCTTGGGCGGCGGCGTGCTCCCTCCTCCGCACCCGTACGCGAGCGAGACCAGGACGGCAGCAGCAGCGGCGGCGGCGATCGCGCGACGGCTCATTTCTTCGCTCCTCCGCGGTTCTCTTTGCGCTTCGGCGGCCCGGCGTCTTGCGGGACTGGCGTGCCCGAGGGGCCGGCGTCGAGATCGGCGCGCGGCGGCGGAGCAACCGGCGCGGGCGGGGCGGATCCTGCGTCGGTGGCGGACGTCGCGAGCGGGGCGCCGCCGTCCTTCGTGTCGCCGCCGATGACGACCGTGGACTCCGGCTCGGGGACGCCGTCGCCGTTCTTATCCATTTGGATGGTGATCTTGTCGCCGTCGTACGCCCACCACTGGTCGACCCGGCCGTCGTTGGTCGTGTCGCGCTCGCGCTTGGTGCGCTTGCCGGTCGCGGGATCGAAGTAGTCCCACGTATCGATGCGGTGCTGGCCGGTCGTGTCGAGCTCTTTGCGAACGAGCTTGCCGTTCTCGTAGTACTCGATGAGATCGACGACGCCGCTGTCGTCGAAGTCGCTCTCGCGACGACGGAGCTGGCCGTTCGCGTCGTAGTACTCGTACATGTCGGGCTTGCCGTCGTGGTTCAAGTCGGCGATCCGGCAGACCTCGTGACCCGCCTTGTCGTAGATGCGCTTGATGTCGGCCTTGCCGTCACCGTTCGCGTCGAGCGACTCGACACGGTTCCCCGCCTCGTCGCACGCCTCGTGCGCGATCGACTCGGAGTGGCTCCCGCCCGGCAGCTTCGCCGACGCGACGCCCGACTCTTTGTTCTCGCCGCTGCAGCCGGCGGCCCCCATGATCCCCAACCCCAGGCCAAGCGAAACTGCCGCCACCCCCAGGAACGCACCGTCCGCTCGCCAACGCGAAATCATCGCCGCCACGATACCCACCACAGGCGTGACATCGCAAGTGTGGCAAAAACCCGCGACAGTCGGGCACTTGGCCCGCAGCGGCTTCGGGGGCCCGCCGCGGGTGACAAATTGGACTCCGGACGACCTTGACGGTCACGTATGTTCACGTAGTGTAGGTTCACTGGGGATTGCGAAATTCCCCGAGAAAACCCCGCCTACGATGTCCCGGAAGAAGATCTCCACCACCATCTACGTGACCCCCGAGCAGAACGATCGGCTGAAGCTTCTGCACGAGCGAACGAAGGTCCCGGTGGCCGTCTACATCCGCGAGGGGATCGACATGGTGCTGCGTCACTACCAGCACATCCTGCCGGGGCAGCTGCCGCTCGACGGAAGCACGGGCAGCTTGCTCGACGAGAAGCGCGCGGCCGACGAGAAGAGCGCGGCGAGCAACAAGAAGTAGTAAGAGGAGCGCGCGGCCTCCCGAGCAGGCCCCTTCCGGCACCCAACGCCGACCCCGAACATGGCCACCGAGCAGTCCAAGATCCGCAATTTTTCGATCATCGCGCACATCGACCACGGAAAATCGACCCTGGCCGATCGCATCCTCGAGGTGACCGGCGCGGTGACGCAGCGTGAGTCGCGCGAGCAGTTTCTCGACAAGATGGACCTCGAGCGCGAGCGCGGCATCACGATCAAAGCCCAGAACGTCCGGCTCAACTACACGAGCAAAGATGGCGTCCTTTACCAGCTGAACTTGATCGACACGCCTGGCCACGTCGACTTCAACTACGAAGTGAGCCGCTCGCTCTCGGCGTGCGAGGGCGCGATCCTCGTCGTCGACTCGACGCAAGGTGTCGAGGCGCAGACGCTCGCGAACGTTTACCTCGCGCTCGATCAGGGGCTCGAGATCCTGCCGGTCTTGAACAAGGTCGATTTGCCGTCGTCCGACGTCGACGGGACGAAGGAGCAGATCGAGCAGGTCATCGGCCTCGATTGCTCCGAAGCGATCCCGTGCAGCGGCAAGACCGGCGTGGGCGTGCCGGACATCCTCGAGCAGATCGTGAAGAAGGTGCCGCACCCGAGGGGGAAAGCGGACGCGCAGCTGCGCGCGCTGATCTTCGACTCTTGGTACGACAGCTACCGCGGCGCGATGATCATGATCCGCGTCGTCGATGGGACCCTGAAGAAGGGCGACAAGATCCGCTTCATGGCGACGAAGAACGATTTCGAAGTGACCGAGATGGGCAGCTTCCAGCCCTTCGCGGTGCCCGTCGAGGAGATCGGGCCCGGAGAGGTCGGCTTCGTCGCGGCGAACATCAAGAGCGTCCACGACACCAACGTCGGCGACACGGTGACGCACGCGACGGTGAACGCGCAGAAGGGGCCGCACCACCTCGGCCCGTCGACGGCGATGCTGCCGGGCTTCAAAGAGGTGAAGCCGATGGTCTTCGCCGGCATCTTCCCGACCGACAGCGCCGAGTACCCTGCCCTCCGCGACGCGCTCGAGAAGCTGCACATGAACGACGCGGCGTTCTCGTTCGAGCCCGACTCGTCGGAGGCGCTCGGGTTCGGGTTCCGCTGCGGGTTCCTCGGGCTCCTCCACATGGAGATCATCCAGGAGCGCCTCGAGCGCGAGCACAACCTGGATCTCATCACGACGGCGCCGAGCGTCGTCTACAACGTCTACAAGACCGACGGCACGATGCTCCGCGTCGAGAACCCGGCGAAGCTGCCGTCGCCGCAGTGGATCGATCGCATCGAAGAGCCGATCGTGAAGATGTCGATCCACGTGCCGGCCGAGTACGTCGGCGCGGTGCTCGCGCTTTGCCAGGAGAAGCGCGGGCAGCAGATCGACTTGAAGTACGCGGCCGCCGATCGCGTCATCATCGTGTACGAGCTGCCCTTCGGAGAGGTGCTCTTCGATTTCCACGACAAGCTGAAGAGCGTGTCGCGCGGCTACGCGTCGATGGACTACGAGATCACCGGGTACCGCGCCGACCAACTCGTGAAGGTCGACATCCTCGTGAACGGCGAGCCGCTCGACGCGCTGAGCATCATCGTCCACAAGGAGAAGTCGTTCCCGCGCGGGCGGTCGCTCGCGGAGAAGCTGAAGGAGTTCGTGCCGCAGCAGCAGTACGAGGTCGCGATCCAGGCGGCGATCGGCGGGAAGATCATCGCGCGGGAGACGGTGCGGGCGCTGCGCAAGGACGTGACGGCGAAGTGTTATGGCGGCGATATTTCGCGAAAGCGGAAGCTCCTCGAGAAGCAAAAAGAGGGGAAGAAGCGCATGAAGCAGGTCGGGAGCGTCGAGATCCCGCAGAAGGCGTTTCTTGCGATCTTGAAAGTGGACTGACGCGCGGCTTGGCGCGTCAGCGCGGTGCAGGATCCGAGCAGACGTGGTTGATGCAGGTGACGCCGGTCGAAGCGCCGCAGCAGTCGGCGCTCGTGTCGCACTTGTCGCCGCTCGCGGAGCACGGGGGCTTTTGGGAGAGGCACACCGGGGCGCCGCCGTCGCTGCCGCCGGAGCAGTAGCCGCCGCAGCATTCGGTGCCGGAGCCGCAGCCTTGGCCGTCGCCTTTGCACGGCTCGAGGGCCCAGAAGCCGCGCATGGCGAGGTTTTGTTCGTCTTGGCCGGTGAGGTGGAAGGCGGGGTGGCTCGGGTCTTTGCCGGGAGTTGGGTTCAGGTCGATCGCGGCGACCCAGAGCTGCTTGGTGCCGAGCTTGCCGCCGCCGGCTTGGGCGACGTCGGTGAGGACGTTGCCGTAGGTGCGGCGGCTCGTGAAGACGACCCAGAAGTATCCGCCGGCGGCGACGGGGGCGAAGCTCGGCTCGTAGTTGAACGCGAGATCGCGGGCGCCGGCGGCGAACGGGTAGCCGTCGCCGTCGACCGAGGCGAGGCGGACTTCTTGGTTCGGCGTGATGGCGCTCGCGAAGAAGAAATCGCCGCCGCCCGAGCGCGTGTCGGCGCTGGCGCCGCGTGAGTAGAGGATCCAGTTGCCGTCGGGGGTCATGGTCGGCCACGAGATGCGGTTGGTCGCGTCGACGCCGGCGGCCACGACGGTCTTGGGCGCGGACACCATCGGGTTCTTCGTGTCGTCGAAGTCCATGACGCGGAGATCGCCGGGCGGCGGCGAGTTCCACGGGATGCCGGGAGCCGTGCCCCACGCCGTCGGATCGCCGGACTCGACGTACGCGATGCGCTTTCCGTCGGGAGACCACGCGGGCTCGGTGAGCGGCACGTTCATGAGGCCGCTCGTCGGGACGGGCTTGCCGTCGGCGGTCGTGTAGAGGCCGAGGAACGGCGCGGTGGTGGTGCCGGCGGCGGGATCCGCGTCCATCGTGAGGCCGAGCGCCATCGCGTTCGTCATCATGTACTTGCCGGTCGGCGACACGGCGGGCGCCATCCACTTCACGACCGACGACGAGTTGCCGGCCGCGCCACCCCATGTGCCGCCGAGCGACGTCATCGGCAGGCCCTTCACGAGATCGTAGCTGCCGCCGTACACGCCGCCGCCGCTCACGAGGGTCGAGCCGTCGGCGCTGACTGTGTGGCACGTCATGAGGCACGACGACGTGGGAAATTGGGCCGGATCGTTGAGCGGCGCCTTGTTCGCGAAGTCGTCGGGCGTGGCGGCGCCGGGCTTGATGCGGAGGACGCGGCCGAGGTTGTTCGACCAGTAGTAGATGGTGCCGCGCATCGACGCGGGGGCGATCGTCCAGGTGTGATCGGCGATGACCGTGGCGCTCGTGCCGTCCCAGCGCGCGACCTTCACCTTCGTGGGGCCCGAGCTCGAGTCGACGAAGCGCTGCCACGTCGCGGAGTCGAGGGTGAGGCGTGACGCGGGGGAGTTCGTCGCGACGACATAGTCTTCGAGCTCGAAGGTCGCGTTCGTGATGTGGACCAGGTACGCGTCGGTGGCGGCGCCGCCGTTCCACTGGAGCATCGGCGCGAGGAGGCCGCGCGGCCACACGGTGCCGTCGTAGGGGTATGCCCAGACGACCGCGCCGTCTTTGGCGGCCGCGCCGCCGAGCGCACCCTGGGTGCCGGGCGGGATGTTCTGCGGGTTCTGGTGGAGGTGCAGCTTCACGGTGAGCTTCGCGCTCGCTTGCTTGCCCTGCGCGGTCGCGCCGATCGTGAC
Source organism: Polyangiales bacterium (assembly GCA_038231275.1). Classification (GTDB taxonomy): domain Bacteria; phylum Myxococcota_A; class Polyangia; order Polyangiales; family Polyangiaceae; genus JANYHK01. Next base: position 42,286 of record JBBRLQ010000004.1, read on the forward strand.
GACGCCTCCGACCGAGCCGCTCGCGGAATACACGCCAGTGCCCGCGAGGGCGCCGATCTGAGGTTCGTTGGCGATCCACGCGGCGCCGGTCGGGAGGGGCGCGCTCGTGCCGTCTGCAAAATGACCGATCGCCTTGAAGCCTTGCGTGACGATCGCGCCGTCAACGCTCTCGATGGTCGCGGTCGGCGGATCGATCGTCAGCGATTGGAGCGTGGTTCCCGGCGGTCCGCCGAACGTGCCCGACTCGAAGCCGTTGCCGCCGTCGACGTCGCCCGCGTCGGGCTCCAGGAAACCGCTGCCTGGATCACTGCTTCCACACGCTCCTGCCGCGACGGCGAGGCCCAAGCTTGCTGCAGCGCAAAGATAATGCCCCCAAGGGCCGCGCCAGATGGTCATGAGATCCGCTCAAAGCACGCACCAGGCCAGGAGACTTGCCAGTCGGATCACGCACCTACGGGCGTTCTTTCCTTCGTTCGTAACCACGTATGGACGACCGGCGATCCGTCCTCGCGCAGGGCTGGTACGCTCGAACCCGTTCATTCGGGTCGATGTCGATTCGCAAGAAACCACCCCTCAGGAAGCGCCCCACCCAGCGCAAGATCGCGCTCGGCGTGGACCCCTCGCGCCTCGCGACCGCGGCGATGGAGCGGATTCGCACGGTCCTTTTGCGCGCGGGGCACGGCGACCGAATCGGCGCGCCGATTACGCCGCTCGAGATCCTCGCGCGCGCGGACCTCCTGGGACAGCCGCTCCCACCGAGCTACGCCGCGGCGATGCGCATGGTGGGGACGATCGGCGATCCCGAGCGCTTCCTCACGTCCAACGAGATGCGCGACGCCATCGCCGACCTGTCGCGCAACAAGCCGACGCGCGAGGCCGAGCGGTACGTGCCGTTCGTGCAGCTTGCCGATCGTTACCTCTGCTTCGACACCGAGGAGGTCGCCCCGGCCGGTGAGCTGCCGATCGTCGAGTGGGTGCATGGCTCGCCGCGCCCGCGGTACCGCAATTTCGGCGAGCTCCTCGACGGCGTGGCCGATCTGCGCGAGGAGTCGCTCGAGCACGCCGCCGTCATCCCGCCGCGCCTGCGCACGATCTTGCTCGATCTCGGATTTCGCTTCGACTACCCGGTCGTCGGGCGCCTCGAGACGGGGGACACCGCCGCGATCCGAGAGCTGCTCGGCAATGTGCTCGCGCGGGAGATCATGGGCGACGCGGGGCGCCTCTTCGACTCGAGCGGCAAGGCGTCGCTGACCCTCAACGTCGACGAGTTCACGCTCGCCGTCTCGCTGCGCACCGGGATCTTCATCTTCGAAGCGGAGGACGTCTTCCGCTGGCTCCGTCATTTTCGCGACGAGAATTTCTTCGGCGACACCGCGAAGGAGCCGTCTCACCCCGATCAGGTCCGCGATCTGCGGAAGGCGCCGCGCGAGCCGCCGCTGGTCCTCCGCGGGACCAGCGAGGTTCAAGGATTGCCCGCGCGCGAGCACCAGTTTCGTGGAGCGACCGGCAAGAGCGCCGACGACTTCCATTTGCTAGGCCGCACCGGCGGCGTCAGCGAGCGTTCGTCGAGCCTCATCCTCCACGTCGTCAAAGGAAAGGTGCAGGACGCGCACGCCGTCGACGAGCCGCTCAACGGCCTGCACGTCACGCCCGATGGAACGATCTGGGGTCTGTCGATGGCGGGCACGGCCATCCGCTTCATCGACGGCAACGCCAAGACGTTCCCGCTCCTGAGGCCCACGCGCGGGCGTTCGTGGTGGTACGGCATCGGCGGCGATGGCGATCGCGTGCTCGTGTGGGGCGCCGGCGCGCTGCTCGTCTGGGACGGCGACGCGTTCTCGCCGTTTTATCCCGACGCTGGGCTCGACGACGCCGAGTCGGTACCCGCGCTCGTCTGCCACAAGGCCGAGATCGCGATGCTGGTGTGCGGCGATCGCATGGGCGCCGTCGCGCGCTTCGATGGACGCAAATGGATCCCCATCGGCGAGACGCAGGTCATCGAGGGCGCGCTCGCCGATCTCGACGTGTGGCGCGGCGTCGCCGTGGTGCTGACGCGCGACGGCCACGTCTTTCGTTCGGAGGACGGCGCGCCGCGACCGGTGGACTGGGACGAGGGTCAGCAGGCGTTCCTCAACGAGGCGGGCGGTCGCCGGCCGACGCACGCGCTTCGCTGCTTCGACGGCGGCGCGCTCTTGGCGAGCGACGGAGGCGTCATCGCGGTCGGCGCCGGCGAGCCCATCTTCCACGCGGCCCCTCAATCACGCGAGCAAGCGCGCCTCGTGCGCGTGGGCGGCGCGTCAGGGATGAGCCTTCGCCAAGGAACCCAGACCCCCAGCGACGTCCCCGACTCGGGCATCGTCGCGCTGGTCGGCCCCCACGTCTGGATGTGGCGCGAGGGCGCTTTCCAGGTCGTCGACGTGCACGAATGGTAGAAGGAACGACATGACGAGAGACGTCGAGAAGCGCTTGAAAGAAGTCGAGAAGCTGAACCACGCGGCCGGCGGCGACGCGAAGCCAAACGCGCTGTGGAGCTACGAGGGCGCCGTCCCCTTCGCCGACTCTGCCGTACAGCGCTACCGCCTCGGCAACGGTCTGCGGGTGCTCGTCCTCGTCGACAAGAGCGCGCCTGTGTTCTCGTACATGACCTGGTTCAACGTCGGCTCACGCCACGAAAAGCCTGGAAAAACCGGCCTCGCGCACCTCTTCGAGCATTTGATGTTCAACGAGACCGAGGCCTTCAAGGCCGGCGAGTTCGATCGCAAGCTCGAGGAGAACGGCGCCGAGTCGAACGCCGCCACCTGGGTCGACTGGACCTACTACTACGAGAACCTCCCCTCCGATCGCCTCGCCCTCGCCGTGAAGCTCGAGAGCGAGCGCATGGCGCGCCTGGTCCTGCGCGAGCCGCAGGTCGCGAGCGAGAAGGAGGTCGTCGCCAACGAGCGGCGCTACCGCGTGGAGGACGACGTCGAGGGCGCCGCGAACGAGCTCCTCTACAAGACCGCGTTCACGAAGCACCCGTACCAGTGGCCAACGATCGGCTGGATGAGCGACATCCTCGGCTTCACGCCCGAAGACTGCGCGGCGTTTTATCGCACGTTCTACGCGCCCAACAACGCCACTGTCGTCATCGTCGGCGACGTGCGCGAGTCCGACGTGCTCGCGAAGGTCTCGGCGGGCTATGGCGCGCTCGAGGCGTCCACGCTGCCGGTCGAGGACACACACCCCGAGCCGCCGCAAGGGGCCGAGCGACGCGAGTCGATCAAGAAGCCGACCACCACCGAGAAGATCATGCTCGGCTACCGCGGCCCCGCGCTCGGCGACGCCGACCACGCGACCCTCAGCGTCCTCAACGAGGTCCTCTTCGGAGGCCGCGCGTCGCGCATGCACCGCGCGCTCGTCATCGACGAGGAGATCGCCAGCGATCTGCGCGGCTGGGTGTCGACGTTCCGCGATCCCGGCCTCTACGAGATGTACGTCAGCGCGCGCGCAGGGCACGGGACCGACGACATCGAGCGTGTCCTCGCCGCGCAGCTCGCGAAGGTGAAGGAGTCGCCGGTGACGGACGAAGAGCTGGCGAGGGCCAAGGCGCGCCTCGAGCTCGGGGTCCTCCAGGGGCTCGACACCGCGAACGGAAAGGCCGAGCAGATCGGCTTCTACGAGATGGTGCTCGGCGATCCCGCGGCGGCGTTCCGGAGGCTCGACGCGTACCGCCGCGCCGGTCCTGGAGACTTGATGCGCGTCGCGCGAAGGTACCTGGTCGACACCGAGCGCACCGTGGTCCGCATCCTCCCGGAGGCCTCGTGAGCGCGGCCAAGATCGCTCTCTCCGGCGGGGGCGTTCTCTACGTCGAAGAGTCGCACGCCGTACCGCTCGTCTCGATCGCCGTCTCGTTCCGAATCGGCGCCACCAGCGATCCCCAGGGAAAAGACGGCCTCGCGCGCATCACGACGCGGATGATCCGGCGCGGCTGCCCGGGGCTGACCTCGCAGCAGGTCGACGCGGAGATCGATCGGCTCGGCGCGGAGATGAGCGTGGACGTCTCGGCGTCGCACCTCACGATCCACACTCAGGTCATCAAGCGAAGCCTCGGCGCGTGGGTCGATCTCCTCGTTCGCCTCTTCGGCGGGCCGACGTTCGCGGAGGACGAGCTCGCGCGCCTTCGCCGGGAGACCGCGGCCGAGATCATCGAGGCCCGCGACAGCGATCGCGCCCTGGCGCACCTCGCGTTCCGGCGCGCGATCTTCGCCGGCCACCCGTACGCGCGCAGCGCGGTCGGCACCGCACGCTCCGTCGAGTCGATCACCGTCGCCGACGTGCGCGGCGCGTTCGAGCGCACGTGCACGCGTGGCAACCTGGTCCTCGGCTTCGCCGGCGACGTCACCGCAGAGGAGGCCACGCGCCTCGGCGAACGCTTCACCGCCGCGCTCCGCGAAGGGCCTGCGCACAAGGACGACGTCCCCGAGCCCGCGCCGCTCGCGGGTCGCAAGCTCGTCTTCGTCGACAAGCCGGAGCGCACGCAGACCCAGGTCCTCATCGGCGCGCTCGGCACCTGGCCGCACGATCCCGATCACGTGCCGTTCAGCGTGGCGTGCTCCGTCCTCGGCGGCACGTTCACCTCGCGCCTCATGCGGGAAGTGCGGAGCAAGCGCGGCTGGTCGTACGGCGCGTACGCCCGCCTCGCGATCGAGCGGCACCGCCAGTCGTTCTCGATGTGGACGTTCCCCGCGGCCACCGACACCGCGGCGTGCCTCGAGCTGGAGCTGGGCATGCTCCGCGACTTCGTGGAGAAGGGCGTCACGCCGCGCGAGACCACGTTCATGAAGAAGTTCCTCGGGCGGTCGCACGCGTTCGACATCGACACCGCGACCAAGCGCCTGCACCAGTCGCTCGACGTGGATCTCCTCGGATTGCCTGCCGACTACTACGATGGCTACGTGGGCCACGTCGAGGCGGTCACCCCCGACGCCGCGAACGCATCGATCGGCGCGCGCCTCTCGCCCGACAACCTCAGAATCGTCGTGGTGGGCACGAAGGAGGATCTCTTCGACAAGGTGAAGGAGAAGATCCCGGATCTGGCGCAGGCGGACGTCGTCCCCTTCGACGCGGAATAGCCATGGCCCGCGTGCACGTCAGCGCGCCACTGCTCGGCGACGCGGTGGCGCGGCTGGCGGTGGCGCACGACGTGGAGGTCGGGAGGCTCGGCGCTGAAGCCGACGCGTGGGTGACGCTGCTCACCGACAAGGTCGACGACGCGCGCCTCGTTGGGGCGCCGCGCCTCCGTATCGTCGCGAACGTCGCGGTCGGCGTCGACAACGTGGATCTGGCAGCGTGCCGCGCGCGCGGCGTCGTCGTGACCAATACGCCGGGCGTGCTCACCGAGGCGACCGCGGATCTCGCGTTCGGCCTCATCCTCGCCGCGGCGCGCCGGATCGCCGAGGGAGATCGGCTCGTGCGCGCGGGCGGGTGGAGCGGGTGGGGACCGTCCTTCATGGTCGGCGCGCGCGTTCACGGCGCGACGTTGGGGATCGTCGGCCTCGGGAGGATCGGGCAAGCCGTCGCGCGCCGGGCGCGCGGTTTCGGTATGCATGTACTCTACACACAGCGTAGTCCCCTCGTCGATGGCGTCGCCCGTGCCCTTGGGGCGACGTTTGCGCCGCTGGATCAGCTGCTCGCGGACTCCGACGTCGTCACGCTCCACTGCCCGCTCACCGCGGAGACACGCGGGCTCCTCTCCGCCGCGCGACTCGCCGCGATGAAGCGGGGCAGCGTGCTCGTGAACACGGCGCGTGGCCCGATCGTCGACGAGTCCGCCCTCGCCGCAGCGCTCGCAAACGGCCCCCTCGCCGCCGCCGGGCTCGACGTCTTCGCCGACGAGCCGCGCGTGCCCCCTGCCCTCCTCGCGCTCCCCAACGTCGTCCTCACGCCGCACATCGCCAGCGCCGAAGAGGCGACGCGCGCGGCGATGGCCGGCCTCGCCGCCGACAATGTGCTCGCGGTGCTCTCCGGGAAAGCGCCGCTGAACGCGGTGCCCTGAACCTACGGACGCTTGGCGAGGACCTCGGCGAATTTCGTGTCGTAGCGGGACGCGACGAACTCTTCGCTCGCCAGCGCCTTTCGCAAGAACGAGAGGTTCGTGACGCACGGCGCGATCGTGGTCGCGGCGAGCGCGCGATCGAGCTCGGCGATCGCGGCGCCGCGGTCCTCTCCCCACGCGACGATCTTGGCGATCATCGGATCGTAGAACGGCGTCACCTTGTTACCGGCGCGGACGCCCGACTCGATGCGCAGCGTGGCGGTCTGCGACTCGACGCCGCCCGGCCAGATGAGCTCGTTCACGTCGCCCGGCTTGGGGATGAAGCCCTTGCTGGGATCCTCGGCGTAGACGCGCGCCTCGATGGCGTGGCCGCGGCGCGTGACCTTCGAGAGGTCGGGGAGCCTCTCGCCGTCGGCGACGCGGAGCTGGAGCTCGACGAGGTCCAGCCCAGTGACCATCTCGGTAACGGGGTGCTCGACCTGGAGGCGCGCGTTCACTTCGAGGAAGAAGAGGTTCCCCTCCGCGTCGGCGATGAACTCGCAGGTGCCTGCGCCGATGTAGCCGACCTTCTTCACGACGCGGAGCGCCGCATCGTAGAGGCCCTGCCGTCGCTTCTCGCCCTCCTCGCCCGCAAAGAACGGCGCGGCCGACGGGGACTCTTCGAGGATCTTCTGGTGACGGCGCTGGAGGCTGCACTCGCGCTCGCCCAGGGCGAACGCCTGGCCGTGCGCGTCGCAGAAGACCTGCACCTCGATGTGGCGGGGCTGGGCGACGTACCGCTCGAGATACACGCGCGCGTCGGCGAACGACGCCTTGCCACGATCCGAGCAGCTGCGGAGCGCGCGCTCCATCCCGTCCTCGGCCTGGACGACCTGCATGCCGATGCCGCCGCCGCCTCCGACGGCCTTCACGACGACCGGGTAGCCGACCCGCGCGGCGACCTCTTTGGCGTGCGCGACGCCTTCGGCGGTGTCGATGGCGATGGGCTCGTCCGTACCAGGAACCGGGGACGTGCCGGCGGAGAGCGCGACGTGGCGCGCCTTCATCTTGTCGCCGAACGCGTCCAGCACGTCGGGCGGAGGACCGATGAACGTGACACCGGCCGCCGCCACCTTGCGCGCGAAGCTCGATTTTTCGCTCAAAAAGCCGTATCCGGGGTGCACGGCGCGGGCGCCCGTCTTCTGGATCGCGTCCAGGAGGGCGGGCTCGCTGAGGTACGAGTCCTTCGCCGGCGACGGACCGATGAGGACCGCCTCGTCCGCGTCGGACACGTGCGGCGCGTCTTTGTCGGCCTCCGAGTGGACAGCGACGGTCTTGATCCCTAGGCGCTTGCACGTGCGGATGACACGACGCGCGATCTCGCCCCGATTCGCGATGAGGACTTTGTCGAACATGGCGCCGGGTTAATTACCACAGCGACGCGCGGTCGATCCTCAGCGGTTCTCGATCTCGCTCTTCAGGAAGAGCGCCCCCTCGACGACGACGCGCTCGCCGGGGGTGACGCCGCCGAGGAGTCGCACCTTGCCGTCGATCTCGGGTCCGGCTTGGACGATGCGCATCCGGTAGACGTTGTCGTCTCCCGCGATGATGACGCGCGAGTGCTCGGCGTCGTTCAGGATGGCGCGCGACGGCACGATGACGACCTTCTTGCCGCCGAGCTCCGCCAGCTCGACGCGCGCGAACATCTCGGGCTTGAGGCGCGTGTCGGGGTTCGGCACCACGCAGCGCGCCTTCACTGTGCGGCTGGTCGGGTCGAGGACGTCGCCGACGTGGCCGACGATGCCGTCGAACGTGTCGGTCGGGTACGCGGGCACGTGGACGCGCACCTTCGCGCCCTCCTGCACGAGTCCGAGATCTTGCTCGTACACGTCGGCGAGCACCCACACCGAGGCGAGGTTCGTGATCGTGAGGAGCGGAGTCGTCGCGTCGGCGCGTACCTCTTGGCCGACGAGCACGTTTCTCTCGACGACCGTGCCGGCGACGCGCGCGCGCAGGAATACCCCGACCGCCGGATCGGACGCCGAGACGCCGAGCGCCCGGAGCTGCGCCGTCGCGCGGCCGACGTCGCTCGTCATCTTCTTCAGATCGGACTCCGCCTGCAGCAGATCCTTCTCGCTGACCGCCCCTTCCGCGCGGAGCTTGCGCTGCCGCTCGACGGTGCGCGTCGCGAGCGTCAGGTCCATGTTCGCCTTCTGGGCGTCCGACTGGAGCTGCGAGACCTGCGGCGCCGACAGCTCGATGAGCGCTTGGCCGACGGTAACCTTGTCCCCCGGTTTGACGAGGATGCTGGTGGCGCGGCCGTCGAGCGGCGAGGCGACGCGCTGGGTGCGGTCCTCGTCGAAGCTGACCCGGCCCGTCAGGATGACGCTCGCTGCGGCCTCGCTCTCCTCGACCTTCTCCACCTTCACGAACTGCATGCGCGGGCTGGTGGGCTCGAGCTTGATCGCGTCCTTCACGTTTCCGCCATCCTCGGCGGCGGCGGCGTGCTTCTCTCCCGGCTTGCAGCCAGACGAGACGGCGACGAGGGCGGCGACGGCGACGGTTGCGAAGGCGGTAACCAGAGTCTTCAAGGCTCCCTCCCGACGGCGTGAACGACGTCGATCTTGGCTTTTCGGTGTTCGTCCTGCACGCGCAGGTACTGACCCCGCGTCTCGATGAAGGTGCGTTGCGCCTCCAGGAGCTCGAGGAGAGACGCGCCGCCCCCGCGGTACCACGACTCGGCGATCTTGAGCGACGCATCCGCGCGCGAGAGGAGGCCCCCGCTCTCGTACACGTCGAGCAGCGCGTTGGCCCGCTCCTCGCGACGGACCGCGCCCGTGACGTCGTGCCTTACGATGAGCTCGAGACGCCCGATATCGTTCAAGACGCGCTTCTCCTCGAGACGGGATCGCGCGATGCCGGCCTGGTTGCGGTCGAAAAGCGGGAGCGGGAGGCTCACGCCGAGGAGGACCGAGTTCGCGTTGTCGCCCGAGATGGTGAAGCCGGAGTGCGTGAAGGTCACGCCCAGCGCAATGTCGGGGTACGCCTCGCGCTCTGCCGACGCGAGCATCGCCTCGGCGAACACCTTGCCGCGGCGCGCGGCCTTCAAATCTGGCCGATCCTGGAGGGCGCGCGCCACGAGCGGCTCGACCGAGGGCGGTGTCCTCGGGATGGGCGCCGCCATCGCAGTCCCGGGCAGGTCCTTCGCCGTCGGGAGCCCCATGAGCTGCGCCAGGCTTTGCCGCGTGACATCGAGCTGCATTTGCGCGTCGATCACGAGGTTGCCGTACTTGATCCCCTCGAGCTCGATCTTGAGCCCCTCGAACTCGCTCGCCTCGCCGAGCCTGACGCGCGAGCGCGACAGCTTGACGGTGTCGTCGTAGCGCGACTTAATCGTGATCGAGAGCTCGTACTCCTGCTGTTCGCGCACCACGTCGGAGAACGCCGACCGAACCGCGTACGCGATCTCCCGGAGCGCGTCCTCGACGCGCAGACGGCGTTGCTGGATGCCGAGGTCGGCGGCTTTGATACGGGCCGAGCGCTTGGCCCATACGTCGATCACCTCGCTCACGCCGACGCTCTGGATCAGCTGCGAGAACGGGCCGGGATCGACCTTATTGTCGCCCTGCGGGTTCCCCTGACCGACGACGATGTTGCCGACGTTGTAGAAAAAGTTCGGGTTCCAGTAGAGCCCGGCGGCGATGCGATCGACCTCGGCCACCTCGATCTCGAGCTTGGCAGCAACGACCTCGCGGCTTCGCTGCATCGCGATCGCCACGGCGCGCTCCATGGTGAAGTCTTCTTGGCCTGCAGGTGCTGCAGGTGCCGCCGGCGACGCAGACGACGTCGCGGGCGGCGGCGTCGGGGCGGTCGCAGGCTGCGCGGACGCGACCGACGTGACAGCGGCACCGAGCCACGACGCGATCACGACGGCGGACGAAGCGACGAGGCGCGCTTCAGTGCGGCGCATGGTGCACCCCTGGCGTCGCGTGACCGCCCTCGTCCCCGCCGAGATCGCCGTCGCCGCCTTCACCGCCGTCGCCCCCGCGCACAGTCTTGGTGCGGTTGCGGCCGAACCAGCGATCGAACAGCTCGTACAGCGTGGGCAGGAGCAGCATCGTGAGGAACGTCGACGAGATGAGGCCGCCGATGATGACGATCGCGAACGGCCGCTGCGTGTCCGAGCCGATCGCGTGCGACAGCGCGGCCGGCAGGAGGCCGAGCGACGCCAGCAGCGCGGTCATGAGGACGGGGCGGAGGCGCTGCGAGACCGCGTCGAGGATGGCGTCCTGCGAGTCCGTTCCCAAGCGCTCGCGCGCTTGCCTCACGTAGGTGATGAGGAGCACGCCATCCATGACGGCGACGCCGAAGAGTGTGATGAAGCCGACCGCTGCCGACACGCTCAGCACCGTGTCCGTGATGTAGAGCGCAAAGACGCCGCCGACCGTCGCGAAGGGCACGTCGAGGAGAACGACGACCGCGGGGAGCACGGCGCGGAACGTCAAGAAGAGGAGCATGAAGATGACGGCGATCGAGACGGGCACGATGACCATGAGGCGCTTCATCGCGCGGCGCTGGTTCTCGAACTCGCCGCCCCACGTCAGGTAGTAGCCCTCGGGGAGCTTCACCTCGCGGGTCACCCGCGTCTGCGCCTCGTCCACGAAGGAGCCCATGTCGCGGCCTTCGATGTTCGTCTTGAGCGCGAGGAAGCGGCCGCCCTGCTCGCGGTTGATCTGCGTTCGCCCCATGTCGACGTGAACCTGGGCGACCGAGGCCAAGGGCACGCGCGCGTCCTGCGCGTGGACGTAGAGCGTGCCGATCCCGTTGGCGTCGCCTTCGTTGGGCGAGGGTAGCTTCACGCGCACGCCGACCTTGCGCTCTCCCTCCCACACGACCGTCGCGAGGCGCCCGCCGTACGCGGTCTCCACTACGTCCTCCACGTCGGTCACCTGGAGCCCGTACCGCGCGATGGCGTCGCGATCGATGTCGGCGACGACGTGCTGCGCGCGGCCGGCGCGGTAGACCTCGACGTCACGCGAGCCGCGGGTCTGGAGGAGGATGCGCTTCACCTCCTCGAGCCGCGCCTGCATGAGCGAGAGGTCGTCGCCGTACACCTTGATCACGACCTGCCCGCGGATGCCGCTGATCGACTCCTCGACGCGGTCCTTGATCGGCTGGCTGAAGTTGTAGGCGACGCCAGGACGCTTTTGCAGCTCATGGCGCATCTGGTCGACGATGTCCGCCTTGCTTCGCCCGGTCGTCCACTCCTTGGACGGCTTCATCATCACGAACGTTTCGGACTGGTTGACCGCTTCGTCGTCGGTGCCGTCCTCCGGGTGACCCTGCTCGGTCAGAACGTCGCGCACCTCCGGGAAGGTCATCAGCGACTTGCGGGTCTCCCGGAGCACTTGCGCCCCCTTCTCGAGGGAGATGGAGCTCGGCATCGTGACTGTGATGTGGATGTCTCCCTCGTTCATCTCGGGGAGGAACTCGGTGCCGAGCTTGGGGATGAGGTAGACCGCGTACGCCAGCACCGCGAAGCCCGCGAGGCGCGTCGTGATCGGAAATTTCAGCGCGAGGCGGAGCGCCACGAGGTACTTCACGCGCAGCCAGACCAGGAACTCCGGCTCGACCTCCTTCACCTTGCGGTTCTTGAGGAGCACCGTCGTGATCGCGGGCACCGCGGTCAGCGTGAAGAAGAGGGCGCCGCCGAGCGCGAACGCGTAGGTCAGCGCGACGGGACGGAAGATGCGGCCCTCGACGCGCTCGAGTGTGAAGATCGGCATCATCGCCGCGACGATGATCGACATCGAGAACAGCGTGGGACGCAGAACCTCTTTGGCCGCGCGCGCGACGACTTTGGGCACGTCCTCGGGCGGCGCTTGCTCCTCGGCGAGGTGGCGGTACGCGTTCTCCACGAGGATGACGGCGCCGTCGAGCAAGATGCCGAAGTCGATCGCCCCCATCGAGAGGAGGTTCGCCGGCACGCCCATGTAATAGAGGCCGACGAAGCTCGTCAGGAGCGCGAGCGGCATCGTGATCGCGACGGCGAGCGAGCCGCTGAACGCGCGGAGGAAGAGCCAGAGGACGAGGGCGACGAGCGCGGCCCCCTCGATCATGTTGTGCGACACCGTGGTGAGCGTCGTGTCGACGAGGCGCGTGCGATCGTAGAACGGGACGATCTTCATCCCCTTGGGGAGGACCTCTTTGTTGATGCGCGTGACCGCGTCGTGGACGCCGTCGAGGACGTCCTTCGGGTTCTCGCCGCGGCGGAGGAGGATGGTCCCTTCGACCGAGTCGATCGCCTCCCCGCGCGCGACGGCGCCGCGGCGCGGAGTGTACCCCTCGACGACGCGGGCGACGTGGCTCAAGAGGACGGGCGTGCCGTTGCGCAGCGCGATGACGGTCTTCTCGACGTCTTGCGGTGTCTTCAAGTAGCCGCGCGCGCGAACGACGAACTCGCTGTCGCCGAACGGGAGGTAGCCGCCGCTCGTCGCGCCGTTGGACTGCTGCACGGCCTCGATCAAATCCTTCAGCATGAGGCCGTTGGACTTGAGGCGGAGCGGGTCGGCGAGGACGTGGTACTCCTTCTGGAACCCTCCGAAGCTGACGACGTCGGCCACGCCCGGGATGCGCTTCAGATGGCGCGAAACGACCCAGTCCTGCCAGCTGCGCAGCTCGCTCGGCGAGTGGTGGTCGCTCTCGAGCGTGTACTGGAAGACCTGACCGACCGGCGTGTCGTTGGGCCCAAGGGTCGGTGTGACACCGGGTGGCACCTCCGCGTCCGGTAAGCGCTCCGCGACTTGTTGCCGGGCGAAGTAGATGTCGACGCCGTCCTCGAACGTGACGATGACCTGTGAGAGGCCGAAGGACGTGATCGAGCGCTGCATCAGCACGTTCGGCAATCCGGTGAGCGCGCGCTCGACGGGGATCGTGACCTGCTTCTCGATCTCCTCGGCGGCTTGCCCCGGGTACAGCGTGATGACCATCACCTGCACGTTCGTGACGTCAGGGAACGCCTCGATCTTCAGCTTGCCGAGCGTGTAAACGCCGAACAAGAGGAAGCCGAGGCAAAGCACGAGGACGGCGACCCGCCGTCTGACCGCGAACTCGATCAGGCGCTCCAACATGCTGGGACTTCTTGGTTACCCCACCGCGGGCCGTCCGTGGGGCAGTAAATCGCATTTTGCTCCCAAAATTGCCTCATCTTTGCGGGACGTTTGGCCCCAAACCTGCTGCATAATGGGGCGGATGAGACGGTACCAGCGCATTCGGGTGGAACGGGTCGGCAGCCGAGCGCTGATTACGCTCGCGTACGCGAAGCGCCGCAACGCGCTGAGCCCGCAGATGACCAACGAGCTCCTCTACGCGATCGAAGACGCACGGGTGGACGAGGCAGTGCGCGTGATCGTCATCACCGGCGAGGGCAAGACGTTCTCGGCGGGAGGCGATCTCTCGTACATGACGTCCACGGGCGAGTCGGTTCGGCCCCCGCCGGTCGGCGAGCCTGACCTCGCGATGCGCGGCGACTACGCCGATCTGCTGCTCACCCTGCTTCGATGCGACAAGCCGACGATCGCGCGGGTGAACGGGCACGCGCTGGGCAGCGGCCTCGGCTTGGTGGCGGCGTGCACCTTCTCGGTTGCGCTGATGGACGCGCAGTTCGGGACGCCGGAGATCAACGCGGGCCTCTTCCCGATGATGATCATGGCGCTGCTCGCGCGCGTCATGCCGCGCAAGCGCCTCCTCGAGATGATGCTCCTCGGCGAGAAGGTCGACGCGACCGAGGCGGAGGCCATGGGCATCTTGACCCGCGTGGTCGAGCCAGGGGATCTCGACGAGACGATTCGAGAGATCGAAACCCAACTCGTCCAGAAGAGCCCGCTCATCGTGAAGCTCGGCCTCCGCGCGTTCGCCGCGCAAGAGGATCTCGAGTTCGAGCAGGCGCTCAAGATGCTCCGCGAGCGCTTCTCCGGTGTTCTCGAGACCGAAGACGCCCACGAGGGGCTCGCCGCGTTCCTGGACAAGCGCGCCCCCGTCTGGCGAGGGCGCTGACTCTTCCTACGGATCCTGCCTCCGCTATAGATCCTGCTCCGCGGCCGTCGACGCCGGGGGGTTCCTCTTCTCGAGCCAGTTGTGCGCGAGGACGAGGAGCGGCGGCTGACGAATACGCGACAGGAGCGCGAGGATCAGCGAGCCGCCGATGACGACGACGGCGAGCGGCTTCTGCGTCTGCGCGCCGATGCCGTTGGAGAGCGCGGCGGGCAAGAGGCCGAGCGTGGCGACCAAGGTCGTCATGAGCGCCGGCCGGAACCGCTTCTCCGCCGCCTCGCGCGCGGCCTGGATGACGGGTAGCCCTTCGACGTCGCGGAGTCGCTGGAAGTACGTCACGACGAGGATCGCGTCTTGGATCGCGATGCCGAAGATCGAGATGAACCCCATCGCCGCCGACACCGAGAAGTGGATGCCGGTCACCAGCAGCGCCAACACCCCACCGGTGCACGCCACCGGGATGGAGACGAAGACGATGAGTGTGTCCATCCACGAGCGGACGGCGCTGTAGACGAGGAACGCGATGAGCAGCAGCGTGATCGGGATGATCACCATGAGGCGATCGTTCGCCTCCTTCAGCTGGTTGATCTCGCCGCCCCACTCGAGGTGCGTGTCGTAGGGAAGCTTCAGCTTCGAAGCGATCTTGTCCTGCGCCTCGCCGATCGTGGACTGCAAATCGCGGCCGCGGACGCTGAATTTCACCGGAGCGTAGCGCCAGCCGTCTTCGCGGAAGATGACCGCGGGGCCGTCCTCGAGCTCCACCTTCGCGATTTGGCCGAGCGGCACCGAGCCGTTGTCGGCGGTTGGCACGTTGATCTCGCGGACCGCCTCGAGCGACTTTCGGTACGGCTCGAGCCAGCGGACGGTGAGATCGAAGCGCTTCTCTCCTTCGAACACCTGCGTCACCGCTTGACCGCCGATCGCGGCCTGGATGACCTGCTCGACGTCGCCGGTGTTGAGGCCGTAGCGCGCGCACGCGGCGCGATCGGGCGTGATCTTGACGTTGGGCTGACCGAGCGAGCGGAACATGCCGAGGTCTTTGACGCCCTGCACGGTGCTCATGATGTCGACGATCTTCTCGGCGTTCGTCTCGTTGGAGCGAAGATCCGGCCCGATGACCTTGACCGAGTTCTCGCCTTTGACGCCGCTGATGCCCTCTTCGACGTTGTCGGAGATCATCTGCGAGAAGTTGAAGCCGACGCCGGGGAACGCCTCTTCGAGCTCCTTCGAGAGCTCGTCGGTGAGCGCCTCCTTCGTCTTGCCGCTCTTCCACTCGCTGAAGGGGACCTGGAGAGGCGCGAAGAGCTCGATGTTCTGGAAGCCCGACGGATCGGTGCCGTCGTCGGGGCGCCCGTGCTGCGTGACGACGGAGCGGATTTCGGGGTGCTTGCGGTTGGCGTCGGTGCACTGGACGCCTGGATCGGTGGGGCACCCGCGGAGGATTGCGCGCATGCGCCCGACGTACTTTTCGCCCTGCTCGAGCGAGATCGACGTCGGCATCGTCGCGCGGATCCAGAAATTGCCTTCCTCGAGCTTGGGCATGAACTCGCCGCCCAAAAAGCCGAAGAGTCCGGTGCCCGACGCGAGGACCACAGTCATGAGGAGGCCGAGCTTCGGGCGATCGACGATCCAGTCGCTCACCGGCGTGTACACGCTGTGGAGCGCCCGCATGATCCAGTTCTCCTTCTCCTCGGTCTGAGCAGGGACGAACTTGGCGGCGAGCACCGGCGTCAGCGTGAGCGCCATGAAGATCGCGCCGCCGATCGCGAAGGCGTACGTCATGGCCATCGGCGAGAAGATGACCCCGGCCACGCCGGTCATCGTGAAGAGCGGAAGGAACGCGACGCCGATGATGATCGTGGAGAACGTCATCGGCCCAGCGACCTCGCGCGCGCCCGAGAGGATGCGCTCGCTCATCGAGCCTCTTCCGTGCGGGCCGAGGTGACGGAAAATGTTCTCCATCATGATGACGGTGGAGTCGACGACGATGCCGAAGTCGACGGCGCCGATCGAGATCAGGTTCGCCGGCGTCTTGCTCAAGTACATTCCGCTGAACGCGATGAGGAGCGCGATCGGGATGTTCATCGCCGTGATGATCGCGGCGCGCGTGTGGCCCAAGAAGACGAAGAGGACCACCGCGACGAGCAACATTCCGACGATGACGTTCTCGAGCACCGTGTGCGTCGTCAGCTTCACGAGCTTGCCGCGGTCGTAATAAGGCTGGATATCCATGCCCGGCGGGAGCAGGTGGTAGTTCCGGATGTACTCGATGCGCTGGTAGATGCCCTCGAGGGTGGACGGCGTCTCGCCGCCGTAGCGCATCAGCACGATGCCCTGCACGACGTCGGGCTCGTCGTCGAAGCCGACGACGCCGAGGCGCGGGGCGTAGCCCACGTCGACGTGCGCGATGTCGCGGATGCGGATCGGGACGCCCTTCTGCTCGGCGACGACGACCTCTTCGATGTCATGCACGCCGCGGATGAGGCCGATGCCGCGGACGTTGTACGACTGCTCGCCGATGACGAGGCGCTGCCCGCCGACGTTCTGGTTACCGTTCTGGATCGACTGGATGAGCGCGCTCAGCGTGACGTTCTGGCCCTTGAGGCGGTAAGGGTCGACGCCGACGTGGTACTGCTTCGTCTCGCCGCCGAAGCTCACGACGTCGATGACGCCGGGGACCTGCTTGAACTGGCGCTCGAGGACCCAGTCCTCCGCCGTCTTCAGGTCTCGAACGGTGTAGCCCTTGCCGACGAGGCGGTAGCGGAAGACCTCACCGATCGCGTTCCACGGCGAGAGGCCCGCCGCCATTCCCGGCGGCAGCGGCGTGAATTGGAGGCGGTTGATGACCTCTTGGCGCGCCTTCTCGTACGTCTGGCTCCACGCGAAGTAGCACTTGATGTCGGAGAGGCCGAAGAGCGACTGGCTTCGCGTGTGATCGAGTCCCGGCATGCCGGCGAAGCCGATTTCAAGGGGGATCGTGACGTACCGCTCCACCTCTTCGGCGCTCCAGCCGTCGGGCTGGGTGATGATCTCGACGAGCGGGGGCACCGGGTTGGGGTACGCCTCGATGTCGAGCTCCTTGTAGGAGATGATGCCCGCCACGACGATCGCGAACGTCGTCGCCAAGATGACGAGGGGCATCCGCAGCGCGAACGCGACCAGCTTCTGGATCATCTGCTTGTCCTCAGAGCATTCCGGAGAGGAGGATGGCGCCAGCGGTCACGATCTTCTGGCCCTTCTCGAGGCCGTGCGACACGGGGACCCATTTGCTCCCCTCGCCTTCGTCGACCGTGACCGGCACGCGCTCGAACTTGAGCTTGCCGTCCGGCGTCGTGCCGCTCTGGACGAACACGACCGTCTGGTCGCCGAGGCGCAGGAGCGAGGTCTTGGGAATGGCCAGCGCGGTGCGCTCCTCGACCGAGACTTGCACCGTCGCGTACATCTCCGGCTTGAGCAGGCGGTCGGGGTTGTCGAACGTGCAGCGCACCTTCGCAGTACGCGTGACGGGATCCAAGGTTCCGCTGACCCAGTCGACCTTGCCCTCGAAGTTCTTTCCCGCGTAGGCGACGACCTTGACGTTGGCCTTCGAGCCGACCTTCACGCGCGCGATGTCCATCTCGAAGACGTCGGCGATGACCCATACCTTGTCGAGCTCGCCGACCGTGAAAAGCTCGGCCGCGGTGCCGCCACCGTACTGGCCCTGCACCTCGATGCCCGGGCTGATGTTCTTCATGATGACCTCGCCCTCCATCGGCGTGATCACCGTGTAGCCCTGCGAGACGTCGCCGCCGCCGCCGCCGGCGCGCAGGAGGTACGCCTTCTGCTTGGCGCGATCCATCTCCGCCTTCGCCTTGCGGTAGTTGTCCTCGCTGATCTCGAGGTCCTTCTGCGACGCGGCGTGGGCGTCGTAGAGATCCTTCTGGCGCTTGAAGTCGTGCTCGGCGGCGATGAGGTCGGCGCTGGCCTTGCCGACGTCGCTCGACGCGATGCCGATGTCCGGCGACTCGATGACGGCGAGGGGCGCCCCCTTCTTCACGCGCTGGCCGAGCTGCGCGTCGATGCGCGTGACCCGTCCGCTCACCGGCGAGTAGACGTGCGCGACGCGCTGATCGTCGAAGGTGACCTTGCCGCTCGTGAGGATCGTGTCGTCGACGTTTTGATCGCCGACCTCGGTGTACTCGATCTTCGCGTCCTTGATCTGCTGCGCCGTCAGCCATGCCTCGCCGGGCGGCGGACTCGCGCCGGTCCCCTCCGAGGCTTGCGATTTGTGACACCCGCTGGCGCAGGCCGCGATGGTCGGCGCGGAGGCGAGCAAGAGGAGCGCGGTGGCGGCGTTCAGCAGGCGCGTGCGGGTCATCGCCGTAGATCCATTCCAACCGCGGTTTCCAGCTGAAATACCGCGGTCCAGTAGTTGGTCAGGGTCGTGAGGTAGTCGAGGTTCGTGGCGATGAAGGTGCGCTGCGCGTCGAGGTAGTCCATGAGCGGCGCGGAGCCTGCATCGTACTGGCGCTTGGTGATGTCCCTCGCAACCTTGGCCCGCGCGAGGAACTGCGCGTCGTAGCGCTCCATGATGCGGCGCGTGGTCGCGAAGGTGCTGAACGCGCCTTCGACGTCGTTGACGACCTGCGCCTCGAGCTTGCTCCGGGCGACCGACTGGGTCATCAGGTCCGCCTCCGCGCGCTTGATCTCGCCCTGCTGCTGGTAGAATAGCGGCAAGGGCGTGCTGATGCCGAAGAAGAGCGCAGGCGGGGCGACGGCGGCCGAGCTCGTGCCGATCTGGCTGTACTGCGCCTGGAGCGCCACGTCGGGGAAGCGCGTCCGCTTGGCGAGCTCGATCGAGTTCGATGCGCGCTCCTTCTGGTAGCCGAGCGCCTTCAGGTCAGGGCGGTGGTCGTACGCTTCGCGGCGGAGCGCTTCGGGCCCCGCGGCGACGAGGCGCGCCGGCACACCGAACCTGGCGAACTCGTCGCTCACCTGGAACTCGGGGATGTTGCCGCGGATGCCGAGCAAAAATCCGAGATCGATCTGCGTCTGACGGAGCTGCTGCTTGGCGCGATCGAGCGCGTTGTCGGCGGCGTACTTCGTCGTCTCGATGCGCGCGAGGGCGCCCTCGTCGATGACGCGCGGGTAGCGCAGTTTGTTTAGATCGAGGGTCTGGGTCGACGAGTCCGCCACCTCTTTGGTGAAGTCGACGGTCGCCTTGGCGAGGGCGACGGTGACGTACTGCTGCTTCACCTGGAACTCGAGGGTGCGGTACGCGTCCGCCTTGTTCATCTTCGCGGCCTTGAGCGCGGCGGCGGCGACCGCCTTGCGCGCCTGACGCTTGCCGGCGAGCGTGTCCCCGATGATGGACGCGTTGTCGGTCACGCCGACCTGGAAGCCCCACGCGTCGCATCCCGAGCACCCGCTCGAGTAGCCGGGGAGGATCGTGACGCCGCCGTTGATGCCGGGGTTCGGGATCGCCCCGGCGGTGACCTCGTCCGCCTCGGCCGATTTGACCTGTGCCTCCGCGAGCAGAAGATCGAACCCACGCGCGCGGAACAGGCGCAGCGACTCGTCGAGGGTGAGGCTCTGCGGGATCTCGGGCGACGGAGACGAGGACGCGTCCGGCGGCGGCGGTTGCTGCGGGGGAGCTTGCTCTTGCGCGCGCGCCGCGGGCGTGAGCCCGGCGGTCGCGAGGATGGCGAAGAGCACCGCGGCCGCGCGAGCGATGGCGGCGCGGCGGATCCTTCGCGCGGGAGCTTGGCCCCCTGCTCGTCGATTCATGGCGCGAGCCCTATAGCAACCTGTAGACCAGCGGCGGACATCGAAAGTTACCGGCATTTTCGCGGTCATTCCTGCAGAGTTTAGACAAAGTGCCCCGTTCCGAAGCGCGGCGCGGGACAGGTGTACCCATTGCGGCGCGGACGTCGGGTCCGTGCGCGAATCGGTTAACCCCAGTTTCCAAAAAATTCCGGGGACGTGAGGCCGTCCCCCGCGAACCACGACGATTCGACGTGATCTCTAGAGCACGACGCGCGCCAAAAGGCGGCGCCGGATGCAGCGACCAGCGATGGTGCGCTCGATCAGACGTCGAGATCGTCCGCCGACGTCTCTCGCGAGCGATCCATGATGAACTTGAAGCGCGCCTGGGCGTCTTTCCCCATCAGCTCGTTCAAGACGCGATCGGTCTCGAGCTCGCTCGTGATCCCGACGCGAAGCGCGCGGCGACGGCTCTTGTCGAGGGTCGTCGCCTTGAGATCCTCGGGGTTCATTTCACCCAAGCCTTTGAAGCGCGTGATCTCGACCTTCGCGTTCTTCGGCAGGCTGGCGATGAGCTTGTCGCGCTCGACTTCGTCGAGGACCCAGTGCGTCTCCTTGCCATGATCGATGCGGAACAGCGGCGGCCTCGGGAGGTACACATGGCCGCCGCGAATCAGGCCGGGCAGCTGCCGGTAGAAGAAGGTGAGGAGAAGCGTCGTGATGTGGTGGCCGTCGCTGTCGGCGTCCATCAAGAGGAACACCTTGCCGTAGCGGAGGCGCGCGATGTCGAACGTCGGGCCCATGCCGCAGCCGAGCGCCTGGACGATGTCCTGCAGCTCCTTGTTGTTCAGCACCTTCGACGACGACGCTTGCTCGGCGTTCAGAACCTTGCCGCGAAGCGGGAGGATCGCCTGCGTGCGCCGGTCCCTCCCCTGCTTCGCCGAGCCGCCTGCGCTGTCGCCCTCGACGATGAACAGCTCGCTCTCGCTCGGGTCGGTGCTCGCACAATCCGCGAGCTTTCCCGGCAAATTCATCCGGTGAGACACGGCGCCCTTGCGGGTCACCTGCTGCGTCGCTTCGCGGCGCGCTTCCCTCGCGCGCGCGGCGAGGAGGCCGCGCATCACGATCTGCTCGGCCGTCGAACCGTTCTCGAGGAGCCACTGCTCGAGCGCCGGACGCACGATCGCCTCGACCTGGGCGGCGACCTCGGGGTTGTTCAGGCGATCCTTGGTCTGCCCCTGGAACTGCGGCGCGGACACGTACGTGGAGAGGAGCGCGACGAGGCCTTCGCGGATGTCCTCGGCGCTCAGCGTGACGCCGGGCGTCTTGATCGCCTTGGTCTCGATGAAGCCGCGCACCGCTTTCACGATCGCCGACAGGAGGCCGCTCACGTGCGTGCCGCCGTTCGCCGTCGGAATGCCGTTCACGTACGCGCGCACGTGCTCATCGGGCGACTCGGTCCACTGGAGCGCGAGCTCGAGGCGGAACGGCGCCTCGCCGGGGGCCGCGTGCAGCTCGCGCGTGACGAAGAACTGCTGCGCGTGGCTCACCGCCTTGCCGCGGCGGTTCACGAGGATCGGCAGATAGTCGGCGATGCCCTGCGGGTGGAGGAAGGTGTGCTCCTCTTTCGTGCCGGCGTTCACGTAGCGGACGGTGAGCCCGCCGTGCAGGTATGCCTTCGTCTCGAGGCGCTCGCGGATCGTCTCGCTGTCGAAGCGGAGCTTCTCGCCGAAGATCTGCGTGTCGGGGCGGAAGTGGATCTGTGTCCCGCGTTTCCGGACCTTCGCGCCCTTCTTGAGCGCGGTCTTGCGGACTCCGCGCGAGAACGATTGCTTGTATTCTACACCCTCACGCCACACCGTGACGTCGAGCGTCTCGGAGAGCGCGTTGACGACGCTCGAGCCGACGCCGTGGAGGCCGCCCGACACCTTGTAGCTGCCGCCGCCGAATTTGCCGCCCGCGTGGAGCGTCCCGAGGATGATCTCGAGCGCAGGCTTCTTGAACTTCGGGTGCATGTCGATGGGCATCCCGCGCCCGTCGTCGGTGACGGTCACGCCTTTGCCGTCGGCGTCGAGGACGACGTCGATGTTCTCGGCGTGGCCGTTGATCGCCTCGTCGATCGAGTTGTCGACGATCTCCCACAGGAGGTGGTGGTAGCCGTCGGCGCCGGTGCCGCCGATGTACATCGCGGGGCGTTTGCGGACCGGCTCGAGGCCCTCGAGGACCTCGATGTCCTTCGCGCTGTAGCTCGTGGCCATGTCAGGTCACCTCCAGCGACGGGATGGTGGGCGGCTGCGGGACCATGCGGGCGAAGCCGTCGCGGCGAATGAGCGCGCTGCCGGCCTGCGCGCGCTTTCCGAGGACGGACTTGTACGTGATGCTCATCTCGCGCCCCTTGCCGGTCTCGACGACGATCGAGTCGTTGCCGCCGATCGCGATGACCGCGCCGAGGACGCGCGCGTCGTCGTCGACCTTCATGAGCATCGAGCCCTTGCCGACGCCGGAGAGGAGCGCGAGCTCGCCTACCGGGACGCCAAGCGCGTGGCCGTCGCTCGTGGCGGCGAGGACGCCGTCCTTCGGGCCGGTGACGGCGACCATCACGACCTCGTCACCTTCGTTGAGTCGCCCATATTTACGGCCCGCGCGCGTCGACGCCTCTTTGTGCGCTGACAGCGAGAAGCGGAACGCGAGGCCCTGACGCGTCACCGCCACCGCGAACGGCGGCTGCGGCTCGCCTCCCTCGACAGGCGCGGGCACGTCGAGGATGCGCGGATCGAAGGAGAGCGCTGCGATGATGCGCTCCCCGTCCTCCATCTTGAAGAACTTCTGCACGGGCTCGCCGTAGCCAGTGGTCGCCGGCACGTCGTGGATGCGCGTGACGTAGCAGGCGCCGAGGTTCGAGAAGAAGGCGATGGTCGTCTTGGTCGATCCTGCGACGACCGAGAGGATGTAGTCACCTTCGCGAACGCGCGTCGCGGAGAGATCTTTGACCTCGCGTTGGCGCTTGATCCAGCCCTGCTGCGAGAGGAGCACGTGCGCGTCCTCGGCGACGATGAAGTCCTCCGCCGAGTACTCCTGCTCGTCCGCTTGGCCGGCGATCTTGAGGCGGCGCTTGTCGGGGTACTGCGTTTTGATCTCGGTCAGCTCGGTCTTGATAATCGCCCAGCGCTTGCTCTCGCTCTTGAGGAGGGTCTCGAGCGCGCTCGCTTCGCCGCGCTTGTCGGCGAGCTCCTTCTGGATCACCAGGATTTCGAGCTTCGCGAGGCGGTACAGCTTCAATTCGAGGATCGCGTCGACCTGCTCTTCGCTGAGCTTGAAGCGCGCCATGAGCTTGGCGGCCGCGTCGGCCTTGCCCTCGCTCTTGCGGATGATCTTGATCGTCTCGTCGAGCGCGTCGAAGACCGTCTCGAAGCCCTCGAGCGTGTGGATGCGGCGCCGGACGAGCCAAAGATCGTATTTGAGCCGCCGCTCGACGGTGAGCATGCGGAAGTCGAGGAAGTGCCGAATCATCTGGCCAAGTGAGAGACGCTCGGGCACGGCCGGAAGACTCTCTTCGGGCGTGAGCGGCTCGCCGTCGGGCCCCTGCATCGTGATGGGCGGAGCGGCCGGCACGAGGCAGGTCAGGTTGACACCGATGGTCGTCTGGAGGGCGGTGTTCTTGAAGAGGTACGCAACCACGAGGTTCGGATCGGACCCCTTCTTCATCTCGAGGACGACGCGGACCTCGCTCGTCGATTCGTCACGGACGTCGACGAGCGCGCCGAGCTTGCGCTGGAGGATCACCTGCGCGATCTGCTCGATGAGTGCGCCACGGACGACTCCGTACGGCAGCGACGTGAGGATGATCGTCGGCGCGCCCCCCTTCTTCTCCTCGAGCTTCCAGTCGCCGCGCAGCTTGAAAGTGCCGCTGCCGGACTCGTACACGTTCACGAGCTCGCTCTTCGATGCCATGAGGAGGCCGCCGGTCGGGACGTCCGGCCCCTTCACGTACTTGAGGAGGGTGCGCGTGGGGAGGACGCCGGCGCCGGCCTCGATCTGGGCGATGCACGCGTCGACGACCTCGGAGAGGTTGTGCGGGGGAATGCTCGTCGCCATCCCGACGGCGATGCCTTGCGCGCCGTTGACCAGGAGGTTCGGGAAGCGGGCAGGAAGGACGACGGGCTCGCTCTTTTGGCCGTCGAAGTTGGGCCGCCAGGAGACCGTGCGTTTGTCGAGCTCGGAGAGGAGCTCGATCGCGGCGGGCAGCAGCTTGGCTTCCGTGTAACGGTACGCGGCAGCCTCGTCGCCATCGGAGGAGCCGAAATTTCCCTGTCCGTCGATGAGTGGGAGGCGCATGACCCACGACTGCGCCATACGGACCATCGCGTCGTAGACGCTCGAGTCGCCGTGCGGGTGGTAGCTGCCGAGCACGGCGCCGACGACCGTGGCGCTCTTGCGGTAGCGACCATCGGGTGTGAGGCCGAGATCCTTGCGCATCGTGAAGAGGATGCGGCGCTGCACCGGCTTCAGGCCGTCGCGCACGTCGGGGAGCGCGCGGGACGTGATGACCGAGAGCGCGTAGTTCAGGTACCGGGTGCGAGCTTCCGTGACGAGCGAGGTCTCCTCGGACGGCGGCGGAACGTCCGGGGGCGAGGCGGGAGGCTTCCCTCCTCTTTTACCGCCGCCTCCACCACCCCCGCCGCCCGCGCCTTTGCCGCGCGGCTTGGTAGGAGCTTCGGAACCCGATGCCTTGCTGGTCGACGGTCGGCTCACTTCATCTCCGGCATATTGCCCGGGGAGCTAGCCCGGGGGGTGAACGCCTGTCAAGTTAGACGCGACCCCGGATTCGGCAGGAGGGCCAAGTTTTCGGCGCGTGGTAGCGTCCACGTCCGCATGGGGAAGCGGGTCGTGATCGGGATCGTGCTCGTCGTCGCGATCGCGGGCGTCCTCGCCTGGGTGCGGCGCGATTCGGATCGGGGCGCGGGCTCGGGCTCGGCTTCCATTGCGAACGCGACGGCGACGGGCGGCTCCGGAGAAGCGCTGCGCGACGTTCCCGTTCAGGCCGGACGCGGATCGGTCATCGATCGGGCGCGCGCGGACAAGATGAGAGAAGAGATCCGGCGGCTCCTCGCCGAAGCAGGCCCGGCGAGCGCGCCCGAACCGACCGCTGCGGCGTGGAACGGTCCCGTCAGCGCAACAGGGCGACCCCTCGCGCCGATGCCGGTGCCAGGCCCTTCGTTTCCCATCGGCGACGGCGGGATGGATCCGCTCGCCGCATACATCCGCGAGCGCGTCCGCGAGGACTTCATGCCGCTCGCCGCCAAGTGCTACGAAAACGAGCTCGAGAAGAACCCGAAGCTCGCCGGACGCGCGACGGTCAAATTCAAGATCGTCGGCGACAAGCGCGTCGGCGGCGTCGTCGACAGCGCGAACATCGACACGAAGACCAGCGATCTCCTCGCGCCGTCGTTCGTGCAGTGCATGAGCGAGTCGATGATGAGCGTCAGCTTCGGCGCGCCGCCGGACGGCCACCCCACGACCACCGTCGACTACCCGTTCGAGTTCAGCCCCGACGAGCCCGACGCAGCGCCTGCCCGCTGACCCGCTACGTCGTCAGCGATTGTTCTCCATCACGGCCGACGCGCGCAGCGTCGCGTTGGGGGCGAGGAGCGGCGCGCGGAGGAAAGTCGACGACGTGAGATCGAAGCCGGTCACCGCGGGATAGCGCGTGAGCAGAACCTCGTAGCTGGCGATGTCATCCTCGTCGACGATCACGACGACAGGCGTGCGCAAGAGCGTGCCGCTCGGCGGGACCCACGCCGAGAGCGCAGGAGGGAGCTGCGGACCCTGCACGCCGGTCGTGCCCGGCGGGAAGATGAAGCTCCAGCCCACGTTGTCGTTTCCGGCGATCCACTTGATGCGCGCGAAGCCGCCGTCGGCGCCGGTGAACGGACCGGCCGCCGTCCACGCCAGCTTCGGGTGGGCGAGGTCGGCGCCGTCGACGGTCGACGCCGTGAACGCCGGGAAGAGGCTCGCGAGGTCCATCGACACCGTGGAGTCCGACGGCTGCGGCGCCATCGACTTCGCGATGAGCGTGTCGGTGACGATGCTGCCCGCCGTCGCGTCGACGGTCCACTGCGTCTGCATCGCGTCCGAGTACCCAGGGAAAATTCGCACGGACGTGTTGCCCGCGCCTCCCGTCGATCCGGCGCCGCTCTCCTGATGGAGCAGTACTGCCGAGGCGATCTCCGCGTTCGACATGAGCACCGACTGCGTCGACGCCGGCGCGTTCTTGAACGCGAGGGTCAGCGCACCGATGGTGGGCGACCACGCCGAGAGGCCCGTGATCTGCGCAGTGCCGCCGTCGGTGGTGAGCGGGTTGTCCTTCTTGAACGCGAACGCCGCGAGCTGGTTCGAGTCGTTGTACCCGAGCACGACCGCCGGAGCCTTCCCCTTGGCCTGGCAGCTCGGGATGAGAGAGACCTGGATCGGGGTCTGCGAAAAGCCGCTGGGGCAGTCGCCGACCTGTGCGGTGAAAGAGAGGACTCCCGGGGGCGGGTTCGCCGGAACGTCGATCGACACCGAACCCGCGCTCGGCGGAAATCCGACGTCGAACGCCACGATCTCGTCGCCGTTCTTGATGCCTAGGAAGGTGACGAGCTCGCGCACCCCGATGCCGCCCACCGCCACCGTGACCATCGTCCCGTCCGCGACGGTGCGCTGCGCACGTCCGAGCGCGTCGGTCGTCTTCGCTTCGACGATGGCGCCTGCCGCGTCTTGAAACACGACGGCCACGCCCGCCTTCGGCAGACCGTCCAGCCCGATCACCGTGACGTTCGCCGTGGAAGGCGCGGCGTCCGCGGCGTCACCCCCGTCGGGCGGCGGCGGCGGCGGCGGCAGCGTGGTGTCGGGCAGCGCGCCGTCCGGGAGCGCCGAGTCGAAGTCGACGTGCGAGTCGAATCCGTTGCCCCCGTCGAACGCCTGTTGCCCCAGCGGGTCGGGGCTCGAGGTCACACAAGCGAACGGGAGGAAGACCGTCGACGACAGGAGCAACGCACGGCGAAGGACGTTCGAACGCATCTGGTCAGCATGCGTGAGGCCCCGTCAGCTCGCAACCTCCTCCGTTGTCACCCGTTCGGCGACTGCCCACGCTATGCTCCCGAGCGCGCATGATCCGGCGCCCGCAGACCATCCTCGCGCTCCTCACGGCGCTGAACCTTCTCAACTACCTCGATCGCCTGGTCGTGTCGGCGGTGTTGCCGAAGGTGCGCGACGAGCTGCACCTCTCGAACTTCGTCGCCGGCTCGCTGGCGACCGTGTTCCTCCTCGGCTACTTCGCGACGAGCCCCATCTTCGGCGCGCTCGCCGACAGAGGCGCGAGGAAGGGGCTCATCGCGTTGGGTGTCGCGGTGTGGAGCGTCGCCACGTTTGCGTCGGGCCTCGCGAGCGGCGCCGCGTCGCTGGTCGCCGCGCGCGCGATGGTCGGGGTCGGCGAGGCGAGCTACGCGACGCTCGCGCCGACCATCATCGACGACGCCGCCCCCGCCGATCGCAAGGGACGCTGGCTGGCCGTCTTCTACGTAGCGATGCCGATCGGCGGCGCGCTCGGCTACCTCGTCGGTGGCTTCGTCGAAAAACACTGGGGCTGGCGCCACGCGTTCTACGTCGCGGGCGGACCGGGCATCGTGCTCGCGGCGGTCTGTCTCTTGATCAAAGAGCCCGTGCGCAGCAAGCTCGCCGTGAAGGCCGACATCGCCGGCAACGCGGCAAAGCTCTGGGCCATCGATCTCTATCGACGCGGTGTCCTCGGCTACTGCGCGTACACGTTCGCGATCGGCGGCTTCTCGTTCTGGGCGCCGACGTTCCTCCACGATCGCTACGGCCTCGAGCTGGCGACGGCGAACTTTCGGTTCGGCCTCATCACCGTTCTGGGCGGCGCCATCGGAACCACCCTCGGTGGGACGTGGGCCGATCGCGCGCTGAAACGAATCGGGGCGACCGACGACACGAGCATCGCGCGCGTGAACCTCCGCGTGTGCGCGATCGGATCGCTCGTCGGCGTACCGCTCACGATCGCCTGCTTCCTCGCGCCGACCGCGAACATGTTCTTCGCCATCGTGCTATTCGCCGAGATCGCGCTCTTCTTGAACACGTCGCCGATCAACGCGGTCGTCCTCCGCAGCTCGCCGGTCGAGATCCGCGCGAGCGCGATGGCGCTCAGCATCTTCGCGATCCACCTCCTCGGCGACTTGTGGTCGCCCCCCTTCATAGGCCTCCTCGCCGACCATTTCCCCATGCAGTGGGCCATGATGACGATCCCGGTGGCCATCGCGGTCTCTGCCGTTCTGTGGCGACCCCCCCCGGTCGCTGGTACTCTGCAATGATGGGCAAACCGCTTGTCTTCGCCTCGATGGTGACGATCCTCTCGGCCTTGGCAGCGCTCCCCGTCGCGTGCGGAGGGAGCGACACGACGATCGGCGGCGACGCGCCGGACGCGACCGGTGGCACGGACGGACCCGTGAACGGCAACGACGGCGCGAGCGGGACGGACACAGGATCGGGCAACGACGGCGCGACCGGCGGCGACAGCGCGGTGCCCGACGGAGGCCGACGGCGCGACGCGGGCAACGACTCCGGCGGCAACGACGCGGCAGGAAACGACGGGGGCCCGACCGACGCTGCGGTCGACGCGCCGCTCTACGATGGCGGCCCCCTCAACGGCTGCACACCTGGCAACTACACGGATCGAACGAACGGCGGTCAGGTGCAGCGGACGATCACGTTCCCGGTCGGCGTGCCTGGCAACTTCACGTACTCGGTGCCGTGCATGCGCATCAAGGCGGGCCAGACGGTGCAGTTCGACGGCAACTTCGCCAATCACCCGCTCACGCCCGGCGGAGGCACGGTGCCTACGCCGATGACACTGACGAACAGCGGCCTCACGCAGCAGTTCACGTTCCCGACCGGGGGAACGTACGGCTACCACTGCGGGGTGCACGCCACGATGGTCGGCTCGATCGAGGTCGTGAATTAGGCGAGCGCATTCTGCTCGTGTGATCGCACCTGTATCCGCCGAGTCCGGCGGGTGTATCGCGAGACAGGGGCGGCGCGGCGCGCGGATTCACGAACGATTTTCGGGGAAAGGGGCTGGCCCTCTCCTTGCTGAAGGGAGTCCCATGAACCTCCTCCCGCACGCGCTCGGCATCTCCCTCATCGCGCTCGGCCACGACGACACGTCGTTCCTCCTCAAGATGGGCGACGCATCGACCCTGCTCGAACGCGCGACGCTCACGGTCGACGACACCGGCGTGAGCCTCCACGCGAAGAGCAAGTCCCCGATCGGGCACGCGGTGGCTCCGATCGACGAAATGGTCGTGACGGTGTTCATCGGACATGACTGGGAGACGTGGACGGTCACGCTCAGCGGCGATCTCGACGTGAAAGGGCTGCGCCTCCAGCACGCGTTCGCGACGATCGACGAGGACGGCTACACGGTCCGCGGCGCCGCGTCGTCGAGCCGCCAGGTGGAGCTCGAGATGAACCCGCGCGGCGACGTGCTCATGAGCTTCTTCTGAGGTGGTTCTACTTGGCTCGCCACTCGATTGCCGCGAGCGCGAATGCGCACGTGTCTGCGCCATTGCATCTCCTCTATGATCGCGTCATGCGCGCGCTCTACCTCGGTTGCATCGTTGTTCTCTGTGCTTGCGCGTCGCCACCGCCTCCTCCCAACGTGCCGGCACCGGCTGGCCCCCCTTCGACACCTGCGTCTGTTCCGCCGCCGCCGGTCGAAACGCTCGCAACAGACACGAGGATGACCACGGTCGAGGGCGCGACGTTCATGGCCCCTGCGGGGTGGCGAATTCTCGTGCGCGGCCCGGCGACGATCATCGAAGCCCCAGAGGGCGACTCGCACATGGCTCTCGTCGACGTGCATGCGAAGGACGCCGACGCGGCCGCCGCCGCGGCGTGGGCCGCGTACCGCCCCGATGCGAAGTGGCCGCTCAAGACGTCCACCGACGTGGCGAACAAGGACGGCTGGACCGACGCCCGCTGGTACGTCTACCAAACGTCGCCGAACGAGAAGCGTGACGTAGAGGTCGTGGTGCGTCACGCCGGCGACGTATGGACCGCGGTCATCTACGACATGACGCACGCGGTGGGGGACAAGCGGCTGGCCGCCGAGACTCTCGTCTTGTCCCATATCCTCCCGAAGGGCTACGTGCGCGAGTCGTTCGCCGGGAAGAAAGCGAATCGCCTCGATTCGGCGCACGTCGCGCTGCTGACCGCGTGGACCCAGGCGGCCATGAAGGAGCTCGAGGTGCCGGGTGTGGCGATCGGCCTCGTCCAAGACGGCAAGGTGGTGTTCGCCGATGGCTTCGGCGTGCGTGACGTGGGCAGCAAGGAGAAGCCGGACGGCGACACGCTTTTCATGATCGCCTCGAACACCAAGGCGTTGACGACGCTGATGCTCGCGAAGCTCGTCGACGAGAAGAAGCTCACGTGGGACACGCCGGTGACGCAACTGCTCCCGACCTTCAAGCTCGGCAACGAGGAGACGACGCGCCAGGTGCTCGTGAAACACTTGATTTGTGCGTGTACGGGCATGCCGCGGCAAGACTTCGAGTGGTACTTCAATTTCAAGGGTATGACGCCCGAAGGGGCGATGGCGACCCTCGCCACGATGCAGCCGATGACGAAGTTCGGCGAGATGTTCCAATACTCGAACCCGCTCGCTGGCGCAGCGGGCTACGTGGGCGGCCACGTCCTCTATCCGAAGGTCGAGCTCGGCACAGCCTACGACGAAGCGATGCGCACGCGCGTCTTCGAGCCACTGGGAATGAAGAGCACGACGTTCGACTATGCCAAAGCGCTCAAAGGCAACCACACCTCCTGTCACGCGCGGGACGTCGACGGCAAGGTGACCCGAATGATGACGGAGATTACCTACTCCATCGTCCCGCTTCGACCCGCGGGCGCCGCGTGGAGCAGTGTGCGTGATCTGCTCGCGTACGTCTCCGTCGAGCTCGCGGAGGGAACCCTGCCGAACGGCGCTCGCTACATCGGCAAGGAGGCGCTCCTTCAGCGACGCGTGCCGCAGGTGTCCATCGATCAAGACGAGACCTACGGCATGGGGCTCGAAGTAAACACCAAGTACGGCACGCCGGTGGTGCACCACGGCGGCGATCTCTACGGCTTTCACAGCGACATGATGTGGCTGCCGGAACAGAATGTCGGCGCGGTGGTGCTGACCAACGCGACCACGGGCCGCGTCCTGCGTGACGGGTTCCGGCGGAAGCTCCTCGAGGTTCTCTTCGATGGAAAGCCGGAGGCGGACGCGGACGTCGCGCAGGGGGCCAAGGAGATCTTCGCGGCGCTCGCCGCCGAACGAAAGCTGCTTACGGTACCGGCGGACCCCGGCGAGGCCGCGAAGCTCGCGCGGCGCTACACGAACGACGCGCTTGGCGAGATTGCCGTGAGCCAAACGGGCGGCGTCACGACGTTCCATTTCGGCGGGTGGAAGAGCGAGGTCGCCACCCGCAAGAACCCGGACGGAACGCTGTCGTTCGTCGCCATCGCGCCGGGCGCAGGACGCCCCGTCTTCGTCGTAGGCGGTGGTGCCAAGCGCACGCTCGTCTTGCGCGACGCGCAGCACGAATATGTTTTCTCGGAGCTGTGAGAGATCGTCTTCGGGCCTGGATTTCCACCGGCGCCGATGCGCGCCCGAAAGCACGGTGCCGACTCCTGGCAGCGTTGTTCACTGCGATTCGGCGTCGCCCTCGACGAGCGTGTGGAAGAGGCCGAGCAGCTTGCTCGCGCTCGCAGCCACTGGCGCGAAGAACGCAGCGTCGGTCTCCTCGACGGCGACGATCGCCGCACGGACCTTCTTTTTCCCTATTTCCGTCACCGTTATGGCCTTCGCGCGTGGGTCGTCCGGGTGCGCGCGGCGGGCGACGAGACCTGCCGCTTCGAGGACACGCACCACCTGAGACGTGGTCATCGGGTCGATGCCGGAGTGCTCGGAGAGGCGCGCTTGCGTCAGCGTCTCTCGCGCACCGAACCAGGTCGCCGTCGCAAGGAGAACGAACTGCGAATGCGTGAGCTCGAAAGGTAGAAGCGCCGCGCGCTGCCGCCGTTGCCAGGCGTTCGAGACCTTCCAGAGGAGAAACCCCGGGCTCTCGGCGGGACCCGACAAACGCGTCGGCAGCGGCGGGTTCGGCTTCTTCATGCGGCGACCTCGAGCACTGCGTTGGAGGTCGTCGGTGAAGCGCTCACGGCTGCGCCTCCTTCGCGAGCTTGGCGAGCGCCGCGAGGACGTCCGGGAAATCGGCCGAGACCGCCGGGCCTACCTCCTCGGCGCCCGGACCTTGGGCGACCACCGCGTAGACCACCCGCGCCCGCTTCGGCCCCAGCCGCTCGATGCGGTGGTCGACGGTGACGACGAGATCTTCGACGCGCGTCTCGTCGACGAAACCCTCGTTTTCCCGCACCGCCAAGAGACGCGAACGAAACGTGTCCTGCCCCGGCGGCTGCATCGAGAGCCAGGTGCCGGTGGCGAACGGCCCTTCGAGCTCGATGCGTTCGATGCCGGCGTTCCATCGCTTCCACCCCGCGACGTCGCGGAGGATTCCCCAAATCACCTCGGCATCCGCCTCGATCTCGATGCCGTGCTCGGTGCGCCACTCGTTCGCGTTCGTCGTCGACATGTTGGTCATGGTTCGCGTCTCCTTCATAAGCTAACTTATAATATGTACGCTTACTATGTCAAGACCCAGAACGGTGTCTATGAGGCGCGCACTCCTGGCGGCGCTGCAAGACGCGCCGTCGCGCGGTAGTCTGCGAGGATGAGGGCAATCGGCCATCGTCCACGGGAGGCGTGGCTCGCCGTCGTCGGTTTCGTTCTCGTCGCCTGCAGCGCCGCACGTTCGGCGCCGTCGCCGTTGCCGCCTCCGAGCGTCGACGAGGCCTGCGGTGAGCTCGCGGACGCGCTCGTCGCGTACGGCCACTGCAATGCCGGCGCGTTTGGCAGGCCCCCCGCTCGCGACCGAATCGTAGCGTCGTGCCAGCGGAGGCTCGGCGCTTCGGGCGTCGTCGCGGCAGCGGCGACGATGGCGACGCAGTGTGCGTCGAGCCTGCGATCTGCCGCGGCCGCGTGCGATCCGGTGGACGATGCCACCTGCGCCGCGCCGCCGGGGATGCTGGTTACGGGCGCCGCCTGCGGCACGGCGCTCCAGTGTGCGAGCGGCTACTGTGTCGGCCCACAGAGCACGACGGCCGAAGGGGCGACGCCTTTTCGCTTCGTCGACTTCGCCGAACCGCCCGCGCTCGTCACGTGCGGCACGTGCGGAGAAAGGATCGCGAAGGGAGGATCGTGCAGTCCGTCGGTTCCGCAATGCGGACCGGCGTGCAACGTGGTGGCGCCGCCTTGCGCGTTGGGCACCTTCTGCAAGGTCGACGTCGGGCAGAGCGGGACATGCGTCGAAACCGCGCCGGCAGTCGCGGGCGGCGGGGTGGACGCCCCATGCACGGTCGGCTGCAAGCGCGGTCTGCGTTGCGACGCCGCCACACAGCGCTGCGCGCCTCCCTCGGCGAACGGAGGCCCGTGCAACGACGTATCGACCGACTGCGTGACGGGGCTCGCCTGCTCGCTCGGCCAATGCGTCCCCGTCAGAGGCGCAGGGCAAGGATGCGGCGACGTCCCGCCCCGCAGCGTCTCGGTGTGCGCGCCGGGCCTGGTGTGTGATCCCGCATCGAACTCGTGCGAGGCGGTCTCCTTCGGACCTCCCGGCGCTCCCTGTGACGAAGCGCTTGCTCGCTGCGCGACCGGCCGATGCATTCCTCCACCCGGATCGGCGCGCGGAGTGTGCGCCGCAGTGATCGCCGACGGCCAACCCTGCCGGCAAGGCGCGCCCGACGAGACCTGCGAAGACGGCGCCGTGTGCCTCACCGCGGCGGCCCTTCAAGGGTGCTGCTTCGCGAGTGGCCCCGGTACGGCCGACGGCGGCTCCGTCGGCCCCGATGGGGGCGCCCTCGCGACGTGCGTACGCCTCGATCCGAGGAGCTGCCACTGACGCGGGACGGTACGGCGATGCGTTGCGGCGCGGCCCCATCGGAACCATACTCGACTCCATGGCTGCGAACGCGCTCGAGCCGCGGTCCTCGCGATGACTGGCGCAGACGGGATCACGTGAGGCTCGTCGGCTTCGCGGCGATCGTCGCGCTCGTCGGGTGCGGGTCGACGAGCGCCTCCCCTTCTCCCGGCGCCGACGCGGGTCTCGACGCGACGCTCGACGGCGCCATCGACGCGTCCAACGAAGCGGGCGATGCCGCGGAGGACGTGCGCCCGCGCCTAGGACGAACGCTCGGCCTCGACATCAACGCGGCAGAGGACGGCAACTACATCACCTCGTTCAACCTCGCGAGGGACGCCGGCGTGCAGGCGGTGAACCTGACGATCGACTGGAGCCGCGTCGAGACGGTCTCCGACGCGGGACCGGACGGCGGCGACGCGGGCGGCGTGATGGACTTCGATCCGAACCTGCACATCGCCAACCTCGTGTTCCCGGGCGCCGCCAAGGTGTCGCTCGCCTTTCGCGCCGTCGACACGACCGGGCCGTCGCTGCCGTCCGATCTCGCGGGTCGCCCGCTCGACGACGCGCAAGTCCGCCAGCGCTACGACGCGGCGCAGGACTACGTCTTCGGCCAGATCCCCGATCTCACGCTGACGATGTACGTGATCGGAAACGAACTCGACTTGGCCCTCGGCACCGACTCGGCGAAGTGGGCCGCGTACCGGACGTTTTTCGACGGCGCCGCCGCGCACGCCCGCACGCTAAAGCCGGGCGTGAAGGTGGGGAGCGTCTTCACGCTCGCCGGCGCACTGGCACACCCCGAGCTCGTGACACCGACGCTTGCGAACGCCGACTTCCTGGGGCTTACGTATTACCCGCTCCGCGCCGACTTCTCCGTGCGTCCGCCCACGGACGTGCGCGCCGATTTGGACTCCCTCGTCGCGCTCTACCCGAGCGTCCCGATTTTCTTCCGCGAGGCCGGCTACCCGTCGGGCGCGGACGTGGCGAGCTCTGCCGAGCAGCAGGCGGCGTTCGTGACCGAGCTCTTTCGAGCGTGGGATGCGCACGCCGAGCGGATCCCGATCATGACGCTGTTCACCATGAACGAGTACTCGCCGCAGGCGATCGCCTCGCTCGCCAAATACTACGGCTCCTCCGACCCAAAATTCCTGGCGTACTTGGGCACGCTCGGCCTCCGGACCTACGCGCCGGGAAGCGGGGCGAACAAGCCCGCCTGGGACGCCCTCGCGCACGCCGCGCACGCGCGCGGCTGGTAGCGGACGCGCGAGCGGAAGGAAGCGCATAGCCGCGCGGATCTCCTAAGGATCCGTGGTTGACCCCGGGGCCCCGGTCGCGGTACGAGAGGCGCCTCCGCTTGCTCCTTCCCCCTCCTTGCTCACGGCCGCCCGCCTGATGCGATCTCCCACGAAACGCGGCTTTAATCGGGTGCTCGCGGTCTTCGCGGCGTTCGTCGTCGCGCTCGTCGTGGCCTTCGTCCCGTCGCGCGTGGCGCATGCGCAGGCGCTCGACGGCGGGGCCGACGGATCGGCCGACGGAGGCGTCGACGCGCGCACCGCCCCTCCGCTCATCGCGCCCGGGCGATCGGAGATGGACGAGCCCGGCACCGGCGACGCCGGGGTCCCCGGCAACGCGATGGACGCCGGCGGCCAGGTGCTCGACACCGCCGCCGCAGCCGGCACCGCGCAAGTTCGCATCCCGCCGTCGGAGACCGAGAAGGCGGAAGGCACGCCCATCCTCAAGATCGACATCAGCGGCAACCGCCGCGTGGCGCGCGAGGACATCAACACCTACCTCCGCGAGAAGCCCGGCCAGCTCTTCAAGGGCGACAACCTCACGAGCGATGTGCGCGCGCTGTGGGACTCTGGCTTCTTCGACGACATCGAGGTCGATCTCACGCGTGGCGATCGCGGCATCACGCTCCGCTTCCTCGTGCGCGAGCGCCCGAACATCAAGGGCGTCGAGTTCGACGGCAACGAAGAGATCGAGGACGACAAGCTCCAGGAGGCGATCGAGGTCAAGGCGAACACGATCCTCAGCGTCCCGGCGGTGCGCCGAAGCGTCCAGAAGATCAAGGACGCGTACGCCGAGAAGGGCTACTTCCTCGCCGACGTCGAGTTCACGGTCGAGCCGCAGCGCGACAACGAGGTGCTCGTCCGCTTCAAGATCGTCGAGCACACGCCGGTCACCGTCCGCCGCGTCACGTTCATCGGCAACTACAGCGTCCCCGACTCCGAGCTGCGCGAGGTGATGCAGACCGGCCAGGGCTCGTTCTTCTCGTTCGGCTCCGGCGGCCCGTACCGCCAGGACATGTTCGAGCGCGACGTGCTCATGATCAACGCCCTCTATTACGACAAGGGCTACATGAGCGTGCAGATCGGCACGCCGCGCGTGATGCTCACGCCCGATCGCGAGGGCATCGAGATCACGCTCGCCATCCACGAGGGGCCGCGCTTCAAGATCCGCCAGCTCAAGATCTTCGAGCGCGACAACGAGGGGCACGAGATCGAGCCGCTCGGCGGACGGCGCCAGCTGCGCCAGCTCGTTCGGTCGCACAACGGCGACTACTTCAACCGCGCGGAGCTCGTGAAGGATCTCCAGGCGGTCCGCACGCTCTACCGCGACGCCGGCTACGCGAACGTCGAGGCCGAGCCGGAGACCGAGCTCGATCCCGTCCACCAAGAGGTCGACATCGTCATCCCCATCCGCCGCGGACCGCTCGTCCACGTCGAGCGCATCGAGCTGAAGGGGAACACGAAGACGCGCGACAAGGTCCTGCGCCGCGAGATGGAGATCGAGGAGGGCATGCTCTTCTCGGAGACCCGCCTCGAGGACAGCAAGCGGCGCATCCAGGCGCTCGGCTACTTCGAGCGCGTCGACGTGTCGACCGAGCAAGGGTCGGCGCCCGACAAGATCATCATCAACTTCGAGATCGCGGAGCGCCCGACCGGAACGTTCCAGGTCGGCGCCGGCTTCAGCTCGGTCGAGAATTTCATCGTCACCGCGCAGGTGCAGCAGGCAAACCTGTTCGGCAACGGGCAGTCGCTCGCCTTGCAAGCGCAGGTGTCGGGCTTGCGGCAGCTCGTGAGCATTCGCTTCTTCGAGCCGTATTTCTTGAACACCGACTGGTCGGCGAGCACGGAGCTCTTCGACACGCTGTACGTGTTCCCGGACTTCTCGCGCCGCTCTCTGGGTGGGTCCCTGACGTTCGGCTACGCGCTCGTGCAGCCGTGGCTTCGCTTGTCCATCACGGCGACCGCGCAGCAGGACAAGGTCGATACGAGCCAGGTCAATACGTTCTTCGGCTCGACGTCGGGCTTCGTCAGCATCTTCCAGCGCCTGCCGCTCGCCAACCTCTTCAACGACGGCCGCACGATCTCGCTGCGCCCTGCGATCGTCTACGACACGCGCGACAACCGCCTCTTCCCGTCGTCGGGCATTTTTCTCCAGGCGTCGACGGAGCTCGCGAGCGGGTACTTCGGCAGCGAGATCGAGACGCTGCGTCACCGCTTCCAGGGCAACTTCTACTACCCGCTCGGCCTCAACACCGGGCAACCGGGCTCCGGCTTCGTGCTCAAGCTGCGCACCGAGTTCGGCGCGGTCACCTCGCCTCACGCCGAGGGCGTGCCGATCTTCGCGCGCTACTTCCTCGGCGGCATCCTCGACGTGCGCGGCTATCGCCTCCGCACCATCGGCCCGCGCTTGCCGCTCAACCAGTCGCTCGACGTGAACGCCCCGCCGATCCCGAACGGCGCGAACATCGGCGGCAACGTGCAGGCGTTCGAGAACCTCGAGGTCGAGTTCCCGATCATCGACAAGGTCGGCATCCGCGGCGTCACGTTCCTCGACGCCGGCAACGCGTGGAACACCGAGCAGCAGTTCTGCAAGACGACGCCGGCGCCGCAATTCGACAAGGTGGTGTCGCCCTGCTTCACGTTCCCCGACAGCCTCGGCTACCTGCGCGCGTCGACGGGGTTCGGCATCCGCTGGTTCTCGCCGCTCGGCCCGCTGCGCTTCGAGTGGGGCTTCCCGCTGAAGCCGCTGCCGTACGAGGAGAGCTACGTGTTCGAGTTCACGATCGGGAATTTCTTCTAGCTCGCCGAGACTGCGTCGTCGGCCTCCGTCCACGCCCCGATCGGGATCTCGCGCGCGCGTAAAGGCCGAACGACCTTGTCGCGCATCGACCGGCGCGCCAATGCGAGGTAGGCGCCGGTCTCCATCCAACCCAGCGAGTTCCCCTTCGTGTCGAACCCTGCGCGGCCCCGCGCGGCGATGGCCGCCCACTGCTTCTTGATCGACCCGATGGCGATGTCGGCGTGCCTGCCCACGTGCGCGCGCTCCTCTGCGGTCATCTCTCCTGTCGCCCAGTCGAGGAAGGTGAACCCGAAGGTGCCGTGCGCCGCTTCGTCGCGCAGGATGCGCCCGAGCACGGCGCGCGGCATCGGGTGCGTCGACGCGTGCCACGTCCCGCGGATGAGCGGGATCGAGAGCGCTTCGCCGACGCAGAAAAATCGGGCGATCAGCTCCGCCGCGCGCGCGATGGGTCGAACGCTCATCTCCGGGCGCATCTTCCGATAGCGCCGCTCGAACGCGCCGCCGATCATCTCGAGCTCGAAGACCGCGCCCTTCGGATCCATCGTGACGGGGCCGGTCAGGCCGACGGAGGGGTCAACCGCCGTCATCGCTCGCGTCCGTGGCGCCGTCGCCCGCGTCAGCGCGCGCGTCGTTTGCGTCGGCGCCCGCATCGCTCGCGTCGGGCGGGATCGCACCTACCAGGACCCAGACGGCGTGAGAGCGTCTCAGCTCTCGTCGGAGAAGCGCTCCCAGGCGGCCTGACGGGACACGCCGAGCGCGTCGGCGATGCGCTCCCAGCTCGTGCCGCGGCGGCGGATGGCACCGACGTGCTCGCGTAGTCTCTCCGACGCGTCGCCCACTGCCGATTCGGCGGCGGGCAAGGTCGCGAGCAGCTCCTCGTCGCTCATGGACGACCAACCCGCGAACGCCGCGGTCGGCTTGCCGGTGAGGATCCTTCCGCATAGCGCAACGCATGCCTCGCAGATGTGAACACCGGGGCCGGCAACGAGCTTGCCGGCCTGCTCGCGGGTCTTCCGACAGAACGAGCAATGCAACGTGGTCTTGAGCGACGTCGTGGCGTTCATCTTCCTTCTCCTGGGCGCGATCACATCTGTCAAGGTAGTCCTGACACCACCGCGCCGTCAAGGAAGACCTGACGACAGGCTTGCGCGGCCTCGCCGAAGCGGGCCGGAAATAGCGCGGAGGGAAGAACTGTGACGGCTACCGCGTATGACGGCGCGTGCGCCTAACCATGGACTTTTCCAAGCTTACCCTCGCCTTCCTCCTCACTTGCGCCCCCGCGACGGTTGCCTGCAGCGGCGCCGGAAACGGCGATCTCTTTGCCGGCGGCCAGTCCGACGGGGGCGGCCTCGACGCGACAGGCCCGCAAGGCGACGGGGACTCGCCCAATCCCGACACCGGGCCGCCCGGCCCCTGCGTCCCCAACGATCTCGCCGATTGCGCAGGCAAGTGCGGGCAGTTGAAGGGGCGCTGCGGTGCGCCGGTCTCGTGCGCGTCGTGCGCGCCGGAGCTCACGTGCGGCGGTGGCGGACCGAACGTGTGCGGTCACGGGCCGTGCACGCCGAACTGCGCCGGAAAAGCGTGCGGCGACAGCGACGGGTGCGCGGGCCTCTGCCAGACAGGCGCGTGCGGCACGGGGCTTCGATGCAAAGCGGGCGTCTGCGCGTGCGACGGGACGTCGTGCACCGGATGCTGCTCCGCGAACACCTGCAAGCCCGGAAATGCAGCCGACGCGTGCGGCGCAGGCGGCGGCGCATGCGCGGCGTGCGTCTCTCCGAGCACCTGCCAACTCAGCGGTGTCTGCCGACCGCCGGGCACGAGCTCCAAGGTCGTCCTCTTCGGCGGCTACACGGGCGCCAGTTATCTCAGCGACACGGTTTTGTGGGACGGCGTGTCGTGGACGACGGCTGCCGTCAGCGGACCTTCTGCACGATCGCGTCACGCGATGGCGACGCAGGGGAGCAAGGTCGTCCTCTTCGGTGGCTCCGTCAACGACAGCACCGGCCTCGCCGACACATGGGAGTTCGACGGCGCCGCGTGGAAACAGAAGGCTGCCGGGCCGCCCGCGCGCTTGTCGGCGACGATGGGCACGCTCGGGAACAAGGTCGTTCTCTTCGGCGGGCAAGACAGCGCCGGCGTCTACTTGCAGGATACATGGGAGTGGGACGGCGCCACCTGGACGCAGAAGACTCCGGCCACGTCGCCGCCCGCGCGCTGGATCGCCAGCATGGCCACGCTCGGCGGCAAGGTCGTTCTCTTCGGCGGCGCCGGCAGCGTCGGCGCCCTCGGCGACACGTGGGAGTGGGACGGCGTCACTTGGACGCAGCGCGCGACGACCGGACCGACCGCGCGCAGCGGCGTCGCGATGGCCACCCTCGGCGGCACGATCGTGCTCTTCGGCGGCAACAGCACGGCCGTCCTCTCCGACACGTGGGAGTGGAGCGGCACCTCCTGGACGGCGCGCACCGTCAGCCCCATTCCGCCCGCGCGCTACGACCACGCGATGGTCGGCTTCGGCGGCAAGGTGCTGATGGCCGGCGGCATCGGCACTTCTGTCGACCTCGGCGATTTCTGGATCTGGAGTGGGACGGCGTGGGCAAGCAACGCCGCGTCGCCGAGCGCGCGCGATCACTTCGCGATGGCGGTTCTCCCCTGAGAATCTTGCGGCCGACTATTTCTCGATCACGCGAACATCGCCGCTGAACGTCCGAAGTACCACGGTCGGCGCGCTCGTCGTGGTCGTCCCTGCGTCGCCGGGCGACGATTTCACCTCGACGCGGCCGCGCGAGCGCGCGTCCACGGCGAGCGGCGTTCCCTTCGGGACGGTCAACGTGATGCCGCCGGAGTGCGATCGCAGCTCGAAGGGGCCGTCGCCCACGACCTTCCCTTCGGCCTCGACGGCGCCGGAGACGCTCCGCAGCTCGAGGCGCTCGAAGGTGGACGCCTTGACGCCGATCGGCGCGCCGACCGTCTTGGCGTAAATCCGGGGGGTCTTGCCTCGGCATTGGGCGCGGATCGCGCCGCCCACGCTCGTCGCGCGGACGTCGCAGACCGCCAGATCGAGATCAACGGTGCCGGAGACGGAGTCGGCTTCTACGTCCTTCGGCGCGCCCCGGACGTGTATGGCGCCGGCGACCGTGCGCACGCGGACGCTGCCGGTCACGTCGGCGACGGTCACCTCCCCGCCGATGGTTCGAACGTCGACGGCGCTGGCGGCGGGGACCGAGACTTCGATCGCGTCGCCGTCGCTCTGCGGGCCGGCGGTCACGCTGACGCGCGCGTGATCCTCGGTGACCTGGACGGAGAGGGCGCCGCCGCCGCTGACCTTCACCTCCGCGCGGCTCCAGGCGACGACGCGGACCGGCCGTCCGAACGCGCGGACGTGCACGGCTGCCGACGCCGACACCGCGATCGCGTGGACGGCGCTGGCGTCCGACGGTCCGTCGGCGCGCGCGGAGCCCGAAGCGCACGCGAACATCACACCGGCGACGAGCGCGGCAAGACGGTTCCGGCTCATCGCTCCACCCCGTCCGGCGACGACGGCAGCTCGGTGGCCGCGCGCAGCACGTCGAGCTTGTCCTCCAATGCGCGATCGAGATCGGCGCGGAGCTCGGCGTCGTTAGGTTGGACAACGAGCGCCGCGCGCACGGCGCCGATCGCCTCGTCGAGGATGCGAACGTTCTCGTCCACGACGCGGAGTACGGACGGTGGCTCCTCCGCGCGGCGCGCCTCGAGCTCGGCGCGCAACGTCGCAGCAGCCTCGTCGTACGCCGCCTCGTCGGGGAGCACCGCGGTCACCGCGCTCGGCGCCGGCGAGGCAAGCGGCGCGCTCACGCTCATGACCGCGCTCGGGCTCGCCCCCGCGTCGTGGTCCTCGCCGCGACGCGACACCAGCGCCACCGCGGCAGCCGACGCGATCGCCACCACGAACGCCGTCGCGACCAGAACGTTCGGCCGGCGCGCGCGCTTCTCTCTCGCGACGATCCGCGCGTCGATGTCCGGCCACAGATCACGCGGCGGCGCGATCTCGCGCGGAAGACCCTTCACGCGCTCGTCGAGGTCGCGCTTCGGCTCATCCATCGAGCACCTCCCGAAGGAGCGCCTTCGCGTGGAAGAGGTGCGCGCGGCTCGTCGCCTCCGTGCAGCCCATCATGTCGGCGATTTCGGCGTGCGCGTAGCCTTCGATCGCGGCGAGCACGAAGACGATCCGCGCCGCCTCGGGGAGCCGGCGGATGCCGCGTTCGAGATCGACGGCGGCGTCCGGCCTCGCCTCGCGCGCGGTCGCGCCGCCCTCGACGTCGGCGGTCGGCTCGACCCTGCGGAGGCGTCGGGAGGTGGTTCGGTGGTGCATCATCACCTGCCGCACGGCGATCCTATGGAGCCACGCCGAGAGGGGACACTCCTCGCGGAACTCGGCGAGCTTGTCCCACGCGCGCACGAAGACGTCTTGGGTGATCGCGTCGGCGTCGGCCGGTTGCCCCGCCGTCCGCAAGCACAGCGCGTACACCCGACCGACGTGCTCGCGATAGAGCGCCGCAAACGCGGTCTTGTCCCCTGCCTGCGCCGCGCGCACGCGCGGATCTCGAACCGCGTCCTCGTCGGGCAAGGTGGACGTTTCCGCCATGGAGGGGTGGAGG
The DNA here is from genome assembly GCA_038231275.1 of Polyangiales bacterium. Lineage (GTDB taxonomy): Bacteria > Myxococcota_A > Polyangia > Polyangiales > Polyangiaceae > JANYHK01. The sequence continues at coordinate 84,891 of JBBRLQ010000004.1, forward strand.
GGGAGCGCTATCACGGCCGCTTCTTTCTAGGGGATGCCGGTGGGCAGGCGAACGTTTAACTTAAACGTCCGCCGCGCGGGCGGCATCTCCTACGCGATGGCGCACGCGATCCGCTCGTTCTTCGGCGCCAGCCTCGGCGCCATGCTGCTCACGAGCCTGCCCGCGTGCGGAGGCGCGCCCAAGTCGGCCCTATCGAGGACATCCGCGCCGACGAGCCGGGCCGCGCCGGAGGGGGCCACCTTCGACGTCACCGCGGACAAGGCCTTCGTCTGGAAGGGAGACGCGGGCTTGCGGCTCGAGATCGAGAACGTGAACGGGAGCATCGAGGCGACCTCCACTCAGGAGCGCGAGGTCGAGATCGTCGCGCGCCTTCGCGACGGCGATGGCCATGGCGCCGGCATCGTCATCACGAAGGAATCGGACGGCCTGAAAGTCCGCGTCCGGCCGGCGCGCTCACACGCGCGCGAGTGGGAGGGCGAGTGGAAGGGGGAATGCGAGAGCGAGGATCGTCACAGCTCCGGCCGCGCGGGGACGGTGAACCTGATCGTCCGCGTTCCCGAAGGGCTCCCCCTCGCCCTTCGCACGGTCAACGGGCGCATCCACGTGCGAGGCATCGGCGGCCCTGTCGAGGCCGACGCGTCGAACGGGCAGGTGCTCCTCGAGGGTGTGCGAGACGCGCACGCCTCGACGGTCAACGGCCAGGTGCTGTCGCTCGGCCCTACGGCAACTCTCCGACGCCGAGGTAGGTGAGGCTCGACATCCCGGGCACCGGGTACGGTCCGCTGAAGACGCCGTTCGTGTAGTGCAACACGCTCACGCCTGCGCCCTCTTGCGCGTAGGCAATGACCGCGTCGGCGCCGGCGCACTTGGCAGGCACGGCGACCGGCGTGGCCGCGAGGGTCGGGTTGGCGCCCGTGACGAGCTCGGCGGGCGGGCTCCACGGCGTCACCTTCGTCGGATCGAAAATCGAGTAGAAGCCCTGCTTGCTGACGGCGCGCCAGATCGCCATCGCCTTACCACCCGGCAGCGCGACTACGGTAGGCGTGTCGTTCGTCTGCGCGGTGTCGTTCACGAGCACCGATGTGTTCCACGTCTTGTTCGACGACTCGCGCGTCACCGAGTGGAGCGCCAGATCGCTCCCGGTAAAGACGGCCAGCAGGTCCTTGACGCCGCCGTTCATCGCCGTCATCGCGGGCGGGGCGGCGTAGGCCGTGCTCAGGATCTTGTTCGGCGCCGCGAAGCCCGAACCGGAGCTCAGCGCCCTGTTGAGCGAGCTGTCCGAGCCGGTGAACGCGTAGACGAGCGAGCTGCCGACCGAGGCGAGCGCAGGCGCGCTCTTGCCGGGGATCGCGCTGCCGCCCGTGGGCTCGGCGAGCGTGTTGGCGGCATCCCATCCGCCCGCGTAGGTGCCGGCGTAGAAGAGTCCGTCGAGGCCGAGGTAGACGACATGCGCCTGCGTGCCCGTCGCAGTGAGGCTCGGCGGACCGGACGTCGACTGGAAGCTGACCGGCGCCGACCACGTCACCTCGTACTTCGCGCCGACGAGGCTGCTCAGCTTGCCCATCCACACCGCGAGGAGGCTCGTTCCGACGACAGAGATCTGCGCGTTGCTGCGCATGCCGGGGCCGGTGCTCTTGCCGACCTCGAACGCGCCGCTGCCCCGGTAGATCGCCGCGTAGGTGTCGGAGGATTGATCGCTGCCGCCGAGGAGCGCGAGCTTGCCGGAGCACTTGGCGTCGAGCGGGAGCGCGCCGGTGTCGGGGACCGGACCGGAGTCGACCGGCGTGATGCCTCCGTCTTCGGGCGGCGGCGTCGTCCCCGAGTCGCCCTCGGGCGGGATCTCTTGGCCGTCGGGACAGGGCTGGCAGAGGTCGAAGGACTTGCCGTCAGCCTTGCAAAGCTTGGTGCCTTCGTCGCGGTTCGCGCAGCGGCAATAGACGTATGCGCCGGGCGTGCAGAGCTTGTCGTCGGCGGCCGGCTTCGCGGAGCAACCCCCGCCGAGCACGACCGAAATCAGCGATGCAGAAAGCATGGCCGCCGAAGCCCACAATCCTCTTCGCATGACGTCCTCCAAAGCTCAGCCGAAGTTGTGTGCCCTGATGTAGGAGCACGACCTACCTTTAGCAACGATTGTGCCGTGATTTCACGGCCGCTCTGACTGGATAACTACTGGAGATGTGGACGGTTCGCCCCACCTTGACCCGCGACCTGGAGCGCCGCTCCCCCACCCGTCCGATCCACGAAAGAAGCCTCCTCGCGAGGGCTCGCGGGCGCTAGTCGCCGCTCGCGAGAGCGACTAGAACAGCGCCCGATGTCGACGCCGAATCCGCCGAACACCCCGCCGACCAGCGGCCACAACCAGAAGGTGCCCGTCTCGATCCAGGACGAGATGAGGACGAGCTACCTCGACTACGCGATGAGCGTCATCATCGGGCGCGCCATCCCCGACGTGCGCGACGGGCTGAAGCCCGTTCACCGGCGCATCCTCTACTCGGCGTACGAGCTCGGTCTCGTCCCCGGCGGCGCACACCGCAAGAGCGCCACGATCGTCGGCGACGTGCTCGGCAAGTACCACCCGCACGGCGACGCAAGCGTATACGACGCGATGGTCCGCCTCGCGCAAGACTTCTCGATGCGCTACCCGCTCATCGACGGCCAAGGGAACTTCGGCTCGGTCGACGGCGATCCGGCGGCCGCGTACCGCTACACCGAGGCACGCCTCTCGCGCATGGCGATCGAGCTCCTCACGGATCTCGACAAGGAGTGCGTCGACACCCAGGCCAACTTCGACGACCGGCTGCAAGAGCCGATGGTCCTTCCGGCGAAGTATCCGAACCTGCTCGTCAACGGCTCGGGCGGCATCGCGGTCGGCATGGCGACGAACATCCCGCCGCACAACTTGGGCGAGGTCATCGAAGCCACGGTGCACCTGATCCGAAATCCGGACTGCACGATCGACGACGTGATGCGCCTCATCCCGGGCCCGGATTTCCCGACCGCCGCCCTCCTCTTCGGGCGCAGCGGCATCGAGGCCGCGCAGCGAACAGGACGCGGCACGCTCATCATGCGCGCGCGCATCGACGTCGAGAAGATCCCCGGCAAGGGCGAGCGCGAGCAGCTCGTCGTGACCGAGATCCCGTACCAGGTGAACAAGGCGCGCGTGCACGCCAAGCTCGGCGAGCTCATGCGCGAGAAGAAGATCGAGGGCATCAGCGAGGTCCGCGACGAGAGCGATCGCGACGGCATGCGCCTCGTCATCGAGATGAAGAAGGACGCGATCCCGCAGGTGGTCGTGAACCAGCTCTATCGAATGACCGATCTGCAGTCGACGTTCGGTGTCATCAACCTCGCCATCGTCCACGGCCGCCCGCAGGTGTTGAACCTCCGCGAGACGTTGTCGTGCTTCGTCGAGCACCGGCGCGACGTCGTCTCGCGCCGCACGCGCTTCGAGCTCCGCCAGGCCGAAGCGCAGCGCGAGATCATCGAAGGCCTCGGCATGGCCACGACCGAGGTCGATCTCGTCGTGAAGACGATCCGCTCGTCGCGCGACTCCGATGAAGCCAAGACCGCGCTCATGGCGCTACCGCTGAAAGGCCTCGAAGCGTTCCTCGTCCGCGCGGGCCGTCCTGTGTCCGAGATCGAAGAGGGCAAAAAGCGGGGCGACTACTTCCTCTCCGAGCGCCAGGCCAAGGCCATCCTCGAGATGCGTCTGTCGCGCCTCACCGGCCTCGAGCAGGAGAAGCTCGCGAAGGAGTACGGCGAGCTGTCGGACGAGATCGCTCGGTTGCGTGCGATCTTGGCCGACGTGAAGCTCCTCATGAACGTCATCATCATGGAGCTCGAGGAGATCAAGCAGAAGTACGCCGACAAGCGCCGCACCGAGATCGTGGCCAACGAGGCGGAGATCACCGACGAGGACCTCATCCAAGAAGAGGACATGATCGTCACGATCTCGCACGCCGGCTACATCAAGCGGACGAGCCCCGGCCAGTACCGCGCGCAGAAGCGCGGCGGGCGCGGGAAGATCGGCATGGAAGCGCGCGAAGAGGACTGGGTGACGCAGCTCTTCGTCGCCAGCACGCACGCGTACGTCTTCATCTTCAGCGACAAGGGGAAGGTGTACGTCAAGAAGGTGTACGAGGTGCCGCTGGCGCCGCGCACCGCGAAGGGGCGCGCGATCGTGAACCTCGTCGGCATGGAGCCGGGCGAGAAGGTCGCCGCGATCGTCGCGGTGCCGAAGATCGCCCCCGATCAGTACGTCGTCACGCTCACGCGGCGCGGACAGATCAAGAAGACCGAGGTCACCGACTACGAGAACTTCCGCGAGAAGGGCATCATCGGCGTCAAGGTCGAGGAAAACGATCAGCTCCTCGCCGCCGTGCTCACCGACGGACAGCGCGAGTTCATCATCGCCACCAAGATGGGGATGAGCATCCGCTTCAAGGAGGACCAGGTCCGCGTCATGGGGCGCGCCACGATGGGCGTGAAGGCCATCGAGGTCGGCGACGACGACGCGGTCGTGGGTCTCGCGGTGACCGATCCGGAGCGCGCGCACGTCCTCGCGGTGTGCGAGAAGGGCTACGGCAAGCGAACCCACATCGACGAGTTCCGCGCGCAGAACCGCGGCGGCAAGGGCATCATCCTCATCGACGCGAGCGAGCGGAACGGACCCGTCGTGGACGTGCGCCTCGTGAAGGACGGCGACGAGGTCATGCTCATCACCGATCGCGGCCAGACGCTACGCACGCGCGTGGACGAGATCCGCGAGACGGGCCGCAACGCGCAGGGCGTGAAGCTCATGACGATCGAGGGCGAGGAGCGCATCGTTGCGCTCGAGCGCCTCGCCGAGACCGTCGAGGACGACGTTGCAGGCGGCGGCGGGACCGGCGAGTCGGTGCCGCCCGAGGGAGGCTCGATCCCCCCGCAGAGCATTCCGCCCGAGCCCGGCGATTTGAACTGAGCGATGCCGCGCTGGAAGAAGCCCGAGCCGGCGGCGGTGCGGACCACCTTCGCCGGCCTGCGCAAGCTCCACCCCGACGCGCACTGCGAGCTCGATCACGCGACGCCGTTCCAGCTCCTCGTCGCGACGGTGCTGAGCGCGCAGACGACCGACGTGGCGGTCAACAAGGTCACCCCTGCCCTGTTCGCCAAGTACCCGACGGCCGAAGCGCTCGCCGCCGGGACGCCCGAAGACGTGCAGCCGCTCCTGTCGTCGATCGGGATGTTTCGGCAGAAGACGAAGAACGTCCTGGGCCTGTCGCGCCTCCTCGTGGAGAAGCACCGAGGAGAGGTCCCGCGCACGCTGGCGGAGCTCGTCGAGCTGCCTGGCGTCGGCCGCAAGACGGCGAACGTGGTGCTCGGCGTCGCGTTCGGGACCCCCGAGGGGGTCGTCGTCTACACGCACGTCATGCGGATCTCGCAGCGCCTCGGCTGGACGAAGAACGACGACGCGGAGTCCATCGAGAAGGATCTCTGCGCGCTCCTTCCGCGCGATGACTGGGACGCCGTGAGCCACACGCTCATCTTCCATGGCCGGCGGATCTGCTTCGCGCGAAAGCCCAATTGCGACGGCTGCGGTGCGCGGCGCCGCTGCCCGAGCGCGGGAAACGCCGAGAACGTCGGGCGAAAACCGCCGCGCGCCCGGCGGCTGAACCGCGCCTAACCGCGGCCGCGGAAGCGCGCGACGAGCTGCTCGCTCGCCGTGTACGGGTCCACGCGCTTCTCGGCGACGTCTCGGACCGCGGCACGCATCTCCTCTCGAAGGTCGTGGGCGGCGGCGTCGATCAAAGCCTCGCGCAGCGACTCGCGGATCTCCTCGCCGAGACGCTCGGTGCGGCGCGCGCGGCCGGCGTCGGTGCCGGCGAGCCAAGCGTGATGCGCGCCCAAGCCGACGACGAGCTCCTTGACCCCTTCGCCGCGCGTCGCGACGCAGCGAAAGATGGGCGGCGTCCACGTCGCGCCGTCATTGGCGGTGCTCCCGAGGCCGGCGGTCTCGCCGTGGACCACATGGCCCTTGGCCTTGCCCATCTTGATCATCGTGTCCTTGCCGAGCGCGATCATGAGCTCGACGTCCCGGACCGTGGCGTCGGCGCCGTCGCGATCGGCCTTGTTGACGGCGAACACGTCGGCGCTCTCCATGATGCCGGCCTTGAGCGCCTGGACGTCGTCTCCCATGCCGGGGGCCATGACGACGAGCGTGGTGTGGGCCGTGCGCGTGATCTCGAGCTCGTCCTGGCCGACGCCGACGGTCTCGACGATCACGACGTCGGCGCCCCACGCATCCATGACCCGAACCATGTCGCGCGCAGAGCGCGAGAGCCCGCCCATGTGCCCGCGCGTCGCGACGGAGCGGATGAAGACGCGCGGATCGGTGGCGTGGCGCTGCATGCGGATGCGATCGCCCAAGATGGCGCCGCCCGAGTAGGGGCTGGAAGGATCGACCGCGATGACCGCCACCTTGGCGTCGGTCGCGCGGTACTCCTGGATGAGGCGATCGGTCAGCGTGGATTTTCCCGCGCCCGGATTGCCGGTGACGCCGACGACGAACGCGCGGCCGGTGCTCGGGAACAGCGCTTTCAGCGCCTCCGCGTAGCCGGGCAGCCGATCGTCGACGACGCGCAGGACCCGGGCGCAGGCCCTCGCGTCCCCCTCGAGGACGCGCTTCGCGAGCTCCATCATTTGATGGCCGCGATCTTCTTCCCGACGGCGGCGGCGTCAACCGGTCCTTTGGACTTGAGGGCCTCCTGGTACGCTTTCTTCGCGTCGGCGGGCTGTCCGTCGGCAGAGAGCGCGTCGCCGTACGCGACCCACGCGGGGCCCCACGTCGGGAAATCCTGGGTCGCCTTCATCCCGAACGCGCGCGCGCTCGTGAAGCGACCGGCCTTCTTGCACTCTTCGGCGGCGCGGACCAGCGGCGTGGGGTCGGAGTTGTCGAGCCCGTGCGCGGCTTGGTAGGCCTCGAGCGCCAGATCGATCTCGCCCTTCTTCGCCTCGGCGTCGCCGATGAGGAGCTTGGCGGGCGCCGAGTTCGACACGATATGGAGGGCCGCTTCGCCGGCGCGCACCGCGAGATCGGGCTGATTCTCTGCGAGCACGATGCGCCCGAACGTGATGTGCGGTCCGGCGTCGTTCGGATCGCTGCGGATCGCGGCCTCGGCGGCGTGCCGAGCATCGCCGAGGTGCCCGCGCGCGAGCTCGATCTCGGCGAGCTTCGCCTCGGCTGCTGCGTAGCCGACGCGCTCTTTGGCGGCGTTCGCGAGAAGATGCACGGCCTCATCGGTCGCGCCGAGCGACGCGCCGAGCTCGAAGGACGCCTCGGGGCTCGTCGGATCGAGCCGCACCGCCTCGCGCAGGGCGCGCACGGCCCCGTCGCGGTCACCCTCGCCGTTCAGCATGTGGCCGAGGCCCAGGTGCGCCTCCGCGCGATCCGCCTTCCACGCGATCGCCTCTTTGTAGAGCGCCTCGGCGTCCTTGAGCTTTCCTTCGAGCTCGCGCGCGCTCGCCTCGGCCACCTTGGCCTCGTACGCGCCCCGCGATCCGCCGTGCTTGTCCGCGTCGCCCGCCAATGCGAGGACCGTCTCCACGAGCGCCTCGCTCGCGCGCCGCCACGACAAGTGCGCCTCTGCCGCGCATGCGTGGCCCGGACGCGCGCCGCCGGGGAGCGCGCCGATCACTTTGCACTGAACCATCGCCGGGCCGAAATCGCCGCGCGCCAGGAGCGTCCGCGCGAGCTCCCAGTGCAAATCGATCCCGAGGCTCTGTCCGGGCACCGCGCGCGTCTGGTTGACGCCACGCCGGAGCTCCTCGAGCGCCTCCTTCGTCTTGCCGGCCCGACGAAATGCGCGACCGAGCGCGAGCGACGAGGCGCCGTCAGCGGGCTGCGCCTTGGCGGCGGCCTTGAGCGCGTCGAGCTGCGAGAGCTGGGCGCGCGCGCGGCGCGGCACGAGGGTCGCCTGGGTCGCCACGAGCAGCGCGAGCGCCGCCATCCACGGGAAACGTGTAGAGCGCATGGTTCTCTCTACGGTTTTTCTAGCACACCCGCGGCGCGAAGCCTCGCCGCCGCCCACGCCGCCGCCTCCCTGACGACGGCGGACGGGTGGTGCAGGGAGGCCTCGTCGAGGCAAGGCAGCGCCGCAGGATCCCCCTTGTTTCCGAGCACGATCGCGGCGTTTCGCGCTAGGCCGTCGGCGGTCGCCCGGTGCACGGGGCTCCCTTCCGAGACGCGTGCCCACGCCTCGTCACCAGGAACGAGCGCGTCGGTGAGGCGGAGCGTCGACCACCGCGGGTGAGGCGCGAATCGCTCACTCGACGTTCGATCGGTCTGGTTGAACGGGCAGACGGTCTGGCAGTCGTCGCAGCCGAAGAGGTGCTCGCCGACGCCCTCGCGCAGGTCCTCCGGGATCGGCCCGCGCTGCTCGATCGTCAGGTAGGAGACGCATCGCCGCGCGTCGAGGACGAAGGGACGCACGAACGCGCCCGTGGGACACGCGTCGAGGCACCTCGTGCACGCGCCGCAGCGCTCGGCGATCGGGGTGTCGGGCGTGAGGGCCAGGGTGGTGACCACCTCGCCGAGCAGGAGCAACGAGCCCTGGCCGGGCACGATGAGCAGGCCGTTTTTTCCGACGAACCCCAGTCCCGCGCGCGCCGCCCACGCGCGCTCCAGGATCGGCGCGTCGTCGACGAGGGGCCGAGCCTGGACCGGTGCGTCCTCCGTGCCGAGGCGACGAACGAAGGCCGCGAGCTGGCGGAGCTTCTTGCGGAGGCCGTTGTGGTAATCGCGGCCGCGTGCGTAGCGCGCGATCGTGCGCGCCATCTCCGGATCGGCGGCCTCGTCGGCGCGAGACCGTGAATAGCGGCGCGCGACGCAGACGACGCTGCGCGCGCCCTCGAGGATGTCCGCGGTGTCGACGCGGCGGCGCGCGGGCCCGTCGGCCGCGAGCCACGACATGTCACCGTGCATCCCCTCCGCGACGAAGGCCTCGTAGCGGGCGAAGTCGTCGCCCAGCGGCTCGTCGGCGCGGGCCACGCCCACCGCGTCGAATCCGTAGGCGAGCGCCGCCTCGCGCACGCGCGCGTCGAGGCTCCCCGGCGGCCAAGATTTGGATTTTACGCTCATTTCGGGGTGAACGAGGCCGGCGTCCTTTGTAGCGGCTTTGAGACGCGGACCGCGGGGCTCCGCCGTCTCGTTTGAGCTAGTGTACCGCGCCCATGAAGACCTTGGCCTTCTCGACCCTCGCGCGCTCCTCCTTCTTCTTGTTCTCGCTCTCCGCGGCCTCCAGCAGCTGCAGCAGCACGAAGCCGAGCGTCGCGGCCGGGGACGGCGGGGCGAGCGTCACGTGCGCGGCGCCCCCCGCGCTCACGCAGGCGGAGTTCTGCAGCACCTGCTCGTTCTCGAGCGGCGCGAACCCTGCCACCTGCAAGGACAACCGCCCCGTCAACGCGTGCTGCTCGTGGGTGCAGGCGCCGAAGCAAGAGGCGCAGCGCGGCGTGGGCCTGCACTACTTCGGCGCCACCGACGGCGCGACGACGCCGAACCTCGACTGCCTCACGAACCCGGTCGCCCTTGGGACCTCGAAGCTCGTCAAGCTCACCGGCTTCGTGAAGCTCTTCTCCAGCGGCAACGACTCGGCGGGCGTGAAGGTCGAGATCTTCAAGGAAGGCGCGAACGGCGCCCTCGGCGACGCGGTCGGCACGGCGTACGTGACGTCGAGCGACGACGCGAAGGATCCGCCGCAGATGCCGCTCCCGACCTGGTCGAGCAAGTGCCCGACCGACGGCTGCAAGCTCCGCTCGTACACCTACGACGGCGTCCCCACCGAGACGCCCCTCATCGTGAAGACGAGCGATGCAACCGCCACGGGCACGACCTGGAGCGAACTCTACGACTACAACATCTACATCGCCAACTCGATCGTCGACGGCTCCGGCGTCGCGCAGTACGACCCGTCGGCGGTCGCGGCCCCCGACGTGAACACCGTCGCGTCGGCGGCAGGCGGCTTCACCGTCAAGCCCGACAAGGGCGTCCTCGCCGGCGAGGTCCACGACTGCGGGGACGTCCGCCTGTCCGGCGCGATGGTCGACACCGATCTGCCGCACGAAGGCGAGATGTTCTACTTCAACGACGTCGAGGCGAACCCGCTCCCCGACAAGACGCGCGCGCCGCAGGGCCTCGGCACCAGCAAGCTCGGCCTCTTCGGCGCGCTCAACATCGAGACCGGCAAGCCGATGCGCATCAGCGCGGTCGTGAAGAGCGGCGGCAAGGATCTTCTCCTCGGCACGTACACCGTGCAGCTCTTCCCCGGCGCGATCACCGCGCTGTCCTTCCGCGGGCGCCGCCCGTGGCAGAAGTAGAGGACGCGCTCTTCGGCGGGAAGATCCGGCTTCATCAGCCGGCGCGCGGCGATGGCTATCGGGTCAACGTCGACGCGCTGCACCTCGCGGCCTTCGCGGGCGTGCGTCACGCGCGCGTCGCGGTGGATCTCGGTGCCGGCGTCGGCGCGGTGTCGCTCGCGCTCCTCCACGCGGGCGCCGTCGATCGCGTCGTGCTCGTCGAGATCGATCAAGTCGCGGCCGATCTCGCGCGCAAGAATTTGAACGAGAACGGCTGGGCGGCGCGGGCCGAGGTCTTATGTGCCGACGTCGCGCGCGCCGCGCACGATCACGGCGGACATGCGCCGCTTGTCGTATGCAACCCTCCCTATTTCGCGCCGGGACGCGGGAAGGCCGCGACGCACCCCGCCCGCGCGCGTGCCCGGAGCGGAGAACTGCGCGCGTTCGCGGCCGCGGCGCGCGCATTCTTGGGGCGACGCGGCCGCGCCTGCTTCGTGTATCCGGCGGACGAGCTCCTCGCGCTCGCCGGCGCGCTGCGCGACGTGGGCCTCGAACCGAAACGACTGCGCGCGGTCCACGGCTCGAAAGGGCGACCGGCGCGGATCGTCCTCGTGGAGGCGCAGCCTGCCAAGCCAGGCGGCCTCATCGTCGAGGCGCCGCTGTTCGAGGGTTAGACAGACCTAGAGAGACCCGCCTTCGAGCGCAGGGCCGTCAACGTCACGCCGTCGCGACGTGAAGCCAACTTCACAACCTGCCCGAGGACACGCGAATATCAGGGAATTCTGCGCCGGCACGACCGGTGCTACGGGAGGTCGAATGGACCACCATGCGCTGGGCGTCGCCGTCTGTCTGATCGGTCTGATCGGTCTCGCGGGTTGCTCGGGGGCAACCACGCCCGCGATCGGGGGCGACGCGGGCGCCCAAGACTCCGCCTCCGACTCCGGCGTCGTGCTGGCGGAGGCCGCCGCCGACGCCGCGAACGCGTACTGCGCGCGGGCCCAAGCGTGCGCGCCCGCGTACATCACGATCGCGTACGGCGATCTCGCCACCTGCGTGCGCACCTTCACCGACGACGTGATGCGCGGCTTCGCCGGTCCCGGCGTGAACGCTACGCCCGAGTGGGTGGAAGGCTGCGCTGCCGCCGTCCCGCAAGCCACGTGCGGCGATCTCCTCGGTCACAAGATGATCGCCGCGTGCAAGTCGGTGCCAGGCTCGCTCGCCGACGGCGCCGCCTGCGCGGACGACGGTCAGTGCAAAAGCACGCGCTGCCGCGTCGGAGCGAACCAAACGTGCGGCGTGTGCGGGCCTCACTCCGCCGCTGGCGCGTCTTGCGGCGTCACCGACGACTGCGCCGACGGCCTCGCGTGCCTCAGCGGCACCTGCGTCGCGTACGGGGAGGCGAGCGCGACGTGCGACGCGACGCACCCGTGTCGCCCCGATCTCGCGTGCACGAGCGGCGTGTGCGGAAGGGCGAACCCCGTCGGCACCACGTCGTGCTCGGCGGCGAAGGAGTGCGATCTTCCGAACGGCGTCGTGTGCAACCCGACGACGACGACCTGCGAGACGTTGACCTTCGCCGGCCAAGGCGCGGCGTGCGGGCTGGTCGGCGGCCGCCTCGTGCAGTGCATCGGCCCGTCGGCGTGCGTGGGCGTGAGCGCGCCGAAATACCAGGGCACGTGCTCCACCGTCGCCGCGATCGGCGCCGCGTGCGACACCTTCGCGGGGCCGACCTGCGGACCAGGCGCGGTCTGCGATTGCGGCGTCGGGGCGGACGGCGGGTGCGCCGGGCGATGCAAGACCAAGGACCCTGCCGCCTGCAAGTGAGGCCGTCCTCTCCTTGCGCGTGCTCTACGACCCGAGCAGCCGATCGAGCGTGATCGCACACGCGGCGCGAACACTCAGGTGGTTGTAGCCGCTCGGGTGCCCGGCGTGGATCGGCTCGAGCGTCTCGTCCGCCTCCGCGATCACGCTCGGCGCGAGACCCCAACCCGTCCCGAAGAGGATGAGGACGGGCTTCCCTTCCGCCGCGATGCGCGCGCGTCCCTCGGAGAGGCGGATGGGCGGCGCCACGTCGCGCGCCGCGGTGACCCACACCTCGATCGCGTCGCGACCGCCGAGCGCCGCGTAGACGTCGGCGAGCGCGGGCGCGATGCGCACGAGGGCGAGCGCCTCTTTTCGATCGGGGATGCGCTTGCCGCTCGAGCCGTGCAGCCAATGATCGGTGATCTTGCCGACGAGCTCGCGCTGCGCCTCGATCGGGTGAATGAGGAAATAGTCGGTGCAGCCGTACGTTCGCGCGCTGCGTGACAGATCGTGGACGTCGAGGTTCGTGATCGCCGTCGTGACGATCGCCTTCTTCGCGTCGAGCACCGGGAAGTGCACGAGGGCAATCGCGACCTTCCTCACGCCTCCTCCTTCTTCTTCGCGAGGCGCGCGGCGAGATCGGGGCGGCGCTCGCTCGTCCGCGCGAGCGATTGCGCGCGACGCCACTTCGCGATCTCGGCGTGATTGCCCCCTTGCAGCACGTCCGGCACCGGCGACCCGCGGAACTCTTGCGGGCGCGTGTACTGCGGGTACTCGAGGAGGCCTTGCGTCTCGGGGCTGTGCGACTCCTCGCGCGTCGATTCCTGGTTGCCGAGCACGCCGGGCAAGAGCCTCACGGTGGCCTCGATGATCGCCATCGCCGCGACCTCGCCGCCGGTCATCACGAAATCGCCGAGCGAGATCTCCTCGGCGACGTGCGCGCGGATGCGCTCGTCGAAGCCCTCGTAGCGGCCGCACACGAGCATGAGCGCCGGCTCCTTCGCGAGTCGCTCAGCCGCGGCTTGATCGAACCGCGCGCCCTGCGGCGTCATGAGGAGGCGGCGCGCGACGGCGCCCTCCGGAGCGTCCGCGTCGAGCGACTCCATCGCCGTCACCATCACGTCCACGCGCATCACCATGCCGCTGCCGCCGCCGTACGGCGTATCGTCCACGCTGCGGTGCTTGCCGAGACCGAAGTCGCGCGGGCTGCGAAAGCGCACGGCGAGCTGCCCGCCGGTCTGCGCGCGCCCCACGAAGCTCGTCGTCAGGAACCCCTCGAAGAGCGCGGGGAACAGCGTGACGACGTCGACCCTCATCCGCGCTCGACGCCGTCGAGCGTCCTCAGTGTGATGGCCTCGCCCGCGAGATCCATCTTCTCAACGATCCCCTCGACGAGCGGGACCTCGTAGTCCTTGCCGCCGTCGTCCGCGCGCACCACGAGCACGTCGACGGTCGGGTAGCTCTTGAGATCGCGCACGGTGCCGACCTGCGTCTCCCCAACGACGACCCGCGCGCCGAGCACGTCGCACGCATAGAACTCACCATCGTCGAGCGGCGGGAAGTCCGCGCGGCGAACGCAGATGAGGGCGCCGCGCAGCTCATCTGCGCGATTGCGATCCCCCACCGAATGAAGACGCATCAGGATCGCCTGGTCCGCGCGCCGCGCGCCGTCGACCGAGACCTCCTGCTCCTCGCCGTCCTTCGTGCGAACGAGCACCCCGTCGAGGTGAAGGAGCACGTCGCTGTCCTTGTTGAACAGCTTGAGCCGCAGCTCGCCGCGCACGCCATGAGGACGCGCGACCTCCGCGAGGGGCACCCACGTCTCGGGCGCTTTCACTCGACGCCTGCTCCTAGTCGACGATGTCGAGGTGGGCTCTGCGGCCGAGCTTCGTCGAGACGGCGGTCAGGATGGTCCGCATCGACTGCGCGGTGCGACCTTCCTTGCCGATGACCTTGCCGACGTCCTCTTTCGCGACGCGCAACTCGATGAGGCTGTTGTGCTCACCGGCGATCTCGGTCACGACCACTTGATCGGGGTGATCCACGAGCTCGATGGCGATCGCACGAATCAGCTCTTTCAATGCCATGGATAGCTTTCCCGCGAATGACTGCGGAACGGCGGAACTGCGAAACGGACTCTCTACTTCGGAACGAACGAAAACGGGGCTACTTCTTCTCGGGCGCGGCAGGCGCAGCGGCGGCGGCCTTGACGGCGGCCTTGATGAGGTCCCTCACCGTGTCCGACGGCGTGGCGCCGTGCTGCTTCCAGTGCTCGAGACGCGCCACGTCGTACGTGAGCAGACCGGTCTTACCCGACGGATCGAACGTCCCGATGTTCTCGAGGAAGCGGCCGCCGCGGGGGCTGCGGTGATCGGTCACGACGAGCCGATAAAAGGGATTCTTTTTGGCGCCCGCGCGGGCAAGACGGATGTGCACGGCCATGGGAACGGTTCTTCCTTGATAGAATTAGCACACGGTGACGGTGTTGGCGCGCCGTGTGCTCGGGGCGGCGCAACCTACGAGGAACATTGGTACGGGTCAAGTAGGTTTGGCGAAGGGAGGAGAAGCGGGACGCAGGGTGGCTCCTCGGACGCGCGGGGTCAACCGTTCACGCTCATCACCTTCGTCAGGCGCATGAGGAGGGGGAGGTGAAAGAGCATGCCTTCGATGCGAAACTGGCGACGAAGGAGGGCCCGAAACACCGATCGGACCAGCTCCTGCCCCTCTTTGTCGTCTCGGCGGGGGATGGGCAGGCCGCCCCGACGCGTCAGCGGCATGTTCGACAGGGCCATGATCGTGTCGGAAGTGCCGTAAATCACGACGTCCGGGACCCCCAAGACGCCGTCGTGGATGCGCAGGTCGCCACGGTCGAAGCACAGCGTAAGCGAGACCTCGGCGTCCTCCGCGACGATCGCCACGACGCCGGAAAGTGCCTCGAAATCCGGCATCTTGTGCGGATTCGTCTCGAGGTTCTGGCGCACCAGCTCGGAGAGCATGACGGCGAGGCCGTTCTCGCTGGCGCCGGGGGCGAGGGCGATGTCCATCTTCGAAGTCACCGGGGCGGGGCATAGCACGTTACCCGCGGGCAATGCAGCGCCCTAGGGCCCGAATTCCACGGAAATAGACGATTTTAGGGCCCTAGGGCCGAGTCTCGGCGGGCTCCGCCGTCGCCGAGCTCGGGGCAAACGCTCCGGGCGCGGTCGAGGTCTTTCTCGCAGGCGGTGACCGACCGTCGTAGCGCCTCGATGGCGCGGGCGCGCTCGATCTCCGGGGCCGCGCGCGGGGCCGTGAGGTCGCGGACGATGGCGGCCGCCGCCTGCTTTTCGGCCTCGGTTTGCGCTTCGGCGCGACGGTACGAGACGAAGACGGCCAGCGCGCCCAGGACGACAGAGGCCACGAGGGTCCCGAGGGCGACGCGCGCGCGAAGCTCCGCGCGGTGGGAGGCCGCGAGGAATGTGAGCGAACGCGCCTCGATGGGGACCGTCTTCCGAGCGACCAGCGCCCGTGCCGTCGCGAGCGGCAGACCGCGCCAGAGTCGGTCGCGTCCCGGCGTCGCGTCGTGCGAATCGGCGGCCACAGCGATCTCGGCCGCGAGCGCGCGATCGTCACGGAGCGCGTCGAGCCAGCCACGAAGCGTCGTCCACTGCGTGAGGAGCGCTTCGTGCGCCAGGGTGTAGCCGCCCGAGTCCTCGACCACGAGGCGCGCGCCGACGAGCGCGGCCAGGACGGCGTCACGCTCGCTCCGAGCAACCTCGCGCGCGAGCTCGCCGCTCGACCGTCGCGCGCGCGTCCCGCGTGGCGTCGTGAGCGCGACGAGGAGCGCCTTCGCCGCCGCCCTGCTCCCCTCTCCCTCCGTCTCCTCGAGTCGCGCCAGGACCCCATCGGCGTGACGGGCGAGCGCGCCGGCGATGCCACCGAGGTCGGCCAACGCCGCGCGCGTCAGCACCTTGCGCGTCCGATCCCGACGCTCCCACGCCTCACGCAACGCAAACGCGACGAGCGGCATCGCCTCGGCGGTCGACGAGAGCTCTCCCGAGAGCGTGTCGCGCAGATCGTCGTCGAGGCGATAGCCGTAGGCCGCGAGGGCGTCCTCCAGCACGGCCCCCCACGCGTCCTTGTCCAGCGGCGCGACGAGCTGCGTGCTCCTCAAGATCACGGGACCGAGCGTCGCGACCGCGAGGAGCGGGTCGAGGAGATCGCGCCGCGCCGTAACGAGCGCGCGGAGACCAGGGACGGGCGCATGCCCGATGCGCGCGAGCACCCTCGCGAGGTAGGCGCGGCCTGCGGCGTCGGCCACCGTCACGAGCTCTTCTAGCGCGTCCACGCAGAGGACCAGACCGACGCCGTCTCCCTCGATCGCCGCCACCAGCGCGTTGATCAGATCGTCGGGATCGGCGGGCAGCGCCGGACGACCGAGCGCAGCGGCGAGCGCGCGGCGCGGATCGGAGCCAGGAGCGAAGCACACGACGCGGAACGTCGCGGGCCATGGACCGAGGGCGCCATCTGCGAGCGCCGGGAGGACACCGGCGCGCGCGAGGCTACTTTTTCCGCTGCCCGAGGGCCCGACCAGCGCGACGAGCCCGCGCGTACGAAAGAGCTCCAACGACGTCGCGATCTCCGCAGATCGGCCGAAGTAGACGTCGCGGTGCTCGCGCTCGAAGGGGCCGAGACCGCGGAACGGACCGTCCGCGGGGAGCTCTCGCGTTCGACCACGAACGGCGCGCTTGAGCCTCGCGATTTCGACGGCGACCCATTCGGCGTGACGGGGTCGATCCTCCCTTCGCGGCGACACGAGCGAATCGACGAGCCGCGCGACGTCCTCCGGGACGTTCGGGGCCACCGTACGAAGGGGCGGGGGCGGCGTCGTGCCGAGCATGATCCCCGGGATGAGCCGCGACGCGATCGGACCCGCGCCCATGCTGGCGGGGACGCGTCCGGTCAGGCACTCGAAGAGGGTCGCGCCTAGGCCGTAGAGATCGCTCGACTCCGTCGCGGGCGCCATCGATCCGAGGCACACCGGGTCCATGTAGCCAGGAGTCCCCGCGCCGTGCGCCTCGGTGCTCCCCTCGACGTCCGCGAGCGGCATCGTGTCGCCCATCACGTCGGGCCCCAAGATCGGCGAGCTCCGCTGCACCCGAATTGCGTGGTCGGCGCGCGCCGTCGCCGCGATGCCGAAGTCGATGAGCTTGACGATCCCGTTCGCCTCGATCACGTTGGCGGGCTTCACGTCACGGTGGACGAGGCCCACCGCGTGGACGGCGGCGAGCGCCGACGCCACCGCCGCGCCGATGTCGAGCGCCGCCTCGACCGGCAGCACCCTCTCCTTGTCCAGACGATCGGCGAGCGAGCGCCCCTGAACATGCTCCATCGCCAGGCCGTACACCGTGTGTGTCTCGTCCTCGGCGATCTGGAGGAAGCGAACGACGTTCGGGTGCTCGACACGACACAGCGCCCGCGCCTCCTCGAGGATGCGATCACGCGTCAGGCGAAACGTGCCGGTTCCGGTGCTGCCCGGATGATCCACGTCTGCGTCGATCGCGAACAATTTCACCGCGACGGTGCGCAGATCCATCGTGCCGTACGTCTCGGTCGCGAGGTACACCGGCGCGAAGCCGCCCGCGCCGAGCGCCTTCAGCAGGCGAAACGGACCGAGGCGCGGTGGATCCGCGTTGAGGAGGCGGGCAAGGACCGCCGAGCTGCGCGCCATCTCCCGAGGCTACTCGCCTTCGTTGGTGATCGAGAGCGCGGGGTTGTTGGAGGCCGCGATCACGGTGCACGTGACGCCGTCGCCGTCGGTGTCGCCCTGCGCTTGGACGAGGTAAAAGGGATCCGTCGGCGAGGGCGGGAGCACGCCCGGCGGCGGACCGGTCGCGCCGCCGCTGCTGCTGCCGCCCCCGGTGGGGATCCCGCCGATGCCCGCGACGGTCGCGTATCCGTACATGACGGGCCCGACGGGTTGCACGTTGAGGAGACGCCACGAGTCGGCCGCCTTGCAGACTTTGCAGTCGTTGCCCCACGCGGTGACGAACGGTCCGGGGCTCGCCGCGGGGTAGTACGAGGCGGGCGTCGACGAGACGTTCGCGTAGACCCCGGTCTCGGTCCGGTACATCTCCTGCGCGTCGCGGATTTGAACGGTGAGGTTGGTCGCCTCGGCCATCCGCGCCACGCCGCGATACTGCCGGTAGGTCAGGATCGCCAGCGTCGAGAGGACGGTCGTGATCACGACCACCACCGACATCTCCACCAGCGTGAACCCGCGAGCCCGCGTCCTCATCGTCTTCGATGATCGTACCGACCGCGGACGTCCGCGCTTCCCGATCGGTCGATATGGCGCAAGTTTTGGAGGGTGTCCGGCGCTCGTGTAAGCGAACGCGCTACCGAGTGAGCTTGCCCTCGGCGTCTCGGATCTCGAACGTATCGACGCCGATCGCCCCGAGCTGCTTCTCGAGCTTTGCGCGCGGCCCGACGACCACCACGTACCCGTCCTTCGGATCGAAGTCGCGGACGGCGCGGGCGAGGTCCTCCTTCGGCGCCGTGTCGCGACGCGTGCTCGCCTTGGCCTCGTAGTCGGGGCCGAGCCCGAGGGCCGCGTCGCGGGCGAGGCGCATCGCGGCGCTCTCGGACTGCTCGAACATCTCGACCAGCTCGCCCCGCGCGATGAGGCGCGTCTTATGGATCTCGTCGTCGGTCAGCCCCGCGCGCGCGAAGTCTTCGACGTCCTTGAGCATCGCGCGCAGCGCCTCGCCGGTATGCTCGGTCTGCACGGCCGCGGACGCGACGACGGTGCCGGCCCCCCGGAGCAGCGTGACGCGCGAGCTCGCGCCGTAGCTCCAGCCGTGCTCCTCGCGGAGATCCTGGTTCAAGCGCGACGTGAACGAGCCGCCCAGCGCGATGTTCACGCGCGACATGACGGGCGCGTCGGGATCGGAGGCTCCCCTCCCCGACCGGACGAGGGCGATCACGGACTGCGGCGCGTCCGCGCGATCGACGAGCGTGACGCGGGGCCACGCGCCGGTCCGTTGCGGAGGCGTGGCAGGTGGCGGCGGGGTCAGGAGGGTCGGTTTGTCGCCGGCCGGCGCCTTCCACTCGCCGAGCCCCGCGGTGAGCATGGGATCGAGCTCCACGCGCGTGACGTCTCCGACAACGACGAGCGTAGCCACGTCGGGCCGCCACGCGGTCTTGTAGAAGGCGCGTACGTCGGCGAGCGTCACCGTCTTGGCCGACGCGATGAGCCCCTCGACGGGGTGACCGTACGCGCCGTCGCCGTTCAGCACGCGCGACGCCACGACCTGCGCGACGCTCTGCGGCTCCCTCGCGCGCTGCGAGAGATCGTTGTTCCACAGCTCGTGCACACGCTTCCACTCCGCGGCGTCGAACCGAGGGCGCGCGACGACGTCGCCGAACAGCGCGAACGCCGGCGTGAGGTTCTTCTTCACGACCACCAGCGACGCGTGCGCGTAGTCGAGGCTCGCGCCGGTGTGGAGGCTCGCCCCGAGTGCCTCGAGCTGCTTGGCGAGCGCGATCGAACCGAGCTTTCCTGCCCCTTCGTCGAGCATGTTCGCGGTGGCCCACGCGAGCCCTGCCTTCGTTTTTGGATCCGAGGCGGCGCCCGACGACACTGCGAGCGTCATCGCGACGAGCGGCAGACCATGACGCTCGACGAGCCACACGGTGAGGCCGGTCGGCGTCGTGTAGACGATCGGCGCGGGCGGCGTGAAGGGCGCGGGCGCAGGCGTCTCCGGCTTGGCTCCCAACGGATCGACGTCGACGGGCGCGGTGGCGACCGGCGTAGGCGCGGACGCGTCGGGCGCCGGCTGGAGCGGCGGGTTGGCGAGGGGCTTCGGACCGCACGCGGAACCGAGCGCGAGCGCGAGGAGGACGAGCGGCGCGCGTCGCAGCGAAGAGGTCCTCACTTTTTCACCCCCTTCTTGTCATTCTTCTCTTCGGCTCTTTCGGGCTTCTTCTCCCTCGGCAAGACGCGGAGGATGATGCGCTTGCCGGGATCGAGCGTCCGCGTCGCGATCTCCTTCAGGCCGTCGGTGGTCGCCTTGCGGTAGCGATCGAGATCCTTTTGCACGAAGCCCGGATCGCCCAGCTCCGCCTCGTACGAGCTCAGGATGCTCGCGCGCTGGCGCACGCCCTCGAGGCCGCGCACGAAGCCGGACTCGTAGCCGTTCTTGGCGCGCGAGAGCTCGTCGTCGGTCACGCGATCGGCGCGCACCTTGGCGAGCTCCTTGTCCACCGCCGCCTCCACTTTGTCGAGCGAGATGCCCGGCCGCGCGATCACGCCCACGACGAAGCGCGAGCCGAGCACACCGGACTGCTGCGTCGCCTCGACGCTCTGCGCGACCTTCTGCTCGTAGACGAGCGCCTGGTAGAGGCGGCTCGCCTTGCCGCTCGCGAGCACCGTCGAGAGGAGATCCAGCTCGGCGTCGCCCGCCGCGAAGTGCTTGGGCGACTGCCACGCCATCACGAGCTTGGGGAGCTCGACATCGTCATGAAGCGTCTCACGCACGACCGAGACCAGCGTCGTCACGTTCGAGTCGAAGCCAGGCGCGCCAGGATCCTTCGGCTTCCCGCGCGACGGGATCGAGCCGAACGCCTTCTGCACCTTCTCGAGGACGACCTTCGGATCGAAGTCGCCGGCCACGACGAGCGCCGCGTTCGCGGGATCGTACCAAGTCGCGAAGAACTGCTTCACGTCGTCGACCGTCGCGGCCTCGAGGTCCTCGTGCGAGCCGATGACGGGGTGATGGTAGGGGTGGCCGTCCGGGTAGAGGAGCTCGGGGATGCGCAGCTCCACTTTTCCGTAGGGCGTGTTCTCGGTCGTCTGACGGCGCTCGTTGCGGACGACGTCGCGCTGCGCGTTCAGCTTCTCGAGCGTCATGAGCGGACCGAGATCGCGGAGGCGATCGGCCTCGAGCCAGATGAGCAGATCGAGCGCCGTGGGCGGGCCGACGTCGTAGTAGTCGGTGCGATCCTCGCTCGTCCACGCGTTGTTCCAGCCGCCGGCCGCCTCCATCCATCCGTCGAACGCCTTGGTCGGCGCGCGACGCGTCCCCATGAACATGAGGTGCTCGAAGAGGTGCGCGAAGCCCGTGCGCTTCGGCTGTTCCATCCGCGACCCGGTCCAGTAGCCGATGTTCACGACCACCGTGGGGATGGTGTGATCCTCGTGGAGGACGACGGTGAGGCCGTTCGGGAGCTGCGTCTTCGTGAAGGGGATCTTCAGATCGTCGGCGCGCGCGACGCCGGCGGTAGTGGCGAGCGCGAGGGCGATGGCGGCCGCGAACGCTCCAGGACGGGTGCTCATGGCCCGCTACATTGCCGGAGCTCGGCGGAACGAGCAACGGCGATGCCGTCATATCAACGAGTTACGGCGGGGTTTCTGCCGGCGGGGCCATGCGTTCGGTCTGTAAGCTCGATGCGTGGCGCGCGTTCAGGGATCGTGACCGCAGCGCTTTCGATCTTTATTCTCCCGGCCGTGGCCGAGCGCGACGATGCGACGAAGCGCGCGCGAGACCAGGAGCGGGCGCGCGAAGAGACGCGCGACGAGGAGCGTGGCCTCGTGTCACGCGCGCAGGCCGGCGACAAGCAGGCGATGGGCGAGCTCTTCCAGCGGTTCGGCCCCGGGCTCTACCGTAGCGTGCTCCTGCCGCGCCTCGGCTCGGAGGCGGCGG
This sequence comes from Polyangiales bacterium, assembly GCA_038231275.1. GTDB lineage: Bacteria > Myxococcota_A > Polyangia > Polyangiales > Polyangiaceae > JANYHK01. Next base: position 106,703 of record JBBRLQ010000004.1, read on the forward strand.
CGAAGGACGCGCTCGGCGAGACGTACGCCAAGGTCATCACCCGCATCCACCAGTTCACCTGGCAGAACGTCGGGTTCTATCCTTGGCTGCGCACCGTCGCGCTCCGCGTCGCGCTCGATCAGCTCCGCGCGCGCAAGAGGCTCGTGGTGTGGGAGGAGGATGACGTCGCGCGCGAGCTCGACGCCGCCGCCACGACGACGCCGATCGATCAACAGGTCTCCGATCGGCGTGACCGTGACGCCGTCCGCGCGAAGCTGACCCGCGCGCTCGAGCAAATTCATCCGCGCTATGCGCGAGCGGTCCGACTTCGCGTCCTCGAGGAGCGCCCGCGCGAGGAGGTCGCCCAGATGCTCGAGGTGACGCCTGCGACGTTCGACGTGCTACTTCATCGAGCGATCGGCGCACTCAAGAAGAAGATGTCCGAAGACGCCGAGGTTGAGTCATGAGCGACAAGCCGAAACCCTTGCCTGAGCCCGCGTGGCTTGACGACCCTGACGCGCCGCCGTCGGAGGAGGAGAAGATCGCGTCGGCGCGACTGCGCGACGCGCTGGGCGATCCGAAGATCCCGAACGCGGACGCGGAGCTCGCGCGCGCGCTGTCGCTCGCCGACGAGCCGCGTCCTCTCGCGGAGGAGGAGCACCGCGCGATCGTGGAGCGGAGCCTCGCGACCGCGAAGCCGCGCGGGCAGGTGATCCGGGTGGCCTTCGGCGTCGCCACGGCCGTTGCCCTCGCGGCGGCCGCCGTCCTCGTACTCGGGAGGCTCGACATGGCAGAGGCGCCGCGTGCGGCCGACATGCGGGCGGCTGGGCCGGTCCGGATCGCGTCGCTTGCGCCTGTCCGCTCGACGCAGGAGCTCTTCGACGAGCCGTTCGCCAAACCGCTCTCGCGCGGCGCCGCGAGCGCGCGGATCGATCGGATCGCGATGGCGCGCGCCGGCGATTTGCGCGAAAACCGCTTCGCGATGTGGGGCGTCCGATGAACCTGTTCGACCGGCCCGGAACCGCCGTGTGGAGCACGATCCTCGCGCTCGCCCTCGCGATCGGCGCGGGGTGCGCGAAGAAGGACGCGGCGCCCGGGAGCGCACCGTCGCCCGCCGCCGCGGTGCTCGACGCCAGCGGAACCGTCGATCTCGAGGTCATGGCGTTCCTCTCCGAGGCCCGCGCGCTGCACCACGAGGCGAACATCCGCGAAGACGAAGGAGACCTCCCGAGCGCCATCACCGTGATGCGACGCCTCGTCGGCGCGACCCGGCCCCACGCCGGCGAAAGCGTGCCCGAGGTCCTCGAGGTGCTCGCCGACGCGTGGGCCCGCATCGCCGAGCTCGAATTGAAGCGCCGCGATCTGGACGAGGCCGCTAAGGCCGTGAAGGAAGGCCTCGCCCATGCGCCCGACGCCACGTACTTCCGCGGGCACCTTCTCGAGGTCGAGGGCGTCATCGAAGAGGCGCGCGCCGCCGATTTTTCGGACGCGGGCAAGAAGGACGACGCGCAGCGCGCGCGGGCGCGGGCGATCGCGCTCTTGCAGGAGGCGGTGAAGGTGCAAGAGCAGGTGATCGGTCGCGCGCTCGGCGATGGGGGGAAACGATGAAGCTCGATCGATGCGTCTGCGCGGTGGGGCTCGTCGCGATCGTGACCGCGGCGTGCGGCGGGGCGGCAAAGAGCGCGTCGGAGCCCGCGAGCCCTGCGACGAGCGCGCCCCCGGGATACGCGCCGCTACCCGCCCCCGGCGGCGCTGCAGGCACCGGGACGGGGGCCGCGCCTTCGCGCGAGGCAACTCTGTCCGTCGCGCGCGGCGATCTCGAGTCCGCGCAGCGCGAGCTGGACGTCGCCGCGGGTGACTGCATGGCCGCGTGCCGCGCGCTCGGCGCGATGGATCGTGCGACGGGACACCTCTGCGGGTTGGTCCAAGAGAGCGACGAGCGAACGCGCTGCGAGGAGGCCAAGAACAGAGTCCGTGGCGCGCGCGACAAGGTGCGCACGACGTGCGGCACGTGCCCCGGCGGCGTGAGCGTCGATCGCAACGCGCCGGTGCCGACCGAACGATGACCGCGGGCGCGATCGATCTCCGCGAGCGCGGCGGGGCGTGGGGCCGAGCGCAGGCGCTCAAGAACGACGTGATCTACGGCGTCGTGTGCGTCGCGCTCGCGGTCTGTCGTCCGCTGCCCGCGCGCGCGCTGCGCGTCCTCGGGCGAACGATCGGCCGCGTCGCGCACGTGATTTTCCGGCGCGCGCGGCGGATCGCGCGCGAGAACGTCGCCCTCGCCTTCCCCGCGCTGAATGACGAGGAGCAGGGCGCGCTCGTTCGACGCTCGTTCCTCGCGCTCGGCGAGCACCTCGGTGCCGCAATCGCCTCGCTCCGGCCTGACGCGACGCTCGTGCCCCTCGATCTCGGGGACGCCGATCTCGCGGTCATCGAGGAGGCCCTCGCCGGCGGTCGCGGGGTGGTCTTCGCGTCGGCGCACCTCGGCGCGTGGGAGCGTCTCGGCGCCACCCTCGTCGCCGCCGGAGTGCCGCTCACGACGATCGCCCGCGAGGCCTACGACCCGCGCCTCGACGCGATTTACGATCGCCTCCGCGGAGGACGCGGCGTGCGCGCGATCTACCGCGGGCGTCCCGGCGCAGGCGCGCGGATGGTCCGCGTGCTTCGCGACGGCGGCGTGCTCGGCGTCCTCATGGACCTCCGCTCACGCGTCCCGTCGATCGACGTTCCGTTTCTCGGTCACGACGCGCCCACCGCGATCGGCCCCGCGCGCTTGGCGCTCCGCACCGGCGCCGCCGTGATCGTGGGCGCGTGCGCTCCGGGGGGCCGGACCCGGATCGAGCGCGTGTGCACCGCCGACCTCGCGACCCTGCCCGACCCCTCCGCCCGCGCGCGCGCCTTGACCGCCCGCATCAACGAAGCGCTTTCGCGATTCATCCTCGACATGCCGGAGGGCTGGGTCTGGATGCACGAACGGTACGCGCGAAGCTCACGTCTCGGTCAAGCGGCAAAGGCGAACCGCTCGATTTCGTGAACGGATCGGCTGGGGACGACATACACTGAACACGTGGCTCAAGGCGCACGGGTCCCCAAAATGGCGGCCAGCGTCGGCGACCTGCGCTCGCTCCCGCTGGCTCCCGTCGACGGCTTCATCCTCACCCGGGTGAACGGCGTGTCGTCCGTCCGCGAGATCTCGTCGCAGACCGGGGTGTCGGAGGACGATGTCGCCGGTTCGCTCATCAAGCTCGCGGGGTTCGGCGTCGTCGAGTTCGTGGGGGAAGGCCGGTTCGCTCCGGCTCCCTTGCCGCCGCCCGAGGAGGCCATCTACGGCGCGAGCAGGCCCCCACCGCTTTTGACGGAGGTGATGGCGGCGGCCTCCGCGATCTACGACCCCGCGGAGCTCGACGAAGAGTGCGATCTCGAGCCCGACGAGCGCCGGCGGATCCTCGAGCTCTTTTACCGCCTCGACGACGTGAACTACTACCAGCTGCTCGGCGTCGCCCGGAGCGCGGACCGCAAGACGATCAAGCGCTCGTACTTCGAGCTCGCTGCGCACTTCCACCCCGACAAGCACTTCCGGAAGAAGCTCGGCGCGTTCAAGCAGAAGATGGAGATCATCTTCGGCCGGGTGACCGAGGCGCACGACACGCTCACGTCGAAGGAGAAGCGCCCCGAGTACGACCAGTACCTCGAGGTCCAGGAGCAGGCGCGGGGCATCGAGGCGATGATGGCGAACGCCCAGGCCGACGCCGCGCGCGCGCGCGACGAGCTTCGCCGGGAGATCCCGAGCTCGCCACCTCCCGGGCGTCACACGCCGTCGATTGCGTACGATCCGAGGCGCGAGGAAGAGGCCGCCCGCGCTGCGCCGGCGCCCCAGGCCTACCAGCCCCCGCCCATGCGCCCGCCGACCGCGTCGCAGCCGCTCGCGACACCGGCGGCCACCCCCGTCGATCCGCGCCAGGCACGCGAAGCGCTCGCGCGACGACTCCGCGGCGCCACTGCCAAGCCGCCACCGAGGCCACCGATGTCGAGCGCGCCGTCCGTCGCGACGCAGGACGCGATGGACGCGCTGAAGCGCCGCTACGACGACCGCCGCGCCGACGCCGCCAAGCTCCAGGCGCAGAAGTACAAGGAGGCCGGCGACGCCGCCCGCGCCAGCAAGGACATGGTGAGCGCCGCCAACGCCTACCGCGTCGCCGTCAGCTTCGACGGAGAGGATCCCGAGCTCCAGCGCCTCTTCAAGATGACGCAGGAGGCGGCCGACATGGCCCTCGCCGACTTCTACATGAAGCAGGCGACCTACGAGGAGCGCAACGATCGGTGGCCAGAGGCCGCGCGCTCGTGGGCGCGCGTCGCCAAGACGAAGGCCGACAACGCCGCGGTCCACGACAAGCTCGCCAACGCCATCCTCAAGTCCAACGGCAACCTCCACGAGGCTGCCGCCGCCGCAAAGCACGCCATCGAGTACGGCTCGGCGATCGTCTCCTACCGCCTCACCCTCGTGAACATCTACGTCGCCGCCGGCCTCATCATCGCCGCAAAACGCGAGCTGGAAGAGGCGGTCCGGATGGAGCCCAACAATCGGGCAGTGGCCGCGCTGGTAAAACAACTCGAAAATACAGGGTGAGATACCCTGAGACAACGTCGCCAGACACAAGCGATTTTTCCAAAACGCCGTCGTCCCTCTAGAATCAACGGGTCACGGCCAATCCATTCTTGGCGTGGACGCTCCGCACGCGCGCGGACGACCACCGAGTACGACGGGAGACGACCTTGGAGAAGGTGATCGGAATCGACCTGGGAACGACGAACTCGTGCGTCGCCATCGTGGAGAACGGGACGCCGAGCGTGATTCCCAATCGGGGGGGATACAAGACGACACCGTCGATGGTGGCTGTCACCGAGGCCGGCAAGCGCCTCGTGGGGCACATCGCCAAGCGTCAGGCGATCACCAACGCCGAGAACACCGTCTATGCGGCCAAGCGCCTCATCGGACGAAAGTGGAACTCGCCGCAGGTGAAGAACGCCGTGGCGACGTCGAGCTACCGCATCGTGGAGGGCCCGCACCACGACGTGCGCATCGTGCTCCGGGACAAGGAGTACTCGGTCCCCGAGATCAGCGCGATGGTGCTCCAGGAGATGAAGATCATCGCCGAGGACTACCTGGGCGAGACGGTCAGCAAGGCGGTCGTCACCGTCCCCGCGTACTTCAACGACAACCAGCGCCAGGCGACGAAGGACGCGGGCGAGATCGCCGGGCTCGACGTCATCCGCATCATCAACGAGCCGACGGCGGCGGCGCTCTCCTACGGCTTCGGCCGCAACATGGAGAAGGTCGTCGCTGTGTACGACTTCGGCGGCGGCACGTTCGACATCTCGATCCTCGAGATCGGCGCGCACGGCGTCTTCAAGGTCATCGCGACGGCCGGCGACACGTTCCTCGGCGGCGAGGACGTCGACGCGCGCATCATCGACTGGCTCGTGCAGGGCTTCAAAGAGGAGCACAACCTCGATCTGCGCCAGGACCGAATGGCGCTGCAGCGGCTGAAGGACGCCGCCGAGAAGGCCAAGTGCGAGCTCTCGAGCGTGAAGGAGACGGAGGTGAACCTCCCCTTCATCATCTCGAGTGGCCGCAACGAGGCGCTCCACCTCCAGAAGACCCTCACGCGCGTCACGCTCGAGGAGCTGAGCGACGACCTCATCGAGCGCACGGTCGACATCTGCCGCCAGACGCTCGAGGACGCCAAGCTCGAGAAGGACGAGATCGAAGAGGTCGTGCTCGTCGGTGGCATGACGCGCATGCCCAAGATCCAGTCCGCGGTGGCGACGTTCTTCGAGCGCGAGCCGTGCAAGGGCGTGCACCCCGACGAGGTCGTCGCCCTCGGCGCCGCGATCCAGGGCGCCGCGCTCATGGACGACAAGCAGGAGATGGTCCTCCTCGACGTCACGCCGCACGCGCTCGGCATCATGACGTTCGGCAGCATCTTCGAGGAGCTCATCCCGCAGAACACAACAGTCCCCACGCACCGCACGAAGATCTTCACCACCAGCCGTGACAACCAGACGGCCGTAAAGATCCTCGTCATGCAGGGCGAGAGCACGAACGCCGAGGAGAACGAGCTGCTCGGCGAGTTCATCCTCACCGGCCTAAGGCGCGCGCCCAAGGGCACGGTCGAGATCGAGGTGACCTTCGAGATCAACGCGGACGGCATCGTCAGCGTGCGCGCGAAGGATCTCGAGACCGGCCTCGAGCAGTCGATCCAGGTCACCGCGACCAGTGGCCTGACGCGCGAAGAGATCAAGGGGATGATCGACAACGCGAAGGACGACGTCGTCGATCGCCGCTCGAGCGAGGAGTTCGAGGCCGCCAAGCAAGAGGCCGAGAAGATCGTCGGCGAGATCGAGAAGCTCTTCCCGCAGGTGGAGCAGATCGTCGCGTCGAGCGACTTCGGTCGCGACGCGATCGAGAAGGCGCGCGCCATCGTGGAGCGCGCACGGCAGGCCATCATCAAGAAGGACGTGGCGGCCATCAAGGAGCAGATCGACGGTCTCACCCGAACCCATCGGATGTTCAAGGGGGTCGTCGCGAAGACGTAACGCAGCGCCGTGGGACACGAACCGAAAGACGGAGAGCCGAAGTCGTCGGAAGAGGAGCCCGACGAGCGGCCGACCGTCGTCCCGAAGTTCGACCCTGCGGAGCTCGCGCGTGAGACGGCGTCGAGCTCGCAGAGCCCGTCGAACCCGACCGTCCCGGTGAAGCACGGCGACCTCCCGCGCGATTTGCATGGTGAACGCACGCTGGTGCGGAGCGCGGCGCCCGACAGCGCGGCGCCGGAGACGACGCAGATGCCCGAGTCGATGCGCTCGAGCCTGCTCTCGATGGCGGACTCGCGTGTCCCGTCGGTGAAGCCGCAGCGGCTGCCGTCGGTCGGCGGGCTCGCGGTCTCGTCGCTCGACCGCGGGTGGGAGGAGCTGACGCTCGACGAGCCGATCTCGAACCAGCCGAACACCAAGCCATCGCCGAGCGACGGGCCGTTTCGGCGCGAGACGAGCCGCCTCCGCGCGCCCGCGGGGCAGCAGGTGGTGGCCGAGGACGAAGAGGCAGAGAAGCCGACACGCGAGCACCCGGTGCTGCCCGACGGAGCCACGCCGTCGGCGCGCGGAATCGCCCGGGAGGACGACGGCGCGCAGCGGCACGAGACGCCCGAGCACACGGTCTTCGCGCCGGCGCGCGCTGCGGCGGCACTCACGGCGCCGTCCAACCGGCCGAAGCCGATGAGCGATCCGCCGGCGAGCTTGGAGGCGGCGACGGCACTGACGCCGGAGGAGACGATCCGCGAAATGCGCGATCGCTTCTCGCTCGGTGACTACACGGGCGCGCTGGTGCTCGCCGACGGCCTGCTCGAGGACGATCCCAACAACCCCGAGGTGAAGGAGTGCGCGGAAAACTGCCGGCAGGTGCTGCGGCAGATGTACACCGCGCGCATCGGTCCGCTCGATCGCGTGCCGATGGTGACCGTCGCGCGCGACCAGCTGCGCTGGCTCTCGATCGACCACCGCGCGGGCTTCGTGCTCTCGCACATCGACGGCATCTCGAGCCTAGAGATGATCCTCGACGTCAGCGGCATGCCCCTCCTGGACGCCCTCCGCATCCTCTGTGAGCTGGCACAGCAAAGAATCATCTCGTTTCGCTGATCCCGCGATGCGGCGCATCGTGAGGATTCTCTCACCGCGCGGTCCACGCTCGTCGTGGACGGCGCGGTAGCATCGCGCTCGTCCCACGCAAGCTGAATTTCCCTGCGATTCGATTTCGACGCGTCCGGCTGGAATGCGCGTTGCACCGCATGGATCGGGACGCTAAACCAAGCTTCGCGACGATGGAGGAGAAGCCGGCAGAGACATCGAGGTTGCGTCGAGACGTCGAGGGCGCCTTGCGACGCGCGCTCGACCCGTCGGACGTCCTCCCGCTCTTGCATCGCCTCGCGCGGAGCGCGGCGCCGGGGACCGATGAGAGCGTCTTCGCGCACCGCCACCTCGCAGAGCTGATCGCGGCGCGTCACCCCTGGCGGGCCGCGCTCTACGCGCGTCGCGTGACCGCCGAGCGACCCGACGACGATCGCGCGTGGGCCGTGCTCGCGCTCTGCCAGACCCTCCTCGCGAACTACCGATACGCGGCGGCGAGCTATCAGCGCGCCCTGTCGTGCGCGCCGAAGAACCCTTGGTACGCACACAACCTCGGCCACTTGCTCGACGTGGCGCTCGGCCGACCGCAGGAGGCGCTGGGGTGGCTGCGCACCGCGTACGCCGGCGCGCCCAACCATGGAGAGATCGCCACCAGCCTCGCGCACGCGCTCGCGCGCGCAGGTCTTCTCGGAGAGGCGAAGAAGGTGCTCGGCCGCGCGATGCGCAAGAGCGCGTCGAGCGAGCAGCAGGCACTCTGGCGATGGATTGAGCAAGGCGCGCCGGCGGACAAGCGCGCGGCGCGATCCAAGCCCACGATCGTTCCGCTGCCCGGCACCGAAGACGTAGGGCCGGCGAGCGCTAGCGCTACGCGTCGTCCGAGGCGCGTGAGACCGGCGGCGAAGGACCTCGTCCGTCAGCAGGTGACGGCGCTTCACGCGGCGCTCGATCGCGGCTTGGAAAATCTCCCGCTCGCGCCGCGTCAACGCGCGCGGGCACGTGCGCTCGCGCGCGACGTCGTGTCGCGCGAAGTGTTCGCGCGCAGCGGCGCGAGTGAGGACGGTACGCTGCGCACGCAGGCTGTCGCCTCCGCGATCGCCTACGCGATCGTCTGGCTCGACGACGTGCCACTGACGCAAGCGGAGGTCGCCGCCCCTTTCCGCGTGAGCGTCGCTCGTCTGCGCGGGCGCTTCGCCGAGCTCCGCTCGAAGCTGGGACTCGTCACGTAGCAGGCTCATCCCTAGGCGCTCCGAGGAGAAACGCGCCGCTCACGGTAAATTCGGAAATTTGCCTGGCGAGTTGTGCGACAACACGCGGGACATGCGCGCACGGATTCCGCTCGTTTTCCTCGCCCTCGCCGCCGGCACCGCCACGGTGATGCTCTGCGCGTCTCCCGCGCTCGCCCAGCCGGCCCCGACGTCGCCCGCGCCGCTCCCCCCGCCCGGCGCCGAGCCGCCGATCGTCATCCCGCCGCTGCCGGACGTGAACGATCCCATGCTCGCGCCGATGCCACCGGCGACCAAGAACCTCGCAACGCTGGAAGAGGCGCTCACGTTGGTGAAGGCGCGCTCCACGGATCTACGGGTCGCGTACCTCGAGACCGAGCGCGCGGCCGGGCAGACGCGCGTGGCGCTGGCCGGGCTCCTCACGACGATCAACGGCAACGTCACGGTGACGAAGAACCTGATCACGCGGACGGCCACGCAGCCCGCGCTCGTCGGCGGTGGCCTCGGCACCGTCAGCGTGACCACGCCGACATCGGATCCATTCCTGACGGGCGGGGTCACCGTCATCCAGCCGATCGTCAATCTCCGCAACTATCACAACTGGAAGACGGCGCAGGAGTTCGAGAAGGTCCAGAAGCTTAGCCTCGAGGACGTGCAGCGCAACTTGGCCCTCAACCTCGCGAACGCGCTCGTCGGCGTCGTCACCGCGGAGCGCGTCGCCGAGCTCAATCGCGCGAGCTTTCGCACGACCCTCGAGCGTCTCGATCTCACGAGGCGGCGCCGTACGCTCGGCGCGGCGACCGGCCTCGACGTCGCGCGCGCGCAGCTCGACGTCGAGACGGCGCGCGCCAGCATCGTCACGGGCGACGAGTCGCTGCGCCAGTCGCGCGAGGCGCTGGGCTTGGCGGTCGGCATGCCGCAACAGGTCGGCGTCTCAAAGCAGCTCGACATCAACGGCCTCGAGCACGCCGCGCTGACGTCGTGCCGCGTCGCGCCGAGCCTCGAGGCGCGCGCCGACATCGCCGCCGCACGCCAGCGCGTCATCGTCGCCGCCCGCAACCACGACAACGTGAAGCTCCAGTTCTTGCCGACGCTCAACGCCGTAAGCGGCCTCAACACCACGACGCTCGACACCGGGAGCGCCTACCCCACCACCTGGAACATCCAGGCCGTCCTCGCCGTGCCGCTGTGGGAAGGCGGCGCGCGGTATGGCCTCCTCCGAGATACCGAGGCGCAGACGCGCGAGGCGGAGATGAGCCTCGAGTCGCTCCGCAGGAACGCGACCGTGCAGCTCGAACAAGCCAAGCGTGGCGTCTCCGTGGCCGATGCGTCGCTCAAGGTCGCCACCGACCACCGCGCCCTCGCGGCCGAGACCGACAGGCTCGTGCGCGCCGGTTATGCGGAGGGTCAGTTCACCAGCCTCGACTTGGTGACCGCCGCCGCGACGCTCCGCAACGCCGACATCGATCTCGCGCTGAAGGAGTTCGGGCTGGTGCAGGCGCGCATCTTGGCGATCCTCTCGCTCGCGACTTGTCCCTTCTGAGCGGCCCTTGAAGCGAACATCGTCTTCACGGAAGGGGCAGACGACGGTAGCGACACACCAGCGGTCTACGTACCCGTCGGCGCCGCCGAGTCCCATCCGCTGACGCGCGCGAGGTCCGACAGGGCCACGTTGTACTCCATGAGCGCGTACATGTGCTGGACGCGCGCGTTGATGTAGATGCGAAGGGGCTCGTTGAGGGAGTTCTCGTTCTTCGTGCCGAGATCGATCGCGTCTTGCACCGTGCTGATCCATTGCTTGGAGCGGTGCTCCGCGCGCATCCACGACTCCTCGCGATTCTTCGTCTCGAGGACGACGGCGTACGCGTTCTCGACCTCGACGCCGATGCCGCCGAGCGCGTAGCGGAGCGTCGCCCGCGACTCCTCGAGATCGGCCTCGGTGCGTGCGACACGCGCGGCGTTCGGCAAGATGTCGAGGCTCCACCGCGCGCCGAACGCGCCGCCAAGGTAGAAGTGGTTCGGGTTGCCGAGGAGGGCGGTCGACTGGGTCGTGATGCTCGGATAGACGCCGTAGCTCGCGCCGAGGCCAATGCCGATGTCCGGAAAATACCGGGCGCGCTGGAGATCGACGAGCGCCTCTCGCGCGACGACCGCGGCGCGCGCCTGCGCAACCTCCGGCCGGAAGAGGCGCGCGGCCGAGAGGTAACGTACGACCGGCGCGAGCGGCACGTCGGGGCGCTTGAGCGGCTCGTCGGGGATGTCGAACGACGACTGCACGCCGGTGAAGAAGCGGAGCGCCGCCAGCGCATACGTCTCGCCTCGCCTCGCCTCGCCCGCGCGGGCCGTGACCTCGTCGCGGTAGATGAGGAGGCGCAGCTTGTCGATCTCGTCGAGGCCGCCGTCGCCCTTCTCGATCTTTGCGGCAATGCCCTCGATGGCCTTGCCGAGGCGCGCCAGCGCGTCGTCGATCACGTACTTGGCGTCGCGCGCGAGCTGGAGGCCGAAGAACGCGCGGCGCACGTCCATGCGCGCAACGTTCCGCCACTTCTCGATGTCCCACTCGCTGACGCGGACCTGCGCCTCCGCGGCGCGGCGGCCGGCGTCGATCTTGCCGAACGTGTAGAGCGGGATGACGCCGTTGATGTCGACGGTCGTGAAGGGCTGCCACCCGGGACCGAAGCCGGCGTTCAGGATCGTGTTGACGTTCTGCGACGTGTAGACGGGCGTGCCGGCAACCGGTGGCGCGATGCCGGTCGTCGCGCCGGCGTTCCACTGCCAGAACGGGAGCCACTTCGCCTCGTCGAGCTGAGCGTGCGCGCTCGAGAGGCGCGCGCGCGACGCCCACAAATTGGGGTGGTTGCGATCGGTGAGCGCAAGGCACTCGGCCAGCGTGTAGGTCCGCGGCTTGATCGTGACGATCGGCGCCTGGTAGGTGCCGAGGCCGCCGTCGTCGCCCTTCTTGCTGTCGTCGGCCTTCTTCGTGTCGTCGTCGTCGAGGTCGAACGGCCCCGCGAACGCCGCCGGCGCGACTGCGCAAATGACGGACCCGACGAGAATCGACGTAAGGAACTTCCAAGTGCGCATGGCGCCGGGGGGACGTTAGAGCAGAAGTCGCTCGAACGGAACGGGCAAACGACGTGTCAGGTCCCCTCGCCGCCCATGGGATCCTTCATCGCGCCGGGGGTGTAGATGAAGCCCTTCTGCTGGAACACGCACAGCCGCCCGCCGCCGTCGCGCTTTGCCTGGAGCAGCGCCGTGTCGGCGGCTTTGAGGAGCGCGTCCTTCGTGCGCACGTCGCGGCTCGGGAAGAGCGCGACGCCGAGCGACACGCTGACGCGCGCGGGACCGCCCGGAAGCTCCCATGCGCGGGCGCCGACGTCCTTCCAGATGCGCTCGGCGACCGACAGCGAGCCCGCGAAGTGCGTGGCCGGCAAGAGAACGAGGAACTCGTCGCCGCCGTAGCGCGTGACGACGTCGCTCTCGCGCACGCTCTTGCGGATGACGTCGGCGACGCCGCGAAGCACCGCGTCGCCGAACGCGCGGCCGCCGCGATCGTTGCTCGCCTTCAGCCGGTCGATGTCGAGGACGCAACACGAGAGCGGCTCGTGCTGGCGCTCGGCCTTCTTGAACTCGTCGGCGAGGCGCGTGTGCAGGTAGCGGTAGTTGTAGAGTCCGGTGAGCTCGTCGTGGACGCTGACGCGCTCGAGCGTCGCGCGCGCGGACTGCATCTCGTCGTGCAGGCGCTTGATGCGGAGCATCCCGTCGACACGCGCGAGGACCTCGGCCTCCTCGAAGGGCTTGCAGACGTAGTCGTCGGCGCCGCACTTGAGACCCTCGACGCGGCTCGCCGGATCGGTGCGCACGGTGGCGAGGATGACGGGGACGAACGACTTGTCGGCCATCCCCTTGAGGATGCGGCACGCCTCGATGCCGTTGACCCTCGGCATGGTCGCGTCGACGAGGACGAGATCGACGCCACCCTTCGCGACCCGGTCGACTGCCTCTTGTCCGTCCGCGACGGTGTCGACGTCGTACCCCGCCGCCCGCAGCATCTCGCCGAGGCGCTCGCGGGTGACGTCGTCATCGTCGGCGACCACGAGGCGCGGCCGGCGCGGGGGCGCGGGCGAAGGGATGCGCCCGACGAGGTCCCGTGTGGAGTCGCGCGGCGGCCGCAGAGGCATCCGCTGCAAGATGCAGCCTTTGCCTCAAAGGGGCAACTTCGACTTGGTGTTTGCCGCACTTGTGCGAGGGCGCGAAGCGGAGCCACAATGCGCCGTGGGGCGCAAACCGGACCTGTTCGCGGACCGCTACGAGGTCCTGGATCTCGTGGCCGTGGCGCCCACGGCGGCGGTCTACCGAGCGAACGATCGCCTCCTCGGACACGCGGTGACCCTCAAGATCCTGCGCAAAGATCTCGCGGGCGCGGCGCTGGCGGTGAGCCGGTTTCGACACGACGCGCTCCTCGCGCGGCGAATCGCACACCCCAACGTCGCGCGCGTCCTCGACGTCGGAGAGCATGGCGGCGCGCACTACGTCGTCCGCGAGCTGGTCGCAGGCGAGTCGCTCGACGTCCTCCTCGAGGCGAAGTCCTCCCTGCCCCAAGACCGCGCGGCGCGGATCGCCCTGCAGCTCGCGCGCGCGCTCGCAGCGGCGCATGAACGAGGGATCGCGCACTGCGATCTCGTCCCGGAGAACATCGTGGTCGATTCGCGGGGCGGTGTCGTGTTGACCGACTTCGGCGCCGCGCGCGACCGCGCAGGATCGGCGCCCGAGCTACGAGAGGGGCACGCGGCGACCGAGCGCGCGGATCTGTACACGCTCGGCACGCTCCTCTACCAGATGCTCACCGGCGCGCCCCCGTGGGGGCGGCGCGGCGGCGTCGCCAGTGGTGCGGCTCGCCACTCCGTCGTTCCGACGCGGCCGCACGACTTCGATCCGAAGATCGGCGTCGAGCTGTCGACCCTCGTCATGATGCTGCTCGAGCGCGAGCCGTCAAAGCGCCCCGAGAGCGCGCGGGCGGTCGAGGCGACGTTGACGCGAATCGCGCCAGCGGCCGCCGCACCATCGAAGCCGCCGACTCCCCCGGCCCCTGTTCCCAAACCAGCCCCGACGTCGGCGCGGACGCCATCCTCTCGCCGCGAGCCGACGAGCGCGCGCCCGCGCCGTCCTCGCGCGGTCGCCGTGATCGTCGCCGACGATGGCGTTGGAAAGCGCCGGTTCGTTGGCGACGCCCTCGCGTCGGCGATCGTCGACCGTATGTCGGCGATTTCGTCCATCCGCGTCCTCACTCCCTCCGCCGACGCGGACGAGCGCGGAGAAGAGGATCCGCGGCTCGCGGCGCTCCGGATGGGCGCCGACGTGGTCCTCAGCGGGTCGCTCCATCTCCGCGCGAGCGAGGACGCTCGGTTCTCGGTCGATCTGCTCTCCGTCGAGAGCGGTGAGCTCCTCTGGCACGCCGAGATCGTGCGCTCGCTCAAGGAGCTCTTCAAGATCGCGGACGAGGTGGTCACCGGCGCGGCCCACGCGCTCGATCGGCAGGCGGCGCCGCCGCGGTCGGGCGTTCCGGAGCCGGACCCGAGCGACGTCGACCCCTACCTGCGCGCGCGCGGACGACTCGCCGAGTACACGAAGGAGGCTTCCGACGACGCCGAGCGAGGCCTCGCCGCGGCCTTCCTCCGCGCTCCGAACGATCCCGCACTGGCATGCTGGCTCGCGCTTGCGAAGCTTCAGCGATGGGCGTTCGATCCTGCACTTGGACAAGGCGACGAAGCGGCGCCGGTGGTGGCCGAGCGAATCGCGCTGGAGGTGCTGAAGCGTTCTCCCGCGGCGGCCGAGGCCCACTTGGTCCTCGCGACGCTCGCCGATGCGCGAGGCGATGCGGCGAGCGCGATGCGCCACGCGCGCGCGTCGGTCCGATCGTCGCCGACCTTGGCCGACGCGCACGCGCTGATCGGGCGCCTGCGGGTGGAGGCGAACGACGTCATCGCCGGCGAGAGGGACCTGGAGGTGGCGCTCGGGTTGAGCACGCACGTCGTCACGCTGCTCGCGCTCGCGCGCACGCGCGGACTGCTCCAGGATTTCGAGCGCGCCGCGGAGTCGCTCTACCTCGTCGACGCGAAGGTGCCGGGGCACCTCGGGGCGGCGCTCGTCCGGATGGAGGCCGCGGCGTGGAGCCTCGATCCGGCAACTGCGGCGCGGGCCCGTGCGCGCGCGCTGGAGGTCACGGCCACCTGCACCGGCACGCTGGTGCACGCCATCCGCGCGCGCGCGGGCCTCGACGTCGATCGGGAGCTCGGCGCGCTCACCGCCGTGTGCGCGACGCCCGGGTGCACGGCGCGCAGCCGCGCATGGCTGCTTCAGTGCATCTGCGAGGTGCGCGCGGCGGCCGGAGATCCGGCGGGCGCAATCAGCGCGCTCCGCGACCTCGACGAGGCCGGGTCGATCGACGCGTTGTGGCTTGAGAGCTGCCCTGCCCTCGCGCCGCTGCGCGCGCTGAGCGGGTTCTCCACCGCGCGCGCGGCGATCCTGGCGCGGGCCGATCTCGCGCTCGACGCGCCGGCGTGACGACGACGACGTGATGCGTGCTCAGGCGATGCCGGCGAGCGCGAGGATTTTACGCGCGAGCGTCGAGAGTCCGATTTTACCGAGCTGGTCCGCGCGCGCGAGCCTCCGGTCGTCGTAGTCGTCCGCGCGGGCGCGCGCGGAGGGCGCGCGCGAGAGGTGTGCGGCGAAGACGCGCACGTCGAGGCGGCGATGCGACAAGACGTGGGCGACGCGACCGATCTCGCGCACGCCCGCGAGCGGCGCGCCTGCGAGCGCCGAGAGGGGCGCGGGATCGACGCCCTCCGCACCCGGCGGCTCCCACAGTCCGCCGAAGCGCAGGTCCGGCTTGCGGCGGGCGAGCAGCACCGTCTCGCCGCGCGTTGCCACGACCGCGACCCGGGCTTCCTCCTTCGGCTTGGGCTTGGGCCGCAGGCGTGGAAGCTCCCCTTCGATCCCGCGCTCGTGCGCATCGCACGATTCGCGAACCGGACACGCCACGCAGCGCGCCGCGCGCGGCGTGCACACCGTCGCGCCGAGCTCCATGAGCGCCTGATTCCACTCGCCGGGGGCGCGCGCGTCGACCAGCGCCGCGGCGAGCGCCCAGATGCGCGCGAGCCCGGGCCCGCCACGCAGGTCCTCTTCCACCGCGAAGAGCCGCGCGAGGACGCGGGCGACGTTCCCGTCGACGAGCGGCGAAGCCCGACCGAACGCGATGCTCGCGACGGCGCCGGCGGTGTACGGCCCGATGCCGGGGATCGTCTGCAACGCCTCCGCGTCGTCCGGGAAGACGCCCGCGCGCTCACGCGCCACGTGCTGCGCGCCTTGATGGAGCATGCGCGCGCGACGGTAGTACCCGAGGCCGCTCCACAGTGCGAGCACGTCGCCCTCGGGCGCCTCCGCCAGGGCGTGCACTGTCGGGTACGCGCGGAGAAATCGCGCGTAGTACGGCATGACGGTCTCCACGCGCGTCTGCTGCAGCATCACCTCGCTCAGCCACACCGCGTAGGGATCGCGAGTCCGGCGCCAGGGCAAATCGCGCTTGCTGGCGGCGTACCAGGCCCCGAGGTCCGCGTGTAGGCGAGCCCGTCGCCGCGGGTCGACCGCCCCTTGCGCGACGGCCGCGGCGTGCGCACCTTTCTTCTTCATGACGCGTTCCTCGCTCCCGAGCCCCGGCGTCGCCGCCGTCCTGTCGTTGATCGTCCCCGGCGTGGGGCAGTTCTACAACGGAACGTTCTTGCGCGGGGTCTTCTGGCTCATCGTCAC
This sequence comes from Polyangiales bacterium, assembly GCA_038231275.1. Lineage (GTDB taxonomy): Bacteria > Myxococcota_A > Polyangia > Polyangiales > Polyangiaceae > JANYHK01. The sequence goes on from JBBRLQ010000004.1 coordinate 123,394, forward strand.
GCCAGGCCTGTGGATCGGTAGCGGCGGGACCCTCGGCTGGATCTGCCACGTCATCGCCGCGTTCACGGCCTACCGGTACGCCGCGTCTCGGACCTGACGAGAGCTTACGGGAGCGTCTTGTACTCGAGGGTGAACTGCCCCTCGTTGCCTCCGGCGTGGCCGTCGACGATCACGAAGTAGGTGCCGGGATCGAGCGTCGTGTCGATGCGCGAGTGGTGCGTGTCGTCCGTGTCATTGTTGCAAGCGGCCTCCGCGTTGCGCACACCGCTCCCGCCCGACGTCTCCAAGCACGCCTTGCGGAGCGCGAGGACGCCGTCCCACGCCGGCGTCGCGAGCGCGAGGCGCACGTGCGTACGCTTCGCCAAGACCAGTCGAAAGGCGCGGTCCGGGCTCGTCTGCGTGTCCTCGCGCCCGCCGCACGACGTCGTGAATTTGTCGCCCGCACCCGTCGTCGTCGCCGAGGTCGTCTGACCGGCGACGAGCAGCGGCGCCGTGCGGCACGCGCCCTCCTGCGTCGCGACCTCGCGCACGCGAAAGTCGAACGTGAAGCGACCGAGCGCTCCCTCGCGCGCGCCGTCCACCGCGATGAAGTAGGTCCCCGGGGCGAGGAGCTCGTCGACCGCGGCGCCGCACGCGAGCTCGCTCGCGCGATCGCCGCACGCGCGCGTGAGGACGAAGACGTGACGGCCCTCCTGGCGAGTGAAGCGCGCGCTCACGCGTGAGCGGCGCGGGATCTCGACTTTGTAGACGACGTCGGCAGCGCCCGTGCCACCGCATTTTCCGGCGAAGTCGTCGCGCGCGAGGAACGTGTCGCCGGCCGCCGCGCGCTCGCCCGCGGCGGAGAGCGGCAGCGCGTCGGCGCACGCGTCGCCCGGCGCCACGCTGCCTTGCTCGGGCGCGAGCTCCGCCGACAAGGTGTAGCGCCCCGCCGCGTCGCGCTCGTTCGAGTCGGCGAACACTGCGTAGTGCCCAGCGTCGAGGACGCCGACGAACGCCGCGTCGTCGTCGGTCGCCCCGGTGTTGGCGCAGCCGACCTCGCTCGACTCGTCCGCGCACGCGCGACGCACATGGACCACGGGCGCGAAATCGTCGGAGTGAAGGCCGAGGCGCACGCGCGCGCGCTGCGCGATGTCGAGGCGGTACGTCGCGTCGGGTCCCTTGGCGGCGTCGCCGCAGCTCGCGTGGGCGAAGTCGAACGACGCCGCGGTGGTCCCTTGCGTGGGCACGCCGCTCAGGAGCGCGCGCGACCTCTGGCACACCTCGGCGATCGTCGGCGTGTCGGCGAGCGCGACCGTCATGTGGAACGCGCCGCTCTCGCTCGCGTAGCCGTCGACGAAGACGTAGTAGGTTCCGGGATCGAGGACCTCGTCGACCCTCGATTTTCTCTGATGGCCCACGTCGTCGTTGCACGCCACCTCTGCCTCGGCGTCGGCGCAGTCGTCCTTTCGCACGTAAAGCACCGCGTCGAAGCGCGGATCGACCTCGATCGTGACGCGCTGGCGTGAGGGCAGATCGAGCTTGTAGATCAGCTCGCGCGATCCGCTGCTGGCGCACGAACCTTCGTGCTCGCTCTCGCCGTGCGCCGTCGACGCGTTGAGCGCGCCCGCGACCAGCGGAATCGGAGACTCGCACGTGCCGTGCGCCGTGGCGGCCGTCACAGTGGCGGGACCGGGCGCGGTCGAAGGGCCGGTGCCCGTCCCGCCCGTCCACGTGCCCGCGAGGAACTCTCCCGTCCCCTCGGCCATGCGCACGACGAGGACGTACGCGCCGGGGCGATCGACGCACGCGCGGACCACCGCCTGCGCATCCTTCGTCGTGTCGTGGGCGACGGGCTTGCCGTCGGGATCGAGGAGCGTCGCGTCGAGATCGGCGACGCCCGCTCCCCCGAGGGCGACGATCGTAGTGCACTGCGCGGCGAGCTCGATCGGGAGGCGCGCCTCGCGGCCGGCGGCAAGCGATCCGCGCTGGACGGGGCCCACTTGCGCGAGGCCCATCGCGGCGAGCGCGTTGTGCACGGCGACGTAGCGCGGCTCGATCTCGGCGCCGCGCGTCGAGGCGCACGCGGCGACGGAGAGGAGCGCGAAGCCGACGGCGGCGCGGCGAGGCCACGGGGAGCGCATCTCTTCGCTCAGCGGTAGGGGTTGTGGGACAGGTCGTCGGGGACCGGCGCGGCAGCAGGCGGCGGCGCGGCCACGGGTGCAGGAGGTGCAGCAGCCGCGGCAGGCGGCGGCGCGGGACGCGTGACGCCGCGGGGCGGCTTGCTCGCCTTCGCGCGCGGCGCCGAGCTCGCGGCAGCGACGGGCGCGCCGGTGTCGGGAGGTGCGGCGTGCAACGTCGGAGCCTGTGCCGCGGCGGTGGCGGCAGTCGCGGCGAGCTCGGGAACCGGCGCGACGTCGACCGCCGGCGGCGCTACGGAGGTCGCGGCTGCGGTCGGCGCGGTCCGTGGCCGATGCCATCTCCACGCGCCGAGACCGACCACCACGACGACGAGCGCCGCGACTGCGCCCCAAACCCCGGCGCGGACGCTGGAGCCACGGCGCGACGACGACGGCGGCAACGAGCTCACGCGCGCGTCGACGCCGTACGACGATGGCGGCGGCGGGACCTGGATGACCGCCGACGAGACACTCGACACCGGCGGGTTGGTGCGCGGCGCAGGCGGCGCGGTGGAGGTCCTGCCTCGGCCCGCGCTCGGCTCGCTCCGACTCATCCACTGCCGAACCGCCTCGCGCTGCGCGTCGAGATCGGTGCCCAGCACGATCTTGAGCAGCTCGGCCACCTCACGCGACGTACCGAGCGTACCCGTGATGCGCGCCGCCGCTTCCAGCGCGTCGCCCATTTCCTGCGCGGTCGCGAAGCGCAGCGCCGGATCCCGCGCGAGCGCGCGCATCGCGACCTGCTCCAGCTCCGGCGGCACCTCCGGATCGATCTCGCGCGCCGTCGGAATGGGGAGGTAGAGCAGGCGGTTCAACGTCTCCGCCTCGCCCTCCGACTTGAAGAGGCGATGGAACGTCAGCAGCTCCCACAGGATCACGCCCGCCGCGAACACGTCGGCCCGGCGATCGAGCGCCTCGCCGCGCGCCTGCTCCGGCGCCATGTACGCGAGCTTTCCCTTGAGGTGGCCCGAGCGCGTCGTCGACAGGCGACTCGCCGCGCGCGCCACGCCAAAATCGGTCAGGCGCGACGTCCCGTCGAGCGCGACGAGCACGTTCTGCGGAGACACGTCGCGGTGAACGACCTCGAGCGGCTGCCCGGCGTCGTCCTTCACCTCGTGGGCGGCGTGGAGCCCCGAGAGCGTGTCGAGCACGATGCGGACGCCCACGTTCCAGGGCACCCGCTTCTCGTTCTGCGCGCAGCGCCCGAAGATGCGGGCGGCAGTGTCCCCCTCGATGTATTCCATCACGAGGTAGTAGCCCTTGTCGCTCTGGCCGATCTCGAGGATGGGGACGACGTGCGGGTGATGGATGCGCGCAGCGAGGCGCGCCTCGTCGAGGAACATGTCGACGAACTCGCTCTCGCGCGCGAGGTGCGGGTGGAGCCGCTTGATGGCGTACATGCGCTGGAATCCGGCCATGCCGGAAAGGCGCGCCAGGAACACCGTCGCCATCCCGCCGGCCGCGAGCTCCGCGATGAGCTCGAAGCGGTCGAGCCTCTCCCCCTCGCCGTCGATGGAAAGCAGCTTCGTCAGGGCGACACTTCCTCCTGGGAGTATCCCACAAAGGAGGCGCCACGGCTCAGAACATGCCGGAAACCCCGAACGGGGACAGCCGCCAGCCGGCGGTGGGGCGTGCATCCGCGGACGACCATTCGGTAAAGAAGACCCCGACGACCGCCGTGACCACCGCCAGCCCGGCCGTCGCGCCGAGGAGGATGTTGGTCCGGAGCTGGGCCTGGAGGCCACGCTGGTAGGTCGGGCAGCTCTCGCCTAGGCCTGCGCACTCGCGACGGACGGCGTCGGCGCCAGGGTTGTTCTTCGCGTCGATGCCCGACACGACGGTCGCACCCGCGCCGACCGCGGTGAGCCCCCCCATGACCACGAAGACGACGGGCCCGAACGGCTTTCCCCCCGTGGTCTTCGGGGGCGGCGGCGTGGCACGGACGGCCTCCTCGGGAGGCTTCACGGAAAGCTCCGACTTTCCGCCGGCTTTTGCGTCGACCTTAATCTGCCGCGTCCGGGTGCCGAAGCTGACGGCGAGCTCGTGCGCGCCGGGATCCAGGAAGATGCGCTGGGTCCGCGCGTCCACGAGGGAAACCGCGCGGCCGTCGGCGGCGACGGCGCATTTGGGATCGCAGACGACGACGACGGCGTGCGCCTTCGCGCTCGTCTCGGCGAGGACCTCGTTCGCGAGCTGCACCGTAGGCGCGTCCGACGCATAGTGGTCGAGCGCCAGCTGGGCGAGGGTTCCCGCGCGCGCGAACTGCCGCGCGGCCCTCCGCGCACGGATCGCGTTGCGAAGCGCCTCGGCGCGCGGCGCGTCGATGAACGCGTTTTCGAAATGGACCGCCGCCGGCTCGAACTTGTTCTCGAGGAACAGACGACGCCCCTCGTCGAACTCGCGCGCGGCGGCGCGGAGCGTCTCGGCGTTGTCTTCGGCGCAGGCGTCCTTGGCGACGAGGCCACCGGCGACCCCGAGCGCGATCATCACCCCGACGAGTCGGACGGACACCCAGTCATGATAGCAAAGACCCATGAACCTCGACGCCCTGGCGACCTTCGTCCACGTCGTCGAGGGCGCGAGCTTCACCGCGGCGGCGAAGAAGCTCGGCGTGCCGACATCGACGGTGAGCCGCGACATCGCGCGCCTCGAGGAGACGCTCGGCGCGCGCCTGCTCCACCGGACGACGCGCAAGGTGGCGCTCACGTCCGCTGGCGCGACGCTGTACGAGCGCGTCCTCCCGCACGTGGCAGCACTGCGCGCCGCGGCGCGGGACGTCCCCGAGCAAGGCAGCCACCCGGCGGGCACCCTCCGCATCACGATGCCGAACGATCTGGGGACGAGCTACTTCGCCGAGCTCGCGGCGGCGTTCCTCGCGCAGCACCCGCACGTGCAGCTCGACGTACGGCTGACACCGCGCCCGGTGGATGTCGTCGCGGAGGGCTTCGATCTGGCGCTCCGCATCGGCAAAATTCAGGACTCCACGCTCGTCGCGCGGCGCGTGGGGACGCTCGACGCGTATCTGTTCGCGTCGCCGGCGTACGTGGCGAGCCGCGGAAGGCCAACCTCACCGCTCGACCTGCACGATCACGCGTGCCTGGTCTTTCGATCGCACGATGGCCGGGCGCAGTTGTGGACCTTGTCGGGCCCCGAGGGCAAGAGCGAGGTCTCGCCCGATCCGCACCTCTTCGCCGACGATTTCGCGTTCCTGCGGGGCGCGGCGATCGCGGGCGCCGGCGTAGCGCTCCTCCCGGGCTTCCTCGCAGCCGCCGACGTCGCGGCGGGGCGCCTGGAGCGCGTTCTTCCGCGCCACGAGGCGCCGCCCGCTCCGCTCTTCGCGGCGTATCCGTCCAGCCGCAACCTGCCGCGCAAGGTCACCGCGTTCCGCGATTTCCTGCTTCAGGCGCTGCGCAAGCGTCCGCTGAATCAGGGAGCGTAACCGTCACGCTCCCCGACGCGGGTCGAGGCTCAGGGGCCGACGATGTGGCAGTTGCCGCAGCCGAAGCCGGTCTTGGTCGCCATGTCGAACGCCGGCATGCCGAGGAGATCCTTCATCGTCGGAGTGACCTGCTCCATCATGAACTTGGTGATCTTCGGGTCCTTCGTCATGTGCTTCTTGAAGCCATCGGTGAAGGAGAGCTTGGGGAGCTTGGCGTTCGGCATGTCGAACTTGCCTTGCTTCGCGCCGTCGCCGTGGCACGTGACGCACGTGACGTTCTGCCACTTCTTGCCGTCGTAGCCCTTCAGGACCTCGGCCATCTTCGGCATGACGACCTTCTTCATGTGGTCGGTCTTCTGCTCCTTGGTCATGCCCTTCCAGTCGAGCTTCGCCTCGACGGGCGCGGTCGCCGTCGGCGCCGCCGTGGCGGACGCGGTCGGGGCAGGCGTGGTCGCCGTGGGGGCCGGCGGCATGTCCGGCGCCGACGGGGCGGCGGGGACGTCCGGCGTGGCGGGGGGCGTCGGCGCTCCTCCGCCGCAAGCGGCTCCGATGGCGAGGGCGGTCGGGAGGAACAGGGCGGCGAGGAGGGAGCGGGTACGCATGGGGTCTTCTCCTAATCGAGTGACCGCCCAATGCGGGGACACGCACTACACTGTTGCGTGTGCGCACCAATCACTTCCCCTACTTCCTCGCGATTCCCATGGAGTCCGCGTTCGTCAATAACTTGCCTACATCCACCTACTCGGGCGATTTGGGGGAATGCGCACCGTTGCTCTCGGCCGACGCGCCTTTCTCGGCGGCATCGTCGCCGCCACCGTTGCCCTCGCCGCTCGCCCCGCGCGCGCGGCCTCGCGCGTACGTTCGGTGACCACCGACGAGCGCGGCACCACGTTCGCCCTCGAGCTCGATCACGCCCCCTTCCCCGCCGCCGGCGCCGCGTACCAGGACCGCACCGTCTTCGCCTTCGTGCCGCGCCACCATCGCGCGCCGCGCGACGGACGGATCAGCGTCGTCGTCCATTTCCACGGCCACAACACCACAGCCGAGCGCGCGATGATCGCGCACGAGCTCCGCGAGCAGCTGTTCGACAGCAAGCAGAACGCGATCCTCCTCGTACCGCAGGGGCCGGTCATGAACGCCGACTCATCGTGCGGGAAGCTCGAAGCCGAGGGCGGTCTCGCGCGCATGCTCGACGACGCGCTCACGGCGCTGGCTTCGCCCGAAGCGAGCAAGACCCTCGGCCCGGCGCGGGTGGGCGGGGGCACGGCGCCGACGCGCGCCGGGACGGTGTGCCTGTCGGCGCACTCGGGCGGCTACCACGCGGCGGCGGCGTGTGCGCGCGCGGGAGGGGTCGACGTGAACGAGATCTACTTGTTCGACGCGCTCTACGCGAACACCGAGATGTTCAAGGACTGGGTCGTGGCCGGACAGGGCCGCGGGATGCGGCACCGTCACAAGCTCGTGAGCTATTACGGCGCCGGCGCGTCCACCGAAGGCGAGAGCCAGCACCTCCTCGCCGATCTCGAGCGCGCCGGCGTCCGCTGCGCGTACGAGAAGGTGGAGGGCACGCTCTCGCGCGAAGAGCTCACCGAGAGTGAAGCGGTGTTCGTCCGCACCGCGCTCGCGCACAACGGCGTCACGCACGAGCTCAACGCGCTGCGCGACTGCCTCTATGCGTCCGGCCTCACGCGCCACCTCCGCACCGCCTGGTTCGATCACAAGCAGGGCGCGCGGCCGCTCGAGAGGCGGCGCCCGTGATCCGCGTCACTCCCCTTTACGCCGCTGCGTCCGGCGTCCTGCTCGTCGCCTTCGCCGCCTACATCTCTCGGCTCCGCGGTCAGCTCCAGGTCGGCCTCGGCGACGGCGGCGCGAAGATCCTCCAGCGCGCCGTCCGCGTGCACGGGAACTTCGCCGAGTTCGTCCCCCTCGCGCTCCTCCTCATGCTCGCCGCCGAGCTTCAGGGCGCGCCGCCGATCGTCCTCCATGCTCTCGGCATCTCGCTCGTGGCGGCGCGCATCGCGCACGCGGTCGGCGTGTACAAATCGAGCGGCACGTCGCCGGGACGCTTCCTCGGCACGGCGCTCACTTGGACGATGATCCTGGCGAACGGCGGCGTGTGCGTCTACTACGCGCTCATTTCGTGAGCGACTACGCCATCTCGAGGAACAGCGTGTCCGGCGTCTCCAGATAGGAAATCACGTCGTAGGCGAAGGCTGCCCCGACGTGGCCATCGACGATGCGGTGATCGAACGAGAGGCTGAGGAGCATCACCTCGCCGATGACAATCTGCCCGTCCTTCACGACCGCGCGCTCCTTCATGCGGTGCACGCCGAGGATGCCCACTTCGGGGAAATTCAGGATCGGCGTCGCGAAGAGGCCGCCTTGCGCGCCGAGCGACGTGATCGTGAACGTCGACCCCGACAGCTCGCTCGCCTTGGACTTGCCAGCCTTCGCCTCGGCGCCGAGGCGATCGATCTCGCGCGCGACGTCGAGGAGGCTCTTGCGATCGGCGTCCTTCAGAACCGGAACGATGAGGCCTGCGTCGGTCGAGGCGGCGATGCCGATGTTGTAGTACTTGCGGTAGACGAGCTCGTTGGTGCTCTCGTCGAGCGCGCTGTTGAGGATGGGGTGCTTCTTCAGCGACGCGACGACCGCCTTCACGATGAACGGCAGGTACGTGAGCTTGACGCCCGCCTTCTCTGCGGCGGGCTTGAGGCGCGTGCGCATCGCCTTGAGCTGCGTGACGTCGCACTCCTCGACGAAGGTGAAGTGCGCGGCGGTCTGCGTGCTCATCTGCATGCGCGTCGCGATCTTGCGGCGCATGCCGGCGAAAGGGACGCGCTCCTCGAGCGCCGTCTGCTCGTGGGTCGGCGCGGTGATCTTCACGGCGTCGCGCGCGTGCCCGCCGATGCTCGTCGCGCTCGTCGTAGGAGACTGCGCGGCGGCGGTCGTCGACGAGAGCGCCGGCGTCGTCGCGAACGACTCGACGTCCCTCTTGGTGACGCGCCCCTGCGGGCCGGTCGGCGGCACGCGCGTGAGATCGATGCTCATGTCGCGCGCGAGCTTGCGCGTGGCCGGCGTCGCGAGCGGCTTCGCGTTGAAGTAGCCCTGCACCGCGCCACCCGCAGACACGCCACCGCCTCCGCCACCGCCTCCGCTCGAAGCGCGCGCCGCGCCCATTCCCGGGAGCGACTCTTTGATGTCGCCGAGCGCCGTCGCCGCCGGACCTTGGTCCTTGGAAGGCGACGCGCCAGGCCCGTGGCCGTTCACGCCGTTCCCGTTGCCGTTCTTGTTGACCGACGGAGCCGCCGCGGGAGCCGCCGGAGCCGCAGCCGTAGCATCACCGCCGAGGTCGAACACGACGAGCACGTGGTGCACGCGCACGATCTCGCCGACCTTGCCCGTCGTCTCGAGGATCGTGCCGGCGCGCGGCGACGTGATCGTGACGGTCGCCTTGTCGGTCATCACTTCGACCATCGGCTGGTCCTCTTTGACGACGTCGCCGGGCTTGACCAGCCAGGCCACGACCTCGCCCTCGGTGACCCCTTCGCCGATGTCCGGAAGCTTGAATTCCCAGCGCGCCATGACTTCTTTCCTTGTCATAGAGCAACCGTCCCTTGAATGGAACGGTTGCTCTATCCTTCTGGTGGGTCGCTCCAGTCGTTTGCCCGCGGCGGTCAAACGACTTCTGCTTTAGACTAGAACCGCGCCGTGTCGAGGACGGCGGGCAGGATGCGGTGAGCGAGGGGCAAGTACTCCATCTCGAGCGAGTACGGGAATGGCGTGTCGAAGCCGGCGACGCGGACCGGCGGTGCCTCGAGGTGGACGAATGCCTTCTCGTTGACGAGCGCGACGAGCTCCGCGCCGAACCCGCACGTTTTGGGCGCCTCGTGGACGACGACGACGCGGCCCGTCTTCTTCACGCTCGCGACGATCGCGTCGATGTCGACCGGCCACAGCGTCCGCAGGTCCAGGACCTCGCACTCGACGCCTTGCTTGGCGGCCTCCTCGGCGGCCGCGAGCGCCTCGTAGAGCATCGCGCCCCAGGCGATGACGGTGACGTGCTTGCCCGGACGCGCGATCGCGGCCTTGCCGAGCTCCACGGTGTAGTCCCCTTCCGGCACCTCGCCCTTCGCGGCCCGGTAGACGCGCTTCGGCTCGAAGAAGAGGACGGGATCGGGATCGCGGATCGACGCGAGGAGGAGGCCCTTTGCGTCGTACGGGTTCGACGGGCAGACGACCTTGAGGCCGGCGGTGTGGATGAAGAGCGCCTCGGGCGACTGCGAGTGGTAGTGGCCGCCGCGGATGCCGCCGCCGACCGGTGCGCGGATCACGATCTTGCTCGCGTACTCGCCGCCCGAGCGGTACCGCATCTTGGCGAGCTCGCTGACGATCTGATCGAACGCCGGGTAGATGAAATCGGCGAACTGGATCTCCGGCACCGGGACCATGCCGTAGAGCGCCATGCCGATCGCCGTGCCGATGATGCCGCCCTCGCTGAGCGGGGTGTCGATGACGCGATCCTCGCCGAACTCGTCGAAGAGCCCCTGCGTGACGCGGAAGACGCCGCCGACCTTGCCGACGTCCTCGCCCATGACGATGACGCGCGGGTCCCTTCTCATCTCATGACGGAGGCCGTCGTTGATGGCCCCGACCATGTTCATTTCCGGCATTTTTCGAGCTCCTCACGCTCCTCGTGGAGGTGCCACGGCGCGCTGCGGTAGACGTCGTCGAACATCGATTCGCGCGGGGGCGCGGGCTCGGACTGGGCGAGGGCGAGGGCCACGTCGATCTCGGCGCGGACACGGCCGGCGTGCTCGCTCTCGTCCTTCTCGGTCCAGAGGCGGCGCGCCTCGAGGTGCTGGCGGACACGGTGGAGCGGATCGTCTTTGCGCGAGGTGGTCGCCTCGATGAGGGTGGCACCTTCGCCGTGGGTCGCGCGTTGGATGGCGCTCGCGACCGCCTTGTGGACTGCGAAGAGATCGTTGCCGTCGACCGCGACGCCGGGAATGCCGTACGCGATGCCCTTCAGCCAGAACGAGCTCGCCGCGGTCTGCCGCTCGGCGGGGACGCTGATGGCCCAGCCGTTGTTCCGACACAAGAAGACGACCGGCGCCTTGAAGACGCCCGCGAAGTTGAGGCCCGTGTGGAAGTCGCCGGAGCTGGTGGCCCCTTCGCCGAAGCAGGCGAGCGCGACGACGTCGTCCTTCTTCAGCTTCGCCGCCCACGCGAAGCCGACCGCGTGGGTGATCTGCGTGCCGATCGGCGCGCTCGCCGACGCGAAGCGAGCCGCCCGCGACGCGAACGTGCCGGGCATCTGCCGCCCCTTGCCGCCGTCGCCCACCTTGCCGAAGACGTGGGAGAGGTACGCCGCGAGCGGCATTCCGCGATAGAGCGCGCCTGCCGCCTCGCGCCCGTAGTGGAAGACCCAATCCTGCTCCCTCAGCGCCGCGACCGCCCCGAGGATCGCCGCCTCCTCGAACGCCGCCGAGAGGTGGGAGCCGAGCTTGCCATCCTTCTGGAGCTGCGCGAGGCGCTCGTCGAGCGTGCGGGCGAGGACCATGTGCTTGTAGAGTGCAAGCACCTTCTCGCCTTCGAGCGGCGCGTCGGGCGCGCGGAGGGGGGTTACGGTGGCCACCATGGGCGGCCGAACCTTAGAGCGGAAGTCGCCTGCACGAAACGTGAAATCGACGGGGAGCGACCTCGAAGAGGCGGGGCTGACCGCTACAGCGTGGTCGCGATTCCCGTCGGAAGCACGAAGGTCGGAGACGTGATCGACGCCACGGGCGCCGTGCCGGGCCCGTTGGCGTTCGCCGAATACACGTCGATGCGAGGCGTCCCCGGGTTCGTCAGGAGGTAGATGCGCCCCGTGCTGTCGAGGGTGATGGCCGAGCCAGGCGTGCTCGTCCCTCCGAAGGTGAACGATCGACTGGGGCGGTCCGTGCCGTTGGCGTTGGGGCCGAAGACGAGGATGCTCCCCGAGCCCACGTCGAGATCGTACAGATTGCCGAGGGGGTCCACCGTGAGTCGAAACGGTTGGTCCACGATGCCGGGAATCGGCGGTGCACCCGTGATGATCGCCGAGGGTTGCGTCGGGCCACTCGAGTTGCCCGGGTACTTTCGAATTTCGAGCGGGTTCGTGAAGTACAGCGGATCGCCGGCGACGCCGACGCCGAATCCGCCGCCCGAGGCGTTTCCGAGCGTCGTCACGTTTTGCACCGGCGCGACGTCGCCGTTGGCCCCCGCCGCGAAGGCGATGATGCCCGAGGGGCTTCCTACGTAGACGCGCCCATCCGACAGGACCCGGATCGCCGGCACGCCGTTTTGGAGCAGCGTGCTTGGGCCCGTGATGACGCGGATCGGCGTCGCCTGATCGTGGCTGTCCGGCGCAAAGATCTGGATGGCGTTCTTGGTGGCGTCCGTCTCGACGTCGGCGACGTAGATGTTGCCGGCGCCGTCCAGACCGATGTCGGCGGCGACGTTGATGCGTCGCACGCTGTAGAAGAACTGGCTCGGCTGCCCGGCGTCGATGCTTCCGCCTCCCGGAAATCCGCGGACGACGCCGCCGAACGCCTGCGTTCCGTCGCTGACGAAGATGCTGGCGAGCGCGGTCGCGCCGTCGGCTCCGTCCGACGCATCGCTCGCATCGAGGGCGGCGTCTCGCGCGTCCGCGCCCGCGTCGTTCGGCGTCGAGCCGTCATTCGCGTCGACGCTTCCGTCGGCCGAGGTCGTCGCATCGGCGGCCGGCCCCCCGTCGGTGGAGGATCCATCCGGCGCCGAGGCGTCCGGTGAGCTGGCGGAGTCCGTGCACGCGATCAGTGCGAATGCGGCGAGGAGCGGCGTCGCGCAGGCGACCCCCATGGCCCGGAAGGAACCGCGTCGGGAACCGCGAAATGAAGGCACTGCCATGCCCAAGTCCTTCGCAAAGAGCATACCCACGATTTTCCGCGCCGGGTCCGCCTCTCTCGCCGGTGATCCGTAGAGGAACGAGCAGACCTCGCGCAGCGATGGGCAGATCCTGCTCAGTCGCTCGGTCATTCGATGCAGGTCAGCTGCCCGTTGGCGCGCGCCAGGTGAAAGTCGGGCGCGGGGCAGGAGACCAGGCAACTGTTGCCCGTGCACTGCTTGTCGATCGTCCTCGGGACGGTGTACGCGCAGCCGCCGGCGCCGCAGGTCCACCGCACGAGCGTATCCGCGTCGACGCCGCTCCCCGAAGGGGACGCGAGCACGCACGCGCCGGTGAGGTTCACGAGGCCGGCGGCGCATTGGCCCGCGGCGGGGCAGACGCCGTCGTGGCGCGGGCTGCCGTCGGCGCACGGCGCCGTGCACGCGCCTCGGATGCTGTCGGGGACCAGCCCCGCCTCGCAAGTGAGCTCTCCACGCACGCGCTTCGGGCGACCCCCCGAGTCGGGGAGCTTCGGCTCGGCGTCGACCACGACGGCCTCGCGCGCCCAGGCTTTCACGGTCGCCTCGTGCATCCACGCGTACCCGCCGTCGCCCCACGACGGGCCCCAGCTGTTGTGGAGGAGGTAGTACGTCCCATGGGCGAAGCGCACGTAGCCCGCCACGACGACCGCGTGACCCGCGTCGAGACCCGCCTTCGTGTAGTGCGGAAGGTAACGCGCGCCGACCTTCCCCTTCGGCATGAACGCGTCGGGGAGGAGCAGCGTCAAGATGATGTCCTGCCCCGCGGCGAGCTTCGGCGTCAGCGTCGCCGCGTCGACGTCTGTCAGGTACTCGACGTGCGTGAGCGTCGCGACGAGCTTGGCTTCGACCTTGTGGCGGTGCGCCTCGCTGACCGGAAGGCCACAGCCCGCCGCAGGCGGCTTGCCCCTTCCGCCGACTGGGCACGAGATCCAGCCGTTCGCCTCGGTGACGTTCCACGGCCACTCCGCCTCGCCGCCCAGCGAGAGGCCGAGGTTGCTCACGATCGCGCTCTTCTCGAGCGGCGTCCTGTAACGCGACCAGAGCTGCATCGACGAGACTGCGCTCGCTTTGCCGATCCATCGGAGGAGCGCGTGATCGATGGCCGTCGCGATCGCGAACGCCGTGCACGCGGGGGAGCTCTTTTGATCGCGAACGGGACCTTCGGAGCCTTCGAGGCGATGATCGACCACGGCAGGGAGCGGCGGCAGCGACGCGTGCATCTTGGCGTCAGGGACGATCACGACGGCGCCCGCCTCGCCAACGCCGAACAGGAGCGACGACTTCGTGCACATCAGCGGCACGAGGCCGGTGCCGCTCCACACGCTGCCGCACGGATGATCGTCGGGCTTACTCCCCGGCGGGGCGACGCCGGGCGCGTCGTGCGCGGCGAGCTCGGGAAGATCGGGCAGCGCCGGCGCGAGGAGATGCGGCGCGCGGAGGGGCGGCGGCGGGCGGGCGGCGGCGCGATCGACCGACGCAAGCGCAGCAGGCCCCGCGTCCTCGGGCGCAGCGAAGGGCGCAGTCTTGCACGACGCGGTCATCGCAACGACCAGAGCAGCAAGCGCGCGACGACGAAAGCACATGGGCGCCGCAGAGTGCGCCATCGAGAAGGGGCGACGCAACGGCAGAGGTGACGAACGCCCCCAAAGCGCCGTACCCTGATCGCCGGGCACCAGAAATGCCCGGGAGGATCCATGAAACGAGTCCTGGCTGCGCTCGCGTTCCTTGGCACTGTTGGGCTCGCTCCGTCGATCGCGTTGGCGCAGGCTGCGACGCCCCTACCGCCCCCGCCGCCTCCGCCCCCCAGCGATCCGAGCACGGCGCCCGCCGTCGTTCCCGCGAAGCCGCCGCCGCCCGTCCAGTACCAGCCGACGGGCCAAGGCCAGGGTCAGGGTCAGGGTCAGGCGCAAGGAAACGGCGAGGAGAAGCAGATCCGAAAGGCCGAGAACGCCGTCTTCCTCGAGCTCGGCGACAACGGGCTCGTCTACTCGATCAACTACGAGCGCATTTTCGGCGACTCCGACTTCAGCGTGCGCGTCGGCCTCAGCTACATCTCACTCGGCGCGAGCAGCGGATCGGCGAGCTCGAAGGTCTCGATGCTCACGTTCCCCGTCCTCGCGAACTACTACGGCATCGGCAGCCGTGACCACAAGCTTCAGCTCGGCGCCGGCCTCACCTTCATCTCGCTCAGCGGCACGAGCTCCAACGACAGCTCGTTCGTCTCCGCGACCGGCTTCGTGCCCGCGCCGACGCTTGCCATCGGGTACCGGTACCTGCCGGCCAAAGGCGGCTTCACGTTCTTCATCGGCTTCACGCCGTTCATCATCCCGGGCGGCGGCAAGGTCCTCTTCCCGTGGGCCGGCATGAGCTTCGGCGGTGTGTTCTGAATCAGCGCGAAGGCGCCGATTCAGAAAACTTACTGCGTGTGGTGGGCCTGCGGCCCCTCCGTCGCCCGGCGACGGAGCCTCCCCGCCTTGCCTTCGGCAAAGCGCGCTTTGCGCGCGCTGATCACGAGGCGGACAGGACGCTGTCGAGGAACCAGGTTCGCATTTCGCCTTTGCCTTTCACGGCGATCGTGCCGCGCTCGGTGAGATGGAAGTGTGCGGCGAGAAGGTCGCGGGTCGTTTCGGTGACTTGAATTTTGCCGGGCTCGCTGTGCGACTCCATGCGGCTCGCGGTGTTCACGGTGTCGCCCCACAAATCGTAGGAGAATTTGCGGGTGCCGATGACGCCGGCGACGACGGGGCCGGAGTGGATGCCGATGCGGAGGCCGAGCTTCTCGCCGGCGACGGGCGGGCGGCGCTCCATGACCTCGCGCATCTCGAGGGCCATCTTCGCGACGGCCTCCGCGTGATCGTCGCGCGGCATTGGAAGGCCACCGACGAGCATGTACGCGTCGCCGATCGTTTTGATCTTCTCGAGGCCGTATTTCTCGGCGAGCGCGTCGAACTCCGAGAAGATCTCGTTCAGGAGGACGATGAGCTCGCCGGTCGGGATGCGCGCCGAGAGCTTCGTGAAGCCGACGAGATCGGCGAAGAGCACCGTGACGCCCGCGAACGAGTCGACGATCGTTGCGGCGCCATCCTTCAGGCGCGCGGCGATCGGCGCCGGCAGGACGTTGAGGAGGAGCTTCTCCGATCGGTCGCGCTCGTGCTCGGCGGCGCGCTCGGCACGGTCGGCGACGTTCGCGAACCAGATCACCACGCCGGTCTGGCCGACGAGCGCGCCGCACACGTTGGCCACCGCGAGGAGCGAGAGGGCCGCGTCACTCACCTCGACGACGGGGCGATGGCCCTGGCTGACGACGAACACGACGGGACCGAATACGAGCGGCAACGCGGTCGCGACGCGGCGATCCCACTGCTCCGTCGGATCGAACGCGAGGTAGGCGCCGCCCGCCATCACGACGAAATAGATCCAGTAGAGCGCGGCGGGGCCCCACACCCAGACCATGAGCGAGATGTGGCTCAGGATCTCCAGGTACGCGAGCCATCCGCCGATGCGCGAGCGGCCGCGGACGACGAGCCACGCGACGACGACGAAGACGAAGACGGCGGCGATCGACGCCATCGCCAGCGATGGATGGCCGAGCCATACGAAGCCGAGCGCCTGCACGAGGTGCCCGGAGCCGGCGATCAGCGCGACGGCGAGCCGAACCTGGTTCGACTTGCTCTGCGAGGGCAGCGACGCGAGGAGGCGCGATCGAGTGCTCACGACGGGATCGCGCGAGCCGGCGATCAGCGCCGCGCCATGAAGGCAGTCTGGAGCATCCCTTGGTCGTAGCCGGCAGGGACCGCGCCGCTGGTGGCCCACTGGTAGAGCACGGTCTTCCAGACGGTGCTGACGACGCCGAAGACCAAGCTGACCGCGAGGAGGCCCAGCACGCCGACGCCCACGAGCGCGAAGCCGCCGGCGGGCACCTGCTGCACGAGCGCGACGCCTCCGACGATGAGCGCGATGAACGGCAACGCGCACACGAACGACGCGAGCCCGACGCCGTAAAACCGAATGAGCGACTCGCCCCAGGTGCGCTTCAGCGTGGCGAGCGAGTCCTTGATCGCGTCGAACGGGCCGAGATCGCGGTAGACCATCGCCGGCACGACGAAAACCGTGGTGACGCTCCAGGCGGTGGCGAGGATGGCGCGCAAGATCATGAGGAGGATCTTGCCGACGAGCCCCGAGCGCTCGGCCATCGAGTCGAGCATGCGCAGGAGAATCCCGACGGTCGCGGACACGAGGCTCCAGCCGGCGATGAGGTGAATCCGCGAGAGCGCGAACTTGACGCTATCCATGAACGTCGCGTCGCCGCCCGAGAGGCGCACGCGCGTGGTGTAGACGACGCAGACGTTGAAGAACGTCGCGATGAAGGCGAGGCCGAAGTACGTCACGAAGAGCACGACGTACTGGAGCGGCCCGACGACCAGACGATCGCCGCCCGCCTGCTCGGCGAGGTTCAGCACGAACGTGGGGACGATCAGCGCCGCCGAGAAGATCAGCGAGAACAACCCCGCGAGAATGGGGAACCAGAGCATCTCCGAGTCCTTGCGGATGATGGAAAAGCTCGTTTGCGTGATCGACCAACTGCGACTCCAAGCACCCATGCGATCGCCCCCTTTTCACCGACGCCGTTTTTGCTCTCTCACGCGCAGAATGTGGTTCCCCAGCGCCTCGACCTTCTTTTCCCACGTCTCCGCGAGCATCGCTTGGCTGCGCTTCTTTCGCGCGCCGGGCGTGTCGGCGACGAGGGCCTTCTCGCAAAGCGCGAGGAGCTCGTCGTGCGTCCTGTAGACGCCGCAGCCGAGCGCGCCTTCTTTTTCGCCGAACTCGTAGTCCGCGTAGTGGCGCACTTCGGGGATGTCGCTCGAGACGACGGGGAGTCCCGCGCTGAAATACTCGCGCAGCTTGATCGGGTTTACGTTGCGCGTGAGCTCGTTCAGGCGGAACGGGATGAGGCCGATGTCGAACCGCTTCATGTACGGCGGCAGCTCGGCGTACGCCTTGCGGCCGAGCAGGCGGATGTTCGGCTTGTTCAAGTGCGAGACGTCGACGAGCGACTTGCCGATGACCACGAACGTCCAGTCCGGCTTCTTCTCGGCGAGGTACGCGATCGCGTCGGTGTCGACCCAGTCCTGGATGAGGCCGACGAAGCCGATGACCGGCCCCTTGATGTCACGAACCTCGGGGGCGAGCTCGGTCTTCGGATCGAGCGCCTGCGCGAAATGCGCGACGTCGACGCCGTGAGAGGCGAGGTGCGTCTCGGGGTTATACTGTTTTTTCCGCTCGAGCAGCGTCTTGGCGGTCGTGAAGACGATGTCCGCGCGCTCGCAGAGCTCCTTCTCCATCGCGACGATCTTCGGGCCGTCGACGTAGCTGAAGTGGCTCCACTCGTCGGTGCAGTAGTAGACGACGAACGACTCGCCGAGCTTGCCGACGTATTTCACCGCGGTCGGGATGAAGCTCCAGAGCTGAAAGTCCTTCCCCATGCCGTATTTCTTGCGGAGCAGGCTCACCGAGCCGCGCAAAATCTGGCCGTTGGCGGTCGTCGCCGCGCGACTATGGGGAAACGGCAGGACGATCGGCGTGTAGACGTGAAGGCCCGCCTCGACGTCGATCGGCCCCTTCGCGAAGCCCTTCAGCTTCTTGGCGATCTTGCCGAGGTCGCGGCCGCTCTTGAAGTCGGGCGTGCGCGTCGAGATCGAGTTGAGCCAGACGACCTGGTTGTCCCGGCCCAGCATCTTCATCACGTGGTTGTTGCTCGTCGGGTCTTCGCTCCAGTCCTTCGCGAAGCAGACGATGCTCTCACCGTGCATCATGGGCGCGCGAGACTACCAAAGACGCCGCCGCCGATCTTCACTTTGGCTTCGGCGCGCTTCAGGGCTTGTTCCACGAGGCGCCGCGCCTTGTGGCGGGCGAGGCCAGAGGGGTACTCGGCGGTGACCGCGCCGCGGGCGGCGGGCTTCTCGCGGCCGTCCTTGATCCGCGCGGCGAGGGCGCCGGCGGTGTCGACCTCGAAGAGATCGCTCCGTCGCGCGAGGAAGCGGCTGAGGCCGCGCAGGCGCAGCAGGTTGATCGAGTTGACGCGCCCGAGGCGCTCCATTGGATCGTCGATGTGGCAGAGCTCGAACGAGTGGGTCACGAGCATGACCTCGCCGATGCCGCGCGCGTGCGCCTCGAAGAGGTAGCGCTTGGTCTCCTCGAGCGACACCGCCGTGATCTGGAGGTGACGGAAGCCGCCGCCGACGTCCTTGAAGTTGGAGATCGGCACCTCCCAGACTCCCGGAACGGCTTCGAAGAGGCCTGGCGGGCTCCCGTCGAAACGCATCTTGCAGTTCTTGTCGAAGTAGCAAGGGTTGTAGTTGCTGGAGACGACGAGCCCGGCCTTCGCCATCGCGGCCCACGTCGCGTTGTTCGCGCCGAAATTCCCGGCGCGGAAGCTGAGGACGTCGCCCTTCGGCACGCCGCACGACTCGAGGATGTCGATGCCCTCGCGGAGGAGCTCCACTTGCCGCGCGTCGTCGTAGGCGCCGATGTCGTCCGGCGCCGGCGGCACACCGCGCGTGCGAAAATCGGCGACGCGCTGGACCGGGTGCGTGTGGAGCTGCACGTCGTGCCCACGTGCGAGCATCGCGCGGACCGCCTCTTCGAGCGCAGGCTTGCCGAAATGATGCGAGCCGAAGACCTCGGTGTAAAACGTCCCGCGGTGCCCCTGCGCCTCGAGCTCGCGCATGATGAGGCCGATGCCGAGATCGCGCTTCTGGTTCTTGAAACGCCCCCACACGCGCACGTCGTACCCCTGGGCGGGGATCTCGCGTCCGGCGATCGTTCGCTCCTCGGCGCACTCGGTGTCGATCGTGATGTAGACGCGGGTCCTCATTTCACTCACGCGGCGAAGATACCGGTCAGGATCTCGTCGATGCGCTCGGCGCTCTTGCCGTCCCAGAAGCGCGGGATTTTGGGGGCGGCGGACGATTTCGCGCGGACGTTCGCGTAGGCGGCGAGGATGGCCTCGCGGCGCGTGCCGGCGAGGACGTTGGTGCCCTCCGAGATCGTGACCGGCCGCTCGGTGTTGTCGCGGAGCGTGATGCACGGGACGCCCAGGACCGTCGTCTCCTCCTGGATGCCGCCGGAGTCGGTGAGGACGACCTTCGCGCTCGCGGTGAGCTTCAAGAAATCCATGTAGCCGATCGGATCGGTGAGCTTCCACCGCGCCGGATCGAGCTGGATGCCGCTCGCCTGGAGGCGCCCGCGCGTGCGCGGATGGACCGGGAAGAGCACCGGCTGGTCCTTGGCGACGACGTCGATCGTGTCGAGCAGCGCCTTCAGCGCCTGCGTGTCGTCGACGTTGCTCGGGCGATGGAGCGTGAGGAGCGCGTAGCCCTTCTCTTTCACGCCCAGCTCCTCCAGGATTTTGCTCTTCATCGCCTGATCCTTGGCGGCGAGGAGCGTGTCGATCATCACGTTGCCGACGAAGAAGTAGCGGCTCTCGTGGACGCCCTCTTTTTTCAGGTTTTCCATGCCTGCGGGGTCCGACACGAAGAGCAGATCGCTGATCGAATCGGTCAGGATGCGGTTGATCTCTTCGGGCATGTCCCAGTCGAAGCTGCGGAGGCCCGCCTCGACGTGGATCATGATCGGGCGACGCCGCTCGCCGAGCTTCGACGCGAAGGGCTTTTTCAAGGCGAATTTGGCGGTGACGATCGCGCAGCCGATCGTGGAGTTCACGTCGCCGACGACCAGGACCGCTTGAGGTTGCTCCTGCTCGAGGACCGGCTCGAAGCGCTTGATGATTTCGGCGGTTTGGGCGGCGTGGGAGCCGGAGCCGACCTCCAGCTCGATGTCGGGGCGCGGGATCTTGAGGTCGTCGAAAAATACTTTCGAGAGCTTCTCGTCGTAGTGCTGGCCGGTGTGAACGAGCTTGGCGTCGAAGGCGGGGTTCTTGCGGAGGACCCGCATCAGCGGCGCGATCTTCATGAAGTTGGGCCGCGCGCCGGCCACGCAGAGGATCTTCGAGGACATGTGGGCGAGCTTACCCCGCCTGGACGGTCCATTTGACGCGTCTCATTTTCGTACGAGACGTTTTTGGGAGTTGCGGGTAAGCTTTCAATCCATGGCGCGGCGCGCCTTCATGCCTACACTTC
Source organism: Polyangiales bacterium (assembly GCA_038231275.1). Classification (GTDB taxonomy): domain Bacteria; phylum Myxococcota_A; class Polyangia; order Polyangiales; family Polyangiaceae; genus JANYHK01. The sequence goes on from JBBRLQ010000004.1 coordinate 144,054, forward strand.
CGCCGCCACCGCCCGGGGGGCCTCCCGGCCCGCCGACCTCGGTCGCGGGCGGCTCACCCCCCTCGGTTCCGCGCGGTCCGAGCGGGTTTCCTCCGTCCGCCGGCGGTCCGCCGCCCTCGCAACGGGCGCCGTCGTCCGTGCGCAGCCCGCCGTCGGGGGGCAGCTTGGACTCGGGGCGCATCTCGTCGCCGCCGGGTCCGGTCGACGGGATCTCGGTCGCGGCCGTGTCGCAGCTGCTCGATCGCCTGGCGGCGGCCGACGAGGCGCCGTTCATCGTGCAGTGGCTCGAGTCGGCGCTCACGGGTCGGATGCGAATCGATCCGACGCTGGCCGTGCGCCTTCTTCGCGCGTACCGCGAGACCGGGCGCGTCGATCGCGCGCGTGAGCTGGCGGCCTCCTTGCCGAGCTCGCCGTCGTCGTGGAGCCCGCTCGACGCGGCGCGCCTGGCGATCGAGCGCGCGATCCTCGCGACGATGGACGGGCGCGGCGATCACGCCGAGAGCGAGCTTCGGTCGGCGAGCCGGCTGCTCACGACGTCGCAACGCGGCGCGGGCCTCCGCGAGCAGCTCGACATGCACCTCACCGGCGCGCAGCTCGAGCTGCGCTTGAACCGCGTCCCGCAAGCCGCCGCGTCGCTGCGCCTCGCCGAGCACGTGGCCGAGCGCCTCGAGGATGGTGCATGGCGCGTCCCGGTCGCGATGACGCTCGGTCACCTCGCGATGAGGTTGGCCGATCCGCGCATGGCGGTGAAGCACTACGGAACGTCGCTCGGCCGATCGCCCGCTCGCGGCGTCGCGGCGATGCGCGCGCACGGAAACATGGCGATCGCGCTCGGATCGATCGGCCGCTTCGACGACGCACGCGCGCACGCGCGGCAAGCGATCGGCATCGCCGGAGAGCTCGCCGCAGGGTGGCGCCACGCCGACGCGTACGACGTCCTCGCGATCGTGGAGATCGCGGCCGATCGCCCGCTCGCGGCGCTGGCGGCGATCGACGAGGCCTTCGCGGTCCTCGGCGATCTCGATCAGCCGACGCTCCGCTACCAGCTCTCCGAGCACCGCGCGTGGGCGCTGGCGATGCTGGGGCGCGCGCAGGCGGCAAAGCAGTGGCTCGCCAAGGCCGAGAAGCTCCGCGCCGAGCTCGCCGTCGTCGACGCGATCGACGAGCAAGATCTCGTGGCGACTCGTGCTCGCGCGCTCGAGGCGTGCGGCCTGCACAAAGACGCGCTCGACGCGGCGATGCCCCACGTCACGCGCCTCGAGGAGGCGTTCGTCACGGGCAGCTTGAACCTCGTCGTCGGACGGTGCGCGCTCGCGCTCGGCGACGCGACGGCCGCGCGGCTGGCGGTCGAACGTGCTGCTCTTTCGGGGGATCGTCACGGGTGGGTCTTCCCAGATCGCTCGGCGAGCGCGCAGCTTTGGCAGGTCGCGATGAAGAGCGGCGACAGCCGCGTCGTGCGCTACGCCGAGAAGATGAGCGGCCTCGCGAACGCCGCGCCGACGTCAGGCGGCCCCGCCAGCGTACCGCCGCCGCCCAGCGTCTCTCCCCGCGTCACGTACCCCAGTATTTACCCGACCAATCCGTTCGAGGGGTCCGGCGAAGAGCTGCCCGAGCCGACCGAAGGCGAGACGCTGATCTACGTGACGACCTCGCAGGGCGTGACCCGTGTCCGCCAGAGCGAGGTAGCCAAGCTCGTCGAGGACGCCACGCTCGTCGTCGACACCCTCGCCCACCAGCTCCGCGTCGAGAACCGCGAGATCAGCCTCGAGCGACGCCGCGCCCTCGAGCCGCTCGTGGTGCAGCTCCTCCGCCGCGCGAAGGAAGGGCTCTCCGCCGAGGAGATCCTCCGCGCCGCCGGCGGACCGGGCCCCGAGTCGGCCGACGCCGAGCATCGCGTGCGCGTCCTCATCTCGCGCGTCCGCGACTTGCTCGGCGAAGCGACCTCGATCGAGCGCGTGCGCGATGCCGGCGAATACGGCAAGACGCGCTACCGCCTCGCGGTCAACGTGAAGTTCGCGCTCATCGAGCCGCTCTTCACGCCTGGCGCGGTAGGCTGAGCGCTTCGGGCTCGACGCTCATGCGTCCGACGGCGGGCTCGCGTCGGGGGGCGTGAGTCCCCTGCCCTTCCGCCGCGCGCGCTTCTTGTTGCGGCGCGCGCGAACGACGAGCACCGCGACGGTGCCGACGAAGACGACGACCTCGAGCGGGATGAAGACGTGACGCGTGGTCACGCGCGGAGGGGGCTTCACCGGCGCGGCGTCGGCGGAGGGCGCGAACACCACGTCGAGGCCACCTTCGCGCTTGGTCGCGTGATCGTTCATCACCGTGAGCCACGCGCCGGGCGGGAGGAGACGCGCGGGCAAGTCCCCCGTCAGCTTTCCGTCGTGCCCGGCGAGGGGCATCGCGAAGATGCGATCGACGCTCCACGCGGCGTCTCCGAGCCGACCATCCATGCGCCCCGGCGCGAGCACGAAGACGCGCAGGAGGCGCCCCCATCGCGGCTCGGTGTCGACCGGCTCGCGGTACGGATAAAAGGGGCGATCCGTGTCGAACGTGAGCATCACGGACTTGGAGAGGATCTCGCCGATCGGCCGGTCCTCGCCGCTCGCGTACTTGAACGCGGTGATCTTGTAGTGGGCGGCGACGTAGGGCTCGAGCCACGCCGTGATCTGCGGACGCTGGACGTAGCCATGCGCCGACAGCCACGTGGACAGCGCGGCGGCGCTCGATGCTTCGAGGATGGTCGCGTCGAGGCCGGCGACAGTCTGCGTGCCGAGCACCGTCACCTCGGCACCCGCGACCGCCGAGGCCGGCATCGCCATCCCTTTGCTCCGCGCGAAGATCATCAGCGTGGCGCAGCCCGCGGACCACTCTGTCTCAATCACTTGCTCGCGCGCGTCCTCGATCACCTGATCGAGCGCGGCGAACGCGCCGTCGCTTGCCTCCTCGAGCTCTGGCTTGCTCGGCGTAGGGACGAGGAAGCCGAAGTCCTTCGCGCGCGTCTCGAACTGCGCGCGCCGAATGAATCGCTCCTTCTTCGTCGCCGGATCCCACACCACGATGGCCTGCTCGCGCGTGATGCCCACCGCGTCGGCGGCGGAGACCACCGCGCACGCGCGTGACGGACGCGGCGCCAGCGCCACGAGCGCCGCGAGCCCCACGACGCTCCCCAACCCCCGTCGTCCCATGCTCACCCCTCCTCTTCCTCGTCGCCGGCTTGCGCGGCCCACGCGCGGCTCATCGCCTCGATCCCCGCGGCCGCCAGCGCCGCCGCCGCGAGCCCACCGAGGATCCACGAGCGCGTGAAGACCTCGTCGGCCATCGGATCGCCGCCGCGCAAAATCGGCAAGACCGGCACAGCGAAGAACGCGGCCTGCGCGAGGATCGTCGGCACGATGCTGCGCGTCCGATCGCGCATCCACCCGAGCATCGCGCCCAGCATCATCACCGACGCGAACGTCCGCGGATCGGGGTGCGCCATCGCGAAGAAGATCGACGTCCCGAGGATCACCATGCCCGGCGTTCTGCCGGGGCGGAGGCCGCCGAAGAGGATCCCACGGAAATAGATCTCCTCGGCGACCGGCATGATGACGACGAAAGCGGCGGCCATGAAGACGCGGCGCCCGGTCGTGGAGGCGGTCATCAGGCGGCCTAGGGCCTCGGCGTCCTCGGGCCTCGTCGGAAACCGCTTGGCGACGACCGCGTCGAGCCAGCTCGCTGCCGGGTAGAGGCACGCGCCGATCGCGACGGCGAGCAGGAGCACGAGGATCGGCACGCTACGGAAGGCGATGACCCGGCGCACCGGCGTGTCCGGCGCGTAGACGCGGAGCATCGCGAAGATGGCGAGCGAGTACGACAGGACGTGACAGAACGTGACGCTGACGAGATCGAACGCGGCGCCAGGTCGAGACAGCTCGGTGAGGCTCCCGACCACCGCGACGAGCAGGGACATCCCGACGGTCCACGCCGCGGCGGTCACGAACGACAGCGTGCGGCGCTCGTCGGGCACGCGCGTTACCGCCCCAGCAAGTGCGCGGGGACGCCGCGCTTCACGACCATGTCGCGCGCCGCCTTGGGGTCGAGCTCCGGAAAATCGATTGTATAGTGCAACCCTCGGCTCTCGCGCCGCGCCGACGCGCACTCGACGATCAGCTGCGCCACGGTCGCGATGTTGCGGAGCTCGAGGAGATCGCGCGTGATGAAGTAGCTCCAGTAGTACTCCTGGATCTCTTCCTGAAGGAGCGCGATTCGCCGCGCCGCGCGACGGAGGCGCGTGTTGGATCGAACGATGCCGACGTAGTTCCACATCAGGCGCCGCAGCTCGTCCCAGTTGTGGGTGATGACGACGGCCTCGTCGCTCGTGGCGGCCTGGCCTACGTCCCAGTCGGGCACGTCGGGCCAGGGCTTCGTGCGATCGACGTCCTTGATGGCCACCGCGGCGCGGCGCGCGAAGACCATCCCCTCGAGGAGCGAGTTCGAGGCGAGGCGGTTCGCGCCGTGGAGGCCCGTATGCGCGCACTCGCCGATCGCCCAGAGGCCGGGGATCGTCGTGCGCCCTTCGAGATCCGTCGAGACGCCGCCGCACTGGTAGTGGGCCGCCGGCACGACCGGGATCGGCTGCGCCGTGATGTCGACGCCCCAGCGCAGGCACTCGGCGTAGATGCCGGGGAAGCGCTCCTTCACGAACGCCGGCTTCTTGTCGGTGATGTCGAGCCACACGTGCTCGGCGCCGGTGCGCTTCATCTCGTGATCGATCGCGCGCGCCACGATGTCGCGGGGCGCGAGATCGGCGCGCGGATCGTAGTTCTTCATGAACGCCGTGCCGTCGATCCTCCTCAGGATCGCCCCCTCGCCGCGCAGCGCCTCGGTGATGAGGAAATTCTTGGCCTGCGGGTGGAAGAGGCAGGTCGGATGGAACTGGTAAAATTCCATGTTCGCGATCTCGGCGCCTGCGCGGTACGAGATCGCGACGCCGTCGCCGGTCGCGACGTCGGGGTTGGTCGTGTAGAGGTAGACCTTGCCGGCGCCGCCCGTGGCCACGACCGTCGCGCGCGCGAGGATCGTGTGGACCTTGCCGGCCGCGACGTCGAGAACGTACGCGCCCGCGCAGATCTCGGGCCCGCCGTACTTGGCGAGCGTGATGAGATCGACGGCCATGTGCTCCTCGAGCACGCGCACGCGAGGCCGCGCGGCGACCGCCTCGAGCAGCGTCCGCTCGACCTCGCGCCCGGTCATGTCGCCGACGTGGACGACGCGGCGCGCGCTGTGACCGCCTTCGAGGTGGAGATCGAGATCGGCGTCGTGCTCGTTCTTGGCGCCACTCTGCTTCTCGGCGAGATCGAAGCGGGCGCCGTGGTCGCGGAGCATTTGGATGCACGCGGGGGCATCCTTCACCGTGAGCTCGGCGACGCGCTCGTGGCTGAGCCCCGCGCCGGCGATCAGCGTGTCCTTAACGTGCGCCTCGAAGCTGTCGGTCTCGGCCTGCACCGCGGCGATGCCGCCTTGCGCGTACTTCGTGTTCGACTCGTCGCGCGCGCGCTTCGTCACGACGATGACGTCCGCGTACTCGCTGGCGTCGAGGGCGAACGAGAGCCCGGCGATGCCGCTGCCGATGACCAGAACGTCGCAGGTGAGCGCCATGACTTACGGGTAGGGTGCAGGTTAGGCCAAGACCACCGCAAAACGTGAACGAAAGCGTGTCCCAAGGTCGGGCTTGTCGGGACGGGTCGGCTGCGCTACTGAATGCCCATTCACTCCCGCAACGCACCAAGGAGACTGCCTTGAAGATCCTCGTTCCGCTCAAGCGCGTCAGCGATCCCGACAACGCGAACAAGATCAAGGTGGGGCCGGGCAAGGTCGAGACGACCGGCCTCGAGTGGAAGCCGAACCCGTTCGACGAGTACGCGGTCGAGACGGCGCTGCGCCTCACCGAGAACGGCACCAACACCAAGGCCCGCCTCGGCGAGGTCACGGTGGTGACGTTCGGCCCGAAGGAGACGGAGACGACGCTGCGCGCCGCGCTCGCGACCGGCGCCGACAAGGCCATTCGCGTCGACGCGACCGACGACACGCTCGACGGCGATCTCGTCGCGCGGGCGCTCAAGGCGCTCGTCGAGCGCGAGAAGCCGGATCTGGTGCTCCTCGGCAAGCAGCAGGTCGACGGCGATGCGAACCAGACGGCTCAGCTCCTCGCGGAGTACCTCGGCTGGCCGCAGGCGACGTTCGCGGGACAGATCACGAGCGAGGCCGACAAGGCGCTCCTCGTTGCGCGCGAGGTCGACGGCGGTTCCATCAAGCTGCGCGTCACGCTCCCCGCGGTGGTCTCGGTCGATCTCCGCATCGTGAACCCGATCGGCGTCACGTCGATGCACACGCCTGCGACGCACAAGTACTCGGACGGCGTTCGCTTCGCGGCGCTCATGGCCATCATGGCGGCGAAGAAGAAGCCGCTCACCGAGGTGAAGCTGGCGGATCTCGCCCCGGATACTGCGCTCAAGATCAAGTACACGCACTTCGATCTGCCCCCGGCGCGCAAGGCCGGCGTGAAGATCAAGACCGTCGCCGAGCTCGTCCAGAAGCTCAAGACCGAAGCCAAGGTTCTCTGAGGTCCATGCCCATGAACACCCTCGTCATCGCCGAGCTCTCCGAAGGCAAGCTCCGCAAGTCGACCCACAGCGCCATCACCTTCGCGCGTCAGACCGGCGCGCCGTTCTCGATCCTCGCCCTCGGACCTGGCGCCAAGGCCGCCGCCGGCGAGCTCGCCTCGTTCGGCGCCGCCAAGGTCCTCGCGGCCGACGACGCCGCCATCAAGGGGCAGGTCGCCGAGCTCCACGCGCCGACCATCGCGGCCGTCGCCAAGAGCGGCGGGTTCGACGTCCTCGTCGCGTGCGCGAGCTCGTTCGGCAAGGACGTGATGCCGCGCGTCGCCGCCAAGCTCGGCGCCGGATATGCGGCGGACATCAGCGGCGTCAAAGCCGAAGGTGGCAAGCTCGTCTACCGTCGCCCGGTCTACGCCGGCAACGCGTACGGCACGTGCGAGCTGCTCACGAGCACGCAGGTCATCACCGTGCGTCAGAGCGAGTTTACCGCCGCGGAGCCGAGCGGCGGCGCGAGCCCCGTCGAGGCGGTCGCCACCGCGCCGGCCGATCCCGCCGCCGCGCGCGTCGAGTTCGTCGGCCTCGAGGCCGCGAAGAGCGAGCGCCCCGACCTGGGCGAGGCGCGCGTCATCGTCTCCGGCGGCCGCGCGCTGAAGGAGAAGTTCGCCGAGGTCCTCGACCCGCTCGCCACGTTGCTCGGCGCCGCCGTCGGCGCGAGCCGCGCAGCGTGCGACGCCGGGTACGCTCCGCCGGAGCTCCAGGTCGGCCAGACCGGCCGCGTCGTCGCGCCGCAGCTGTACTTCGCGATCGGCATCTCGGGCGCCATCCAGCACCTCGCCGGCATGAAGGGCAGCAAGACGATCGTCGCGATCAACAAGGACGCCGACGCGCCGATCTTCCAGGTCGCCGACTACGGTCTCGTGGCCGATTTGTTCGTCGCGGTGCCCGAGCTCATCACGGAGCTAAAAAAGGCGCAGTAGTCCTCGCGCGGCGGCTTGACGGCTTGACGGCCCTGCGGCTGCGCTTCATGCTCTCGCGAACTGCCGGAAGTCCCCTCGGGACAGGCCGGCGCACCGTCCGATCTCTGCCGGGTTCCAAGGCCGGCGAAACACGACCCACGAACGGAGATCGATCATGACAAGCGACGAAGCCGGCGCCCGCGCGCCGAAGCGGCTACTCATCGTGTTCGGAGACATCACGCGTTACCAAGTGAACGCGCGGTCCACGCCGGACGACGATCTCGCAGCCTTGATGCACGCGTACTACCTACGGGCCGGGGCGCTGATCCGAGCGTCGGGCGGGCGGATCGTGAAGTTCATGGGGGACGCGTTCCTCGCGGTGTGGGCCGAAGACGACGCGGCCGCCGGTGTCGCCGCGTTGCCGACGCTGAAGCGCGACATCGATGCGTTCTTCGCGGAGCGAGGGTGGCAGTCTCACCTCGTCGTGAAGGCGCACGTCGGCACGGCCGTGGCAGGCCCGTACGGCGACGACGGGCGGTTCGACGTCATCGGAAACGACGTGAACATCGCCGCGACGCTGCCGGCGCGAACGATCGCGCTCTCGCCGGACGCGTTCCGCCTCCTCCCGCCCGACGACCGCAAAGCGTGGAAGAAGCACACGCAGCAGGTCGTCTACATCCAGATGAACGACCCGCGCCCTTGAGGGCAACTCCCGGCCGCGTCGCCGTCACTTCCCCGACGGCGACGGGGACGGGGCCGGCGAAGGGGGCGTGGGCTGGTCCTGCGCGACGAAGCGCGCCTTAAGCTCCTCGAGCTCGGTGCACGCCTCCTTCTCTCCGCCGTTGCACGCGACGATGGTGCTGTTCAGGTGGCAGCTGTCGGAGTCGCCTTCGTCGCATGCATGCTGCAAGTATTCGCGCGCGCGTTTTCCCTCGCGCTCGACGCCGTAGCCGACCGCGTAGAAGCTCCCGAGGGTGCCGCACGAAAACCCGCGGTGGGCGGCGCACGCCTTCTCGTACAGCTCGCGACCCTTCGCGCGATCGGCGGCGACACCCTGGCCGTGAGTATAGGCCTCCGCGAGGTTCTCGCACCCAAGCGCGTCGCCGAAGTTGCAGCCGCGCATGTACATCTTGACCGCGGCGGCGAGATCGCGCGCGCTCCACTCGGCCGACGCGTGGAGCTTGCCGAGCTCGGTGCACGACTTCCCATCGCCGCCGTCGCAGCGAAGGAAGAGCGTCCACGCGGCGTCCTCGATCTCCTGCGGCACGGCCTTGCCGAGGATGAACGGAGGGCGCTTGGGCCCTTCGGTCTTCGCCGCCGCGTTCGCGGTGGGCGGCGGCATCGGCGGCGCCTTGTCGTAGTAGTCGGCGCACCCTGTGAGGGCGAACGACGACACCGTGAGGACGAGGAGAGGACGCGAAATCACGTCACCATCGTACCCCGAGAACGGGGCCGGCGACCCTAGCGTTCGGGCGCCGCCCATACTAACGATCGAGAGCACGTGAGCTACCTCGTCCTCGCCCGCAAATACCGGCCGCAGACCTTCGAAGATCTCGTCGGCCAAGGGCACGTCGCGACCACCCTGGCGAACGCCATCGCGCAAGGGCGCGTCGCGCATGCGTTCTTGTTCACGGGTGTCCGAGGGGTGGGCAAGACGACGAGCGCGCGCCTCCTCGCCAAGTGCCTCAACTGCCTGGGCGCCGACGGCACAGCGAAGGGGCCTACCGCTACGCCATGCAACGCGTGTGCAGCTTGCAAGGAAATCGCCGCTGGCAACGACGTGGACGTCCAGGAGATCGACGGCGCCAGCTACAACGGCGTCGACGAGGTGCGCCGCCTCCAGGAGGGCCTGGCGTTCCGCCCCGCGCGCGATCGCTACAAGATCTACATCGTGGACGAGGTCCACATGCTCTCGAACGCGGCGTGGAACGCGTTCCTGAAGACGCTCGAGGAGCCGCCGCCGCACGTCAAATTCATCTTCGCGACGACCGAGGTGCACAAGGTCCCGATCACCATCTTGTCGCGTTGCCAGCGGTACGACTTCAAGCTCATCGCGACACAAACGATCGCCGCGCGCCTCCGCGAAGTGCTCGGGAACGAGAGCGTGGTGGCGGAGGACGGTGCGGTGGCGGTGATCGCGCGAGAGGCCGCCGGATCGATGCGCGACGCGATGAGCTTGCTCGATCAGGTGATCGCGTTCAGCGGCACCAAGCTCACGGCCGAGGACGTCGCGCGCGTCCTCGGCGTCGCCGATCGCGAGATCCTGCACGAGCTCGCGACCGCGATGGTCGGCGGGGACGGCGCAGCGGCGCTCAAGGTCATCGACCGCCTCGCCCAGCAAGGCTTCGATCTGGCCCACGTCGCGCGCGACGTCCTGCGTCACCTGCGCAACCTCGTCGTCGCCAAGGTGTGCGGCGAGGGTGGGAAGGAGCTGCTCGACCTGGCGGACGAGGAGTCGGCCGACGTGCACGCCCTCGCGAAGCGGACTGACGTAGACGATCTCTTGCGTCTCTATCAGGGGTTTTCCAAGGGCTTCGACGAGATCGCGAAGAGCGGTCAGCCCCGGACGGCGCTCGAGATGGCGCTCGTGCGCCTCACCCGTCGTCCCCCGCTGCTCCCCCTCGACGAGCTCCTCTCGCGGCTCGGAGATCTGGAGAAGCGCCTTGCTTCGGGCGTGCCTCCGCCGGCGCCGCGCGGAGGAGGCGCGCCAGGAGGGGGGGGCGGAGGGGGTCGCGCCACGAGCACGTCGGCGAGCGTCACACCGAGCATGTCCGGCGCGTCGTCGAGCGGTCCATCGAGCACGTCGTCGTTCGGAGCGCCGGGCGTCACACCGATGTCTGGTGGCGGATCGATGCACGGATCGCTCGCGCTCGCGGGCGATTCGGCTCATTTCGTCGCGCCGGCCGCCGCGGATGCCCTGCCGCTTCGCCGTCCGTCGGCTCCTCCTCCGCCCCCTCCCCAGCCCGCTCCCGCGCGCGCTCAGCTGGAACCGAAGCTCCCGCCGGTGCCGCCGGATCTCGACGCATGGCGCGCGATCCTCGATCGCGTCCGCGCCGCACGCCCTGCCCTCGCGTCGGTGCTCGAGCACGCTGCGCCGGTGGAGGTTCGCCCCGAGCGCGTCCTCCTCGGCTACGCGCCCGGCGATTTCCTCGGCACCCAGGTCGCCGAGGAGGAGTCTGCCTTGCTCCTGCAACGCGAAGTGCGCGCTCACTTCGGCGTCGCCACGAAGGTCGAGCTGGACCTGTCGATGCGCACTCCGGTCGTCGCCACGGTCGCGAGCCTCGATGACGCCAAGCGCAAAGAAGCCCTCGCCAAGGCGCGCGCAGAGGTCGAAAACCATCCCCTGGTTCGCCACGCGATCGCGATCCTGGGCGCCGAGCTCCGTGAAGTACGCCTCCCCGGCGGGGACTGATTTCGAGTAAGAGGTTACGCCATGCAATTTCGCGGTGGGATGAACGAGCTGATGCGCCAGGCCGCGCGCATGCAGCGCAAGATCGAGCAAGCGAAGAGCGAGCTCAAGGACAAGGAGCTCACCGCCTCGGCGGTCGGCGACAAAGTGAAGGCCACGGTCACCTACGGCCGCAAGGTCTCGCGCATCGAGGTCGATCCGGAGTTCTTGAAGAGCGAGGGCATCGAGCTCGTGCTCGACGGCATCGCCGCCGCGGTCAACGCCGCGATGGATCAGGCCGACAAGGCGATGGAGAGCGAGCTCGAGAAGGTCACCGGCGGCGTGAAGATCCCGGGCCTCACGACGTAGCGCCGGGCTCGTGCTCTCTCCTAAGCTCCGGCGCATCACGCAGCTCTTGGCGCGCCTGCCGGGCGTCGGCGAGAAGACTGCCCAGCGCTACCTCATGTTCCTTTTGACGGCCGAGCCTGCGCTGGCGAGGGATCTCGCCGGCGAGCTGGCGGAGCTTCACGATCGCGTGCGGCCGTGCGTGCGCTGCGGCAACCTCGCGGACGTCGACGGCCCCGAACAGGAGGCGGTCTGCGCAATCTGCCTGGACGGCAAGCGCGACCCTCACGTCCTCTGTGTCGTGGCGCGCGTGCACGACGTCGTCGCGATCGAGCGGGCCGGCAGCATGCGCGGGCGCTATTTCGTGCTGGGTAAGCTGCTCTCGCCCCTCGAGGGGGTGGGTCCCGAGGAGCTGCCGATCCCGCGCCTCGCGAAGCGCGTCCGCGACGACGGCGTCACCGAGGTGATCGTCGCGACGCCGCCGAGCGTCGACGGCGAGGCGACCGCGCTCCTCCTGAAGCGCGAGCTCGCGGCGCTCGGGGTCGCGATGACACGCATCGCCAGCGGCGTCCCGCACGGCGGCGATCTCGAGTTCGCCGACCCGATCACGATGGGCCGCGCCCTCGCCGGCCGCCAAAAGCTGTAGTAGGAACACCCCGTGACCCCCATCGCCACCAAGAGCGCACCCGCCGCCATCGGACCGTACTCGCAGGCCGTCTCGCACGGCGGCTTCGTCTTCTTGAGTGGGCAAATCCCGCTCGATCCCGCCACCGGCGAGCTCGTGAAGGGCACGATCGTGGAGGAGACGACGCGCGTGCTCGACAACCTCGCCGCGGTCCTGGAGGCCGCGGGTTGCACGTTCGCGAGCGTCGCGCGGACGACGATTTACCTGACGAGCCTGGCCGACTTTCAGGCCGTGAACGAGACGTACGGCAAGCGTTTCAGCGGGACGTTCCCGGCGCGCGCCACCGTGCAGGTCGCGGCACTTCCGCGTGGCGCGCGCGTCGAGATCGACGCGATCGCGATCACTGCTTCTTGAGCGTGACGTCGCCGAGCTCGGTCGAGACCGTGATCGACTTGGCGCCGCCGGCCTTGCGGTTCGCGCTGGTCGCCTGAAGCACGTCGGGGAAATCCGTCGTGATGACCTTCCCGGAGCCGCCGGGCGTCATCGTGACGGTGTCCGCGGTGAAGCTCGACGGCACCGAGAGGGTCGCGTCGCCATTGCCGCTCGAGACGGCGACGGAGGCGCCGACACCCGGCGTGACGCTGGCGGTGGCGTTGCCGTTGTCGGTATGGATGATGGCGGCGCCGTTGAGGCCCGTGGCCGAGATCTCTCCGTTGTGCGACGTGGCCTTGAGGTTCAACCCGGCGGTGGCCGTGCCCGAGGGCACCGTCACGGTGAAGCCCTCACACGTGCTCGTGCCGGAGGCGGCGGTGCCATGCGCGCTCTTCGCGGTGCTGCAGTGGACGTAGAACTTGCCGGTCGACTCGTCGATCGCGATGGTGCTGGTGACGTCCGCGATCGCGGCGTCGCCGTCGGCCTGCGTGTCCGCAAAGGCGGCGACCTTGGTGGAGATGGAGACCGTCGTCGCCGACGCGCTGCCGGTGACGATCACGTCGCCGTTGGCGTTCTCGATCTCGATCACGTCGCCGGCCGCGAACGCGCGCGTGGCGGTCTTGGTCACCGCGTTGGCGCCGATGAATTTGGTCTGCGGCTTGATGGTGACCGACGCGTTGCAGCCCGCGATGAGCGCGAGGCCGGTGACGGTGGCGGTGAGAAAGAGCGAACGGGAAGCGAAAGGCGAGCTGCGCATGGCGGTGGCGTTCTCCTCGGGCGGGTTGGACGCCCGTTGCGCATGTTCGATTCAAAACGGGGGCGCGGGCAATCTCCACACGGTCAGCGCGTCCGAGCACCGAGCGGCACCCGATAGAACGAACGTTCGTTTAAATAACAACGAACGTTCGTTTGCTTTCTTATGTGAGCAAAGTTGGCGTTATTTTTGAGATAACGCGAGCGCGCGATACGCGGTGTGGACCTGCGCCGTGACCGCACCCGGGCGACCCCCGCCAATCGGGCGACCGTCCACCGCGACGACACCGACTACCTCTCGGATGCTCGACGTGACGAACACCTCGTCGGCCGCGTAGAGATCCTCCGGGAGCAGCACCGCGGTCTCCACCGTCACCGCATCCATCACGAGCGCCCGCGTAATTCCGAGCAGCAGCCCGACCTCTTCGCCCGGCGTGCGGATGACGCCATCCTTCACCGCGAACACGTTCGACGTCGTGCCCTCGACGACCCGACGCGCGGCGTCGAGCAAGATCGCCTCGTGTGCCCCCTGGGCCTTCGCGTCCGCGAGCGCGAGGATCGACGCCAAATAGCTCGTCACCTTGGCGCCCGCCGCTCCTGTCCCGTCGGCGGCGCGCAGGGTCGTCGACGTCACCGCGCGGATGCCAACGTCGTACGCCGGCGGCGGAGGGAGCGGCTCGACGAGGATGACGAGCGTGGGCGTCGTCGCGAGATCCATGTCGAGGCCGAGCGGCGCGGTTCCTCGCGTCAACATCACGCGCGCGAAGCCGTCGTCGGACGGGGTCTCGCGCGCGGCGGCGAAGGCGGCCATGATGCGTTCGCGCGCTCCGTCTTCACCGCCAGGGACGGCCATGCGCAGGCGCGCCGCGCTCCGGGCGAGGCGCGCGACGTGGGCGTCGAGCGCGCACGGCACACCGCCGTAGGTCCGCAGCGTCTCGAAGACGGCGTCGCCGTAGAGAAACCCGCGATCGTAGACCGATACGGACGCGGCCTCCGGAGCAGCGATGCGGCCGTCGAGGCTCACGAGGCGGCGCATGTCACCTCCGTCCCCGCGCGCGCCGGTTCCGCCGCAGCGCGGTTGACCGCTGCGATCGCGGCCTCCAAGCGGTCGCGCGCGTCGGGGGTCGCCGGCTCGAGCGGCGCGCCGAGAACGACGGTGACGCGCGTGAACGGCCACGCGATCGCGAACCTATCCCATGCGCCACGCAGCACCAGGCCGCGGGTCATCGCGCTCCCCATAGGGACGAGCACCGCGCCCGTCGCGCGCGCGGCGAGGATCGCTCCAGCCTTCACGACGCCGTACGGTCCACGCGGCCCGTCCACCGCAAACGCGGCGTCGGCGCGCCCTCGCTTCATCGCGCGAACGAGCGCCGCGAGACCACGCGCGCCGCCGCGCGAGCTCGATCCCCGCACGATCGACAGACCCTGCAGCCGCAGCGCCCGCGATTGAAGCTCGCCGTCGGCGGAGAGGCTCACGAGCACCACGGTTGGCCCGCGCCTTCGCCACGCGAGCAGCGGCCACTGCGTGCCGTGCAGGAACGAGAGCACCCACGGCCGGTCCGACGCCGCCGCGAGCGCCGGATCGATCACGACCCGAACCCGCAGCGTCGCCAGCCAGATCCGCGCGACGACACCGAGGAGCACCCCGAGCAGCGCCCTCATCGCCGCGTCAGCCCTTGAGCTCCGTGAGCATCACCTTCGCCCGGTCGAGGCTTGGCTCGTTCTCAATCGCGCGCTTCAGCATCTCGACCGCGCGGACCTTGTCACCCTGCTTCGCGCTGATCTCGCCGAGGTAATAGAATACCTCGCCCTTGGAGATGCCCGCCTTCGCGTCGAGGCGCTGCCCCTGGAGGAGGAGCGCCTTGAACGTCTTCTGCGCGCGCTCCAGATCGTTGGACTCGAGCGCGAGGACCCCGAGATCACGAAGGACCGCGATGCTCCCGGGATCGATCTTGAACGCCATGTCGAACTGCGTGAGCGCCACGTCCTTGTCGCCGAGCTGCGCGAGGGCCTTTCCCAAACGGTGGTGATAAAGGCTCAGCTCCTTGACGCGGCGGTTGCCGTACGACGCGATCACCTTCTCCAGCACCTGCGCGGCGTCGCGCTCGCGCTTGGCGGCCGTGTACGCGTCGACCAGCTGGATGAGCAGCTCGCGATCTTGGGGGATGAGCGAGGAGGCGCGCTCGAGGAGCGGCACCGCGTCGCCCGGCTCCTTGCGCTCGCTGACGTGGATCTCGGCGGCGCGGCGGAGGAGTCGCACCACGTCGGCGGTGGCAGCGGCGGGAGGCGCCACCGAGCCTGGCGCCGAAGGACGCTCGGACACAGGCGTCGGCGCCGGCGGCGCGACCTCGGGGTGATCCGAAGCCACGAGGTTGGCGTCGCCCACGAGCATGTCCGCGAGCTCGCCCCACTTCTTGCCCTTCTCGTAGAGCTCGCGCAGGCGCGCGCGAACCTCTTGGTTCTTCGCGTCGAGCTCCAGCGCCTTTCGCAACGCGTCCTCGACGCCCGGACCGTCCTCCAGCTTGCCCCGCGCGGCGGCGAGCCTCAGGGCCAGGGCCACGCCATCGGCGCCGCTCGTCTGCGCGAGCAAATCCAAGAGCGCTTTGGACGCACGCTCCCACGCGCCCCGACCCTCGGCGAGACGCGCGACGGCCTCGAGCGCGCCGCGATGCCCAGGATCGCGCGTGAGGACCGCCTCATACGTCTCGAGCGCACGCGTCGTATCCTTGAGGCGCCCCTCGTAGACCTCGCCGAGCCGGACGGTAAGCGTCAATTCGGCCGCCGCGTCCGCGCGTCCCTTGGCGTGCTTGATCTGAGCGTCGAGGAGCTCGGCGAGATCCTCGTCCTTGCCGCCCTTCTCGTAGAGCTCCGAGAGCGCCAAGACCGCGCGCTCGTGGGTCGGCTCTTCGTCGAGGATCGCGCGGAGCGTGTCGATCGCATCGCTCGGGCTCTTGAATCGCTCTTCCTGCAGCTTGGCGAGGTCGAGCCGCACGGTCGCGCGCGCCGCAGCCGACTTTGCGTTGTCGATCAAGTGCTCGAGCAGCTTGCCCAGCTCCTTCTCTTTGCCGGCGGCGCCGTAGAGCGCACGGAGGCGCGTCGCCGCTTCTTCGTCAGTCGGCTCGTGCTCGAGGATCTCCTCGTATAGGCCGATCGCGCGCGGCGCGTCGGAGAGCTCGCCCGCGGCGATGGTCGCAGCGCGGTGCTTGAGCGCGATCTGCTGCGGCACTTCCTCCGCGAGCTCGGCGCGGCGGAGCAGAAGCTTCACGACCTCGGCGAAGTCCCCGGCCGCCTCGCGAAGCTTGCCGAGCTCCTCGAGGGCCCAGCCGTTCGTGTCCTCTTCGGTGAGCAGATCACGGAGGACGGCCTCCGCGAGCGCGCGATCGCCCACGATGGTCTCGGCGAGCACCTTGGCCTCCTCGAGGATGCCGCGCTTCTCCGAGAGGCTGGCCTCGAGGCCGGCGCGCGCGCGGAGCGTCGCGACGAGCTCCCGTTCGCGACCCGGCGCGCGCTGCAATGCCTCGATCGCCCGCAAAATCTCGGCGTTCTCGGGATCGCCCTCGAGCGCGTGGCCGAACGAGTCCTCCGCCGATCGCAGATCGGACAAGTGCGCCTTCTGCCAACCGGCGACGCGCACCCAAAGCTCCGAGCGCGTTCCGCTCGGCACGTCGCGTGAGGTCGTGAGCGCGGCAGCCATCGCCGCCGTCGCTTCCTTCCAGCCGTTCGACCCGGCGGCGAGCCGCTCGAGCTCCGGCAAGGCGTCCGCGTCCGAAGGATCCTCGGCGATCTGCTCCTCGACGACCTTACGGGCGCGCGCGGCGTCGCCGACCTTCTTCTCGAGCACGACGGCCAGATCCAGCCGCGCGCGCGACCGATCGCGGACGTTGGTAGCGCGCGTGACCTTGCGACCGTAGAGCGCCGCGAGCTCCTCGTTTTTGTCGAGCGCGCGGTACACCATCTCGAGCGCGTCGAACGCGTCGTCGAACAGGGCGTCGTCCGAGAGCAGCCCCTCGATCGCCGCGCGGCTCGCCGCGTGCTCGGGCGCCTTCTCCAGCGCGGATCGCAGCGTCCCGAGACCCTGCTGCTTCTCGCCAAACTCAGAGATCTGGAGCACCGCGAGGCGGTGGAAGAGATCGGCCTGGACGGCAGCGTCGGACTCCAGGCCCACGCGACGCTCGAGGACGTCGGCGAGCATCCGCGTGTCGCCGAGCCGGGCGTAGAGCCGGTCGAGCGCGCCGAGCGTCGCCGCGCCGTCGCCTGCCTGCTCGACCGCTTGGGCGTAGGCCTTCGCCGCGCGCGCGTCGTCGTGGAGTTTCTCTTCGGCCACGCGACCGAGGCGGACATAGAGATCGGTGGTGATGGCGACGTCGAACACCGCCGTCGCGCGCTCGCCGAGGGCGTCGGCGTAGCTGCGCCACGCGTCGTCGCTTCCCTGCCCGGCCAAGCGCTCGATCTCCTCGTGCAGCTCCGCGCGCATCGGCTCCTCGGCGAGCGCGCGCAGCAAGGCACCAAGCGCGCGCTTCGAATCGCCGAGGTGGCTCTCCGACACGCCAGCAAGCGCCCGCAGCGTCGCACCGCGCTCCGAGGGCTCGGTCTGCGCGCGCAGGCGCATCTCGAGGATCGACGCGACGTCGGCCCAGCGCGACGACGCGCGTAGCACGGGCTCGAGAGCATCGGCTGCCTCGGCGCGAAGCTCGTCGCGGGTCTCGCCAATCTTCCGGAGCGCGTCGAACGCCTCCTCGTCGAAGCCGGTGGCCAGCACCTTCCGGAACGACGCGAGGGCGCCCGCAGCGTCGTCGAGCTCCGCGTCGAGGAGGTGCCCGATGCGCTTCTCGATCGTATTTCGCGCCGCGTCACCGGACGCCGCCGCGGCCTGCTGCTGCAAGTTCTCCAGCAGCTCCGGCCACATCTTCTCGCGCGTGTAGAGATCGTCGAGGCGCTTCAGCACCTCCGGATCCCCAGGACGGATCTGGAGCGCATCGACGAGGAGGCGCACCGCCTCGCGACGGTCGCCGAGCCCGAGCTCATAGCGGTTGGCGGAGTCCACGAGGAGCTGGAATTTCAGTCCTGCGTCGTCCTCACCGCACAGCTCCACCCGCCGGCGGTAGAGGTCGATGAGCCGGGGCGCGTCGTTCTTCGCCTCGTGCAGCGTGATGAGGTTGTCGATTGTGAACGCGCTGTCGGGCTCGAGCTCGAGGGCGCGCTCGTACGCGTCGATCGCGCCGGGGGCGTCGTCGAGCATGTCGCGCTTCGCCTCGCCCACGCGACGCCACAGACTCGCGCGGTCCTCGTCGTTCCCCGAGAGCTCCGCGCGGCGGACGAGCACGCGCACGACCGCCGGCCAATCGCTCAGGAGCGTCGCCAGCTGGTCCATCTGCTCGAGCGGCTCCGGATCGGACTCGTCGAGCTTCAGGAGCCGATCGTAGGCCTCGAGCGCGCGGCGCGGATCGTCGCGGCGCTTGTCGTGGAGCTGCGCGAGCGCCAAGAGGAGCTCTTTCTGTCCGGGCCCTTCCAGCTGCGCGATGCCGCTCTCGTACGCGCTCGCGAGGTGATCCCATCGCTTCGTGACGCCGCCGAGCCGATCGAGCTCCCCGCGCGCGTCGCCGTCCTCGGGATCGAGCGAGAAGGCCCGCACCATCGCCTCGAACGCCTTCGCGGCGTCCTTGCCGCGCTCTTCCCAGAGCTTCGCCGTCTCGCGCAGGATCGCGACCTTGTCGCTCGCGTCGGACGCGAGGCCGAGCCGCTCGTCGTTCACCAGGATGAGGTGACGCCAGTCGTCGGCCTTCTCGTAGATGGGACGAAGGAGCTCGACGATGCGCGCCTTGTGCTCCGGCGTCGCGAGGAGCGCCTCGAGCGCTTTCACGGCCTGCGCGCCGACGCCGCCGTCGCCCGGCGGCGCGAGATCCACGACGGCTTGGTACTCGTCGATCGCCGCGGTCGGCTCGGCGAGGCGATCCTTCAAGATGGTGCCGAGCTCGAGGCGGAACTTCGCCTCGTCCTCGGGCAGCGCGCTCTGCTCGGCGCGTTTTCGGCTCAAATCGGCCAGATCGCGCCAGCGACCGCGACGAGCATACAGTCGCGTGAGCGCCTCGAGCGAAGGACCGTCAGCGTCGTCGACCTCGATCGCCGCGCGATGGGTCTCGATGGCCTCGTCGTCGCTCGACAGATCCATCTCCTGGATCCTCGCGATCGTGTGCAGCGTCTCGAGGCGTTGCGCTGGCTCGTCGCGGTAGTCGAGCGCCGAGCGGTACAGCTCGACGCGATCGGCCGGGCGGGCGGCCTTGGTGAGGAGCCGGTCGATCGCGTCGAAGGACGCCTGATCTTCGTCCGGCGCGAAGGCGTGGGCGCGGCGGTAGAAGACGAGCGCGCGCTCCGGCTTCGCGTGACGCTCGTACAGCTCGCCGGTGCGCTTCGCCAGCTTCGCGGTCGCCGGCTCGTCGGTCGTGAGCTTCTCGAGCTCGCTCGCGAAGATGTCCGCCAAGCGATCCTCGGCGTTGGCGACGCGCGCGAGCCTCTCGAGCTCCGCCCAAGTGACCTCGTCGGTCACGTCCTCGGCGAAGAGCTGCGCCGTCACGTCGAGCGCCGCCGAGTAGCTCTCCTCTTGTTCCTCGTGCAGCTTCACGAGACGGCGGAGCAGCGTCCTGCGCTCGTCGGGGTCCTCGCTCGACTCGAGGCGAACCTCGAGCGACCGCATGACCTTGCGCCAATCGAGGCGCGCCAAGTAAACGGTCTCGAGCATCGTCGCGGCGCGCGCGGCGTGCGGCTTGTCGCCCATGAGGCGCTCCAGCGCCTTGACCGCTGGCTCGTAGCCCTCACCCTTGAGCGCCGCTTCGTACTCGTCGAACGCGCGATCGATGTCGCGCATGCGGGTCTCGTAGGTCTCACCGAGCTTGTGATGCAGCTCCGCCTGGCGCTCCGCAGGAACACCGGCCGCGGCGAGCTGACGCTCGTAGAGCTGCACGAGCTCCTCGAAGCGCTCGGCCTGCGCGTAGAGCCGCTCGAGGGCGAGCGTCGCCTCCGGCTCCATCGTCAGATCCAGGATGTCCTCGTACGTCTCGATCGCGGCGCGGCGATCGTGCAGCGTCTCGTCGCAGAGCTTCGCCTGCCTGTAGAGGATGGCCTTCTTCTCGTCGTCGGTCGCGGCGGCCTCGGCGCGTCGCTTCAGGATGTCGAGCAGGGCCGGCGCGTCGCTCGCCTCTCCATAGAGGGCCTCGAGGGCCGTCAGAGCGCGGCGATCGTCGCCTCGCAGCTCGAGGGCCTTCACGTAGTACGTGCGCGAGCGCTCCGCGTCGTGGAGCTTTTCGCGCGAGCGCGCCGCGATCTCGACGAGGACGTCGAGCTGCAGCTCACCGTCGAGGATGTCGGGCGCGATCCCGCTCAGGAGCTCGACGAGATCGCTCCAGCGCTGCGTCGCCTCGGCCAATCGCTCTGCGCGCTCGAGCCACGCGCGGAACGTCGGCTCTCCCGAGGCCTCACGAAGCGCGCGCGAGACGTACCCGAAGGCGCGCTGCGGATCGGCGAGCGGCCCCTCCGCCACGTTGGCCGCGAGCGAGATCGTCTCGAGCTTCTCCTCGATCGACGCCGCGTACTCGGTCTCGATGTCGAGCACGCGCAAGAAGCGCATGTGATCCTTCTCGGCCTCGTACAGCGGGCGGAGGATCCCGGCGACCTCACGGCGAGCGTCCGCGTCGGCGAGAAGGCCCTCGAGCGCGTTGCGGCTGACGGCGTGCTGCGCGTCGATGGCGAGCGCCTGCTTGTGCGCTTCGATGGCGCCGGCCACGTCCTTCAGCTTCTGGAGCCGGACGACGCCGAGGCGCGCGTAGAGAACGAGCAGCTCCTTGGGATCCTTCGTGAGGGCGACGTCGGCTTCGAGCGTCTCCGCCAGGTCCTGCCAGCGCCCCTCCACCTCGTAGAGCTTCGCGAGCGCCGCGAGCGTCGAGCGCTCCGCACCGAAATCGTCGATCGCCGCGCGGTACGCGAGGATCGCCTCCGGTACGTCCGTGAGGCGATCGGCGAGCGCGCTCGCCGTGCGGAGGAGGAAGGTCTTGCGCTGCGCCGGATCCGTCGACGCACGCTCGCGGGCGCGCAGGATCTCGACGAGGGCACGCCACTCCTGTGTCCGCTCGTAGAGGCGGTCGAGCGCGGCGAGGGCGGCCTCGTCGCCCGGATCGTCTTCGAGGCGTGATTTCCACGCCTGCGTGGCGCCGCGGGGATCGTCGAGCGTCACTTCGCACAGCTCGCCGAGGCGCGCGAGCAGGATCCGACGGGTCTGCTGATCCTCTTCGAGCTTCACCTCGATCTTGAGGATCTGCGAGAGCTCGAGGCTCTTGCCCGCGCCGGCGTAGAGCCGCTCGAGCGCGCGCGCCGCGGGGAGCGCGAGGGCCGGATCGTCGGGATCGAGATCGAGCACCTTGCGGTACGCGCTCTCGGCGCGCGCGGGATCGCGGAGCTGCTCTTCGTAGATGCGCGCGACGCAACCGAGGATCTCGGCGCGCGGCTGCGGCGCGTCCGCGGCCTCTGCGGCCTGGACGAGCACCTCCGCGGCGCGCTCGTGCTGGTTCGAGCGACGCGCGATCTCGAGCATGCGATCGCGGGCGTCCGTGTCTCCGGGGACCAGCGGGACGAGGCGCACGTACGCCTCGAACGCGCCGGGATCGTCGGTGAGGCGCTCGTCGCGGAGCTCCGCCACGCGGCGGAGAAGCTCGCGCCGCTCGATCGGATCGGTCGCCGACTCGAGTCGAATCTCGAGCACGCGCACGAGCTCGCGCGCCTCGTCCTTTTGCGCGTACACCTGCTCGAGGACGATCGCCGCGCGCGGCCGTAGCTCGGGCACGCTCAGGCATTTCTCGACGAGATCGCGCGCGTCGCGGCTGTTCACGTCCGCCTGGAGAACGTCCTCCAGGTAGCCGAGGGCGGTCTTCGGATCGCCGAGCTTGTCGTGGTAGAGCCCGCCGAGGCGAAGCTTGATCGCCACCGCCTCGTCCATCGTCGCCGCGCTGAGGCGGCGCGTCAGCAGCTGCGCGAGCTTCTCCCACTTGTCCGTCGCGCCGTACAGGACATCGAGCGCGCGGATCGCCTGCTCGTGCAGCGGCTCGATCTCGAGGATGCGCTCGTAATAGCCGATCGCCTTCACGCGATCGCCGGTGATTTCCTCGGCGACGAGGGCCACCTCGCTCAGGAGCTCGGCGCGGCGCGGCCCGTCGCTCGTCGCCTGTACCGCACGCTCGTACAGCGACTCGAGCTCGCTCCACTTCTCGCGCGTCGTGAGGATCTGCTTGAGGCGCGCGAACGCGCGCTCGTTCGACGGATCGGCCGAAAGGATGCGATCGAGGTACGGCGTCGCCTTGTCGATCTCGCCGAGCATCTCGTCGTAGAGCGTCGCCGCGCGCTCGGCGAGGTCCGCCTCGACGGCCGGCGGAAGACCGGTCTCGCCCTCTGGCGGCACGGCCTGCGCGATCGCGTCGACGAACGCTTGCGAGCGCTGCGTGCGGTTCGCGAGGACCCCGAGGCGATCCCAGAGCGCCAGCTCCATCGGGAACTCGCGCGTCGCGCGCGCGAGTACCTCGAACGCGGCGCCGTTCGCGTTCAGCTTCTTGTGGACGTCAGCGAGCCGCTCGTAGAGCGAGATGCGATCGGCCTTCGCCGCCGCGGTCGCGATGAGGACCTCGAGGACGTCGACCTGCCGCGTGAGCTGCCCGGACGCCGCGTAGGCGCTCTCCAGCATTTGCGCGGCACGCGCGCGCGTCTCCCCGACGGCGAGGAGCTCCTCGACGACGGCGACCGCCTCCGGATCGTTCGGGATCGCCTCGAGCGCGCGCTTCGCGGCGTCGAGCGCGTCGCCCGGGCGCTTCAGCGACCCCATGTAGAGGCGGGCGAGCTCGACCTCTCGGGCCGCGCGCTCGGCGCCGTCGCGCTGATCGCGATCTTTCTCCAGGAACTCGGCGGCCGCCGCGGCGTCGCCCGACGTCTTGAGGAGACGCGAGAGCGCGCGGAGCGACTTTCCGTGCTGCGGCACGACCTCGAGGATCCGCCGGTAGATTGCGATCGCGCGCTCCGGCGCCGCCCACACGTCTTCTTCGAGGATCGCCCACTCCGCGAGGAGCTCGATCTTTGCGGACGTGTTCGCGCGCTCGATCCGGAGATCGAAGAGCGCGCGCAGGTCCTCTCGGCGATCGGCGCTGCGGAGCAGCTTGTCGAGGGCCGTGACGCTCTCGTGATCCTCCTCGTCCTCGTCGACCAGGGCCTTGTACGTCTCCACGGCCTGATCGATCTTGCCGAGCTGGCTCGCGTAGATGTCCGCGAGCTTCGCTTTGAGCGCGCGACGCTCGTCGGACTTGCCCTTCTTCGGCTTGCCCTTCGTCCGCTGGATCAAGGTCTCGACCAGCGGGTGCCAGTCGCTCGCCGCGCGGGAGGCCGCTTCGAACGCGTCGAGCGCGCCGCTCTCATCGGGGGCGAGCTCATACGCGCGGCGCACGTAGCCGAGCGCCGCCGCGCGATCGCCGAGGTGCTCGCCCGTGACCTTCGCGAGCTTGCCGAGGAGGACGCGCGAAGCCTCGTCGTCCTTCGAGTGGCCGAGGAGCACCTCGTAGAGCGCGGGGAGGCGCGACCACTTCTCCTCCTTCTCGTAGATCGGGACGAGCGCCTGGGCGGCGCGATCGTCGTCGGGACGCGCCGAGAGCACGCGCTCGTAGGCACGGAAGGCGCGATCGGGCGCCTCCAGCTTCTGCTCGAAGATCCCGGCCGCGCGGAAGGAGAGGTCCAGCTTCAGCGCGAGGTCTTGCGTCTTGTCCGCGGCGCCGGAGAGCACCTCGACGAGCCCCTCCCAGTCCTCGAACTTCGCGTAGAGCCGCTCGAGACCGTCGTAGTCGCCCATCGCGAGGTGGCTATCGCGCAGGACGCGGAGCGCCTTGGCGTGACCGGGCGAGAGATCGAGGACGCGCTGCCACGCGCGCATCGCGCCTTCGTGATCGTTCAGGCGATCGGCGTAGATCGCGCCGAGCTTCTGGAGGACCGTGAGCTTCGCCGCCGCGTCGGGCGCGTGCTCGGCGCGCTTCTCGAGGACCTCCGCGACGGTCTTGTAGTCCTTGTCGCGCTCGGCCTGGCGCTCGAGGGCGTCGAGGGCGGAGGCGCTCTTCGGATCCTCGGCGAGGACCATCTTGTAGAGGCGCAGCGCGTCGGTGCCGCGGTCCAAGCGCTCGGCGGCGAGCTTCGCCATCTCCGTCCACACGTCGCGACGCTTGTCCCCGTCGAGGAGCTTCGACTCGCGCTCGAGGAGCTCGTAGAGCGCCTTGTAGGCGCGGCGCTTTCCGTACAGCTCCTTGAGCTTGTCGATCGCCTCGCGATCCGCGGGCAGCGCTTCGTGGAGGCTCTCGTACGCGTCGATGCCGTTCTGGACGTTCGAGAACTGATCGAGCCAGCGCCGCGCGATCGCGCGGAACAGCTCCGCCTTCACGCCATTGTCCTGCTCCAGCTCGGCGAGGCGCGACTGCGTGGTCAGGAGATCGCGCCAGCGACCGAGCGTCTCGTAGACGCGGCACAGCTCGCGGACGGCGTCGGCGTTCTCGCGATCGAGCGCGATGATCTGCGACAGCACGGTGACCAGCGCCGAGTCGCTCTTGATGTGCTCGCGGTAAACCTCGGCGATCTCGCGCAGGATCGGGAGCCGGCTCCACGGATCTTCGGCGGGCACCTTCTCGAGCTCCGATCGGAGGAGATCGGCGAGCGCGTTCCAGCCGCCGGTCACGCGGTAAAGACGCTTCAGCGCCTCGCGCGCGTCCTTGTTGGTGGGATCGTTGCGGAGGATCGCGCGCCACTGCTCGATGGCCTTGGTGGCGTTCGCGCCCTCCTCGGCGAGCTTCGCGATCTCCGCCGCGATGCGCGCGCGCTCGGGCCCGTCGGGCATCGCGCGCTGCGCCTCGGTGAGGACCGTCATCAGTCGTCCGCTCGCCGCGTGGATGCCCTTCCACTCGCGGAAAAAGTCGAGCATCCCCGGATGCGCCGGCTCCAGTTTGCGGAGCCGCTCGAAGTACGGCTCCGCTGCCTCCGGCGCGTTCCGCATGCGCCACTGCACCATCGCGATCTGGAGGATCGTCCCGGCGTCCTGGCCGCGCGACGTGTTCAGCTGCTCGTCGTACAGCGCGACGAGGTGATCCCACATCTCGTGCTCGGTGAAGAAATCGACGAGGGCGCTCGTGGCCTCCGGGTGGCCCGGCGACAGGTCGATCACGCGCTCGTACGCCGCGGCGGCGCGCTCGGGCGAGCCGAGCTTCTTCCTCATGACGCGCGCGAGGCGCACGAAGCCGGCGATCTTCTCTTCCTTGGCCGACGCCTCGGTGGCGAGCTGCTCGAGCGTCGCCGCGAGATCGATCCAGCGCTCTTCGCTGCGGTAGACGCGCTCGAGGAGGAGCGACGCGCGGCGGTTCTTCGGATCGATCTCGATCGCCTCCTTGAGGCCGGCGATGATCTCGTCGATGAGCGCGGCGAGCTGCTTCTTCTTGCCCTTCTCGCCTTCGAACGACGGGCGTCCGTAGCGGTACGCCGTCTCCGCGGCGCTCACGAGGAGCGAGCTACGGAAGCTCCCCTCGCCCGCCGCCTTTGCCTCCTCGACGTAGCGCTTCACGAGGTCTTGCCACTTCGCGCGGCGCGCGTCGCTGCGCTCGATCGCCTCTTCGGCCTTCGTGTCACCGGGGACGAGCTTCAGGTACTGCTCGTACGCGAGCACCGCGCGGACGTCGTCGAGCACCTCGTCGTCGAGGACGCGCGCGAGCTCGGCGAGGAGCGTGGCCTCCTCCGGCTTGCCGCGCGAGAGCACGACCTCCATCTCGAGCAAGCGCCCCACCGCGTCGTACTCGCGCCGCATCTCGTGCGCGCGGCGCGCCGAGGACATGAGCTTCGTGAGCTCGCCGTCGGCGTTCTCCGCCTGGTTGCTCTCGGTCGACGACATCCCCAGCGAGGCGCGCAGATCGCTCCACGCTTTTTCGCTGTCGGGATCGTCCTGCAGCAGTCCGAGGGCGGTCCGGATGGTCTTCGCGCTCATCGTCACGCTTCGTCACCTTCGGGCGGGGAACCCACTTGCAACCCACTTGCGACCGCCCCCGAGAGCAACCCCGGAACCGCGCGGCAACCTGCGAGAAAGACTGAGGTAGTTCGGTAGGTAGTCCCCACCGCGGCCGATGGTACGTAGGCTTTTGGGGGATATCAACACTCTCCCGCGGCGAAGACGCGGAAGGCGGACGAGCCCAAAAACGGCGGGGAAAATGCCCCTCCGACGCTCCGACCGGCGGCCTACTTCGACCCCTCCAGCGCCTTGAGCGCCGCGAACAGCTCCGGATCCAGGCTCGGGAGCAGGATCAGCTTGGCCAGCCCCTCCGACGACAGCTCGATCTCTTCGCTCACGAGGAAGCGCCCGAACGACGGCGCGTCGGTGAGGAGGACCGCGTCGTCCCACGCCTTCTGACGCCCCACGACGAGCGCGTCGAAGTACGCCGCTTCGAGGAACGCGCGGAGCTCGGCCGGTGCCTTGCCGAGGCCCGGCGCGAAGTCGTTCGCGATGATCGTGACGGCGGCGTCGAGCTGCTCGTGGAGGACGTCGTTCACGGCGAAGTGATCGTGGCGGCGCACGTCGCGCGTCTTGCCGGAGCCGATCGTCGCGCGCACGAGCGCGTGCGACAGATCGCGATCGACGTGCGCGTTCACGCCGAGCGACAAATCCTGAACGATGAGCTCGCGCCGGTCGCGCGCGGTGTCGAACGCGATGCGCCACGAGCCGGGCACGTCGGCGCTGCGGCCGTCGATGTAGCCGACGAAGGCGACGCGGTAGAGCTCCGCGAACGACGCGAGGTACGTGCGTACCCACGATCCGTCTTGAAAGCGGCCGGCCGTGATCGCGTGGCGAACCGCCGAGGTGATCTTCGAGTAGAGCGTCGCGAACGGCGCGCGGCGATCGTCCTGTAGGCGGAGCATCTCGACCAGGCACACGAAGCGGCGGTCGGCGTCCTCTGGTGTGACGATCGGATCGACCATCAGGGCGCGCAGCGACGCGGGGGCCTTTGGGTCGAGGCCACACGTCGCGGCGTTCACCTCCGCGCCGTCCGTGCCGACCGTCTCGGACGACGCAGCGCACGCCGGCACCGAGGCCGCAGCTGCCGTCACGAGCGTCGTCGTCATGATCGCCCTCCCCACCCTTGCCAAACGCATGGCCGCCGCTATGCAGGTTGGGTGCCGCGTCCTCATGCGTCAATTTCAGGAGAAAACCGCTGGTTCGGGCCCGATCCACGCGCCGTGCGCGCGAGATTGACTCGCGGACGATCGCGAGGCCACGACCTCTCGACGACGTCGCGAGTCGGGGTAAGCTGCGCGCGCTCGATGCCCGAAAAGTCGCTGCTCCTCACGCTCTCGAACATCTACGAGACCCTCGCCATCAGCGTCCCCACCGTCGTTGACGCGGCGTTGGGGCGCGTCGAGAAGACCGTCTGCGACGAGCGGCTCGCCGGCTGGGGCACTCGCCTCGTCGAGAACGCGGACATGACGGTCGCGATCACCGGCCGCGAGAACGTGACGCCGGGCAAGGCGTTCCTCGTGATGAGCAACCACCAGTCCCACTACGACGTGCCGGTCCTCTTCCACGTCCTCGGCGCGAACATTCGGATGGTCGCGAAGATCGAGCTCTTCAAGGTACCGATCTTCGGGAAGGCGATGCGCGAAGCGGGCTTCATTGCCATCGATCGGACTAACCGCCATCGCGCCGTCGAGAGCCTCGCCGTGGCGAAGGAGAAGCTGGCAAACGGCACAAGCGTGTGGATCGCGCCGGAGGGGACGCGAAGCCAGAGCGGCGAGCTGCTCCCCTTCAAGAAAGGCGGCTTCGTCATCGCGCTCGACACCGGATGGCCGATCTTGCCGGTGACGATCCAGGGCACGCGCGACGCCCTTCCCGCGCACGCGCGTCGCTCGCGCAAGGGAGCGCGCGTGAAGGTGACGCTGCACCCGCCGATCGACACGGCGGTCTACCTCGCGCGGCCGGAGAGCGCGAAGGAGCGGCGTGAGCGCCTGATGAGGGACGTGCGGGACGTCATCGCGTCGGCGCTCTGATACCTTCTCGGATCCGCATCGAATGAGCGCACCCGGCACTGGCCTCGGCATCATGGTGAACGCGAACGCGAAGCGCGGCGGGCGCCGCATCGCCGTTCAGCTCGCGCGCGCCCTCCCCGGCGCGAGCGTGCGGCTCACGCGCTCGATCTCCGAGGTCGAAGGCTGGCTCCGCGCGCTGACGTCGGGCGCATCCGCGCCGCTGCGGTGCATCCTCGCGGCCGGAGGCGACGGGACCGCGGTCGCTCTTTTGAACGGGCTCGATCGCGTGCTCCCTGCCGGCGCGCCCTTTCCGCCCGTCGGCATCTTGCCGCTCGGCACAGGCAACGCGTGGGCGCATACGACCGGCGCGCACAAGCTCGGGCTCGCCGTGAACATGCTGCAGCGATCGGGCGAGGTGCTGCCCTTCCGCAAGTTCGGTCTCGTCGACTGCGAAGGAACGCTCACGCCGTTCGCCGGCACCGGCTGGGACGCGCAGGTCCTCTCCGACTACAAAGCGCAGCTCGAACAAAGCGTCGGACCCGGCAAGCTCGTTTCGAAGAGCGTGTGGGGGTACCTGTCCGCGATGCTGTTCCGAACGGCGCCGAAGACGCTCCTCTTCGGCCGCCCGCACGTGACGATCGAGAACCTCGGCGACGAGGTCTACACGATGACCGCCGATCGCAAGCTCCTCAAGATCGCCGGCGTCGGCCGCGGCGCCGTACTCTACGAGGGCATGGCCAGCGTCACCGGCGCGGCGACGGTGCCCGAGTTCGGCTACGGCTTCCGCGCGTACCCGTTCGCGGAGCGCCTCCTCGGCTACCTCAACGTACGCGTCTACGACATGCCCGCGGTGGGCGCGATCCTCGACATCCCGAAGCTATGGCGCGGCACGCACCCGCTCCGCGGAATGCACGACTGGTTCACGACCGCCGTGCGCATGACGTTCTCGCGCTCGGTTCCGCTGCAGAGCGCCGGCGATGCGATCGGCACGCGCCAGACCGTCGAGTACCACGTCAGCGATCGCCTCTGCGACGTGCTCGACTGGCGAAGAATGGACTGAGTGGACCTCGCGGCCGACTCAGTCCGTCTCTCCGACGTTCGCTCTAGAAGCTGCCCGTGAGCACCGGGATCGTCATGACCTGGGGCAGGCCCGGGTTCTTCTGCGTGTTCCACGTCGGCTGACGGTTGGACGTCGAGAACTTCACCTCGGCGCTGCCGCCCGGCGTCGAAGGCGAGCTGCCGGGAGCCGGCTTCTCGTCGATGACCTTCGCCACGTCTCCGCTGACGTCGCTGTGCTTGTTCCCGATCATCCAGCCCGCGCCGAAGAGTCCGGTCGCGACGCCGGCCATGACCAGCGCGCCGCCGAAGAAGATCGCGTTGAGGTGGGCGGGGTGGGTCTGCCCGTCGCTCGTGAACACTCCGTGCTTGTCGGAGGCAAGGAAGATGACGGCGACGCCGGCGATCGTGATGAGGCCGCCCGCGACCAAGATGTAGAGGCCGGTGTTCGCGCGCGAGGTGCTGCCCGGCGCGACGTAGATGTTCACCTTCTCTTTGGTGCCGTCGATCATGAAGGGCTTGGACTCGTTCAGCCCCTCCCCCACGATCCGGTACTCGGCGACGC
The DNA here is from genome assembly GCA_038231275.1 of Polyangiales bacterium. Lineage (GTDB taxonomy): Bacteria > Myxococcota_A > Polyangia > Polyangiales > Polyangiaceae > JANYHK01. The sequence continues at coordinate 173,836 of JBBRLQ010000004.1, forward strand.
TGCTCGACTTCACGTCGCACGGCGTCGTGCAGACGTTCTCCCAGGTGCCGCCGCCCGGCGCGCGGCGCTCGACGCTCACCGGGACGGGTGATTCGACGTGAAGCGCGACGTTCGCGTCGTCGGACTGGACGGGCGGATTTTTGTCCTCCACCGGCTTCTTGTCGGCGTCCGGCTTGGCGGTCTCTTCGCCCACTTTGTCTTCGCCAGGACGCGGAGCGGTTGGCTGCGCGAAGGCGGGAGTCGAGAAAGCAACGATGTTGCTGACGGCAAGAATCGAAGCGCAAAGCCCGAAGTTTTTCATCGGTTGGCTCCTCCTGGCCCATAGGCGTATCGCAAGGACGAGGAAGGGGAAAGCAAATCGGAACCGCGCGCCCCGCGTGCGCGTAGTTTGGATCGAGATGCGCGCGCGCAACGTCCTTTCGCTTCTTGCCTCGCTGGCGCCGGTCGCCATGGGATGCGCGGGCGCACCTGTGACGCCGCGCACGGCGAACGCACACACGACGACCTCCGCGCCCATGGCCGAAGGCGCGCCGCGCGCGACGTTGGCCTGGGAAGAGCTCTCGGCAGCGACGATGGCGCGCGCGAAGGCGGAGCGAAAATACATCGTCCTCGATGGCTCGGCCGAATGGTGCCACTGGTGCCACGTGATGGAGGCGACGACCTACCACGACGAGGCGGTGCGGAAGCTCCTCGACCGCCACTTCATCTCGGTGAAGGTCGACGTCGACGCGCGGCCCGACATCGAAGAGCGCTACGGTGACTACGGCTGGCCTGCGACGGTGATTTTTTCGCCGGACGCCGCGGAGCTCGGCAAGTACCGCGGGTACATCGCGCCCGAGAAATTCGTCACGATCTTGGAGGGCGTGATCGCGAGCAAGGTCGCCGAGCGAGGCGCCGTCGCGAGCGAGCCACGCAAGCCCGACGCGCCCGAGCGTCCGATGACCGAGGAGCAGCTCGCGTGGATCGCACGCTTCGTCGAGGTCGAGCTCGAGGAGTATTGGGACGAGGCGAAGGGGGGCTGGGGTCGCACGCAGAAGGCACCGCTCGCGTGGGACAACGCGTGGGCGCTCCGAAACGCGAAGCGAGGCGACGCGGAGTGGCGGCGACGCGCGCTCTTCACGCTCGACCAGCAGTCCAAGCTCGTCGATCCGGTGTGGGGCGGCATCTACCAGTACTCGGCGGCAGCCGATTGGGATCACGCGCACTTCGAGAAGCTGATGCCGTTCCAGGCCGGCGCGCTCGACAACTACGCCGAGGCCTACGCGCTCACGCGCGATCCGAAGTACCTGGCCCTCGCGAAGAAGATGCGCGGATTCATGGAGGGGTTCTTCACGAGCCCGAACGGCGCCTTCTACGCGACGCAAGACGCCGACGTGAACGCGCACGACGCGAACAAGCCGTTCATGAACGGCCACGATTTCTACGCCTTGGACGACGCGCGGCGACGGGCGGCGGGCATGCCGCGCCTCGACACGCACGAGTACGCCAAGGAGAACGGCCTCGCGATCTATGCATATTGCACCTACTTCGAAGCGACCCGCGATCCCGCCGCGATCGCCGTCGCGGAGCGCGCGGCCGCGCGAATCTTCACGACCCACGCGGCTGCTTCGGGCGGCGTCTCGCACGACGTGCAGAGGCCCGACGCGCCTGCGAAGGTGCTCTTCCTCGCCGACAACGCCGCGTTCGGCCTCGGGCTGGTGCGCCTCTTCGAGGTGACGGGAAAGACGGAGCATCTCACCGCGGCAAAGGCGATCGCGCAGGCGATGCTCCGGGATCTCGAGGATCCGAAGGGCGGCGGCTTCTTCGCGAGCACGCCGGATCCCGACGCGGCCGGTGTCTTCGCCGTGCGCCGGACCCCGTTCGAGGACAATGTGACGGCGCTCCGCATGCTCGCGCGCCTCGCGAAGGCCGACGCGGCCGGCGCGCCCGCGTATCGTCGCGCCATCGCCCGAACGCTCCACGCCATCGCGACCCCCGAGGAGATCAAGGGGCGCGGCCGAATGCTCGGCGACTTCCTCATCGCGCTCGAGGAGACCAAGGGCCTGCGCTGAAGGTCAGTCGAGCAGCTCCATCTGGTCGACGATCGTTCGGACCGCCTCGTCGTCGACGTAGCGGCGAAGGAGGAGGACGCCGAGATCGAGCGCGCAGGTCACACCGCCGGCCGTGACCGTCTGACCCTCGTCGATGACGCGGCCCTTGGTCGCGACCGCGCCGTACGTCTCGAGGAGGCCCATCGACGTGTGGTGCGTCGTGGCGCGCTTCTGCATGAGGCGCCCTGCCGCGCCGAGGAGGAGCGCGCCGGTGCACACGCTTGCCATCAAGCGGTTGCTCGGGAACGCGCCGAGCCAGTCGACGACCGCGCGATCGCGCGCGAGGGCGCGCGCGCCGGGGCCGCCGGGGACGATGACGACGTCGAACGCGTCGAGCGGCGGCCGTACCTTCTCGACTGTGAGCTCGGCGCCGCCCGCGGCCCAGACGCGCGGTCCGGTGGCCCCCACGATCTCGAACGACGCCGACGGATCGAACCCCATCGACGCGATCCGCGACAACGGATCATGGACGCCGACCAAATCGAGGAGCGTCATGCCGTCGTAGGCCACGAACGCGAACCGCGTCTCGTTCACCACGGCCGGCGCGGCGGCGACCTCGTCGAGGCGGAGAACGGCGCGGATGGAGTCCTGCGAGATCGCGCCGTAGATGTGCGGCATGAGCCCGCGCGGCGTCGGATCCTCACGGACGGGCGCGTCGAGGCGGCGCGGATCGATCTGGAGCACCGAGAGGCGCGAGCCCTCCGGGAAGTGCGCGCGCGCGGTCGCCTCCACGTCGTCGCGGTACGAAGCGTGGACGAACTTCTCACGCTTCAGCGACGGCGGACGGTAGGACCCGCTCAGCAGCGTCCCTTCGTTCACGATGTGAAAGAGCCAGCGCATCACCCTACCGACGGCCGGATCCTACCATGTGCTAAGAGCCAGGCTCATGAACGTCCTCGTGACCGGCGGCGCCGGCTACATCGGGTCGCACATGGTTCGCGTCCTCACCCGCGCCGGTCACGCGGTGACCGTCCTCGACGATCTCTCGGCGGGGCACGCCAGCGCGGTCCCCGCCGGTACGCCCCTCGTTCAGGCCGACGTCCGCGCGCGGGACGTGGTCTTGCCGCTCCTTCGCGACCAGAAGATCGACGCCATCTTCCACTTTGCGTCGCGCATCCAGGTCGGCGAGTCGGTCCGCGATCCGCGCCTTTATTACCGAGACAACCTCGCGGCCGGCGTAGCGCTCCTCGAGTCCGCCCTCGACGCGGGGGTGAAGCGCTTCATCCTCTCGTCGACCGCGGCGGTCTACGGCGATCCGATCCGCGTCCCGATCGACGAGGATCACCCGACCGTGCCGGTGAACCCGTACGGCGAGACCAAGCTCATGCTCGAGCGCGTCCTCGCCAGCTACGCGCGGGCGTACGGGCTCGGGTACGTGGCGCTCCGCTATTTCAACGCCTCCGGCGCCGACGTCGAGGCCGGCATCGGCGAGCGGCACGATCCGGAGACGCACCTCATCCCGCTCGTCCTCGAAGCCGCGCAGGGCAAGCGCGAGCTCACCATTTTCGGCGAGGACTACGCGACCCCGGACGGAACATGCGTTCGTGACTACGTGCACGTCACCGATCTCGCGAAGGCGCACCTCGCCGCGCTCGCGTACCTGAACGGCGGCGGCGCGAGCGGCGCGTTCAACCTCGGCACCGGACAAGGCCACTCCGTGCGGGAGGTCCTCGTGTGCGCGGAGAAGGTCACCGGGCGCAAAATTCCCTACAAGGTAGGCGTCCGGCGCGAAGGGGATCCGCCGGTCCTCGTCGCATCGGCGGACCGGGCGAGAACCATCCTCGGATGGGTCCCCGAGCGCCCCAAGCTGTACGACATCGTCTCCGACGCGTGGGCCTGGCACGAGCGGTCATCGTAGACGTATCGCTTTTGTTTCGCGCCGCGCGGCCGTTCAGCGGATAATTCTTGGTAGTGAGCATCGCGCCGCCGGAACCCTCCCAGCTCACACCGGGGTATCGGCTCGACCGTTACGAATTGCTTTGTCCAATCGCCGAAGGCGGCATGGCGAGCGTTTGGGTCGCGCGCCTCAAGGGTAAGCACGGCTTCGAGAAGCTGGTCGCCATCAAGACCATCCTCCCGAAGTACGCAAGCGACGGGCGCTTTCAGCAGATGTTCCTCGACGAGGCGCGCATCGCGTCGGGGATCGAGCACACCAACGTCGCGCAGATCCTCGATCTCGGCGAGGAGCACGACGTGCTCTACCTCGTGATGGAGTGGGTCGACGGCGACAGCCTCTCGAAGCTGATGCGAACCGTCGAGAAGAAAAAGGAGAAGGTGCCGAGCGGCATCGTCTGCCGGATCCTCGCCGACGTGTGTGGCGGCCTTCACGCCGCGCACGAGCTCCGCGGAAACGACGGAAATCCCCTGGGCGTCGTGCACCGGGACGTCTCGCCGCAGAACGTCCTCGTGAGCACCAAGGGCGTCGCGAAGCTGATCGACTTCGGCATCGCAAAGGCCAAAGACCGGCTCTCCGGCGAGACGAGCGCGGGCCTCCTCAAGGGCAAGGTTCAGTACATGGCGCCCGAGCAAGCGCTCGGTCAGCCCATCGACGCGCGCGCGGACATCTGGGCGATCGGCGCGATCCTCTACCACGTGTTCGCGGGGCGGCCGGCGTACGACGGCGACAACCAGCTCGCGCAGCTGCACCAGCTCACGTCGGGCAAGCCGCCGCTTCCCTTGCCTTCGAGCGTGCCGAAGCCGGTCGTCGACGTCATCAAGAAGGCGCTGTCGTTCAACGCGACTGCGCGCTTCGCGAGCGCGGCGGAGATGCAGCGCGCGCTCGAGAAGGCGATGCTCGACGCCGGGATCTCGATGACGACGGCCGACGTCGCCACGTACGCGAAGACGCACATGGTCGATCGCGCGGACGCGCGGAAGAAGGCCGTCGAGCTCGCGCTGAAGGCCGCCGGAGAGCGCGCCCGGATGGCGGAGATGCTGCGCGCGCCGGCGAGCCCGGAGGAGACGCCGACGCCGATGCAGGAGTCGGCGTCTGAGCCCGGCCTCACCCCGTCGGGCAAAATCGCGTCGAGCCCGGGCATGGCCTCGGCGACCGGCGTGACGCAGCCCGATCCCATGCGACAGGAGCTCCCGTCGGTCCCTTCGCAGCACAGCTCGACGCTCGGCGCAGGCGTCATGACGCCCGGGCCCGATTCCATCGCGTCGCCTCCGCCCGTTCGCAGGCGACGCGCGCTCGTCTACGTCGTCGGCGTGGGCCTCGGCGTCGCGGCGATCATCGGCCTCGCCGCGCTCAGCGTCTCCAAAAGGCCACCGCCGGCCTCGGCCCGCGAGCAACCGCCGGCGATCGCCGCCGCCCCGCGCGACACTGCGCCTCCGCCGGCGGTCGATGTCCCTCCTCCTACGCCGGACCCGGTCCCGCCCGATCCGTCGACGACCGCCGTCGCGACCGGCGTGAAACCGCCGGCAACGACGAACACGGCAGGCGCGCGTCCTCCTCCCGCGCCCGCGCCGCGCCCCGTTTCGCCTCCGCCGAGGCCGCCGCCGCCGAAGCCCACCGCGAAGCCGCCCGCCGGAAAGGGCACCGTCGACGACGGCTTCTGATCCGGATGTTTCAGGCGCGCGGCTTCGATCGCGAGGGCGTGCTCAGTTCAGGAGCGGGCTCAGGAGCGTTCGCTCTGCTGCGCTTCGCTCCACTCACTGCTGCGTGGGCCACACCTCGACGCCGCCGATGAAGCCGGAGTTGTCTTTGAACGGGTTGGTCGCGAGCGTCGTCGTGCCGCCGTCGCCGAGGAGCGTCCGCACGACGTCGATCGACGTGCCGCCGTCGGCGAGGTAGTTGGTGTGCGTGCCGACGATCGCGCCGCCGCCGGCGTACGCGAACGCGTTGGAGTCGGGCGCGTTCGGGACGACAGGGCCGAGCGTCGTGGTCGCCGGGTCCCAGCGACGGACCTCCACGCCGAGGCCGAGCACGGCGTCGTGCGGTCCGATGTACGAGAACGCCGACGGGAAGCCGGACGTGGACACGTCGAGGAGCGTCGTCGAGACCGGCTGCCCGGTGGTCGAGAACCTGACCTCCTCGACGATGCGCTTGGCGACGGCGCCCGCGCCTCCGTCGCCGAGCGGCAGATTGCACCCGGCGTGGAGGACGAGGAGCCGATCAAACGCCGCGTCGTAGACCGCAGCCGCGCCGGCCGCGCCGAACGCTGGGTTGTACCCGACGAGCGGGTGCGTGCCGTTCGGGCCGGTCGCGCCGGGGATGGGCGCGACGAGGCCAGTATCCGTGTCGATTGCGATGAGCGAGGGTGTCGTCGCCGCGCACAGGAGCGTGTAGCCGTCGGGCGCGACCTTGGTTCGGTCGATGTTGCCGAGCAGCACGTACAGCATGTGCCGCGACGCGACGTGAAACGCGAACGTCGCCTCGACGACACCGTCGCCGTCCTTCGCTTGGACGAACGTGGAAAGATCGATCGCAGCGGCAGGCGTCCCGCCGTCGACCGTCGCTTGCGTATCGAGGATCGCGAGCTTGTTGCGCGTGTACCGCGCGACGTATCCCCTGCCCGACGCGGGAATGACCGCGATCGCGAGGGGATCGGAGTACGCGGCGCCGCCGTCGGCGCGGTCGCCGAGGTCCACGGTCCACGACGAGACCACCTTCCACGGCTGACGCGCGTCGAGCTTGCCCACGACGTCGACCTTCTGCTCGAGCACGTACGGATCGGCCCCGCGCGAGAACGTCGTGCCGAAGCTGCCCGGATAGACGAGGCTGTCCTTCGCGGCGGTCGCGAGGTCCATCGTCAGCAGCTCGCTCGTCGATGTGTTGTTCATCGAGAGGAGGACGCGCGGCGGCGGGGGCGGCAGCGCGTCGGCGCCCGTGTCGGCGGTCGCGTCGCCCGCTGCGTCGGTCCCCGCGTCGCCTGCGTCGTGGAGAGAGCCGTCGACCGTCGCCTCCGACGCGGCGTCCTTCGGCGTCGTGACCGGGTTGATGTCGTCTCCGCCGCACCCTTGCACGAAGAGCGTGCACGACACGACGAACGGAACGCCACAAAAAACTGCCCTAGCGAGCTGACTCTGAGTCATGGAGCCTCCACCGCGCTTGCCCGCGCGGCATGTTGACCGAGGTTTCTCGCGCGTGGTCCGGTCTCCGGACTCCCAGATCATCCTCCCTCGTGCCCTTCCCAGAGTCCGCGGCGAGCCGCCTTCTCCAGTGGTAATGCCCGAGTTCGTCCCTGGTCACCGTGGCGGGTGCCGTGCCGGATTTTCACCGGCTTCCCGTGTGGAGGAAAAAGCTCCTCCACGACCACGCGCAGGAGGCTCGTAGACCAGGCGAGGCTCCGACGTCAATCGCGGCGTGGCGCGGTCGTCACGAATGCTGGAAGAGAGCGCGCACGCGATCGAGGACGGACTCGGCGATCTGCGCCTTGCTCGCGACGGCCTGCGCGTCATGTGACGTCGCGGTGACGAACGTGACTCTGTTCGTTCCCTTGCCGAGCGAGTCGTCCGCATGGTTCGCGACGACCAGGTCGACCTTCTTGTCGATGAGCTTCTTCGTGGCGTAGGCGACGAGGCCCGCGTCGTCTTGCGTCTCGAGCGCGAAGCCGACGAGGACGGGACGCTTGCCCGCGCGGCGCGCGCCGATCTCGGCGAGGAGATCGGGGTTCTTCACGAGCGCGATCTCCGCGTGCTCGCCCTCCTTCTTCAGCTTCGTCGCGCTCGTCGCGGCGGGCCGGTAGTCGGCGACGGCGGCGCTCATGACGAGCGCGTCGGCGAGCGTCAGTTCTTTGCCGAGCGCGTCCCACAGCGCCGCCCGCATCGCGAGCGCGCCGCGGACATCGACGCGCGTGACGCCCGCCGGCGTCGCGAGCTCCACCGGTCCCGCGACCAACGTGACTGTCGCGCCACGCGCAGCGGCTCGCTCTGCGATCGCGAAGCCCATTCGGCCCGTCGAGCGGTTCCCGAGAAACCGCACCGGATCGAGATCCTCGAGCGTGGGCCCTGCGCTCACGACGAGGCGAAGACCCGCCAGATCACGCGCCGCGCTCGCGCGTGCGGCAGCGGCAGCGATCGCGGCGACGATCTCCTCCGGCTCGGCCATGCGACCCATGCCCGACTCCCCCGACGCGACCTCGCCCGCGACGGGGCCTACGAGGGTGACCGTGCCAGCGAGCGCCGCGACGTTTCGCTGCGTCGCCGCGTGCGCCCACATCCGCGGGTGCATCGCCGGCGCCGCGACGACCGGCCCCTTCGCGCAGAGCACGAGCGCCGAGACCACGTCGTCGGCGCGTCCCGTCGCCATGCGCGCCAGCATGTCGGCGGTCGCCGGGACGATCGCGATCACGTCCGCGCGTCGCGCGAGATCGACGTGCACCTCGCCCGCAAAGCGCGGGTCCCACATGTCCGTGACCACACCTTCCCCCGACAGCCCCGACAGCGTGAGCGGCCCCAGGAAGCGCGCAGCCGAGGCGGTCATCACCGGCAGCACCGCGGCTCCCGCCTTCACGAGCAGCCGCGCGACGTGGCTCGCCTTGTACGCGGCGATGCTCCCCGTCACGCACAGCGCCACGGTTTTTCCAGCCAATTGCGTCGTGGACGGATCGCTCACGGGTCTCGTTATCGTTTAGCACGAAGGAGCGGGATCGAGCCCCCGGGGCCTCTTAAGTCGATCTGTCGCCATGCCGTAGCCTTTAAAGGTATTTACCGGCCGTGCGCCTCCGATCCCTCGCCGTCCCCTTCGTCGTGCTCGGCGGGCTCGTGCTCGTCGCGAACGCCGACGCGCGGCCGTCGGCGGCGAAGCGGGTTCCGGCCGTCGTCGTGGCGCCCGTCGTCGTGAGGCGCGCCGCGCACCCGAGGCCGAAGCCGAAGAAGCCGGCGCGCAAGTCCCCCAAGCTCGCGCCGGGCAGCCGCGGCACGCTGGCGTGGGCAATCGCGAGCCACACGCCGAAGGTGCACGCGCCGGTCGCCGAGGGGACCCTCCCCGCGGTCGTCGCCAACGCGACCTGCCCCGACGACATGGCCAACGTCGACGATCGCACATGCGTCGATTTGTTCGAGGGCTCGCTCGTCGAGGTCGTCGCCGACGGCACGATGTCGCCGTGGTCGCCGTTTACGACGCCGGAACCGTCGCGCACCTACCGCGCGCAGAGCGTCGCGGGCGTCGTGCCGCAGGCGTACATCAGCGGCTCACAAGCCGCTGCCGCGTGCAGCGCCGCCGGAAAGCGACTCTGCCAACCCGCCGAGTGGCGTCACGCCTGCGGCGGCACCGGCAAGACCGCCTACCCGTACGGTGCCGTCGCGACGCCCGGCAAGTGCAACGATCACGGCAAGAGCCCGATGCTCGCCTTCTATCCTCAGGTCGAAACGAGCTGGAGCCTCATCGGCACGAGCGACATGAACGATCCGCGCCTGAACCAGCTCGCCGGCACCGTCGCCAAGACAGGCGAGTTCTCCGAGTGCGTGAATGACTTCGGCATCCACGACATGGTCGGCAACCTCCACGAGTGGACCGCCGATCCGAACGGCACGTTCCAGGGCGGCTACTTTCTCGACACGTCGCAGAATGGCGACGGATGCAGCTACCGCACCGCCGCCGACGACTTCGGTTACCACGACTACTCGACGGGCTTCCGGTGCTGCGCCGATCCCAGCGTCGCGGACGCGAGCGAAGACGATGAGTAAGCGTCAGTCCGGTCGGCTGTCGTCGTCGACCGGCTGCGCGGCTCCGCCCTTCTTGCCGCTGAGCGACTTCGCGAAGCCCTCGCGGATCGTCCACCCGTGCGTGCCGTACCGACCGGCGACGCGCGACTCCACGGTGCCGCCGCCCTTCTCGGCCCCCTTCGCGTGCGGGCTCACGAGATCGGGCCCCTGCGAGATCATCAGGTACTCGTCGGCCACGTACTCGGGGTGCTCGTCGTCGGCGCCGCTCCACTTCGGATCCGGATCACCGGAGCCGACGCGCCAGATCTGCATCGTCGACGGGTAGACGTCCTGCGTGTGCTCGCGAACGGCGAACGGGCCGTCCCGCAAGATGCGGTAGCGCGTGATCTTGAAGCCGGGGATTCCGCGCTGCTTCAGGACGCGCGCGCCCTTGGGCATCTGCGGATCGGGGACATCCTTCTCGACGAAGGGGGTGACCTCGTTGATCTTGCGGACGAACGTGACGTCGCGCGAGCGACGCGGCCCGAGGATCTCTGCGCGAACGACGCCCTCGCGGACGGTCTCGTGGAGGACCACCGGAAACGGGAACGGGTTCTTGAGCTTCAGTGTGATCGCCGGGTAAGAGACCGCCGCGTCCATGCCCATCTTGATGTAGAAGCTGGGGCGCGTGTGCGGGTGACGCTCGACGATGTCGAGGCCCGAGAAGAACGCGGCGCCGTGCAGCGTGCCGGCGATCTGGCAGGTGCCGCCGCCGACCCCGTCGACGAGCTCGCCTTGCGCGATGACCGGCGCGACCTTGTAGCCGTTGACCTCGGTGCGAGGTCCGACGGTCTCGTTGAGATCGAACGTCTCTCCCGGGAAGAGCACGGTCCCGTTCAGCTTGCTCGCCGCGAGGCGCAGGTTGAACGTGCGCGCCTCGTGCTTCAGATCGCGGGCGTACTTCGTCTCGAAGTAACCGAGGACCTCGTCGATGCGCACGCCGTCGAGCTGCGCCGCGGTGCGCTGCGCCTGGACCGACTCGACGACCGCTTCGACCTTCGGCGTCCCCTTCCCGAACGCGTCGTCGAGGCGCGCGAGCGTGGCGTACACGTCGACGCGGCGCCCCGGCTCGTCGGGGAGGACCTTGCCGAGATCGAGATCGAAGCGCGCGTCCTGCGCCGTCCGATCGAGCTCGTCTTTCACTTGGAGGAGCGTCGTGAGCGCGCGCTTCGCGTCGGTCGTGACCGGCAGCGGGAGGCGCAACGGTCGGCCGCGCGCGACCTGATCGTGCGCGCGCCGCAGCGGCGACGAAGGATCGCGGAGCGCTGTGACGAGACCCGCGAGACGCGCCGCGTCGACGCGCGCGCCCAGCTCTTCACGCGTTCGCTCGAGCAGACCGCCGCCGCCCGGCGCGGCGATCGTGACCTTCTGCGCGACGTACGCCCGCGCGATCGCGTGCGCCGCGTCGACGGTGTGGAGCGGATCGCCATCGAGCGGGAGCGGCTTGCCGTCGAGCGTGGCTTGAACGGGCGCGACGTTCGTGGCCTCGCGCCCTTGCGGGACGAGGAGGTAGCCGGCGGTCCCTCCCATCACGAGCATCCCCGCGAGGCGCAGCCACCCGAACCGATGCGACGCGGCCGGGCGCACGACCGTCGCGGCGTTCGCCGAAGTCGCGGGATAGGCGCGGAAGCGGAGGGCTTGCGAGGTCGAAGCTGCCAAGGGTGCGCCACCATCTTGAGGAGGGGGCGCCGTTTGGCCAAAAAAACGGCCTACATTGTCCTACGCATCAGCCGAAGCGTTGCTCGAGGCTCCGCGCGAGCTTCCCCGCCGACATGAAGACGTCGGCGAGCTGATCGTCGAGATCGCTCAACGGATCGGCCGGATGGTTCGTCTCCGGGCTGACGATGCGCATGCGGGCGAGCGCGTCGACGATCTCGTTCTCGAGCTCGGCGAAATAGAACGGCGCCGCGTCCTCGATCCGCGCGCGGAGTGCGCTCCAATCGACGCTCAGCGAACGAATCGCATACCCGGATTGTTCGAAGGCACGCAGGACCGCCTTGGCCCACGCGTAGAGGCCACGCAGATATTCGGTGAGCGGCGCGTCTCGCCCCAGCATGTCGCGCATGCGTGGATCGGTCGCCATCAAGTACATGCCGTTGAGGGCGCTGCGCAGATCCGCCATGTCGTCGAGCCGCTCGCGCATCGATACCGCCGCGGCGCGCGAGGAGGGATCGCGGGGCACGCCTTCGATGATGTGATCGACGCACATCAAGTTGACGGTCATCGTCAGCTGCTCGTCCCCAAGCTCTTCGAGGACGGCGAGGTACTCGTCCTCGACGCCCCGGCTGCGGACCCGGGCGTGCGAATCACGGCGCCGATAGCCTGAAGTGAGGCCGTCGGCAGATTCGGGCGCGTGGCGCGGAGCGTTTTCTCCCATGGCGGCGACTCGGCATACTACGGCAGCGCGGCCGCTTTCTTCCTCCAACTCGCGTCTCAATCCAGGCGCACACGCCTGTGGAAAAAAGCCAACCCTCCCCTGCGCTTGTGCGACGCGCCGAGGGTCTGTGCTAAAGGGCTCCCCCATGGGCCTCTCCGTCGGCATCGTCGGCCTTCCCAACGTAGGAAAGTCCACGCTCTTCAACGCGCTCTCGACCGCCAAGGCCGAGGCCGCCAACTACCCCTTTTGCACCATCGAGCCGAACGTCGGGGTCGTCATCGTGCCGGACCCGCGCCTGCAAGCGCTCGACACGGTGGTGCACGCCGACAAGATCGTCCCCACGGCCATCAACTTCGTCGACATCGCGGGCCTCGTGCGCGGCGCGAGCAAGGGCGAGGGGCTCGGCAACCAATTTCTCTCTCACATCCGTGAGGTCGACGCCGTCGTTCAAGTGGCACGTTGCTTCGAGGACTCGAACGTCGTCCACGTCGAGAACCGCGTCGATCCGGTCGGCGACATCGCGACGGTCACGACCGAGCTGTGCCTCAAAGATCTCGAGACGGTGAACAAGCGCCTCGATCGCGCGCGAAAAGCGCTGAAGAGCGGCGATCCCAAAGAGAAGATCGCGTTCGACGTGTGCGAAGGCCTGTCGAAGCACCTCGATCAGGGAACCCCGGCCCGCACCTTCGCGCTTCCCGACAACCAGGACGCCGTCCTGATCGTCCGCGACCTGCAGCTCCTCACGCAGAAGCCGACGTTCTACATCGCGAACATCGATGAGGGATCGATCGGCAACCTCGCCGGCAACAAGCACTTTCAGGCGCTCAAGAGCCACGCCGACACCGAGGGCGCGATCGTCGTCCCCGTCTGCGCCGCGCTCGAAGCGCAGATCGCCGAGCTCGATCCCAAGGACCGCCCGGAGTTCCTGTCGAGCGCGGGCCTCGAGGAGCCCGGCCTCTTCGCGGTGATCCGTGCAGGATACAAGCTCCTCGAGCTCCTCACCTTCTTCACCGCCGGCAAGGTGGAGGTCCGCGCGTGGACCACGAAGAAGGGCGCGCGGGGGCCTCAGGCCGCGGGCGTGATCCACACCGACTTCGAGAAGGGCTTCATCAAAGCCGAGGTCATCTGGTGGGAGGACTACGTGAAGCTCGGCGGCGAGTCGAAGTGCCGCGACGCGGGCAAGCTCCAGATCGAAGGCAAGGAGTACGTGATGCGCGACGGAGATGTCGTGCATTTCAGATTCAACGTCTGAAGGACGTTGAATCTGAAATTTCCTTTGTTTGGTGGGAGCTGCGCTCCCCTCGTCGCAGAGCGACGAGCCTCCCCTGCGTCGCCTGCGGCGAATCGTGCCGGGCACGATGGGAGATGAAGAGGGCGTTGTGCAATCGGTGCACTCGCTCGGGAGATCGAGGGCGAACCGTCCGCAGGCGGTTCGCACGTCCATGCATCTCGATTACGATGACTCGATGCGCAACCCGTTGTCGTCGCTGCTTCTCGCGGGCCTGGCCGTACCGTCGATCTTCGTCGCCTCTGGAGCGGGGTGTGTGACCAGCAACGATCCGCCGCCGTCGCAGGCGTTGCCGGAGGGCGGCGCGTTCGACTCCGGCGGGCCGAGTCCGAACGACGCGAACCTTCCGGGGACCGACACGGGCACGACCGACAGCGGCGGCGGTAACGACACGGGCACCGACGCCGGCAATGACGCGGGCGGTGACGGAGGAACGAGCGGCCCGCTCGCCACGTGCGATGCCCCGGCGCGCGTCGACACGCTGCGCGGCGTCGACGGCTCGGTGACGATCTCGGCGACGGGGTACGGCGACAAGTGGGTCGTCACCTGGTACCAGCTCGCGCTCGTCTCGCCCGACTCGATGTACCACTGGAAGGCGCGCACCTTCGACGGCGCCGCGCTCGCGACCGAGATCGATCTCGGCACCGACGTGTTCGGCAACCAGAGCCCGATCGTCTCCGACGGCGCGGGTCACGCGTTCGCGCAGCGCTTTCGCTCGAGCGATGGCGAGCGACGCGTGTTCGATTTCGCGAGCGGGACCTTCGCCGCCGGCACGGCGTTCCCGCAAGTGAACAGCGCGGTCGAGATCTTCGCGCTGGCGGCGATCCCCGGGGGTGGCGCCATGTCCCTCTTCCGCGACGGCACGAACGTCCTCGCCGACAAGTGGCTTTCGGGCTCGTGGGCGCCCACCAATCTGGCCGGCTCGCCCGGGCTCTCGTTCGGTCTGCGGCTCGCGGTCAACGCCGCCGGCAAGGCGGTCGCTCTCTGGTACAACGCCAACGCTGGCGGACCTGGAGGGAATGACCTCCACGTTGCAGCCTACGACGGCGCAGCCTGGTCTGCCCCCGTCACGTTGAACCTGCCGAACGCCGTTGGGCAAACCAGCACGTTCACGCCGGTCGTCCTCTCGAACGGCGACGCGATCATCGGGTACCTGCAAGGCGCCGACACGATCGTCAGCCATCGGTTCCACCCGAACGGCACCTTCGACGCCCCGATCCCCGTCGAGAGCTCCGCTGGCGCCACCGCCGGCAAATTCGCCATCGTCGCCGACGCGTCGGATCGCGTGACCTTCGCGTTCCTCAAGGCAGGCCACGTTCACGTGCGTCGCGATCTCGGCGCCGGGTACCTCGCCGAGCAAGACGTCACGACCGGCACCGACTACCGCCTCGACGTGAACCCCGCCACGCAGGAGGTCACGCTGGTGACCTACAAGATGCCGACCCTCCAAGTTCAGCGCATCGCCCCGACGAGCAACACGTGGACCGCCTCGATTCCCCTGAACATGGGCATCAGCAACGGCACGCTGCCGCAACGGCAGGCCGCCGTCGTCTTCGACTCCGCGGGGCGCCCCACCGTCCTCTCGATGCAAGAGGCCGCGGGGGCGGGCGGGCTCGAGCTCTTCTCTGCGAAGTGCCGCTAGCGCCACGCACTGCGGGCGCGAGCGGTCCTCATCGCGATCAGCGATACGGGTCCTGATCGTCGATGGGCCGTTGCGGCCGGCCGCGCTGTTCTTTGGCGAGATCGATCTCGAGATCGGGCGCCGCGGCGTCGGACTTCGCGGTCAGGGCATTCGCCGCCGTCACGTCGGGCCGGCCTTGATGGATCTGCGCGCGCGCGGGCTTCCCATCGGCCGTGGCTGCGACCGAGGCTCCGGCGGACCGTGCCGCCCACGCATCGACGAGATCGACGACCGGAGGCTCGGCGGCCGGGAGGGGGCCAACGTCGGGGAACGACGTCGCGTACATGATCGACGCCGCCGGCGCACGCTCGCCCTCGCTGTGCTGCCGGCCCAAGGCGGCGAGCCCGATCATGCCGACGGTGCCGAGCGCGAGCGCCGCGACGAGCAGTGGCGTTCGCCATCGCGAGGTCGAGACGGTGGTGACGAGCGGCGGTCCTTGGACGGGCGCGGGGGTCTCCCCGGCGACGGTCGGCTTCGAGTACGGAGTCTGGAAGGCTTTGCTCATGGAGGTGGTGTGCGCGCGGAGGATTTCGACCACGTCGCGAAGGTCCGTGGGTCGTGCGTCCCGCGACAGTTGGAGGAGGCGCGAGACGAGTTCGAGGATTGGGGTGGGCAGATCCGGCACGCGGTGACCGAGCGCAACGATCGACTCGGTCGTGACGATGCGGATGATCTGCGCGAGGTTCTCGCCTTCGGTGGGTCGGACGCCGGCCAACGCTTCGTAGAGGATGACCCCGACAGCCCAGAGATCCGCGCGGTGATCGACCTCGTCGCCGAACATCTGCTCGGGCGCCATGTAATAAGGCGTTCCGAGGATCGTACCCAAACCCGTGGGTGTTCCGGAGCGCGCAGCGTCGCCGTCGGCGGCGGTGAGCTTCGCGATCCCGAAATCGAGCACCTTGACCTGGATCGCGCCGTGCTCCTCGGCGAGGAAAATGTTCTCGGGCTTGAGGTCGCGATGGACGATGCCGAGCGAGTGCGCGGCCGCGACGGCTTCGCAGACGGGCACCATGATCTGCGCGGTTTCGGCGAGGGAGAGCGTCCTCTCTCTAAGCAGTCGCTCCGCGAAGCTCTCGCCTCGAAGAAGATCCATGACCATCACGGGGAAACCGTCTTCGAGCTCGAGGACGTCGTGGACGTGGATGACGCTCGGGTGGCGCACGGCGCAGGCCGCGCGCGCCTCTCGTGAAAAGCGTTGCCGACGGGCGGCGTCGTCGACTCCCGATGGCTTGAGGAACTTCAGCGCGACCGGCTTTCGCGTGACGAGGTGGGTCGCCGCCCATACGACGCCCATGCCGCCCTCGCCCAGCACGCGAACGAGCCGAAAGCGCTGCGCGACGATGTCGCCGGGCTTGAACGCGATGAGCTCGCGGCCGCTCGGCGTACGGGTGACGAGCACTGGCACCGTCGGCGCGCGCGCGATCGCACGAAGGAGGCTGTCGGGCCCCTCGTCTTCGTCGGTGTCGCGCTTCTCGTCCGTCATGACCCGATGCCCCTGCCGCCGGCGGTTTATTCGGTTAGCCCCTCGCGCTTCGCCAGCTCGCGGAGCTTGTCCTTGAGCAGCTGGTAGCGCTTCCTCAGCCGCGCCGACTCACGTGCGATCGCCGCGTCGTCGCGCGGCGTTTCGCCCTCCGAGAGGACGCGCGCCAGCTCGTTCCACGCGAGCCCTCGATCGACGCGCAGCACGAGCAGCGCGCGATCCTCCGGCGTGAGTGCGTCGCGAAGCGCGTCGAGCTTCGAGCGCTTCTCGGTGCGAAGGAAGCCGAGCGTCTCGGTCCTCACTCCCTGAGCGACGTTCTCGAACACCGACGTCGATGCGTCGCCGCGCCGCTTCGCCTTGCGCGCGGCGTCCCGCTTCGCGTTGCGCGTGGCGTTGCGAGCGATCGCGTACGCCCACGTGCGGAGGCTCGCGCTCCACTCGAAGGTCTCGAGGCTCCGCCAGAGCCCTTCCGCGAACGTCGAGAACGCGTCGGCCGCGGCGGTCTCGTCGCGCATCACGGCGAGGAGAAAGGCGAAGATCTCGCCGCCGTACGCGCGCAACGCGAGCGTGGCTGCGCCGCTGGTGTCTCCTTTTTCGCAGAGGGCACGCACTTCGTCCTCGACGCGAGCCCGTTCGATCTCGTTCAGCATGGCTTCCAGGAGATCGTGTCCCTCCGCGGGCGTTTGTGAAGACGCGCGCGTCATTCCAACGCCCGGAGGCCTTCGAAAGGTAGGAGAGCGGGGGACTCCCTCCATGGTCAGCTCATTTGCCGCGTCGTTTGGTCCCGGTAGAGGGGCGCCCTCGAGCGCGACCGGCGCCGCGGCTCACCGAATCCACACGAACGTCTGCGGATTCAGCGCGACCAGCCGGCCGTCGGCGGTCCACAGCTCTCGGTTTTCGACCAGGAACCCCTCGTGCGCGGCGACTCCCGTGGCGCGGTGGAAGAGCGGCTCGTTCGGATCAAGCGCAACCTTCGGCGGGAAGTACTGGAGCGTGAAGGCGATCGTCCCGATCGGACGCGGGGCCGACTCGATCGAAAAGCCCGCAGGCCAGTACGCGTCGGCGAGCGCCACGATCTCCGGCCCACCAAGCGACGGCAGCGCCGTTCTCGCGCGGACCCACCCCTCCGCGCGCGGCTCCTTCGCGCTCGAGAACGGCGCCGGGCCCGTGAGGCGGAACTCGAGGAACTGCGCGAACGACGGCGCGAGCGGCGGACCGATCGGCGCGACGGGCACGTCACGCCACGGCGCGCGCTTCGGCGGCGGTGGCGCCCACGCGTGCTCGACGTTGCGCGCCTTGCCCAGGACGGCCGTGGCGACCGCAAGCGTCTCCCCTTCCCTCGCGAGCTCCGCGCGGAACGTGGAGACTCCGCTGCCGCGACGAACGAGCGTCACTCGGATCGTGGAACGGCCGACGCCCACCGGCCCCGCGATCTCGCCGGTCAGCGAACGCAAGACGCGATCCTTCTCCGGCTCGCAGGCCTCGATCGCGCGCGTCATCGCCCCGAGGACCAGACCCCCGAACGCGCCGCGGCCTTGCGTCCAGCCTTCGTGCACGTCCAGCGTGAAGAGGCCTGGTTCGCCCTCCGGAACGGGGCTCGTCGCCGCCAAGAGATCGTCCACCCGCACTACCTAGGGCGGCGGCCTCCGAACGTAAAGGCGCCTCGCGTGAAGCCTCACACGGCGCGCGCGATCACGGTAGACTGCTGCCATGGCCGACCCGCGCCGGCGTTCTCCGTTCAAGGGGCTGACGATGAGGCTCCCGTCGGCGAAGCCTCCGTCCATACCGGCGCCATCGTACGTCCCGCCGGACTTCGCCGACACCGACAACGATCTCGACACCGCGCCGGTGACCGATCTCTCCAATCGCGGCGAGCACACCGAGAACGACGACGAGAGCAAGATCGAGATCGCGATCGTCCGCGAGGACGCGACCCCGCGCCGCGCCCGCTCGCCGTGGCGCGCGATCGAGGTGTGGACGAAGAACCGCGTCTACGGAATGGACTCGTCGTTCATCTGCATCGAGGTCGTCGATCGCGCGACGGGCAAGCTCGATCCGAACCACCCCATCCTCGGCGGGCGTCTGGGCGGCGGTCGACGGCGCGGCACCAAGGGGCAGACGCTCACCCACCCGCTGCCACTCCCCGGCACCGAGGCGATGTTCCTCCGCGCGAAAAAGCAGGGGTATACGTCGAGCGTCGAGCGCGTGATCCTCCGCGTCCGTGCGCTGCGCGTTCGGAACACGGTCACGTGGGAGCAGGTGCTCGACGTCGATCAGGATCTGCAGGACTGACGAGCCGCGTCGCCTACGGATCGGGGCACGGGCCGCCGAACGCGCCGAGGAAGCGCGCGGCCCACACGATCAAAAGGAGCGCGACGACCGCCGAGGAAATGCGCGAGAGGTGTGGGATCCTCGTCGCGCTGCCCCACGCGCCCGTGCGGGTGTAGTGCCAAAGCTCGAGACCCGCGAGCGCCGCGACGAAGGGCAGCGCCACCATCCAGAGCGGGTGCATGTGGGTCGCCGCCGCGAAGTCGCCGTGCGCCGCGAGCCGCGCCGCGCGCGTGAGGCCGCACGACGGGCAAGGGATACGGAGGATCGTGTAAAACGGACACGGCCACCGCACGCCCAGCTTCGGCGCGAAGAAGAGGACGCCCGCGAGCGCCGCGACGACGAACGACGGAGCGAGCCTTCGAAGGCTCAGCCCGGCGCCTGCCACACCTTGTTGAGCTCCTCCTGGAGGAGGATCACGTTGTAGTACGGCACGAGGTACATGATGCCTTGGTTCTGCGGGTTCTGGAGGCCGGCGCGCTGCTGCATCTCCTGAACGAGGACCCCGCACTGCGTCACCTGCCAGTAGATCGCGTAGAGGCCGCACGTGACCGACGTGAGGAGGAAGATCTTCCAGAACGGCGCCGCGTCACGACCCAGGTACGCGTTGATCTCCTGGCAGGCGCGGTAAAACCAGAAGGTCTGGTAGAGCCCGCAGGAGACGAAGGAGTACACGAGCTCCATCGTGCCGCTGCGCGGGATGCCCTTCGGGCCGTGCTGGCCCGGGCCCATCATTTGCTGGCCTTGCGGCGGCATCATTCCTTGCGGCTGGCCGTACGGCGCCATCATCCCCGGGCCACCTTGCGGAGCGCCCATCCCCATCTGCTGCTGCATCGGCGGCTGGCCCCAGTCCTGCGGGCCACCCTGCTGTTGTTGTTGTTGCTGCTGCGGAGGCGGGAAGCCTTGCTGCTGCGGAGGCGGTCCGTAGCCGCCTCCCCCGCCGCCGAAGTCTTGCGGTCCAGGACCACCAGGCGGGGGCTGTCCATAACCCCCACCGCCGAAGCCTCCCGAGCCGGGCTGTTGCGGAGCGGCCTGCGCGGGCGGCGCGCCGAAGCCGAACGGGTTGGGCCCATCCGCCGCGACGGTGCCGCCGAGCGGATTCACGGGGTTCATCGGCGGCGCGCCGAACGGCGGCGGCGTTCCGATGTTTCCCATTTGCGGCTGCTGGCCACCCATCACGAACGCGGGAGGCGGCGGCACGTCACCGCCCGGCGGGATCGACGGCGGACGCGGCGGCGTCGGCGGGATGCCCATCGGCGGCGCGACGCCGACCATCGTGCCCTTCAGCTTCGAAGGCATCGGCGCGGGATTCCCGAGCGGCGCTCCTTCTCCTCCTCCACCTCCGAACGGAGGACCGCCACCGGGCGGCGGAGCGGCACCGGCCGGAGTGGGCGGACGCGGAACGGCCGGGATTGCGCCCGGGTTGTTCATCATCAGCATCGTGCCCTTGAACTTGGGGGCGGCGGCGCCCTTCAAGTTGAAGTTGCACTTGGTGCACGTCGCCGCAGTCTCTGGATTCTGGGTCCCGCAGTTCGGACAGAACACTGAGAAGTACCTCCGTACCGTTTCGCGCGTTGCCCCCCGACCACGAGCGGGCGTTCGCGGGGGGCAGCATAGAGCGGAAGTCGTTGGACCGGAACGGCAAACGACTGGAGCGACCCAACAAGGGGGTCTTGTTATCCAGCGTTCGGCCTCAATGTCTTTGAGCGCGCGCGCCCCACTCCGTCGCAAGGTCGGCGCTCGTATGCGCGGATCGATCCTGCCCTTGACACCCGTGCACCGTCGCCACTACCGTCCGCGCCGCCCAGATCCGTATTTTCCCGACGATATTCCGCGACTTTGCTCAGGCTCCTGCCGGGCCACCCTGCTCCGGCCGCCGCTCTCCCCCCCGCCCCACCCCTCAGGAACTCCTGCGATGCCCTTTGCTCTCAGCGCCGATCGCGAGCGTGAGCTGACCGAGATCCTCTCGCGCTACCCGACGAAAATGGCGGCGACGATCCCCGCGCTCCACCTCATGCAAGCGCAAGAGGGCTGGATCAGCGAGGAGATGATGATCTGGCTCGCGCACAAGCTCGACGTGTCGCCCGCCCACGTGAAGGGCGTCGTCACCTTCTACCCGCTCTTCAACCAGGAGCCGGTCGGCAAGCACCAGATCTGGGTCTGCCGCACGCTGCCGTGTGCCCTTCGCGGCGCGGGCGACGTGATCAAGCAGTGCGAGAAGAAACTCGGGGTCCACGTCGGCCATACGACGAAGGACGGAAAGGTCACGCTCAAGACCGCGGAGTGCCTCGCGAGCTGCGGCACCGCTCCGATGATGCAGGTCGACAAGGAGTACCACGAGAACCTGACCCCCGAGCGCATCGACCAGATCCTGGAGAAGCTCCAACGTGATTAAGACGTGCACCCACCTCACGAAGCTGTACGGGAAGCCGAACGGCTGGTCCCTCGACGCCTACGAGCGTGAGCTCGGCGGCTACAAGGCCGCGCGCCGCGTGCTCACCGAGATGACGCGCGACCAGGTCGTCGACGAGGCGAAGAAGGCGAACATCCGCGGTCGTGGCGGCGCCGGTTTCCCCATGGGCGTCAAGTGGAGCTTCATGCCGAAGCAGGCGCCCGCCGGCAAGCCCATGTACCTCGCGGTCAACGCCGACGAGAGCGAGCCCGGCACGCACAAAGACCGCACGATCATGGAGGAGAACCCTCACTCCGTGGTCGAGGGCTGCATCATCGCCTGCTACGGCATCGGCGCGAACAAGGCCTTCATCTACGTCCGCGACGAGCTGCACCTCTCGAAGGCGCGCCTCTGGGCCGCGATCAAAGAGGCAAAGCAGAAGGGCTACCTCGGCGCGACGCCCTTCGGCAAAGCGTACCCGATCGACATCGTCGTCCACACCGGCGGCGGCACGTACATCTGCGGCGAAGAGACGGCGATGCTCAACTCGCTCGAGGGCAAGCGTGGCGAGCCGCGCCTCAAGCCTCCGTTCCCTGCGCAGGTCGGCGTGTTCGGCTGCCCGACCACGGTGAACAACCTCGAGACCATCGCGATCGTCCCCGCGGCGTTCGAGATGGGCTGCGAGAAGTTCAGCCAGCAAAGCAGCCTGCACGACGTGAAGGACGGCGGGTGTCGTCTCTACGGCGTGAACGGCCACGTGAAGCGACCGCAGGTCGTCGAGCTCGCGGTCGGCGTCACGATGCGCGAGCTCATCTACGACATCGGCGGCGGCGTCACTGGCGATCGCGAGATCCTCGGCGTCATCCCCGGCGGATCGTCCACCCCTCCTCTTCTTCCGACCGACATCCTCCACGCGCCCGACGAGAAATCGCCGATGCACCGCTTCCACGGCATGAACGTGCTCGACGTGCCACTCGGCGTCGACACGATGCGCGCCGCCGGCACGATGCTCGGCACCTGCTGCGTCACCGTCATGGCCGTCGGCACCTGCCCGGTCCTCGCGATGGAGAACCTGATGCAGTTCTACCGCCACGAGTCGTGCGGCCAGTGCACGCCATGCCGCGAAGGCAGCGCGTGGCTGAAGCGCGTCGTCAGCAAGATTTTGGACGGCGAGTCGTCGATGGAGGAGCTGAACGAGCTCCACGACATCGCGAACAGCATCATGGGCAACACCATCTGCGCCTTCGGCGAGGGGACGGCGATGCCGGCGATGGGCTTCCTCAAGAAGTACCGCAAGGACTTCGAACAATACGTGCGCGGCGAGAAGACGCGCAAAGACGCGCGGCTGACGGTGAGCTGACGCGAGCGCCGAGAAGACGGAACCAGAAGAGCACACCATGCACATGACCCTCCCCGATTGGTACTTCGCGCTGTGCGGCCTCGTCGCCGTGCTCGGCGCGTTCGTCACCGTGTCGAACCCCAACCCCATCCGCGGCGCGATGGGGCTCCTCCTCATGATCCTGAGCATCGCGGGGCTCTTTCTGTCGCTCCACGCGCAGTTCCTGGCGGCGATTCAGCTCATCGTCTACGCCGGCGCGATCGTCGTCCTCTTCCTGTTCGTCATCATGCTCCTCGGCCCCAGCGCGCAGACGCCGCGGGACGGGCGCGGCAAGATCGCGCGGTACTTCGGCGGCGGGCTCTTCGCGCTCGGCTTCGCGGGCGCCGGCTTCCTGGTCGTGCGCGGCGCATCCGCTTCTCACCCCGCAAGCGGGGGCCCCTGGGGCGCCCCTCCCATCGTCGACGCGGATTTCGGCGGAATCGACAAGTTCGGGCAGGTGCTCTTCTCGCACGGGGTCGTTCCGTTCGAGCTCTCGAGCGCCTTGCTCATGATCGCGGTCGTCGGCGCCGTCGCCATCGCGCGCGGCCGCCACAAAGGGGAGGAGCGCACGTGACCGGTATTGGCAACTACGTCGTCCTCTCGGGCGTCCTCTTCGCGATCGGGGGCGTCGGCTTCCTCGTTCGACGCAACGTGCTCGTCGCCCTGATGAGCATCGAGATCATGCTGAACGCGGTGAACCTGCTCCTCGTGGCGTTCAACCGGCTGCACGCGCAGGCCCTGACCGGCCAGCTCTTCGCCTTCTTCATCATCGCCGCCGAGGCCGCCGAGGTCGCGGTCGGTCTCGCGATCGTCCTGTCGCTCTTCCGCATCAAGCGGACGGTGCGCTCGGACGAAGCGGACCTGCTCAAGAACTGACCGGAGCCGTCACAAGACATGATGGATCTCATCGCCAGCCTGTTCCCGCAAGAGAACTTCTCGCTCATCGCGGTCATCCTCGGGATGCCGCTCCTGGGCGCGTTCGTCAACGGCGTCTGGGGGCGCCGCCTCGGCAAGGACGCCGTGCGCCTCATGACGCTGGTCGCAGTCGGCGCCAGCTTCGTCGCCTCGATCGTCGCGTTCCTCGCCCTCGCCCACGTCGTCGACGCCACCAGTCACAAGGAGATCGTCGACAAGGTCGAGATCCTCCGCCACGACCACGCGAAGCTGTACTGGACGGCGTGGGAGTGGATGCACACGAGCGGCGGACGCGAGGCCACCAACGTCCCCATCGAGCTCAAGTTCAGCATCGACGCGCTCAGCGGCGTGATGATGCTGGTCGTCACCGGCGTCGGCTTCCTCATCCACCTGTACGCGACGAGCTACATGGCGGCGGACAAGGCGTACTGGCGCTTCTTCTCGTACCTGAACCTGTTCATCTTCTCGATGCTCGTCCTCATCCTCGGGGACAACCTGCCGGTGCTGTTCGTCGGCTGGGAGGGCGTCGGTCTGTGCAGCTACCTCCTCATCGGCTTCTGGTACGGGCACCTGCCCAACGCCGCGGCCGGCAAGAAGGCGTTCATCGCGAACCGCATCGGCGACTTCGGTCTCATCGTCGCGATGTTCGTGCTCGTGCAGTACACCGGCGCGCTCGACTGGTCCGGTATCGCGAGCGGCGCGCAGAACCTGCTGCAGACCGCGGACGCCCAGCAGATCCACCTCTGGCCGATCGGCGGCGGGCAGTTCCAGGGCTTCCTCAAGTTCCTCCAGCCCGAGCACCCCTTCAGCATCACGCCGGCCACCGCGGTCGGGATGATGCTGTTTCTCGGCTGCACCGGGAAGAGCGCGCAGATCCCGCTCTACGTCTGGCTCCCCGACGCGATGGCCGGCCCCACGCCCGTCAGCGCGCTCATCCACGCGGCCACGATGGTCACCGCCGGCGTGTACCTGTGCTGCCGCTTGTCGTTCGTGTTCGTGCTGTCGCCCGCCACGATGGCGACGATCGCGTGCACCGGCGCCGCCACCGCCTTCCTCGCGGCGACGATCGCGCTGGTGCAGAACGACATCAAGAAGGTCCTCGCGTACTCCACCGTCAGCCAGCTCGGGTTCATGTTCCTGGGTGTCGGCGTCGGCGCGTTCACGGCGGGCTTCTTCCACGTCTTCACGCACGCCTTCTTCAAGGCCTGCATGTTCCTCGGGGCCGGCAGCGTCATCCACGCGATGCACGCGCGCGTGCACGACGACGAGAAGGCGCAAGACATCCGAAACATGGGCGGCCTCCGAAAGTTCATGCCGCTCACGTACTGGACGTTCTTCGTCTCGGTGCTCGCCATCGCCGGCGCGCCTTTGACGGCAGGGTTCTTCTCGAAGGACGAGATCCTCTACCGCGCCTTCGTCAACCACGACGTGAACCCGTTCGCAGAGCGCCTGACCGCGCGGCATTTCCCGGTGTGGGAAGCGCCGCAGTGGCTCGGCCCGGCGCTCTTCGTCGTCGGCGTCCTCGCCGCAGTGATGACCGCGTTCTACATGTTCCGCCTCCTCTTCCTCACGTTCTGGGGAGACTTCCGCGGCTGGACCATCGGACGCCCGTCGCTCCTCGCGAAGCAGGAGCACGGTCACGACGACGACGACGATCACCACCACGAAGAGGATCTCTCCGCGCCTGGCTACCCGCCGCACGAGTCGCCGTGGCAGATGACGATCCCGCTCATCATCCTCGGGACGCTGGCGGCGTTCGCGGGCTTCCTCAACGCCGGGCTCCTCCACTTCACGCCGATGGATCACTGGCTCGAGCCGGTGTTCGAGACGGCGACGAAGGGTGCGCTCAAGGTGAAAGACGGCACAGAGAAGCTCGAGTGGCCGCTCACCGGCGCGGGAGTCGCGGCGTTCATCATCGGCTCCGGCCTCGCCTACAACTGGTACATCATGAAAAACGGCGCGCCTGCGAAGGCGCTGGCCGAGGCGCAGCCGGGGCTCTACCGGCTGATGCTCGACAAGTGGCGCGTCGACGAGCTCTACGAGAAGACCGTGCTCGCGGCGGTCGACGCGCTCGGGGACACCGCGGCGTCGTTCGATCAATCCGTCGTCGACGGCATCATCGCGCGGCTCACCGCGCTCATCGTCGCCGCGCTCGGCACGATCCTCCGCGCCTTCCAGAATGGCGTCGTGCACGTGTACGCGGCCTCCATGGTCGTCGGCCTCGCGGCCTTCGGCTGGTTCTTCGTCGCGCCACACGCCAACGCGGCGGTCACCGAGAAGAACGGCGACTACGTCATCCAGGCGAGCCCCGGCATGGGCTACGGCTACAGGTGGGACGCCGACAACGACGGCAAGCCCGACAGCGAGGTCTTCACCCCGAACGATCAGGTGAAGCTCACGATGCCGGCCGGCGAGTCGAAGACGGTGACCCTCGAGATCGTCAACGCCTTCGGCCTCGTCGGCAAGAAGACGATCACGGTGAGCCGGCCCGCGGCCCCGCAAAAACTCGAGCTTGGCCAGAACTGAGCACAACGACATGAGCACCGCCCACACCGAACCCGCCGAGACCGAGACGCCGAGCACGCCGCTCGGGCCGTCGCAGATCGCCACGCTGGTCGTCCTCGCGGCCCTCGCCGTCGTCGCGACCAAGCTGACGAACGTAGCGCTGCCGGTCATTGCCGCCGTCGCCATCGCCGCCGTGATGCCTCGGCGGCACGGATGGGAGGTCCGCGCACCGATCGCCATCATCGCCGGCCTGCTCACCCTCTTCGTCGTGAAGATGTGGCCGGCCGCCGCGGGCGAAATCCCCGACGCGACGACGCCGCCGTGGGAGCCCCAGTCGCTCCTGTCGTGGCTCTTCGGTCTCCCGATCGCAGGCGCGATCGCGATCCTCTTCTTGCCGCGCCAGGCCCCGCGCGTCCTCAAGTGGACGACGATGGTGGTCATGCTCGGGACGCTCGCAGCGAGCCTCCCGCTCCTCTCGATCTCGTACGGACGCGAGTTCCACTTCAACCAAGACATCGTGTGGATGGAGAAGCTCGGCATCCACTACCACGTCGCGCTCGACGGCATCTCGTTGTGGCTGGTCATCTTGACGAGCTTCACGATGCCGATCGCGGCGTACGTGTCCTTCGGGAGCATCACGACGCGCATCAAGGACTGGTGCTTCTCGCTGCTGCTGCTCCAGGGGGCGATGATCGGCGCGTTCGTCGCGATGGATCTCTTCCTCTTCTATTTGTTCTGGGAGCTGATGCTCATCCCCATGTACGTCATGATCGGCGTCTGGGGCGGAACGAACCGGATCAAGAGCGCGCTCAAGTTCTTCCTCTACACGATGTTCGGCTCGGTGCTGATGCTGGCGGCGATCCTGTACATCGCCTACCAATACGCGCGCGTCTCCGGCGGGACGCCGTCGTTCGACTACTTCGAGCTCCAGCGCATGCTCGTTCCGCAGAACGTGCAGGCGTACCTGTGGGGCGCGTTCGCGCTGTCGTTCTTCATCAAAGTGCCGATGTTCCCGGTGCACACGTGGCTGCCGGACGCGCACACCGAGGCGCCAACCGCGGGATCGATCATCCTTGCGGCCATCATGCTGAAGATGGGGACGTACGGGTACATGCGCTTCTGCATCGGGCTCTTCCCCGAGTCGTCGGCGGAGTACGCGGCCACCGCAGCGGGCTTCGCGGTGCTCGGCGGCATCCTCTATGGAGCGCTCTGCGCGTGGCGACAAGACGACGTGAAACGCCTCGTCGCGTACTCGTCGGTCGCACACCTCGGGTACGTGATGCTCGGTCTCTTCGCCGCGACAGGCGCGTCGCTCGAAGGCGCGCTCCTCCAAATGGTGAACCACGGCATCACGACCGGCGCGCTCTTCCTCTTGGTCGGCGTCATCTACGACCGCCGCCACACGCGTCATGTCGACGACTTCGGCGGCCTCGCCAAGCCGATGCCCGTGTTCGCGACGATGTTCATCATCGCGACGCTGGCCAGCATCGGTCTGCCCGGAACCAACGGGTTCGTCGGTGAGTTCATGATCATCACCGGCACCTTCGTGTCGGCCAAGCTCGGACACGTCAACGGCATCCAGGCCGTCGGTGCGGCGATCGGCGTCATCCTCGGCGCGGTTTACATGCTGAGCGTCGTTCAGAAGATGTTCTTCGGTCCGGTGACCAAGAAAGAGAACCAGAACCTCCCGGACATCAACGGCCGCGAGCTCGTGGCCGTCGCCCCGCTGGTGCTGATGATCTTCGTGATCGGGTTCTTCCCGAACATCTTCCTCTCGCAGCTGAAGCAGTCGTGCGCGCGCGTGCAGTCGGACCTCGAGGCGCGCATCGCGGCGAACCCCGCGCCGGCCTACTACACCGGGCCGCTCAAGCTCTTGCCGCGCAAGAGCGAGGCGCCCAAGGTCGTGGCCGCGGCCAAGACGGGCCAAGAAGCAGGGGGGAACTGATCATGAGCCTCACGTTCGCCATCTCCCCGCTTCTCATCATCGCCGTCGGCGCCATGGCGCTGATGCTCTCCGAGGCGTTCGCCAAGAGGAGCAGCGGCCTCGCGCTCGGCACCACGATCGTCTTCGCGGCGTCCGGCGCCTTCGCGATGGCTGTGTGGCTCTACGGTCTCGAGGACATCGAAGGGCTCGAGGCCTTGTCGCCTTGGCTCGTTGTCGATCGGTTCTCGCTCTTCTTCGACGTGCTGCTCTGCCTCGGCGGTGCCCTCGCGGCGCTCCTTGCGGGCGGGTATTTGCCCGAGCACAACCTCGATCGCGGCGAGTTCTATTCGCTGCTTTTGTTCGCGACGTTCGGCGCCATGATGCTCGCCGCCGCGGGAGACGTTCTAACGTTGTTCTTGGGGCTGGAGACGATGTCGATCGGCGCGTACGCGCTGACGGCGTTCCGTCGCGCGTCGGCGAAGAGCGCGGAGGGTGCGCTGAAGTACTTCCTTCTCGGCTCGTTCGCCGCGGCGCTGCTCCTTTTCGGCTTCACGCTCATCTACGGCGCGACCGGCCACACGGATCTCGCGGGAATCGGGGCGGCGCTCAAGGGCGGCGCGAGCCGGCAGCCGATGGTGGTCATCGCGCTGGTGCTCATCCTGGCCGGGCTCGTCTTCAAAGTGAGCGCGGTGCCGTTCCACATGTGGACGCCGGACGCGTACGAAGGCGCGCCGACTCCGGCGACGACGTACATGGCGATCGCCGTGAAGAGCGGCGCGTTCGCGATGATGCTGCGCGTGCTCCTCACGTGCTTCGGCGATCCGTCGAGCATGTCGTGGGCCGCGGGCTGGCCGCCGGTCCTCGCGTGGGTCGCGGTTCTGACGATGACTGTGGCGAACCTCATCGCCGGCCGTCAGGAGTCGGTCAAACGCATGCTCGCGTATTCGAGCATCGCGCACGCGGGGTACATCCTTGTCGCGGTGGTGGCGACGATGCGCTCGCAGACGGTCGCCGGCGCGAGCGTCCTCTTCTATTTGCTCACGTACACCGTCTCGACTGCCGGCGCGTTCGGCGCGCTCATCCTATGCGGGCGGCGCGGCGCGGAGGCGGTCTCGTACGAGGACCTCTCGGGGATCGGCCGTAGGCACCCCGCAGCAGCGTTGCCGTTTGCGCTCTTCTTGCTCTCGCTTGCGGGGATTCCGCCGACCGCTGGGTTCTTCGGCAAATGGTTCATCTTCCGCGCGGCCATGGAGAGTGGGCTGACGTGGTTGACGATCATCGCCTTCATCAACAGCGTCATCGGCGCGTACTACTACCTGCGCGTGCTGGTCTACATGTACATGCGCGAGCCAGCGGCAGGTGCGCCGGTAGCCGTCCCGATGCGCTCGGGGTACGTGACGGCGGCGCTCCTCGTGAGCGCGCTCTTGGTCCTGGCGCTGGGGCTCTCGCCGACGCGCTCGCTCGACATCGCCGTGCAGGCGGCCTCGCTCGGGGGATGAGCCGCTCGTTCGCATCGTGGACGGCGCTCGCCTCGTTCGCGAGCGTCGTCGCGCTGCCGTGCTTGCTTGCGGCGTGCCCTGACCGCAAGGATCCCGGCGCGACCGCAGCGGATGCGGCCGCCGACGTGGCGACGGCCCGTCCTGCCGCGAGCGCGCCGGTCAACGCGCTGCCGATCCCGAGCGCGAGCGTCGCCGCGGCGCTGGGCGCCGACAGAATGCCGCCGTACAAGGGGCCAACGGGCAGCCTGGAGGGGACGATCTTCGTCAAGGGTGAGCCCGCGCCGGACGTGCAGGCCGACTTCTCGAAGTGCCCGAGCGGCGTGAAGACGTACGGCAAGCTGTTCCGCGAGGGCGCGCCCAACGAAGCGGGCCTCCGGCCGCTCGGCGACGCGGTCGTGGGCGTCACCGGCTACAGCGGCTACTACATCCCCGAGACGCGCGAGGCGAAGCTCGTGACGATCGAAGACTGCGCCTTCACGCAACGCACAATCGATCTCACGTACGGACAGCGCCTCGACATCGCCAACAAGACGAACGTGATGTTCGCGCCGGCGCTCTCCGGCTTCACGACGCCGGCGCTCATGATCGCGCCGCCGAACGCCGATCCGGTGCATCTCTACCCGCCGAAGCCCGGCTACTACACGATGAGCGATCGCTTCGAGGGCGTGTACCTCAAGGCCGACGTCTACGTGGTCTTGCACCCGCTGCACGCGGTGAGCGATCTCGCCGGGCACTACCGCATCGACGGCATCCCGGCCAAAACCAAGCTGAGCGTCTTCGCGCGGCTCGCGTCGATCGGCGAGGCGGCGACCGAGATCGAGGTCCTGCCGAACGTCGTCGCGAAGGCCGACCTCACGCTCACGTACGCGTCGCCCAAGGACGCCGGCGCGCCGCCCAAGCCGAAAGACGCCGGCGGCTACGTGCCGCCGAAGTAGTCGCGAGATACGGCTGCGCTACGGAACCGCGCCGCGTGGGCCCGTGCCGGTGACGGGCGCGGTGGTGGACATGTTCGCCGCGTGAATCTGACCGGTGAATTGGCGGAGGTTGTCGTCGGGCGTGCTGCCGTTGTTCGCCCAGTATCCGTCGGAGATCGTGATGAGCCCGTTCACCGTGGCTTGCGTCTCTTCCTCTGCGCCGCGCTGATGGTTGTTGAAGATGTTCGACGCGGTGACCGTGCGCGCGCCGTCCGTCGTGGAGCCGTACAGCATGAAGCCATAGGCGCCGTCGTGGATCGAGACGTGCGAGATGTCGAACGACGTGACGGTGTCGAAGTGGAAGCCGCAGTGGGCCCGGCTGAAATCGGTGTAGGATACATGCACCGTCGCGGCGCCGCGCGCGGCCACGAGATCGTTGTTCTCGTTGCCGGTGCCGTGCAGCTTCGAGTCCTCGATGCTGACGGTCGCGGCGGCGTCTTGCGCGACGATGCCTTCGAAGGATGCGGCGTCGTAGTCGAGGAACGTCGCGGTGAAGCTCCCGATCACGGCGGCCGCCTTGGTCGAGCCGGCGACGGTCGCGTGCGCGACGGTGAGCTTGGCGCCCTTGTCGACCTCGAAGGGGCCTGAGGCGTCGATGGTTCCGTACTCGTACGACGCGCTTCCGCCCTGGATCGACAGCGCGGTCTCGGCGGTGGAAATGTCGGCGCCGTCAAGCTCGAGATCGCCGCCGGTGACGACGACGAGGCCGCCCCATGGCGTGCCGCCGAGCTTCGCGTGCGCGGCGCGGCTCGCGGCCTTGAGCGTCCCCGCAATGGTGACGGTGACGCCGGGCGCGAACGAGATCTTCGCGCCAGGCGCGATTGTCGCGGTACTGCCGAACGGAATCGTCACGCTCGCCGCGAAGTGCTTGCCGTCACCCCACGTGTCGTCAGCGGGAGTGCTGGTGGTCGGTCCGGGAGCGGCCTTGGAGCTGGATGAGCAGGCGACGGCGCCGGCGGCGAGCGGCACCAGCGCGAGCGCGAGCGCGGCGGAGCGAAGGGAACGGAGCAGCATGGCCCTCTGCCCTTCAAGAGGCGATCCAACCTCGCGAGAATTTCGGTTCGGTGCGGACCGCGAGTTTCTCGGCGAATCCTTCGTATAGCGACATATACCCTACACGTGGGCAAGGCCCGGGGGACCGCAGCGCTGGGCCGCACCCGATCCATCGAGGCGGATCACTGGCCGACGAGCGCGCGCTCCGCAGGGGTGCGCGCGAGAGCCGTCATGCGCGCGCGCGCGGGGATGATCGCGCGCTCGTCGCCGCGTGTCTTGGCGACGTCGAGGGCGGCGGCGGCGGCGATCGGATCGCGCGGATCGATCGCGCCGAGGCGACCGGCCTCGACGGCGTCAGGGGGCGTGCCGCGGGCGAGTGCGATCTTGGCGAGCGCGCTCGCGATCATTCCGTCGCGACGCGCGGCCGGCGAGAGCGCGCGCGCGAAGGCGAGCGCCTCGGGGGACTGCGGGCGGAGGAGAGACAGCGCGAGGAGTCGGTGACGCGGATCGACCTCGCCGTCGGCCGGGTCCGGCGAAAGGGTACGCTGGCGCGCGGCGAGCTCGATGCGCGCGTCGACCGGCAGCGTCGCGCCGTCCATGACCCCGCGCGCGGCGAGTTCGGCGGCGGCGCGCGCGAGGAGCGGATCTCCGGGCTCTCCGGTCGGGCCGCCCGTCGCCACGGCGAATCGGCGCGCGGCGTCCACGCCCACGACGTCCGCGAGGCGCTCGGCGAAGGCCGCGACCGCGGCGAACGGAACGTCCCCGGCGGGGGCCTTCGCTCCCTGAAAGACGCGCGCGAGATCCGCAGGATCGAGATCACCCGCCGCTGCGAGCACCATGCGCGCACCGGCTGCCTTCGGATCGGCTGCGGCCACCGGCGCTGCGAGCTGTCGGGCCATGCGCCGATCGCCGAGGAGCAGCGCGCGCGCCGCGGCCTCTTCCAGGCCGAGGCGTCCGCGTGTCGCGCGAAGGCGGACTTGCTCCACGTCGCCTTCGGAGATCGCGGCGTCGAGTGCGAGGCGCGCCGCAGCCGGTGAGACGCCCGGTCCGTCCGCGTCCACCGCGGCCGCAGCGACGACGCGCGCCGCCTGCGCCTCCCCTTCCCCTGCGAGCTTCACCGCGCGATCGCCGAACGCGCGGCGCTGGCCCGGCGAGTGCCGCACGGCCTCCGCGAGCGCGCGTGCCATGAGCACCGAGTCGTCGTGCGCGCGACCCCACGCGGCGAGCGCCTCCCACGCGGCGACGCTCTCGCGATGAACGAGCGTGAGCGCGACCAGGCGATCGCGCGCGGCCGCCACGTCTCCGCTCGACTCCGCCGCGCGCGCGAGTACGAGCTGCGGCGCGATCGCGCGAGGATCTTCACGCGACGCACGGAGCGCGGCCTCCGCGGCGGCTCGCGCGCCTCCTGTCGGATCGCGGAGCGTCGCGCACCTCGCGCGCGCCTCCCACGCCGGCGCGTACCCGGAGTCGATCGCGAGCGCCCGCGAGATCGCCCGCTCCGCCCCCTCGTCCGACGCGCGCATCCTGCACCGTACGTCGCCGATCCGCGTCCACACCTCGGGATCCGACGGATCGCGCTCGGCGGTCTCCGCGTACGCGGCGAGGGCCCCCGCGAGATCGCCCGCCGCTTCGGCGATCGCGCCGCGCAAGAACGACGCGTAGACCTCCGGCTCCACGAACGCGCCGGCCACGAGCCGCCCGTCGACGACACGCACCACGTCGGGGCTCGCGCCGCACGCTTGGACCGCGAGCGCCGCCGCGACGAAGAGTCCCTTCACGCCGCGCACGTGCGGAGCCCCTCCAAGAGCAGATCGTCGTGCTCGGGGGAGCCGATCGTCACGCGAAGCTGCTGGGCCATGCGCCCCCCGGTCGCATGGAAGCTGCGGACCAGCACGCCGCGCGCGCGCAGGTGCTCCATGACCTGGTCCGCGGGACGCGGCGCCTTCACCCACAAGAAATTTGCGGCGCTCGGCGTGACCTCGAACCCTGGAAGCGCGGCGATCGCCTCGGCGACGCGCGCCCGCTCGCGGACGATCGCGGCGGTGTGCTCGCCGACCTCGTCCCACGCGTCCTCGAGGACCGCGGCGGCGGCGGCCTGGCTCGTGGCGCTCACGTTGAAGGGCTGGCGCGCCTTGTCGATTTGCGCGACGAGCTCCGCGTCGGCCTCGAGCCAGCCGACCCGAAGCGCGGCGAGGCCCACTTTGCTGAGCGTGCGGAGGACGCCCACGTTCGGGAATCTCTCGCGAAGGCTCCGCAGCGACTCGCCCGCGTAGTCGATGTACGCCTCGTCGATGACCACGAACGATTCTGCCGCGGCCTCGAGGATCTTCACGATGCGATCCTGGCTCATGCGGTTGCCGGTCGGGTTGTTGGGCGTCGCGATGTAGATGACGTTCGGGCGTGTCACCTCGATCGCGCGCGTCATCATCGCGACGTCGAGATCCCACGCCTGGTCCAGCGGCACCGCGACGGGCTTGAGGCCGTGGGCGCGCGCCGTGATGCGGTACATCACGAACGTCGGGATCGGCGACAGAATCGTGGCTTGCGGCGCTCCTTCACGCGGCCTCGCGAGCGCCGTGGACAGCAACGCGATGACCTCGTCCGAGCCGGTGCCCACGAGCAAATCCTCCGCGGCCGCGCCGGTGCGCGCGGCGATCGCCGCCTTGAGACGCGACGCGCGCGCGTCGGGGTACCGTTCGAGCGCGAGCTCCGTCACCGCGCGGCGCACGACCTCGGCGATCTTGGGAGATCGCGGGGCCGGCGCCTCGTTGGCGTCGAGCCGCGCCACGATCCCCGACGAATCGCCTGGAACGTACGCCGCGAGATCGAAGAGCTCGCGTCGGAGCAGCGCCGAGAGGTGCTCGTTCACACCCTCGAATCTACCATACGGCCGAGGACTGTACGGTCACGAGCGCTACGCTCCGCTCAGCGGATCGGAGGCTGCGTGAACCCGCCGCCGCTCGGCTGTGAGCCGTAGCCGCCGTAGTCGATCGTGTCGTCGCCACATCCCGCGATGCAGCCGCCGCAGGTCGGGCCGTTGCACCCCGCGCCGTCGCCGCCGACCGAAGGCGCGTTCTGCGCGCCCGAGGAGCCGACCGGAGGCATCACGCCGCCCGATCCGCTCGACTCCGGCGGGATGTTGCTCGGGCTGTTGTTTGGGCACGAGCCCCAGCAGTTTCCGGAGCCGCCGCCCATCGGCGGGACGAGGACGCCGGTGCCGCTGCCGCCGCTCGATCCCGTCTGGCCGTTGCCGGTAGAGCCGCTCGACGAGCCGACCGGAGGCGTCGTGCCGCCCGTGCCGCTGCCGCTCGAGCCGCCGAAGCCGGAGCTGGACCCGCCTCCCGAGCTGGTGCCGAAGCCGGAGCTGCCGCCCGACGAGCTGCCGCCGCCCTCGGGGGGCGGTCCTTCACAGTCACCGCCGCCGCCCGAAGAGCTTCCGCTCGACGATCCACCGCCGCTCGACGTGCTCCCACCGCTCGATGTGCTCCCGCCGTGCCCGCTGGACCCGCTGGACCCGCTGGACCCGCTGGACCCGCTGGAGCTGCTCGAGCTCGACGAGGATCCGCCGCTGCTCGATCCCGTGGTCGAGCCGCTCGAGCTGCTGCTGGAGCTGCCCGGATGGCACGACGTGGTGAAGGCGATCGGGTGATTGTTGTGGCAGAGGACCTTGCTCTGCGTCCATCGCCCCATCACGTCGACGCGCGCGATGTGCATCATGCCGGTCTGCTCGCCCTTGCCGGAGACGACGCCGTAGATGATGTTCGTTTGCGGGTCGATGAGCGCGCCGCCGGTGTCCACCGTCTCGCCGGCGCCGAACGCGCCGAGGTAGTCGTACGCGAAGCCCTTGCTCGTGCCGAGCTCGACCTCGCCTTGAACGGCCTCGAACGTCGCGTTGGCGGCGGTGACATCGACGCGGCGCATGCGCTGGACCGCGGTGGAACCGTCGTACGCGGCGGTGGCGAGCGTCGGGTAATGATCGAGCGCGATCGCTTTCTCGAGGATGACGAGGCCGAGGTCGACGTGGAGGTTGTGCGACTTGTTCGACTGGAAATTCTTCCAGTCGTACGTGACGCCGCGGTACCCGGTGACCGTTCCGCTGTGGACGGCCGGGGCGTTCACCGCCCACTTGACCGCGCTCGCCACGCAGTGGCCCGCGGTGATGACCGTGGTCGGCCCGATCAGCGTGCCCGAGCACGTCGTGACTTGCTTGCCGCCGGCGTCGTAGGCGATGAGCGCCACGTTCGCCTTCGACGTCGCGTCGGAGACCTGCACTCCGGCCCCAGAATTCGACGAGTCGCCGCACGCGATCAAGAGCCCGACGAGGCCCGACACGCCGAGCGCGGCCTTCGACACGTACATCGACGAACGCTTGATGCCCATGAGCTCCTCCAGATCCAGAACGAGAATCGTCGGTGACGCGACGCTCTCTACGCATTGCACGGGCAAGGCCAATTGTTGCCACCGCGAATTCGCGGAGGATTCGCGCGCGCGGCGTCGCAGGTGCGGTGCGATGCCCTCACCGTGGATCGGGTTTGGCTCGGCAGTCCGGACCTGTGGGACAACGCGAAGGCGTCGATCGGTGCTCGCACGATCCGGGCATTCGCTGGAACTGTGCATCTTCCCTGCAATCCTGGCGTGGCCTTCTTCGTGCACAGTCTCAGCGGAATGCGCTTCGAAAAGATCTCGGTCGTCGCGGCGGGCATCGCCCTCTCCGCGTCGCTCCTCCTCGCGGCCGCAGCGTGCAGCTCCAGCTCCGGATCCGCGACGTTCGGACCGGATCCCGACGCGTCCCCCGAGGCCGCCGCCGGCGACACCGGCTTCTTCCAGGTCGACGCCGGTGACGGATCGCGCGACGCCCCGACGACCTGCGCTCCTGCGCTTCCTCCGAGCTTCGCGCCGACGTGGAAGGCGCCGGGCGTGGATTTGACGGCGTGCAAGGCCGCCGATCTCACCGGGTACGCCGCGGCGTGCCTCGGTCAGCCGTACGACGTCGCGAAGTGCGACGCGTTCAAGGCGACCAACGCGAAGTGCGCCGCGTGCGTCGAGTCCGACTCCGCCGCCGCGCAGCAGGCCCCCATCCTCTGGCACCAGGCGCGCGCCTATTTCACGCTCGACATCGCCGGCTGCATCGCCATCGAGGCGAAGGACACGACCGGCACCGGATGCGCCGCCGCGTACCAGGCGATCATCTCGTGCAAGGAGCTCTCGTGCGAGAGCTGCTTCTCGATCCAAAACCCCACGTTCGAGACGTTCGCGGCATGCGAGAAGGCCGCCGGCACCGGCGTGTGCGCGACGTACGGCACGACGGAGTCCACCAAGTGCGCCAACGTCCACGACGCCGCCGCGCCGACGTCCGCGTGCTTCCCTGGGGCGACCGACACGACCGTCGATCTCTTCCTCAAGATCGCTCCACTCTTCTGCGGCGGCTGACGGGCGCTGCTCGGCCTAGCGCTCGCGCTCGCGGCGGTCAGCGCGCGAGAAGTCGCTGCCGCCTTCGAGATCGGCGGCGCTGACGTCTTCCATCGACTCGCGGTTCTCGTGCTTGTGGGCCGTCTCGGCCTCGCGGAGGCGCTCGGCGATCTCGATGAGGCGGCGCTCGACGCGGCCGAAGACGCTCGCAGCCGGGAAGCGGCCGGACGGATCGCGCTGGCCCGCCGGAACGCCGGTGAGCATCTCGATGCCTTGCTGGACCGAGTCGACGGCGTAGAGGTGGAATTTCTCGGCCTCGATCGCGCGCGCGACGTCCTCGCGCAGGACGAGGTGGCGAAGATTGGGGCGGGGCAACAGCACGCCTTGATGGCCCGTGAGGCCGCGCGCGGCGCAGAGCTCGAAGAAGCCCTCGATTTTGGCGCACACGCCGCCGATCGCCTGCATCTCGCCGAGCTGGTTGACGCTGCCGGTCACCGCCACGCTCTGATCGATCGGCAAGTCCGCGAGCGCCGAGAGCACCGCGAAGAGCTCCGACGAAGAGGCGCTGTCGCCGTCGATCTCGCCGTAGCTCTGCTCGAAGGCGAGCTGTGCGCGGAGAGAGAGCGGGCGCTCCTGCCCGAACATGCGCGAGAGGTAGCCGCGCAGGATGGCGACCCCCTTGGTGTGGATGGCGCCGCCGAGCTGGGATTCGCGCTCGACGTCGATGATGCCCTCGCGGCCGAGCGCGACGACCGCGGTGATGCGCATCGGCTGGCCGAACTCGACGTCGCCCGCCGAATAGACGGAGAGGCCGTTGACGACGCCGACGCGCGCGCCGACCGTGTCGAGCGCCACCTCGCCGCGCAGGGTGAGCTCGCGGATGTGGCGCTCGGCAGCGCCCGCGCGATCACGGCGCTCGCGCCAGGCGATCTCGATGTCGTCGGCGGTCACGACGCTCGACTCGGGCGGGACGACGCTGGGCCTGAGCGACGGCGGACCGCCTTCGTGGCCTGCGATGCGATCCTCGTCGTCGTGGGTCGCGCGCGCGGCGGCGAGCGCGCTCGCGAAGGCGGCGGTCTCTTCGAGCGGCGCGAGCGAGAGGCTCAAGCGATCCTGCTCGCCGGCGAGGCGCGTGGCCAGGTCGAGGAGGCGCGCGCGCGCGGCGCGATCGAAGGCGCCCCATTCCCGCTCGCGCGCCATGTTCATGAGGTACCCGTCGAGGCGCACGAGCGACTCCGGCGAGCGCGGGATCGACGGCTCGATCTCGACCTTCACGCGGAAGAGCGACGCAAAATCGGCGTCCGCCTCGAGGAGCGCCGCGTACAGCTCGGGCGATCCGACGAGGACGACGCGCACGCGAATGGGCACCGGCACGGGGCGGAGCGACGTCGCGTACACGCCGAGCGGACCGAGCGGATCCTCGGCGCCAATCTGACGCTCGCGAAGGACGCGCTTCATGCGCTCCCAGATGATCGGGTCGGCCATCAAATCGGCCGCGCGCACCACGAGCACGCCGCCCGACGCCTTGTGCATCGAGCCCGCGCGGATGCGCGTGAAATCGGTGAGGAGCGCTCCGAAGCGCGCGCGGCGCTCGAGGTAGCCGAAGAGGTTCGGGTACGTCGGGTTCGTCTCGTAGATGACTGGCGGCCGCGCGTCCGGCTCGTGCGTGACGAGCTGGTTAACCTTGAAGCGCTGCAATCGCGTCGCGTGCTCGGGATCGGTCTCGTGGCTGCCGTCGTCGGCCTCGCCCTCCTCGGAGCTGCCGGTCGGCTGAACGAGATCTTCCCAGTCGTCTTTGAGCGCCTTCTCGACGCGATCGAAGTACGGGTGCAGCGTCTCGTCGGCGACGCCGGCGAACGCCTCTTTCAGCTCTTTGACCGCGTGCTCGATGAGCGCCTCGGCGGCCTCGCCGAACGCCTGGTCACGCGCCTGTTGGAAACGCGCGCTCTGCTGGCGCACCATCTGCGCCGATTTTTCGACCTCGGTCGTCAGGCGCTCTTCGGCGTCCGCGAGGGCGCGCTTGGTCGACTCGTCGAGGACGTCGAACTGCTCGGCGCTGACCGGCTTGCCGTGGAGGATCGGGAACGTCTGCACGCCGCCCTGCACCGAGCGGATGCCGAAGCCGAGCGTCCTTGCGGTCGACTCGAGATCGGTGATGACGGCGCGGTTCTTCGTCTCGAGCTCGCGCGCGAGCTGGGCCTGGGCGTCTCGGAGCGCTTCGATTTCGCCGAGGGCGACGATCTCGTGGCCGAGCCGCTCGACCAGCGCGTCGAGCCCCTGCACGAGCGCAGGCCCGGCGCCGGCCGGAAGGAGAAGAGGGCGTGGCGCCTCGGGGTGCTCGAAATCGTGGACGTACACGATGTCGGGCGGCGACGAGCGCTTTGTGCCGAAGCGGGTCGCATGGCGGACGATGTCGTCCTCGATCATGACCTGCGGCTCGGCGGCCACGAACGCGTGGAACATGGGCTCGCGCGCGGCGAGACCCAACTCGAGCGCTCGACGGGCCACGGTCCCCACGAGGCTGAACAGACCCCCGGTTTCCGCAGGTTCTTCGGGCAAAAGCGCGGGATCCGTGGCCACTGTGACCGCGTTCGAGGCGACCCGGAACGGATCGCGCCCGCGACCGATCGACGGCTCCTCCGACCACGAGAGGGTCGGGCTCGACGTGCGATCCATCGGAATTCGCGGGGATTCCGTGCCTCCCAAGTCCTTCGCGACGACCGCGGCCGACGTCGTCGCGCCCGTCAACGTCGGGGCAGACCCGTTCTTTGCGGGCGGCGCGCCTGGCGAGCTCTGCCCCGGAAGGGTGGACGGCGGTGAGCGTCGTTGCGACATGCGAGGTGTCACCGAAAGGTTACCAGGTCCCGCTTTGTTGGGCCCTAGCATTCTTCAGGAAAGCCACGCTACGATGGCGGCAAGTCTTATGGCACGTTTGATCCTCGCGACCGCCGAGGGGCAACAGGCAATCGAGCTGCGTCCGATCAACAGCCTTGGTCGGCACCCCAACAACTCGATCCAGCTCCTCGACAAGATCGTATCGAAGGAGCACTGCATCCTCGAGCAGCGCGACGGGATCTTCATTCTCCGCGACCTGGGGAGCCTCAACGGCACCTACATCAACGGCGAGCGCGTCCGCGGCGAGCAGGCCCTTCGACATGGCGACGAGATCGCGCTCGGCTCCACGCGCGCGCGGTACGACGACGGCACCGGCCTCAACTTCGCCCCGCCGCCCGTCGGCCCCGGCGTCGTCACGCAGCAGAACCCGCCGAGCATGATGCAGAGCGGCCCTGGCGGAATGCAGCAGCAGCAGCAGCAGCACCAGGGCGGCGGCGGCGGCGGCGGCAACATGCAGCAGCAGCAACCGCAGCCGTGGCAGCAGCCGCAGCAAAGCCCCCCCAGCGCGATGCCTCACTCGGCCATGCCGTCGACGGCGATGCCGCCGCGCAATCCGCAGAACGCGTATGGGCAGCAGCAGCAGCAGCAACAACCGCAGCCGCCGCCGAACGCGTACATGCAGGGTCGTGGTCAGCCGCCGCCGATGCAGCAGCAGCAGCAGTACATGCCCCATCGCCCGCCGAGCTTCGGCGGAACGCGCGTCGACGTCCTCGACAGCGCGCGGGCGATCGGCACGCAGATCGCCGCGCTCGCGAAGGGCTTCCTGCCGTTCGATCAGGTCGCCCACGATCCGCAGCAACTCCGCACCGACTACGAGCGCCTCCGCATCACGTGGGAGCTGACGC
Organism: Polyangiales bacterium; assembly: GCA_038231275.1. Taxonomy (GTDB): domain Bacteria; phylum Myxococcota_A; class Polyangia; order Polyangiales; family Polyangiaceae; genus JANYHK01. Next base: position 214,456 of record JBBRLQ010000004.1, read on the forward strand.
GCGAGATCGGCCTCGAGCACGACACCGACAAGCTCCTCGAGAAGATTCTCCTCGCCCTCTTCAAGTTCGTGAACGCCGATCGCGGCGTCATTCTGCTCCGCGAGGAAGACGGAATGCTCCAGCCGCGCGCCGCCCACCGCCGCGACGGCACCGACGCGCCAATCCAAGTCTCGTCGACCATCCTCAGCCACGTCATGCGCGAGAAGGCCGCGGTGCTCACCCACGACGCGTCGATGGATTTCGCCTCTTCCAAGGGCAAATCCATGATTCTGAACCGCATCTCGAGCGCCATCGTCGTGCCGCTCCTCCACGAGAAGGAGAAGGAGGTGCTCGGCGCGCTCTGGCTCGACAGCGAGTCGCTCGCCCAATTCCAGCAAAAGGATCTCGAGCTCATCACCGCTGTCGCGAACCAGGCGTCGATGTTCATCGAGAACACCCTGCTCGCGAAGAAGGTCGAGCGCGAGATCGTCACGCGTGAGCGCTTCAGCCGGCTGCTCTCGCCGAACGTCGCGGAGCAGGTCATCAGCGGCCAGCTCGAGGTGAAGCAGGGCGGCGTGCTAGTGCCCGAGTGCACCGTCTTCAACAGCGACATCCGCGGCTTCACGCGCATGAGCGAGGGCACGAGCGCCGAGGCGATGGTCGATTTGCTCAACGAGTATTTCGAGCAGATGGTCGAGGCGATCTTCAAATACGAAGGCACGCTCGACAAGTTCATGGGCGACGGGATCATGGCCTTCTGGGGTGCGCCGGTGTTCCATCCCGACGACGCGGTGCGCGGCGTGCAGTGCGCGATCGAGCAGATGGAAGTGCTCGGCCGCTTCAACCGGAAGCGCGTCGAGCTCGGCGCGCCGCCGCTCGCCATCGGGATGGGCCTCCACACCGGGCCGCTCGTCGCGGGCTACGTCGGCTCCAGCAAAGCGCTCAGCTACACCGTCATCGGCGACACGGCCAACACCAGCGCGCGCCTCTGCGGCATCGCGCTCTCCGGGCAAATCCTGGTGAGCGAGTACACGCTGGCGCGCCTCGGCCCGCGGTTCGAGGTCGAAGAGCTCCCGCCCGCGCACTTGAAGGGCAAGGAGAAGCCTCTCCGCATCTTCAACATCAAACGCGAGAAGCCGAGCGCCGCGGTCGCTGCACGGACGGCCTAACGTGTACGTTCTGCCTTTCGAGAAGCCCGTCGTCGAGCTGCTCTCGCGGGTCAAAGACCTCCGCGAGCTCGCGAAGAGCGACGCGCGCCTGACGACCGAGCTGCGGCGCCTCGAGGACAAGGCCGGCAAGCTCGCACGCGAGCTCTTCGCCGATCTCTCGCCGTGGCAGAAGGTGCAGCTGTCGCGTCACCCGAACCGCCCCTACACGCTCGACTACGTGGAGATCCTGTTCACCGACTGGATGGAGCTCTCCGGCGACCGAAGGTTTGCCGAGGACGCGGCGATCGTGTGCGGCCTCGCGAAATTCCATGGAGAGAGCGTCGTCGTCGTCGGCCACCAGAAGGGCCGCAGCACCAAAGACAAGGTGACGCGCAACTTCGGGCAGGCCCACCCCGAGGGCAACCGCAAGGCGTGCCGCATGTACGAGATGGCGAGCCGCTTCGGACTGCCGATCCTCACGTTCATCGACACGCCCGGCGCGTTCCCCGGCATCGGCGCGGAGGAGCGCGGGCAGAGCGAGGCGATCGGCGCGTGCCTCGCCCAGATGTCGCGCGCGAAGGTCCCGATCGTCGCAACGATCATCGGCGAAGGAGGCTCCGGCGGCGCGCTCGCCCTCGGCGTCGCCAACGCCGTCCAGGTGATGGAGTACGGCACCTACAGCGTCATCTCGCCGGAGGGCTGCGCGTCGATCCTCTGGAAGGACGGCGCCAAGGCCGACGAGGCCGCGCTCAGAATGCGTATGACGGCCCCCGATCTTCTTCGATTCAAAGTGGTCGATCGAATCATCGACGAGCCGGCGGGCGGAGCGCACCAAGATCCCGAGGCGGCGGCGAAGCTCGTAGACGCGGCGCTGCGTGAATCCCTGAAAAAACTAGGCCGACTGGGCCCCGACGAGCTCGTCGACCAGCGCTACACGCGCTTCCGCTCGCTTGGCGCGTTCGTCGCGTAGATTCGAATAGGCTCGCCTCGGGAAGTGCGTCCGCGCGCCGGGCGTACCAATTTCCATGGGCATCGCGGGTTCCATGCGCATGGGGAAGCTCGGTCTCTTGGGCCTCGTGATCGTCGCCGCGGGTTGCGCGGGGGCGAAGGGTGGCGGTGGGCAGGGCGCGGCCAAGGCGCCGGCGGCCAGTGCGCGCGCGGCCTCGTGCGCGGCGTACAAATCGGTGGCGCGGCCGTTGGGGGCGCCACACATGGGCGCGACCGTCGCGCTCGCCGAGGTCGAAGGCAAGACGATCGCGTACGTCGCCGACGAGGACGCACACGCGATCGAGGCGGTCGACGTCGACGCCGCGAAGATGCTCGCTACGACGCCGCTCGAAGGCGCTCCCTCGCAGCTCATGATCCTCGCGGACGGTCGCGTCGTCGTGCTGCTGCGTGACGCGGGGCGCATGGTCGTCCTCGAAGCGGAGGGAGCGGCGCGACCGCTCGCGGAGCGATGCTCGGTCGCGACCGACGCGGAGCCGGTGGCCCTGGCGTCGACGAAAGACGACGGCAAGGTGCTCGTGTCGACGGGGTGGGGCCAGACGCTCGGCGTGTACGAAGGCGCCAAACTCTCCCCGCTCGCCAAGGTCAAGCTCCCCCGCGAGCCACGCGCGGTCGCGTTGGGCGACGACGACAAGGTCGCGTACGTCTCGCACGCGGTGGGAGGCGCCATCAGCGTCGTGGATCTCGGCTCGCTGGAGGCCAAGCAGGTCCCGCTGCGCGGCCACGACGGTCGCTTCACGGCGCGCGGCCGCTCGAAGAAATTTCGTAAGTCGATCCCGTTCAATCCCAGCGATCCCAACTCAGGCCGAATGTCCTGCCAGAGCTTCGCGCTCGCCAAGTCGATGGCCCCGGGCGGCCGCATCCTCGCGCCGCAGGTCTTCGTCGACGCCGGAGATCCCGAGCAGCGCACCGAAGGGTACGGCGACGTGAACCAGCCTACCGAGGTGCCGGGCATCGCGGTGCTCGACGAAGGCACGCGCGCGCCCATCGACAGCTCGCTCGTGCCCTCCGTCGACGCGGCCGTGTTCGGCGGACAGAAGGACGCGCGCGATCACCACGAAGAGTGCCTCCTGCCACGCGCGGCGGCGACGGATCCGCGTTCGCGCACCCTGCTGGTCGCGTGCGCGGGGATCGATACGGTCATCGCCTACGACGCGTCCTCGGGCGCGCCAGCCACGAGCGAGAAGAGGCGGTGGGTGACCGGCGCCGGTCCGAGCGGCATCGCCGTCGATCCGAAGAAGCCGCGTGCCTTCGTCTGGTCGCAGTTCGATCGCACCCTCGGCACGCTCGACATGGCGTCGAACGATCTCGTCGACGACAAGGGCCTCGCACCCAAGCAGGTCGCGCACGTGACGATGCCGGCGCTCGCGACCCCGGTTCCCGTGGCGTACGCGCTCGGCCGCAGCCTCTTTCATGCCGTCGGAGACACGCGTGTTTCCAAGGACGGCCGCGCCTGCGCGAGCTGCCACCCCGACGGCCGCGACGACGCGATTACGTGGGCCACGCCCGACGGACCCCGCCGTTCCATCATGCTGGCCGGGCGCGTCGCGACGTCGTCGCCCTACTCCTGGAACGGCGGCGAGAAGTCGCTGCAAGATCACCTCGCGAACACGTTCGACCGCCTCGGCGGCACCGGGCTCAAGAGCCTCGAGCTCGACGCGATCGTGACGTACATCTCGACGATGCACGGCCCCGCGCGGATCACCCCGCCTGCCGACGGCAAAGTGCAGCGCGGCGCGGCGATCTTCGCCTCGAAGGAGGCCAAGTGCGCCGAGTGCCACGCGAGCGCGACGTTCGCCGACGGCGCACTCCACGACGTCCAGAGCCGCGCCAAGAGTGATCGCACCGAGGCGTTCGACACACCGTCGCTCCGCTTCGTCGGCGGCACGGGGCCGTACTTCCACGACGGGCGTTACAAGTCTCTCCACGATCTGTTGCGCGACGTCGACGGGAAGATGGGGCACACGAAGCAGCTCTCCGAGAACGATCTCGACGCGCTCGAGTCGTACCTGAGGACGCTATGACCCGCCCCGGTTTGCGCGTCGTCGGCGCCGTTGCCGCGGCGTCGTTCGTCGCTCTTTCAGGCGCGCGCGCGCGCGCCGCCGAGCCGGCTCCGACGCCGAGCTTTTCGGAGCTTCCCGCAGGCGCGATGTCGGATCCTCCGACCAAGAAGACACCGTGGGGCATCGGCGCCGGCGAGCACGCGAAGGGCTTCGTCATCCAGCGGATGCCCGGCGAGTACACGGTCGTCGCCGCGACGAAGACCGATCCGGGCACCGTCCCGCCGGGCGGCGCACCCGTGTGCTACTCGCAGCCCGTTTCGCTGGGCTTTGCGATGGACGGCGAGCCCCCTACGCAAGAGTGGGCGCAGCCCCAGCCCATGGTGAACCTGCCGGGCGCGGGCGAGCTCGGCGGACGCAACGGCGTGACCGCGCTCCACTCCGAGCGCGTGGTGCCGGTCGACGCGACGCACGCGACGCTCGAGTGGATCGACGCGTGGGTGGATCCGACGACGCGCGGCTCGCGCCTGATCGCCAAGGGGTCCCTTCCCTTGCGTGTGATTCGCGAGCTGCCGGGCGGCGGACAGATCCTCGCCGGGCGCGACGCGGAGCGCGTCCACGTCGTCGTGATGGAGTCACCGACGAAGAAGCAGTCGTTCGGCGGCCGCGATCAGCTCATCGCCGTCACGCCGCGCGGGATGACCGGCGCGTCCGGGTGCCATCACGTCCGCGTGGGCCTCCGCGCCGAGAAAGGCACGGCGGACACCGTGACGATCTTCACAAACGCGCAGCTCCCGGACCTCGAGGACGCCGCGGCGCGCGCGCCGCTCGGCGCAAAGACGTCGTTCGCCACGCTCAGGGTGCGTCCCGTCGCGGTGGCGGCGAGCGTCACGTGGGCGAGCCGCGACGCCGAGCCGGTCGTCGCGATCTCCGCCGGATGGCGGGCCCGCGAGAGCACGGTTCAGGCTCTCGCAGGACCCACGTCCGGATTCTAAAGACGCACGCGGACTCGCCGCGTCAGATCAGATGCAGGTGTGACCGGTCGGCGAGGCGCACGCGCCGCCGCCGCCCGCGAGCGACACGCAGCAGTTGCTCGTGCAGTCGGAGCTCGACGAGCAACCGGCGTGGCACGCCCCGTCGTCGCTCACGCACTTCTGACCCTGCGGTCCGATGCCCGCGCCGGACTGGCAGCACTGGGACGTGGTCGTGCAGTTCCCGCCGGGTCCAGAGCATTGGCCGCCGCTGCTGCTGCCGCTGGTGCCGCTGCTCGAGGCGCCGCTGGTGCCGCTGCTCGAGCTGGAGCTGCCCGGGCACGCCGAGCTGCGCTTGGTGCACGACGACGTGTCGCTCTGGTTGAAGCACTTGTCGAGCGCGCCCTGGTTCGGGCAGTCGAAGTAGTTGTTGTTGAGCCCGCAGCAGAACGCGCTCGAGCCGCTGGAGGAGCTCGACGAGCTGGTCCCACTCGTGCCGCTGCTGGTCCCGCCGTTGGAGCTCCCGCTGGTGCCCCCGCTCGACGAGCCGCCGGTGCTGCTGGTGCTGCTACACGCGAAGACAGCGAAAGACATGGAGAAAAGGGCCACGATGACTTTGGAACGCATGGGCGACGACCTCGTTTCGAGTGGATTTCGAGCCGGGACAGCCATGTGCAGTCTCGCTGCGCACGATGGTCCCACCTTTCAGTATGGACACGCACAATCCCACCCGTAGCGTTCCAAGTCAACCGTAGCGGCGCATTTTCTCGCGTCGGCTGGCTTTCTTCGAAGGGTTCCGGAGCGTTGCCTCGCGTGCTATGAGCAGGGCCATGGAACCGGGCAGCACAATCCAGCTCAGCGGTAAGGTCGCCATCCTGACCGGCGCTAGCCGCGGGATCGGCGAGGCCATGGCGCGCGCGTTCGTCCGCGCAGGCGCCAAGGTCGTGCTCGCCGCACGCAAACCCGAGGGTGTCCAGGCGGTGGCCGCGTCGCTCGGCGAGAGCGCGCTCGGCGTCGCGGCACACACCGGCAAAGAGTCCGACTGCGTCGCGCTCGTCGACGCGGCGATCAAACATTTCGGCAAGGTCGATCTCCTCGTCAACAACGCGGCGACCAACCCGCACTTCGGCCCGATGCTCGACTGCGAGATGGGCGCGTTCGACAAGACCTTCGAGGTGAACCTCAAGGGCTATTTTTGGATGATCCGCGGCGTCGCGAGGCACCTGCAGTCACGCAATGCGCCGGGCGCCATCGTCAACGTCGCGAGCGTCGCCGCGCTCGAGGCCGCGCCGATGCAGGGCGTGTACGGGATGACGAAGGCCGCGGTGGTGTCGATGACCAAGACGCTCGCGTACGAGCTCGGCGGTTCCAAGATCCGCGTCAACGCGATCGCTCCGGGCCTCGTCGACACGCGCCTCGCGAGCGCGATCGTGCAGAACGAAGACCTCGTGAAGATGGTGAAGGCGAAGACCCCGCTAGGGCGGGTCGCGCAGCCGGACGAGATCGCTGGCGGAGCGGTCTACCTTTGCTCCGATGCTGCAAATTTCTTGACGGGACACACACTTGTGATCGACGGAGGGTTGACCGTCTGCTAACTGGGCGGCTCAACTTGGTGGAGTAGAACGCGACCGATGGAGTCGGGGCAGACCATCGCGGGTAAATACCGTCTCAACCAGCTTCTGGGGGCTGGAGGGATGGCGTCCGTCTGGTCGGCGACCAATATGTTCACCGAGCGCCAGGTCGCGGTGAAGTTCATGCTCCCCGCGGTCGCTCGGACGCAAGAGGCCGCGCGCCGCTTCCTGATGGAAGCGAAGGTCACAGCGCGCATCGATCACCCGAACGTGATCGAGATCATGGACGTCGGCCAGACCGAGGACGGGACGCTCTTCCTCGTGATGGAGCTGCTCACGGGCGTGTCGCTCGAGACGGCGCTGAAGCGGCAACAGCCGACGATGACGCTGCACGAGTTCTGCTTCGTGATGATCCAGGTCGCGCGTGCGCTCGTGGCGGCGCACAAGCGCGGCATCATCCACCGCGATCTGAAGCCCACGAACATCTTCCTCCACAAATCGCGCGACGGCGTCGCGGTGCCCAAGCTCCTCGACTTCGGCGTCAGCAAATTCCTGGACGACGAGGGCAGCAAGAACCACGCGCTCACCGTCGCCGGCACCGTGCTCGGCTCGCCGCTCTACATGAGCCCCGAGCAAGCGCGCGGCGAGAACGACATCGACGGCCGCACCGACATCTTCGCGTTCGGCGGGATCATGTTCGAGGCGCTGTGCGGCACGCGCGCGTACGACGGCGCGAACTTCAACCAGCTCATCGTCGCGATCGCGACCAAGCCGCCGAAGGACATCGAAGAGATCGCGCCGCAGATGCCCGAGGTGCTGCGCGAGGTCGTGCGCGTGTGCCTCGTCTCCGAGCGCGACAAGCGCGTGCAGTCTTTGGACCCGGTGGCGGAGCGCTTGCTCGCCGCACTGCCGGATCTCGAGCACTCGGGGCTGCGGCTCCCCTCGCCCGCCGGATCGAGCGCCGATCCCGACGCGACGAACGCGCTGCCCGTCGTGAGGCCCAGCGACCGTCCGCCGCCGCTCTCGCTGTCCGAGGGGGGCGGCACGCACACGCCGTGGGCCACGCCATCTGGCATCGCGACGCAGACGGTGAACAAGCGCCGCCAGCAGCAGAACGGCATCATCGTCGCGATCGCGGCGGCGGCGGCGGTGTTCATCGTCATGGCGGTGGGCGTGGTCGCGGTGCTGAAGCTGCGCCGCGCACCCGCCACGCCGGCGACGACCCTGCCGACCACTGCCCCGCCGCCCTCGCCGCCGCCGCCCTCGCCCACCACCGACGACGGCCCCCCGGTCATCAACGTGGACTCGCTCCCGATCGCCAAGTCCGGCTCCGGCGCCGCGCGCGGAATGGGGCGCCTCACGATCGTCGCCGAGGGGTTCTTCTGCAGCGTGTCGATCGACGGCAAACCTTTGGGGACCACGCCGATCGCCCAAGTGACGGTGCCGGCGGGGACACATCACCTCAAGTGCGAGCCGCCGTCCGGCAAGGTCCGCAACGCGACCGTCGTGGTGGCGCCCGGGAGCGACGCGACGCTCTACAAATTCCCCGCCAACGAGTGACCGTGGGCGAGGGCGAGATCCAGCGGATGATCGCCGAGGCGTGCCTCGCGGCGGGCTCCGAGGAGGAGTTCACGAACGATCTGCGCGGCTTCCTCACGCGGCACGGCGTGCCCGCGAAGGACATCGAGGCCATCGTGGCCGCTCCGCCTCGCCTCTCGCTGTACCGACGGCTCGTGCGCGGGAACGTCGCCGGGGTCACGCAGCGGATGATGCCGCGAACGCGCGCGCGCCTGAACGCGGCGGGCGGCCTCTTCGACGCCTCGTTCGATAGGTTCCTCGAAGAGCGGGCGCCGCGAACGCACTACCTCCGCGACGTGCCCTCCGAGTTCCTCGCATGGGTCGCGCCGCGGTGGCGCGCGCAGAAGGAGGTCCCTGCATACGCGGCCGATCTCGCGGCGCACGAGGTCGTCGAGTTCGAGATCTGCGCCGCGCCGGTCCCGGCCGATCCGCCGCCGCTTGGCGAGGTCGCGCTCGATCGCGCGCTCGTCTTCACCGACGCCAAGCGCGTGATGCGCTACGCGCACGCGGTCCACCTGCTCCCGGCCGACGAGGACGATCGTACGGCGCCCGATGCGCGCGACGTGACGCTGCTCGTCTACCGCGACGACGAGCACGCGGCGCGCTTCCTCGAGCTGAGCCCGCTGGCCGGCGCGATCGTCACGCACCTCATCGCAGGCGAACCGCTCGGCGCAGCGCTCGGCGCGGCGTGCGCAGCGCTGGGCTTCACCCTGGGCGACGCGATCCTCGCCGACACCGCTCGTCTGCTCGCGGATCTCGGCGATCGCGGCGTCCTCCTCGGCGCGCGTCCGAACACCTGAGCGCGGTCACACCGCGATCTTGTTCGCGCGGGCGGTCGACGCGACCCAGATGCGCTTCAGCGTCGCCACTTCGGCGAGCAGCGCGTCCAGCGGCGGGATCGCCTGATCGCGCTCGAGGAGCACCGGCACCGGTCCGGTCTTTTCGAGCACGCGCCCGAGCAGCGCCAGCACCGGATCGCACACGTCGGCGCCGTGCGTGTCGACGATGACCTTGCCGCCCGGTCCTTCGTCGAACCACTCGTGACCGGCGACGTGCATCTGGACGACGCGATGCATCGGCACCGTGCGCATCCACTCGTCGACGTCGAAGCCGAAGTTGACGCCGTTCACGTACGCGTTGTTCACGTCGAGCATGAGCCCGCAGTCGGCGCGGTCGCACAGCTTCGCGATGAACTCCGCCTCCCCCATCTCCCTCTCGCCAGGGTGGAGGTAGAAGCTGATGTTCTCGACCGCCATCGGCACGCCGAGCGCATCCTGCGCGCGCCGCACGCGATCGGCGACACGGCTGACGGCCTCGTCGGTGAAGCGAATCGGCAGCAAATCGTGGAGGATCCGCCCCTCCGCCGAGCCGAAGCACAGGTGGTCGGAGTGGTGCGGGCTTCCGATCTCGCGCACGAACACCGCGAGCTCGCGCAAGTACGGCTCGTCCAGCGGCTCGGTGCCACCCAGGGACATCGTCAACCCGTGCGTGAGGATCGGATACCGATCGCGCGCCCGCGAGAGCGCGTTCGGGTAGTACCCGCCGCGCTGCATGTAGTTCTCCGGAGAGACCTCCAGAAAATCGATCTCGGCCTTCGCGTCGCGAGCCAAAAGCTCGTCGATGAACTCCCAGCGAAGGCCGAGACCGACACCGTTCACGTGGTGTTACTTCTTCTTCGCGTCGGCCGAGCAGGTGCCCGCGCCGCACGAGGCCTGCGTGCCCGCCGGCTTCTTGCCGGGGGTCATCGCCGGCTTCTTGCCCGGGGTCGTCGGCGGCGTCGGCGTGGCCGTCGCGGCGGCGGCCTTGGGGTCGGTCGTCGGCGTCGTGGTGGGCGTGGTCGTCGCGGCGGCACCGGTGCCGGGCGCGGTCGGATCGGCCGGCTTCGCGTCCGCGGCCTTGCCCTTGTTCGCGCCGCAACCGGCGGCCGAGCACGAGGCGGCGGGGGCCGCGGTCGGGGTGGTCCCGGCCGCGGGCGCCACCTCGGATGAGGTCACAGGGGAGGCGGGCGCGGGCGGCGGCGCACCGCCGCAGGCGACGAGAGCCGTCGTTCCGAGGGCGGCGAGCGTGCTGGCGAGATTCTGCAAAGACAGGTTCGGTCGCATGAAAGACTCCTTTTGTTTCGTTTTCAGTTGGCTCCGGGGGTGGCCCGGAAGTCGATGCTCACGTCGGCGACATCCGCCACCTTCGTACCCAAGAGTCCAAGAGACTTCGTCGCGAGCTTCCCGAACGTGTCGCGAGGCTTTACGTCGTGCTCGGCGAGGGTAACCCGAAGAGGCGTCTTTGACTTCAGCTCGATGAAAATAGGCTTCGAGTCGGCCGGCGCACCAGAAGGGTAATGTAGGCGGGCTTCCAGCAGAGCTTCTCGGTTTTCGACCTTGTGGCCGTGGAGAAGGAAGTCCCCTTTCGCGGTCAGCGTGACGACGCGCACGTCGTCGCCGTTCTCCTTGATGGGCGCGACCTTGCTCGCGTCGGTGGTCGTGCCCGGATCGACCGAGCGAATGGCGTACACAGCCCAGCGGTTGGCCGCCTTCTCTTCGGGGCTCGCCGCCTCACCGACCTCCATCCACGTGAGCGCATGCTTCGTCTGCGCCGCGTCGTCGTCGTTGCCGAAGGTGTGGGTCGAAAGCGTCGACACGTCGACCTTCACCTCGCCGCGCGTGTTCGCGAGGTTCGCGAGGTCCACGTCGACTTTGCCGCCCGCGGCCTCGGTGATGGCCTTGATGTGCTCTTTGGGGGCCGGCATGTCGACCGACGTCTTGCCCTTCGGGTCGATCGCGAAGGAGACCGTCTTCGCGGACGGCGTCGCGATGGAGGCCGCGAGGGAGCTCGCCACCGGTGCGATCGCGACCGGCTCTTCCTTCGGGCGCATCGCGAGCCATAGGCCCCCGACCACCACCAACCCCGCTGCCGCCCCGATCGCCAGAGACTTTCCGTTCATCTGTCCTCCGCCCCTGCCTACGTGCCGGGGGTGCCGGTGGTTTCGCCCGTTCGCGTGAGAGCTGAAATTACAGGCATTTGCGTCGTGTGGGCCCAAAATTTTTCAGAGCGCGGCGGCGAGGCGCTTCAGGGCCTCGCGGAGCTCGGCGGGCGTGAGCTGCGCGAAGCCGAGGCGGACGAAGGGACGCGCGCGTCCGTCGAACGTGAACGCCCGCGCCGTCTGCATGAGGACGCCTCGCTCGAGCGCGCGGGCGGCCCACGCTTCGGGGCTCACGTCGGGGGCGACGCGCGCCCAGATCGCGGTGCCACCGGCCGGGGTGGTGAACGTGAGCACGTCCCCGAAGCGTTGGCGCAAGCCGCTGACCAGCACCTCGCGCCGTTCCATGTAGGCGCGTCGGACGCGGCGCACGTGGCGGCCGACCTCGCCGTCCTCGAGCAGCTCCCCGACGGCGTCCTCGATCGCATGGTCCCCTTGGCGATCCATGTAGCGGCGACGGGTGACGAGGCGCTCGATGACCGGGCGCGGCGCGACGACGTAGCCGATGCGAAGGCCCGGCGCGAGCACCTTGGAGAGCGTGCCGACGTAGACGACGACCCCCGACTGATCGGCGCTCGCGAGGGGAAGGACGGGGCGGCCGTCGTAGTGGAACTCGTGATCGTAGTCGTCCTCGATGACGACGAAGCGCTCGCGGCGCGCGAGGTCGAGGAGCGCGAGGCGGCGCGCGGCGTCGAGGGTGACGGTCGTGGGGTACTGATGATGAGGCGTGACGAAGACGGCGCGAACGGGACCGGCGGCGGCTTCGGCGACGCGCGCGGCGAGGGCGGTCATGTCGAGGCCGCCGTCGTCCACCGGCAGCGGGACGATGCGTGCGCCGGCCGCGCGGAACGCCTCCCACGCGGGGCGATAGCCGAGGGCCTCGACGACGACGACGTCTCCTGGCGTGAGGAGCGAGCGCGCGAGGAGATCGAGCGCCATCTGGCTTCCGCGCGTGACGATCACCGTGTCCTCGCGCGCGGCGAGACCTCGCGTCGCCGAGAGCATGCGCGCGAGGCCGACGCGAAGTCGCTCGGCGCCGAGCGGATCGCCGTAGGTGAGGAGCGCGCGGCCGTTCGTGCGAAGTGAGCGACGGAAGGCGCGGGCGAGCGGCGCGGTGGGCATGAGACGGACGTCAGGCACTCCGCCCATCATCGAGAGCACGTCGCGTCCAGGAATGGGGACGTCCGCCCATGCGCGCTCGAACGGGGGAAGGTCGAAGCCGACGCGCGCCGGGATCTCCTCGCGAGGCGCGGCTCCTTTCGCGAAGCGACGTGGCGCGACGTCGGGGAGCGCCTTCGACACGAAGGTGCCGCGCGCGGCCTCCGTCGTCAGCCAGCCCTCGGCGACGAGCTCGCGAAACGCCGCGATGACCGTATTGCGGTGCACCCCGAGCGCGCGCGCGAGCTCTCGGGTGCCGGGGAGCGCGTCGCCTGGCGCGAGGCGGCCTCGTCGCACGTCTTCGGTGATGGCGCGCGCGATGCGGAGAAAGAGCGGCGCGCGGCCTGCGGGATCGGCGGCAGGGACGGCCAGGGGCATCGACCAGGTGCGCATTCCACTGGTCTACCGATTCGTGGAAATTTTGCCACGTTCAAAGGACCAGGTGCCCTGTCGCGATCGCACGAACGACGCCCGCCAGCGCGCCCGCAGCGAGTGGCCACAGGGGATTACTGCGTGGAAATGCGACACGCAGTGCTGCGCACACGATGACGATCGCGGCGTCGTCCCACGCGTGGACCGACGCGCGGCCGAGTGACAACCCTGCCGCGGCGATGACGCCGACGACCGCGGGCGCGACGCCGCGCAAAAATCCTTGGACGACTCGGTTCTCGCGGAACGCCGCCAGCGAGCGGGCGGCCAGGAGCGCGAGCACAGTCGGCGGCGCGAAGACGCCCAGCGTCGCGGCGAGCGCACCGAGCGGACCGGCCGCACGCCACCCGACGAACGTGGCGGTCGTGGCCACCGGTCCCGGAGTGATCTGCCCGAACGCGACCGCGTCGGCGAACGCGCGCGCGTCGATCCATCCGCGCGCGACCGCCTCGTGCTCGATCGCGGGCACCATCGCAATCCCGCCGCCGAACGTCGCCACGCCGATGCGCGCGAAAACGCCGAACACCGCCAACGCGATGGGCAGGCTCCACGCGACGACGAGCGCGGTCGCTGGAGGCAGGAGGACGAGCGACATCGGACCGGGCATCGACGGCGGCCGAGGCCTCGCCGACACCGCGCCGACGACGCCCGCGATCGCGATGACCTCGATGAGCGTGAGCCAGCGCGCGGCGAGCGCGATCGTGGTCGCGAGCGCGATGAGCCACCCACGCAGATCCTTGAGCGTGCTCCTCGCGAGATCGACGGCGATCGCGACGAAGAGGCCGGCGACCGCGGGGTTCAGCCCATCGAGCGCCGCACGAACGCCGCGCATTCCTTGCAAGACATCGTAGTACGCGGCGATCAGCGCGATCATCCCGCAGCCCGGAAGGATGAAGACGCCCGCGGCGACGAGCGCACCGACCACGCCCTTCAAGTGGTAGCCGACGAGGACGAGGAGGTTCGTGACCATCGTCCCCGGCAGTGCGCCGGCGACGGCGACGCGCTCCACGAACGCGTGCTCCTCCATCCACCCGCGCTCCGCCACCATGACGCGCCGCATGCGCGCGATCGCCGCGAGGCCGCCGCCGAACGCGACGGCCCCAGTCACCAGCGCGACCTCCGCGAGCGCGCGGAGGCGTACGGAGGGACGCGCGTCGGGCACGCCCCGGTTTACACCGAACCGCTCAGAATTTCGCCTGCGCGAAGACGCACGCGGCGGGGTTGCCGGCGGCCGGCTTGTAGTCGACGGAATCCTTGTAATAGACGCGCGCGAACGCCGAGTCCCAGCACTCCGACACCTGCACGTTGGACACGGTGGTCGGCAGGTTGCCTCCGGTGAGCTGCGCGTCGCCACGGCCGGCGCCGCTCTGATCCCAGCGGCTGTGGAGGACGATGTCGTCGGCTTTGTCGTTCTGCGCGGGATCGGCGCCGTCGTGCAGCGTGATGTCGACCGCGCCCGAGCCGTCGCCCTGGTGCGTGACGCCGACCTTGGCGGCGCGCGGGCGATCGGTCGCGGTGAGGTCGACGGCGAGCGTCGCCGGGTACTGGCGAAGATCAAACGCGACCTTCACGTTGCCGGAGTCGTGGCTGCGCGCCGGATCGAGCCGCGACGACGCGTCGAAATCGAGCGTGAAGCTTCCCTGACGATGCTCGGCGCGCGAGCGGCCGAAGCCGTGACCGGTGAGGACCGCCTTGAAGTCCGCTTCGCTCGTCGAGCCCTTGGCCCGCCCTTCGAGCGCGTAGTCGTACTCCTTGTCGCCCACCTCGTTGACCGTGAAGCGCCACACCACCGGCGAGAGGGCGTCGCCTGCGCCGGGACCCCACACCGCCTTGTGCGGCTCGATCGTCGTCGCGGGCGTGTGCACGATCGTCCACACGAGGCCGATGACCCACGCGGTGCCGTAGTCGACGGTGTCGGTGATGTCGCGCGTCACCTGGTAGTACTCGGCGTAGCTGCTGGTGCCGCCGCCGCCTGCCGGCGTGTTGGAGAGGTGGAGGACCTGGCCCTGCGTCTTGGTCGGCGCGCCGGTGGTGGAGCCGGGGACGCCCATGCCGACGTCGGCCGACTGCGGGATCGGATCGCGGAAGCGCTCCGAGTCGTCCGCCTTGATCGTGCACGCGTTCGAACCGCCGACCACCGCGCCCAGCATCAAAAGGCCCATCCACTTGCTCATTGGTCTCTCCTCCTCGGTGAACGTCGTCGTCGTGGGGACTGTTCGCGGAGGGCCTACTCCAAGTTCTGGGCCAACGGCTCGGCTACTCGGATCCCCTGAAATTCAAGAGTTTCCGGTGATGGGAGTGAACGCCGGTTGTCACCCCTTCGCGGGACGGACGATGACGGCGGCTACGGAAGCTCGCGAACGATTCGTTCGCGGAGCGGCGAACCGTCCGATCGTCCGCGAACGATTTGTTCGCGAGAACGCGACCCAAACCTGCGACCCCACATGCGCGGCGCCGTGGACCACGCGTTGCACTGCCCTCGGCATGAACCGAACGCGAAGCTGGGGGCTACTTGGGCTAGCGATGGCCGTCGCGGGCGCCGCGGCGTGTGGGTCGGAGCCGGGCGGCACCGGTGGTCCCACCGGATCCCTCGGAAGCTCCGCCGCCCCCGACGCGGCGGCGCCGGCGGATCCTGGCACTGTCGCGCCGAACGCGGGGCCGGTCTGCACGGGTGAAGCGACGGCCCTGCTCGACAAAGGGGCCAAGCAGCTTACGAACCTCTGTGCGCGCGGCTACGGCGATCCGATCTCGCGCGCCTTCTGCGGCGCGACCCCGCCCACCCTCACGAGCCTCTCGGACGTGCAGAAGCTCGTCGGCCTCGGGTTCAAGCCCGGGCCGTATACGAACGGCGGCACCAGCGGCAAGAACGGCAACCCCGGCTTCATCCTCACCGCGCAGTCGACCTCGATCACGACGCGCAAGGTCTCGCAGATCAACCCGCGCACGATCTTCTTCACGCCGCCGCTCGGTCGCGGCAGGCTGAGCGGTCCGCCGCAGCCGAACCCGTCGTACGTGGCGATGGGCTTCACGCGCGGCGACATGGCCATCGAGCTCCTCGCGAAGGATCCGACGATGAACGGCGGCAAGGGGGACATTCGCTTCTTCCTCTTGAAGTACGAGCAAGCGTGCAGCGCCACGCCCGGCGGCTGCACGCCCGGCGACTTGTACACGCCCGCGGTCGAGTCGAACTTCACGGGCTGGTCGCTCTACGACGACGAGGATCTCAAGAACACCACGCAGGACTGTCGGCAGTGCCATCAGCCCGGCGGTCCGGGAACGCCGCGCATGCTCCGCATGCAGGAGCTCCAACGCCCGTGGCAGCACTGGATGTACAACGACGCGACCGGCGTAGCCGCGCTGCGCGCCGACTTCCACGCGGCGCACCCGGCGAACGAATCGTACGGCGGCATCCCCGCCGGCGCGGCCGACTTCGGCGACGTGCAGCAGCTCGAGGCGTTCGTGGAGAACAACGGCTTCCTCGTGCAGCCCAACGAATTTCCGGGAAAGGCGATCCTCGCCGAGCTTGGCGCGAGCGGCACGAGCGCGACGTGGCAGACGGCCTACAAGGCGTCGGAGGGCGCGCAGTTCATCCCGGTGCCGTACTTCGATTCGATCGCGACCGATCCGGTGAAGGTGCAAACGCTCGTCGGACAATACAGCGCGGTCGCCGCCGGTACGATGCCGGCGAGCCAGCTCGGCGACATGAGCGACGTGTTCAGCGACGCCGCGCAGCGCGCCATGACGCACAAGCCGGCGGCCGGGCTCACCGGCCGTCAGATCCTCGTGCAGGTTTGCCAGCAGTGCCACAACTCGCACCTCGACCAGACGATCTCGCGCGCGACGATGAACGTGGAGCTCTTGGACACGCTGTCGCGCGCGGAGAAGAACGAAGCCATCCGGCGCATCAACCTCCCGAAGGACGACTGCAGCCACATGCCGCCGCAGCGCTTCCGTGAGCTGGACGCCGCGGAGATCGCCACGGTTCAGGCGGAGCTGGCGAAATAGTCGCCGCTCGATCGCGGGCGATGATCGCGCGCTGTTCCCCACGCGGGATTCGTGGCCACATAGCCCGTCGTGCGCCAAAAACCCACGGAGCGGAAGCTCGCGATCGGCGTCGTCCTTTCTTGGACGCTCGTTCGTGTCATGTCGCTTGGCATCGGGCATGTCTCGGTTCCTCTCGACGCGTGGAGCTTCCGTGCGGCGGCCAGCGCGCTCGGCGGCGGTGACTTCGGCGCCTACACGGGCGCGCGCCCACCCGTTTTTCCGCTGCTCCTCATCGCGACTCGGGGGAACGACCACGCGCTGTGGATCGTGCAGTCACTCATCGGGATCGGAGCGGCCTGGGTCCTCTTCCACGTCACGTTGGCCGAGACCCGCAGCCGTGTCGCCGCGGTCGTCGCCGGCTCGTCGATCGGGTTGGGGTTCTACGCTCTCTCGGCGGAAGCGTCGGTGATGAGCGAATGCGTCCTCGCGGGGCTCCTCGGCGCCTCGCTCCTCGTCGCGCGAAGGATCGTCACGGCTCCGCGCTCGTCTCGTGAGTTCCTGCTGCTCGGGTGTCTCGCCGGCTTCGCGGTGCTCACGCGACCTATGTTCATCTACTTGCCGCTCGCGTTCGCGATCGCGGCGCGCGGCGCGGGGCGGAGGAAGGTCACGCTCCTTCTCGGATCGAGCGGCGGCATCGTCGTGGCGTGGTCGGTGTTCAACTGGTTCGCCGTCGACTACTTCGGCCCCACCACGCTCCTTGGATTCAACCTGACGAACCATTGCGGCGGGTTCATCGAACGCGCGGGGCCCGAATTTGCTTCGATCCGCGACGTCTACTTGAAGTACCGCGCGGCCCGGGTGGCTCAATTCGGCGACCACATGCAGACGATCTGGGACGCGCTCCCGGAGATGATGAGCGTGACCGGGCTGTCGTTCTCGGCCCTGTCGAAGCGATGTCTCTCGATGTGCCTCGCGCTGATCGTGGACGATCCCGGCGCGTACCTCGCGAGCGTGGGCCGAGCGCTCGGACGTTTCATGCTCGCGCCGAACTACCGCGGCGGTTCGTGGCTGCCGCCCTCTGGGCCCGTGCTCGCGCGGACGTGGGACGTCCAAGAGGCCATCTTCATCACTTCGAAGTTTGCGCTTCTCCTCCTCGCTCCCCTCGCGTTCAAGCGCGGAACGACTCGCTTCGCGCAGCTCGTCGTCGGGATGGTCGTCGGAGGCGCCGTGTTCCAGGCGCTCCTCGAGCTCGGAGAGAACGATCGGTACTCCGTGCCCCTCCAGCCGTGGGCCGTCTGCGGAGTCGCTCTGCTCGCGAGCGCGTGGGCGAGAGGGCGGAGCGGAGGTCCCGCGCCAGCGACTCTCGGCGGGTAGGCGCGAGCATCATGCAGCCGGGCCTTCGGGGCTGCATGACTCTTTCGAGAAGACGGGAGCCGCCCTGGGGATTTGAACCCCAGACCTGCGGTTTACGAAACCGCTGCTCTACCCCTGAGCTAGGGCGGCGAGGAAGCACCGCGCAAAGAACACAAAGAACGACCTGACGTCAACGAAATCCGCAGCTTGACCGTGCGGACGCGCCGAATTCAGGCCGGTTTGTGGCGGCGTTTTTTGGGGTGGTCCTTCACGCGACCGCCGAGCGCGATGCGCGCGCGGCGACACGCGACGCGGCGAGGCGGCTCAGCGCCATGATCGAGTGCTGCGGGTTCACGCCGAGGTTGGTCGGGAAGATGCTCGAGTCGACGACGTAGAGCTCCTCTGCCTCGTGGCACGCGAAGTCGAGGCCGACGACGCTCGTCCTCGGATCGGGCCCCATGCGCGCGGCGCCGAAGAGGTGCGTCGCGATGAACGAGTACGCGCGCGGATCGAGCGGCGCCTCCTCGATGAGCTTCACGTCGTCGATCGATCGCAAGACGTACGGCACGCCATAGATGCCCGGCCAGACCTCGCGCGCGCCAGCCTCGAAGAGCATGCGGCCGAGGAGCGCGCAGGCCTTTCGCGTCGCGCGCAGATCGTTCTCGGTGAGCGTGAGGCGGACGACGTCTCCCCCGCCCCAGCCTGGGCGGACGGTGCCCTCGGCTTCGGCGCGGACTTGGACGGCCCACACCGCGACGTCGCCGAAGCGGGCCATGCGCGCGGCGAGCTCGGAGCCCACGCCGGGGATGCGCGCGGCGGCGAGCTCGGGGGGCATCGAGATCGTCTCGAGCTTGAAGCGATCGCTCTTTCGGAAGTGGATGCTCTCGGCGCCTTGCGTCGCGCCGAAGCTCATGTCGACGCGCTGCTTCATCAGGCCGCCGAGCGCGAGGCCGGGGTGCGCCTGGAAGTGCTCGCCGAGCGCGCGCGAGCGGATGCCGCTGCGACGGAGCAGGTTGGGCGTCTGCACCGTGCTGGCCGCGACGAAGACGCCGCGACGCGCGCGCAGGCGGACCGCGTGACCTCCGTGTCCGCGCGCGATGACGCCGACGGCGCGACGGCCGCGCACCTCGACCCGCTCGGCGCGGCAGCTCGTGAAGATGCGCGCCCCTTTGGCGAGCGCCCACGGCACGTAGCTGATGTTCATGCCTTGCTTCTTGCCGTCCGCGCAGCCGGTGAGGCAGTTGCCGCTGCCGATGCAGCCCTTGTCGTAGCGACGCATCGGCGCGGCTTCGATGCCGTTCTTACGCGCTTGCTCGAGGAAAAGGCGGTTGTTCTCGCCGAGCACGTCGTCCGCGACGCTCTGGACGTGGAGATCTCTTTCGAGCGCGTCGAAGTGCGGGTCGAGATCCTTCATGGTGATCGCGGTGCCGAGGCCGAAGCGCGCGGACCAGTCGTCGACGACGTCCTCAGGAGTGCGCCACACGATGGCGGAGTTGACGACGGTGCTGCCGCCGACGCACCTCCCCTGGATCATCGGCATGTAGGCGCGGCCCTTCAGGACCTGGAGACCGTTGTCGCGCATGATGCGATCGAAGGCGCCGCGGACGTCGGAGCCGAAGTCGCGCGTCTTCACCCATGGGCCCTCTTCGAGGATGCCGACCGAGTAGCCCGCCGACGCGAGCGTGTGCGCCGCGACCGCGCCGCCCGCGCCCGAGCCGATGACGACGTAGTCGAACGCCTCGTCGACGTCGCGGGTGAGAGCGAGGCCGTCGACGACGGCGCCTTGCGGAAGATCTTCGTCGGGGAAGCGATCAGGCGACGGCGGCATGGGGCTTCTGCTTTTCGTTGGGGGTCTCGGGCGCGGGCGCGGACGGGCGGAGGCTGCGCGGAGCTTTTCGGACGATGCGCGAGGGCGTGAGCAGCGGCTCGCTCGGCCCGAGGAGGCGCGCGCGCACCGTGGGATCGCCTGCGTAGAGGAGCGCGGCGACCGCCTTGAGCGCGAGGAGGAGCTGACGCACGGCGTAGAACCGGCTCGTCGCGAGCGCGACGAGGACGAGCTCACGATCGGACGGCGCGAGGCCATGCAGCGTCACGAGGCGTCGCAGGACGAAGATGGGCGCGAGCGCGACGATCCAGATCGCGAGGCGGACGCCGATCACCGGCTCGAGCGGGATGCGGGCGAGCGTGTCCTTGACGTAGCCGTCGATGTCCATCGTCGCGATGCCCTGATCTCCCGGGAAAATGGCGATGAACGCGTCCTTCGCGCAAGCGAGCTCGAAGCGGGTCAAGCGGCGGAGCGGGCTCACGAGCGACCTCCTTTGGGCTTCTTGGTCTCCTTGGCCGGCTTCTTCGGCTTGGCGCTGCTACTGCGAGGCGTGACTTCGCGCGCGTGGGCTGGCGCGTTGCGGCGCCACCAGTCTTCGTCGATCGCCTCGAGCGCGCGGCGGACGGTGACACGCGCGGCGTCCTCGTCGCCGGCCTCGACGAGCGCGATGCACGCTTCGTAGAACGCGAGCGACTCGGCGCGGCGATCGTAGAGCGACGCCGTGAGCTCCGGGAACTCCTCGGGCAGGCGCGCGAACGAGTTGAGGAGGAGCTCGAGGCCGACGTTGCCCGACGCGTGAACGACCGCGCGCTGGAACGCGACGTCGCCGCGCGCGAAGGTGATCGGATCGGCGACCCGGGGACCTTGCTCGGCGGCGAGCGCGCGCATCGTCGCGATGTCGTCGTCCTTGTGACGCGAGGCCGCAAGCGCGATGCCCTCGCTCGCGAGGACGCGGCGGAGCTCCAGCATCGAGTCGAGCAACTCGCGGTACGTCGGCTCCCACGGCTCGAGCGATCCGATGAGCGTCGCCAAGGCATCCAGCCCTGCGCGCTCACGCCACGACGCGACGAGCGTGCCGGCGCCGTGCCGGGTCGTGACGAGCCCCTGCGCTTCCAACCGCGCGAGCGCGGCGCGGAGGGTCAATCGATTCACCCCCAGCGCGAGGGAGAGCTCGCGCTCCGAAGGCAACCGCGATCCGGCGGCGATGCGCCCACCGAGGATCTCGTTTTGAAGTCGCGTGGCGACGGCGTCGACGACGCTCGAACGAGCGACGGGGCCGATGGCGGCGAGCGTCTCGCTGGGATCGGAGAGGCCACGGGGAGCGATGACAGGCGGGGGTTGATTTTTCATTCGGTCGTCCAGTGGTTGAACCAGTTAACATGCGAATGAGCGGTGCGCAATTGATTTCGCACCGCCGCCTCCCCTCCGACTCCGATTCCGATCCTGGTACCGTTTCGCCCATGATCGACCTGCGATCCGACACCGTCACCCGCCCCACCGCCGCGATGCGCGAGGCCATCGCGCGCGCGGAGGTCGGCGACGACGTGTTCGGTGAAGACCCCAGCGCCCTCGCGCTCGAGGCCGAGGTCGCGCGCATCACGGGAAAGGAAGCAGCGCTCTTCGTCTCGACGGGCACGATGGGCAACCAGCTCGCGATCGCCTGCCAGACGCGGCCCGGAAACGAGGTCTACGTCGGCCCCGGCGCGCACGTCGCGTGGTACGAGAACGGAGCCACCGCGGTCTTGAGCGGCGTCCAGCTCGCCGTCTGCGGCGCCGACGTATTTTTCACCGCCGACGAGCTGGACGCGCAGATCAAACCGCACGCCTATTGGTCGCCGCAGCCGGCGCTCGTGTGCATCGAGAACACGCACAACCGCGGCGGCGGGCGCGTGTTCCCGCAGTCCGACGCCATCGCGATCGCCGCGCGCGCAAAGGCGCGAGGCATGTTCGCGCACGTCGATGGCGCGCGGATCTGGAACGCATCGGTGTCGACGCGGCTGTCGGTCGCCGAGCTGTGCGCGCCGTTCGACACGGCGAGCGTGTGCTTCTCGAAGGGGCTCGGCGCGCCGGCGGGCAGCGCGCTATGCGGGACGCGTGAGCTCATCGAGCGCGCGCGGCGCTTCCGCAAGATGTGGGGCGGCGGGATGCGGCAGGTCGGCGTTCTCGCTTCCGCGGCGCTCTACGCCCTCACGCACCACCGCGCGCGCCTCGCCGAGGATCATGCAAACGCCCGCGCCTTCGCCGAGGCCGTGGGAAAGCTCCCGCGCGCCCACGTCGATCTCGCGAGCGTCGAGACCAACATCGTCAACGTCGATCTGGACGCGCCGCTCCTCGCCGACGACGTCTCCAAGGCCGCGCGCGGGCTGGGGCTCGTCATCAACCCTTCGGGTGCGCGCCGCCTCCGCGCGGTGACCCACCTCGACGTGTCGAGCGCGCAGGTGCTCGAGGGCGCGGCGATCCTCGGCCGCGTGATCGCGCAGGCCGCCGCACGATGAGGGCGGCGTGAGGCTCACTGCCCTGGGTTTGGCGCCGCTCGTGCTGTACGCGTCGCTCGCGCTCGCAGGCTCGGGCTGCGCGCCGCAGCGGGGCAGCGCGTTCGAGCGATCGCTCGCGGAAGCGCGGCGCGCCGAGACCGCCGGTCGATTCGCCGAGGCCGCCGGGAGCTACGACGCCGCCGCCGGCTCCGCCCAAGTCCCTCGCGACGCCACGCACGCGAAGTACCTCGCGGCGTTGATGCTCGCCCGCGGTGGCGCGCGTGCGGACGCCCTCGTTCGACTCGACGTCATCGCGGCCGCGCAGCCGCCCCAGGCAGACTCGGCCAGCGCCGCCCTCCGCGCCGCCGATCTGCGGATCGCCGCCGGCGACGACGAGGGCTGGCGCAGGCTCGAAGCGCTCCTCCACGCGTTTCCCGCGAGCGGCGTCGCGCGCCCCGCGCTGCATCGCGTGCTCCGTCACGACGACGACACCATCGGCATCCCCGCAGCAATCGCCCACGTGCGCGTGCTCCAAAAGACCCTCGGCGATACCGATCTCGGCGAATCGCTGGCCTACGAGGCCGCGCTTCGCCTCGCGGAGACCGGCGACACGCGCGGCGCCCGCGACGCCTTCGTCGACGTCGCCACGCGCTGGCCTTACCCCGGCGGCTCCCTCTTCGACGACGCCCTCTTCCGCGCGAGCGAGCTCGACGAGAAGCTCGGGCGCTTCGACGACGCCGCGCGCGATCTGGAGCGCCTCCTCGACGAACGCGAGGTCGCGCAGCTCTCGGGCAGCTACCAGCGCCCGCGCTACAGCTCTGCCCTCTTTCGCCTCGCGACGCTCTATCGCGACAAGCTCAAGGACAAAGAGCGCGCGCGCCAGGCGTTCCATCGCCTCTACGCCGACTTCACGACGTCGATCCTTCGCGACGACGCGCTCTGGCAAGAGGCCGCCCTCTGGCGCGAGGACGGCGACACGGGCACCGCGTGCGAGCGACTCGCGTCGCTGGCCGAGGACATCCCCGACTCGCGCTACGTGCCGTGCGCCATGCAGCTTTGCCCACGTGTGAAGCGCGCGGCGAAGAGCAAGGCGCCGGCCGAGTGCCACCCGTACATTCAGCGGTAGGGCAACACCCGGTAGAGGGCGCGCGCCATCCCGCGCGCGGATCCAGAAGAAGCAGAAGCAGACGAGGCAGAAAAAGGAGACCTTACGGCGCCTTTTCTTCCTCCTCCTCCTCTTCCTCTTCGTCGTCGTCCTCGTCTTCGTCTTCGTCGAGGTCGTCGTCGAGATCGTCGAGGTCTTCCTTGCCGTCGTCTTCGGCTTCCGGCTCCTCGTCGGGCTCGGCGCCCTTCTTCTCGAATTTGACGTCGACGCCGACGTCGCCGAGCTGCGCGTCGATGAGCTCGAAGAGCTCGTCCACGTCGTCGCCGGACCACTCGTCGAGCATGTCGGTCAAAAATTCGAAGAAGTCCCCATTGTCGAGGCGACGCTCGATTTCTTCGACTTGCTCTTCGGAGAACGCTTCGAGGATGTCTTCCCGAAGTGTCTCCGTGTCGCCCTCCTCAATCGCATCTTGTGCCGAGAGACGGATCTGCCGGACGGCGCGTTTGTCGAGGTGGATCTCCATGAACCTTTCTCCGCCTGCCTCGGATACGCGAGCGAGTCCGGCGCTGTCAATACGATGAACGCGATGAGCGATCGATGAGTGACACTTGCCTCCCCGGCCGCGTACGTCCACTCTATTCGTCGTGCGAACCGCACTGCACGTTGCCCTTGCGCTCCCCGGCGTTTTCGTGTTCGGCGTGGAAGCGCGCGCGCACGCCGACGATGTGGACTCCGACGTCCCGGATCTCACCGATCTTCAGGTCAAAGGCGCGGCGACGGTTCCGCCGCCGTCGACCACTCGCTATTTGCAGTACGGCCCGGCGCTCACCGCCGAGCTGATCGGCGTCCTTTCCACGCCGGGCGCGATGTGCAGCCAGGCGGTCAGCGCAAACGGCCAGCCGGAGAGCACGTGCATCCTCGGCGGCGGCGGCGGCGTCGCGTGGCGCACCGGCGTTCGCGTCGCCGGACCCTGGTATTTCGGCGGGGCGTACGCGCTTTCGAAGCAGGATTCGAACAAGATCATGCGGCTCCCAATCTTGCAGCAGCTGCGGGGCGAGGCGCGGTACTACGTGCGGCCGGATTATCAAACGCAGCCCTACGGCGCGTTCGGCCTGGGATTGGCCGCGTACGGGAACGAAGGAGCGTTCACCGATTCGCTCGGCCCCCTCGCGTTCCTGGGCGCCGGCGTCGAGACGCAGCTCTCGCAACGGTATGTCCTCGTCGCGGGCCTGGCGTACCGCGCGATGCTCTTCAACAAGTTCACCGACTCGAGCGGGGCGCTTCGCCCTTCGGGTATCACAACGTCGTTTGCGCTCGAATTCGGCCTCGAGTCACGCGATCCGCTCTGATCGTTCGGGTCCGTGAAGGTGGCCCCTCCCGGAGAGGATCGTCCTTTGGGCAAAGGCTCGCCTTGACGCGGAGGTGGAGGGTGATGTCCCATCACGGGCGGTGATCTGCACAACGTGCGGACAAGACAATCCCGCGCACCTGGTCTTTTGCCAGATGTGCGGACAACGCCTCGGCCCCCGCGTGGTTCCGCCCACGCCGCCGATTGGCATCACGCCGCCCAACATCTCCCCCGCCGCGGGCACGATGGCGATGCCCGCGCGCCCTGCGATTGCAGAGCCGCCGCGCCCCCCGCCGCCGCCGCCGGCCCCCGCGCAGGTCGCCCCTGCGCGTCCTGCGCCGCCGAAGCCGAACCTCGCGGCCACGCTCGTGGATCCGCGACCGCCGAACATGGACGACCCGTCCAAACGCGTCTGTCACGTGTGCGCGACGGTGAACGGCCCGACGACGCGTTACTGCGAATCGTGTGGGACGACGTTGCTGCCCCCGCTTCCGAAGCCTGGGCCTGCGGCTGCGCCTGCAACTCCCGCCGCGTTCGCACCGACTCCAACGCCGCCGGATGCGCCGCCGATTCCGCCCGCGCCACCGACGGACGGAAACCTGCGCACCGCGGCAATGGCGCAGCAGATGTACCCGGGTCTCCCGGTCGGCGCTCCTGCGCAGCCCGGCGCCGCGCCCGCACCCCCGTCCGCGTCTCAGGGAGAAATTCAGCCCGGCCGCGTCGTCGATCTCGGCGCCGCGCCGTTGCCGGCGACGAGCAGCAGCAGCGTTCGTGTCTGCCCGCGCTGTCGCGGGACATCGGAAGCGACCGCGCTCTTCTGCCGGTTCTGCGGAGGATCGCTCGCCGAAGCGATCGCGCCGCCCTCGGCACCCGCTCCGACCGTGGCGCGTCCGCCCGAGCAGCTCCCTCAGTCGCAGCGCATGACGACCTCGCCGCCCACCCCGGCCCCCGCGCCGTCGCCGCTCGTCCAGGCTCCGCCGCCCCCGCCGCCCCCGCCGCCCCCGCCGCCCCCGCCGCAGCCACCGCCTCCACAGCCTTCACCGCCCGCGGCGCCGCTTCCGCTTCCGCCGCCACCGCCACCGCCACCGCCGCCTCCCGTCATCGCCGCCGCGCCGCACGCGCTGCCCGTGGAGGCGCCGGCTCCGCTCATCGGCAGGCTCGTCCTCGTCGCGAAGGACGGCGGCGAAGGTCCTTCGTATCCCCTCCTCGACACGGTCGACATCGGCCGCGCCGAGGGCAACATCGTCATCGCAGACGACAAGTACCTGAGCCCCCGCCACGCGCGCGTCACCCGCCGCGCCGGCAAGCTCTTCTTGCGAGACCTGGCCAGCGTCAACGGCATCTACGTCCGCCTCGCGCCCCGTGCCGGGGAGAAGGGTCCGGAGTCCCAGGTCCCCCTGAGGGACCAAGATTTGTTCCTGGTCGGACAACAGGTGATAAGGTTCGAGATTGTGAGGGAAGCCGAGGAGGGGTTGGGCCCTGCCGTGGAGCACGGCACGCTTCTGTTTGGCACCCCCACGACCCGTCTGTACGCTCGGCTCAGCCAACGCTCGATCGAGGGCGTCACCCGCGACGTGTACTACCTGGCCAAGCAGGAGACCGTCCTCGGCAGGGAATCGGGCGACATCGTGTTCACGGAGGATCCCTTCTTGTCTCGCCGTCACGCCGCGATCCGCGCCAATGGGCCCGCCCCCCACCCGCAAGACGGGAAGGCAGGCGATCCCGCCGCGCCCACCTTTACGCTCGCCGATCTTGGCTCTTCCAACGGCTCCTACATCCAGATTCGAACCGAAGTGCTCCTCGAGGACGGTGATCAGTTCCGCATCGGCCAGCAGCTGTTCCGCGTGGATCTCACGCGCAACGCTGGGACGACCGGAGCTTGAGCCATGAGGGGTCGCTCGTGACGCAACCCGAGGGCCCGAAGGGCGTGGAGCACGGGCCGGACAGCACGAAGGCGTCCGCGGCCGAGGTGCGCGTGAAGCTCTTCGCGCGTACGGACGTCGGGCAGGTGCGCGAGCACAACGAGGACAATTTCCTCGTCGCCGACATCACGCGACGCCAGCGAGGTCTCCTCGAGGCGAACCGCACGACGACGATCGGCCACCACGGCGCGCTCTTCGCCGTGTGCGACGGCATGGGCGGCGCGGCAGCCGGAGAGGTCGCGAGCCAGCTCGCCGTGGACATCCTC
Source organism: Polyangiales bacterium (assembly GCA_038231275.1). Lineage (GTDB taxonomy): Bacteria > Myxococcota_A > Polyangia > Polyangiales > Polyangiaceae > JANYHK01. The sequence continues at coordinate 241,546 of JBBRLQ010000004.1, forward strand.
TTCGAGCGCATGACCGAGTCGCTCGACGAGACCATCCCCCTCCTCCGCGACGATCTCGCGCGGCGACTCGTGCGCGCCGTCGAGTCGGCGGGGCTCCGAATCTTCCAAGACGCCAAGGTCGATCGCACGCGCCGCGGCATGGGGACCACGGTCACCGCCGCTGCCCTCGTCGACGATCACCTCTTCCTCGCGCAGGTCGGCGACTCGCGCGGCTACGTCCTCCGCGACGGCACCCTCGTGCAGGTCACGCGCGATCAGTCGCTCGTGAACCAGCTCATCGAAGCCGGCCAGCTGACGGAAGAAGAAGCCGAGACGTTCGAGCACAACAACATCATCCTCCAAGCGCTCGGCACGAGCGACACGGTGCAGGTCGACCTCACCTTCGTCGAGCTCCGGCGCGGCGACATCTTGCTCCTCTGCTCGGACGGCTTGTCCGGCATGGTCCGCTTCGACGACATTCGCGAGATCTTGAAGGCCGGTCCCGAGCCGATCGACGTTTGCAAGGCGCTCACCGAGCGCGCGAACCAGGCCGGCGGACACGACAACATCACGGTCATCGTCGCGCATTTCGACGGAGAGGCGCTGAAGCCCCTCGATCCGGAGACGGCGCCGCTCAAGTACCGCAAGTACTCGCTCCCCGAGGAGACGAACAGCGATCTCACCGAGCCGCATCGCCGAAACAGCCTTCGCGACATCGCGCCGAGCGGCAGCGGGATGCCGTCGAACCTGTACACGGCGCCGTCGTCGAGCGGCGCGGTCGGCGACACGAGCGGTCCGCAGCTCCCGAACAGCAGCGGCCAGGCACCCGGGTGGCACGAACGCGGCGGCGCGCAGCTCTATTCGGAAGAGCGAATCGACATTCCGGGGACGCACGTGCCCGCGTGGATCGTCGTGGTGCTCGTCGTCGGCGTTGTCGCGCTGCTGAGCGGCACGGCGTTCTTACTGCTTCGCTGACCGCGCGGGTGCCGGCGAATTCGCCGCGACGCCCGCCCTTGTTGTGTTCGCGGCATCAGCTGCATCGCGCGAGCACGACGGCGGCGACGGGATCGGCGCGATCGACCAGCAGCGCCTCACGCGCGGCTTGACGCGCCGACGCGCAATCCCCACGTCCCGCACGCGCCACCCCGATGAAGCCCCACGCGACGCCTTGACGCGCGTGATCGGGATCGCCGGTGAGGGGCGCGAGGACCACCTCCGCTTCGTCGAACGCGCCGCGACGGAGCATTTGGCGGCCGACGAGGAGGACCAAGGCAGGAAGATCGCCGAGACGCTCCCGCGCGCGCCCCAGCGCGTCGTCCGCCTCCCCTTCGCGCCCCAGACGCAGGAGCGACTCGACGAGGCCGGTCCACGCCATCGCGTCGCCCGCGTCGATCTCGGTGAGGCGTAGGAACTGCTCGCGCGCGTCGTCGAACGCGCCGCGCTGGTACAGGCGACGCCCCAAGTTCGCGCGCGCGGCGGCGAAGCCCGGGTCCACCTTGATGGCCATGCGGTAGTGCTGCTCCGCCTCCTTTCCGAGATCGCGCTGATCGAACAGGAGCCCGAGCGCGTGGTGGGGCGCCGGGAGATCGGGGTTCAGCTCGCGCGCCCTCTTGAAATGCGCGTACGCGAGGTCGAGGTTGCCGCGTCGCAGCTCGACGAGGCCGAGGTTCACCCACGCCTCGACGAAGCGCGGGCTGTACTCGATCGCCAACGCCAGGCGGGCCGACGCCGTGGCCAGATCGCCCGAGGCGAGCGCGAGCGCGCCGTCTCGATTCAGGGCGGCCGCGCGTGGCGGCAACGGCGCGGCGTTCGAGCACGCGCCCGAGAGCGCGGCGAGGATCACGACCAACCCAAGGGCGAGCTTCCGCATGACGCCCCATCGGCACCGGCCCGGCCAGGTTGCGCGGAAAATGCTAAGGTGCTCCACCCATGGCCGACGAGACCCAAGACCCTCGCAAAGTCCCATACTTGCGGGCGAGCATGGGGGACTTGTACCGCGCCCGCGAGGTCCCCTCGTGCGACGCGTGCGGCGAGGAGCTCCCGGTCGAGTCGTCCGACGATGGCTTCGGCGTGCGCGGCAAAGGCATGTACCTGAGCAGCCGCGGTGATGCGGTCCGGTACGAGGACGTGCCGCTTTGCCCCTCGTGCGGCACGGCGATCGCGCTGTCGGCCCTCCGGCAGTGGGAGAGCGAAGAAGAAGAGGGTTGATCGGCCCGGGCGAGCCTGCGCGAGGCCGCTACTGAACTTTCCGATCGTCCTCTTCGAACTCACCGGGCGGTCGTCGCTCCAGGTGCTCGAGGCACAGCGCGCGAACGGCCGGCGACACGTGCGTCGACTCCGCGACGAGGCGCAGCTCCTGGCGCATCAAGAGACCGGCGATGGGGCCGCCAATCTCGACGGGCGTGTCCGGGTTCAGGATGACCGTGAGGCGCACGCGCGATCTGTGGATCCATCGGACGCTGCGCGCGATCTCGGCGAGGACGTCGGGCCGGCACGGGCGCTTCGACGCGAGACGGATCACGTCGTCCTCGGTCACGCGAGGATTGCGGAGGAGCTGGCGGATGACCTCGGGGTGCGGATCAAGCAGGAGGCGCGCGAGCAGATCGCCGTCTTGCCGCCGCGCGAGGCTCTTGCGCTCACCGAGGGTCAGCGTGCGGCCGCGCCCGTAGTCGGGGATGCGATCGTCGTTGGGGTTCGCGGGCAGGATGGCGGCGCGCGGCGACGCGATGAGCGGATGACGCACCAGGCGCTCGAGCGACAAGAGCGACTCGCCGGTCGCCTCCTCGCGCAAGCGCTGCACGATCTCGCTGGAGCTCGGCGAGTTGAGCGCGTCCACGAGCGACACCAGCACTTCGCGCGCGGGCTCCTCCGCCTGCTCTGCGGCGTGGCATACGTGATCGAGCGCGCGCGCGAGCTCTGCGACCGGGACGTCGGCGAGCTGGGCGCGCCAATACGCGACCCGCAGCGGCGCGTCGCACATGCTGCGCGTGACACGAACCAGGCCTTCCGCGCGCTCCCGGGCGTCCACGTGTGGATTTTAGTCCTTTCGCCCTTTGACCGAAACGGGCAAACGGAAAGTCGCGGTACCATAGGGCTGTGAACCCCTACGGTCCGCCGCGTCCTGGCTACGGCCCGCCTTACCCACAAGGTCAGCAGCAACAGCCGCAGCAGCAACAGCCGCAGCAGCAGCCGCAGGGCTATGGACCGCCGCCCCAACAGCCCCAACACCAGGGCTACGGACCGCCGCTGCAACAACAGCCGCAACAGCCAGGCTACGGACCGCCGCAACAACAAGGCTACGGACCGCCGCCCCAACAACAGCCGCAACAACAGCAACAGGGACAGGGACCGCGGCCGGCGATGGCGGCCGGGCCCGCGTCGAAGCCGCTCGCGCGTCTCCCGCTCCAAATCGGGACAACGAGCACGTGGAGCGCGGCGCGTGCGGCCATCGCGCTTTTCCCAGGCCTCGCGTTGATGGCCTGCGGCGTCCTCACCGCGGTCCTCAGCGACGCCAAGGACGACGACGCCCTCAGCCTGACGTTCACGCTCTGGCCGCTCACGCTTGTCCTCGGCCCGCTCCTCCTCGCCTACGGGTTTTTCCATCTCTACGGCGCGCTCAAGAACCGCGCGAGCGACGTGCTCCTCCACACCGAGGGGCTCGTCGTCGACGGCGGGCGCCTGCACGGCACGCGGATCGCGTGGGGCGATCTCACGCATCCCTTCGCGCACGTCGAAGAGACGGAGGCGACCCGCCTCGTGATGTGGAAGATGCTCCTCTTCACGTTGTGGCTCGTGGTCGTCGTGGCGTCCCGCGGTGACGTGCGCGGCTCGATGTCGCCGGTCCAGCGCGTGCGCGTGTGGCGCCTTTGGGTCGTGCGCGGCGGGCGGCCCGAGATCGTCGCGCAGACCGATCGCGAGATCGAGGCCGACTCGATGCATGCGGCGGCGGCGAGCATCGAGGCGGTGGTGAGCGGCCGAAAGTACGTCGAGGAGGCGCCGCACGTCGCGACGCAGATCACCGGCTGCCCGCAGTGCGGCGCGCCGGCGATCCCCGACGACGCGCCGCAGGTCTCGTGCGTGTATTGCCGCGCGTGGGTGCCGCTCCCGCCGCAGGTGCGCGGGCAGGCGGCGGCGGCGAAGGCGATGCAGTCGAGCCGCGCCGTCCACCAGACCATGATCCAGAAGCTCGTGCAGCAGCCGAAGGCGGGCCGCTCGAACGGCTGGCTGCTCGTCTTCACGCTCCTCATGTTCGGCGCGTGGCCGCTCGGATGGGGCCTCGTCGCGTCGCACGCGCTCGCCGACGGGTTTCAGCTCGAGGACGCGGCGTTCCTCCTCTTGCCCTTCGCCGCGGTGCTCGGCGCGTTCTTCCTCGCCCGCGCGCGCCTGGCCGACCGCGGCGCGCTCCAGATGCTCACGCTCGGGTTCGGCGCGCTCGCGCCGCGTCGTGAGGGAGAGCCATCACGGTGCCGGCGCTGCCAGGGTCCCCTTCCCGACGCGGGCCTCGGAGGCGTCGCGCAGTGCCGCTACTGCGCCGCCGACAACATCGTGGGCCTCGATCTGCGCCCGAGCGTCGACCAGGCGCGCGCCGAGCAAGTCACCTTCGACGACGCGCTCAAGAAGCGCTCGAGCGAGAAGATGCTGTGGGCCGCGCTCTCCGTGGTGGCGGTGCTCGCTCTGCTCGGTTGGATCGGAGGGGTCGTCGCGTACGCTTTTCTCTAGCAGGCTGCTGCAAAAGCAGCCTACCGGAAGGCGCGGGAGCGGTTTTGCGCCAGCGGGTGGTCTGAAGGCACGCGATCCTCGGGCGACATCAGGCACAGCATCGACGACTGCTTGGTCTAGAAGCCCAAGTCGGCAGGCTTGGCGGGCCCCGGCGGCTTCGCAGGTCCCGGCGGCTTCGCGCCTCCGGGGGAGCCGTTTCCGCCATTTCCGTTGGGCCGCGGCACGGGCGCGTGAGGCGTGCCGCCACCGGCCGCAACGACGGGCGGAGGCACGGGCGGCGCCGAGGCCGTCGGAACCGCGCCGGTCCCAGGCGCGGTCGCGACCACCGGCGGATCGATCGGCGGCGGAACGTCGACGGCAGCCGGCGGCGGACTCGTGGTCGCCGTCGCGACGGCGGCCGTCGTGGTGCCCGCAGTGGCCGGCGCCTTCTTGCCGCCCTTCATCATCATCACGCCGCCCACACCGATCGCGAGCACGAGCACCGCGCCGCCGATCCCGATCGCGACGCCTGCGCCGCTCTTCTTGGGGACGCCCGCGGCGCCGCCGTTGTACGTCTTGGCGAGCGGCGCGCCCGTCGTGTTCCCGGACACCCCCTGCGCCATCGGCGCCTGACCCGGGTAAGGCGTCTGCTGCATCATCCCGCCTTGCCCAGCCTGTCCCCCGTGCTGCGCCGGGTTCGGCGTGGCCAAGAGCGCCGTCTGGTGCGGGTTCGGCGTGTTCGCGAGGAGCGGGTTCCCCGCCGTCGGCATGTTCGGCGAAACGTTCGGCGCGTTGGGCATCAACGCCGTGCCGCCGATCTGGTTGCGATCCATCACGTCGGTCACCGTCGACTGACCGAGCGTCATGGCGAGCGAGTCCGCGAACTCCTTCGCCGACTGGTAACGCTTCGACGTGTCGCGATCGGCCGCGCGCGACCACCACCGGTCGAACTGCGGCGGGACGCTCGCGATGTGCGACGGCACCGGCACCGGCGCGACGATGATCTTGACGAGCAGATCCCCGAGCGCTTCGCTCTCGAACGGCAGCCGCCCCGTGAGCATCTGGTACACGATGACGGCGAGCGACCAAAGATCGCTCCGCCAGTCGACGCCCTTTGTCCCCTGGGCCTGCTCCGGGCTCATGTAGTACGGCGTCCCGAGCATCGCGCCGGTCTTCGTGTTGTTGCCTGTGTCGAGGCCCGTCGTGTTCTTCTTCGCGATCCCGAAGTCGAGGACCTTCACGATCTCCCGATCGTCGTCGCGCACGAGGAAGATGTTGTCGGGCTTCAGATCGCGGTGGACGATGCCGGCCTGGTGCGCCTTCGTCAGCGCGCGCGCGACCTGCTGGATGATCGTGTTGATCTCCGGCGTCGGCAGCGTGCGGAGGCGCGTGAGGCGCTTGCCGAGGTCTTCGCCTTCGAGCAGCTCCATCGCGATGTACGGCGTGTTCTCCCAGACGCCGTGATCGAGGATCTGGACGACGTGGGGGCTGCGAAGCTGAGCGGCCGCTTTCGCCTCGCGCTCGAAGCGCGCTTGCGCTTCGGCGAGCCCGGCGAACTCTCCCTCGATGAACTTCACCGCGCACGGGATGTCGAGCCCCAGGTGCGTGGCGTGCCAGACCGAACCCATGCCGCCCCGACCAATGAGGCGGTTCAACTTGAAGCGACCAGCGACGACGAGATCCTCAACGAGCTGCATGGATGGGCTTCCCCCCAGTCTACTAGCGTCAGACTACCTCAATGCGGGCACCGGCATCGAACGGATCGGCACGCCGCCGATGCATATTAAGATGAGTACGGAGCAGAGTCGCAAAAGAGAGTATTTTTGTCCGAGAGGGTCCTTCGTGTCGCTGCATGGCGACACATGGTTCCCTCCCCGCGATGGTGCAGGGATTTCACTTACCTTGCGCTGGCCGCACGATCTGTCTCCACTACGCGCATCACGTAAAGACTCCTGCCCATGCCCAGCAAGCCTCCTGCCAAACCGCCGAGCAAGGCCATACCCCCTGCCGGCCCTCCCGCCGGCCCGAGCGAGGACGATGACGTCGTCGTCGAAGAACGCCAAAAGACAAGCGTTCCGAAGCGCTGGCGTGTCGTCTTCCACAACGATGATTACACTTCGATGGAATACGTGGTGACGGCGCTTGTGCAGATCTTTCACAAAAGCGAGGCAGAGGCCTTCCACTTGATGCTGACCGTGCACAAGAAGGGAAGCGCCTCTGTAGGCCTGTATCCTCGCGACGTCGCCGAGACCAAGGTCGACGTCGTCACGAAACACGCGAGGGAGCACGGCATGCCGCTCCTCGTCACCGCAGAGCCCGAATGAGAGCGTCTTGAGCAACAAAGAATCCCCCTCCCCGATCAGCCCGGAAGTCGAAATCGCCCTCTCCCTCGCCGCGAACGAAGCGGCGCGAAGGAGGCACGAGTTCGTCACCGTCGAGCACTTGCTCTTCGCGCTCCTCTTCGACGACGCGACCGCGCTCGTGGTGAAGCACGCCGGCGGAGACGTCTCGCAGCTCAAGAAGAAGCTCGAGGGCTACCTCGACACGGAGCTGGAAGCGCTCGGCGAGGACGGCGGGGACACGATCCCGACGGCCACGCTCGCTGTTCAGCGCGCCATTCGCCGATCGATCGGCCACGTTCGGTCGAGCGGCAAGGAACAGGTCAGCGGCGCGAACGTGCTCGTCGCGATCTTCGCGGAGCGCGACTCGTACGCGGTCAGCCTCCTCGAGGACAACGGCGTCACCCGCCTCGACGTCGTCGCGTACATCGCCCACGGCGTCAGCAAGATCTCGGATGACGAGAGCACCGGCGAGACCGCCAAGGTCGACGCCGAAGGCGACGGCGCGCGCCCCAACAAGGATCCGCTCAAGGCCTTCTGCGTGAACCTCAACGAGGAGGCCAAAGAAGGGCGCATCGATCGCCTCATCGGCCGCGCGCGAGAAGTGGACCGCATCATCCAGGTCCTCGCGCGACGGAAGAAGAACAACCCGCTCCTCGTCGGCGACTCCGGCGTCGGCAAGACCGCCATCGTCCAAGGCCTCGCGCTGCGCATCGAGAACAAAGAGGTGCCGAAGGCGCTCGAGGGCGCGGTCGTCTACAGCCTCGACATGGGCGCCCTCCTCGCGGGCACGCGCTACCGCGGCGATTTCGAAGAGCGCCTGAAGGGCGTCGTGAAGGCGCTCCAGAAGCTCGACAACGCCGTGCTCTTCATCGACGAAATCCACACCATCGTCGGCGCCGGCGCCACGAGCGGCGGCAGCATGGACGCGTCCAACTTGCTGAAGCCCGCGCTCGCGAGCGGCAAGCTTCGCTGCATCGGTTCGACGACGTTCGAGGAGTACCGCACGCACTTCGAGAAGGATCGTGCGCTCTCACGCCGCTTCCAGCGCGTCGAGGTGCTCGAGCCGAGCCTCGCCGAGACGAAGGAGATCCTGAAGGGCCTCCAGAAGCAGTACGAGGAGTTCCACGGCGTCACCTACACCGCCGACGCGATGGAGGCGGCGGCGGTCCTCGCGAGCCGGTACCTCCACGACCGGCGGATGCCCGACAAGGCGATCGACCTCATGGACGAGGCCGGCGCCGCGGTGAAGCTCTCGATCGGCCCGGGCGCCAAGGTCGAGACCACCGACGTCGAGACGGTCCTCGCGCGCATGGCGCAGATTCCGCCGCGGGAGGTGTCCAGCAACGACAAGGAGAAGCTCCGGTCGCTCGCCGCCGATCTCAAGGGCAAGGTCTTCGGACAAGAGGACGCGATCGACCAGCTCGCCTCCGCCATCAAGCTCGCGCGCGCGGGGCTCCGGAGCCCCGAGAAGCCGATCGGCAGCTTCCTCTTCACGGGCCCCACCGGCGTCGGCAAGACCGAGGTCGCCAAGCAGCTCGCGAAGACCATGGGCATCACCTTCATCCGCTTCGACATGAGCGAGTACATGGAGCGCCACACCGTCTCGCGCCTCATCGGCGCGCCTCCGGGGTACGTGGGCTTCGATCAGGGCGGCCTCCTCACCGACGCCATCGCGAAGACGCCGCACGCGGTGCTCTTGCTCGACGAGATCGAGAAGGCGCACCCCGACGTGTTCAACGTGCTCCTCCAGGTGATGGACCACGGCAAGCTCACCGACAACAACGGCAAAGCCACCGATTTCCGGCACGTCATCTTGCTCATGACGAGCAACGCGGGCGCGCGGGATTTGCAAAAGAAGCAGGTCGGCTTCGGCGAGTCGCGCGTCAGCGGGGACGCCGAGCGCGAGTACAAGAACCTGTTCAGCCCCGAGTTCCGAAACCGCCTCGACGCCCGCATCCGCTTCGCGCCGCTGTCGCCGCCGATCATGGCGAGCATCGTCGACAAATTCCTGGGCGAGCTCGAGACACAGCTCGAGGAGCGCAAGGTCACCATCTCGGTCACCGCCGCCGGCAAGGCCCTGCTCGCCGAGAAGGGCTACGATCCGGACTTCGGCGCCCGCCCGCTCGCGCGCGTCATCCAAGACGACATCAAGCGGCCGCTCGGGGACGAGCTCCTCTTCGGCGCGCTCGAGCACGGCGGCGAGGTGAAGCTCGACGTGGCGCCCGACAACGAGGGCAAGCCGCTCGAAGACAAGAAGCTGGTCTTCGCGTTCACGTCCGCGCCTCCCCCTCCCGCACCGGAGAGCGAGCCGGAAGAGAAGGCTCCTGCGAGCCAGCTGAATTGAATGAGGTAGTGTCATCGCCATGAGCGACATCAAAGAGATCCTCGTGCCGGTCGACTTCACGCCCACGAGCGAGCATGCGCTCGACTACGCGATCGAGTTCGCGAAGAAGCTCGGCGCGAAAATCACGCTCCTCCACGCGTACGAGCTACCGATCTACGGCTTCCCCGACGGCGCCCTCGTGGCGTCGGCGGAGGTGGCCGGACGCATCCTGGCGAGCGCGCAGGCAGGCCTGAACGCGACGGTCGAGAAGAACAAGGGCCGCGGCGTCGAGCTGCGCCTCCTCCTTCGCGATGGTCCGCCAGCCCACGAGATCGCGGCTGTGGCGAAGGAGCTCCACGTCGATCTCGTGATCCTCGGGACGCACGGACGCACGGGCCTCCGTCGCGCGATCATGGGGAGCGTCGCCGAGGAGGTCATCCGCGCCTGCGAATGCCCGGTCCTCGCGCTCCACGACGCCAAGAAGTAGCGTACTGGCCATTCGTTCAGTATGCTCACGGAGTGAAGCTCCACCCCGTCGACAACCCGCCGAACCCCTGGGCCACCACCGACATCGAGTACCTCGGCGGTGAGGTGCCCAACGCCGATCTCGTCGTGCTCGAGGATCACTCGCGCGAGATCCTCTCGAAGAACACGAGCCCCGACGTCCCGTTCACGTGGAGCGTGAACCCGTACCGCGGCTGCTTTCACGCGTGCGCCTACTGCTACGCGCGCCCCTCGCACGAGTACTTGAGCCTCGGCGCCGGCACCGACTTCGAGCGGAAGATCGTCATCAAGCCCGAGGCGCCCGCGCTGCTGAGGGAGGCGTTCGAGCGGCGCTCGTGGAAGGGCGAGCTCGTCGCGTTCAGCGGCGTCACCGACTGCTACCAACCCCTCGAGGCGAGCTACGGCCTGACGCGCGGCTGCCTCGAGGTATGTGTAGAATACAAGAACCCTGCGTCGGTGATCACCAAGTCGCCGCTCGTCGAGCGCGACGCGGATCTCCTCGCCGAGCTCGTGAGGGTCGCGCACTGCCACGTGAGCGTCAGCATCCCCTTCTGGTCGGAGGCAAACGCGCGCGCGATCGAGCCGTTCGTCACGACGCCGGCGCGCCGGATGCGCATCCTGGAGCGCCTCGCGGCCAAGGGCATCCCCGTCGGCGTGATGGTGGCGCCGGTCATTCCGGGCCTCAACGACGCGGACATCGCCACGATCCTCGAGCGCGCGAAGGACGCGGGGGCCACGTACGCGGGGATGGTGCTGCTGCGCCTGCCGGGGGCAGTGAAGGAGGTGTTCGAGGCGCGCGTCCGCACGGCGCTCCCGCTGCGCGCCGAGCGCATCTTGCGGCGCGTGCGGGAGACGCGCGGGGGCAGCATGTATGATGCACGCTTCGGGGTTCGCCAGAAGGGCGAGGGACCGTACGCCGACGCCATCGGCGCGCTCTTCGATTCGACGGCGACGCGGCTCGGCCTTCAGACCCGCGCCGAGTGGAGCGAAGCGCCGCGGAGCGGAACGCTCCTGAAGGAAAGGCCTGACCGGCTTTTCCGGTCAGGCCCGGAGCGGCGCGAGATGCCTGCCGAGGCGGAGGCGAGCAAAGAGCGGCCGGCCACGTTCGAGCGGCCGGCGCGTGGGGGACAGATGCGATTGTTTTAAGGGTAGTGTTTGCGTGGTTGGAGGTGCGGTGATGCAGCGCCAACGACCACTCATCTGCTTCGGCCGCGCTGGACGCCTTCGCCCAACCCTCTATCGTGAGCACCGATGGATGATTTCGAGCAGCTCGCGAATCGGGTCAACGACACCGATCTCCAGTGGTGGCCCTTCCTCTTTCTGCGGCCGGAGCCGCACTGCAAGCTGTCTCGCGCGCGCGTCTTCGCGCTCGCCGCGCTCTATGGCGTGTTCGGCGGGATGCTGGCGAACGCGCTCCTCTCGCTGACCGGCCACTCGCGCGGCGTGCACCTCGCGGTCCTGCCTGCCGCCGCTCCCATGGTCTTGTTCGTCACCTTCCGATGGACCAGCGCGTGGGCGTGGAACCGCCGCGCCGACCGCCTCGCACCGACTCCATACGCACAAAAGCCCCGCGACGCCGGGTAGTCCGTCGTCGCAGGGCTTGCGTCTGGCGAAGTCGCCTATTTCATGGCGCAGCGCAAAAGTCGCCGCCCGTGGCGCCGGCTGCGGGGATGGGCACCGTCGTCGTGTCCTCGTCGATTGAGAGGAGGAACGCGATCAGCTTCTGGACGTTCGCCTCGCGCACCTTCGGATCGGTCTCCGAGAGGAAGTTCGGCGCGAGCGGGCCCGCGTGGTGTTGCGCAAAGGTCGCCGAGAAGAGGCTCTCGAGGGTCGTCGCCTGTCCGGCGTGGAGGTACGGCGCGCCGGTCGAGAGGCCGAGGAGCGACGGCGGGTTGAAGCCCTTGCCGTCCGCCTCGTTGCCCTGCCCTTGCGTGACCATGTCCTGGCGAAGCTCCGAGATGCCGGCGAGCGCGTCACCGACGCCGAAGGTGCCGACCGGGCGGAGCATGCACTGGATCTGGTCGAGCCCCCCGTTGGTCGACGGGAAGCGCATGAAGCGGTTCGTCGTCGCCGGCAAGAGCGCTTGCGGGAAGCCGGCGGGCGGCGTCCATGCTTTTGCCGAGAGCGCGGCCATCGTCGCGATCGAGGGCGCGTAGAACGCCTTCGAGATGGTCCACTTGTCCCCGCCGTGGCAACCCTGGCACGCGCCGTCGACGGTGAAGAGATCGTGACCGGCGGCGACGAGGCCCGCGTCCAGGTTCGACGGCTTGCGCGGCGAGCGGATGGACTTCACGTACTCCGTGATGTTCAGGAAGTCGTCGAGGACGCTAACCTGCGCGAGGCCCGCGGGGTTCGACGGATCGGAGAGCTGCGTGGCCGAGCCGTTGAGGCCCGCGTGGCCGGCCTTCGCGACGTCGATGCGATCGGTGACCGCCGGCGGCGTGCTGTTGGTCGCGACGATGGCGCCGACGCCGCCCGAGATGCCGCGCGTGTTGGCGTCGAAGTCGGGGACCTCGTCGAAGATGGCTGTCCAGTTGAGGATGCGCCGATCGGTCGCGTCCTTCGACGAGTACGTGCCGTCGAGGCTCGTCGACTGGCGCGTTCCGCGGTTGAAGTACCACGTGACGTCGTCGGTGAGGCCGTCGGTGTGGCACGACTGGCACGAGCTCCACGCTTGCCCCTTGAGTGACCAGCGACCGACGCCGGTGTCGAAGAAGCGCTTGCCCTTGAGGACCTTCTCCTCGCTCGAGCCGCCGGCCGGAAGCGCCGACGCACTCGCCACCGTCGGAGTGGCCGCGCCGCCCGCGACCGCCTGCGTGTTGAAGTCGAGGACGGTGAGGTTGCGGCTGACGTCGTTCGCGACGAACGCGAATTTTTTGCCCGACGCGCTGCCGATGGCGACGCCGATCGGGTTCTTGCCGGCGCTCGAGGCCGCGATGCCGGCGGGCGTGAGATCGAGGAACGCGTTGCCGGGCGACCCGACCTCCGCGATCTGCGAGCTCTTGGTCGGATCGTATTTGACGCGGAACACGGCGTCGGCGGCGTTGGCGGCGACGTAGGCGACGCCGGTGGCGGGGACGAACGCGATGTCGCTGGGCACTCCTGGGAAGCGACGGGTGCCGTCATCAGCCGCCGCGCGCGCGGTGTAGAGCGCCGCGAACTGCGCGTTCAAGCTGGCGGTCGAGGTCGAGACCTCCTTGTCTTGCGAGAGATCGACGACCGAAATCACCGGCGCCGTCGTGGTCTTCACGTTCGCGATGTTCGGCGCGCACACGAAGTTGACGCACTTTCCGCCGTTCGCGCCGCACTGGGCGTCGGCGCTGCAGTTGGTCGTGCACTTCTTGGCGGCGGCGCAGGAGCCCACGACTTGTCCGGGACAGCTCGTGTCGTCGGTGCAGGTCGCGGCCGCCGGACCGGTGAACGCGCCGATCGGCCCCTTCGGCGAGGCGCAGATCGAGGTGACGTAGGCGTAGGCGCCGTTGATGGTGACCGACTGGAGCTGGTTCGGGTAGCAGCCCGCCTTGCCGCCCGTGTGATCGGCGAAGCCGAGATCGGCCACGGGGCCGAGCTGGATCGTCGACACCGATTTATCGGAGACCTTGATCTTGTAGAGGAGCCCCGCCTTCGCGGTGTCGGCGTTCGCGCCGGCCGGATCCTCGACCGCCGTGCGCTGCGCGAAGTACTCGGTGACGAGGATGCTCTCGTCGGCGTCGTTGGCGTCGAGGTTGTTCGTGATCGCGACGCTGCGCGGGTGCGCGAGCGCCGGACGCGCCGTGACGGATCCGAGGAGGCCTGTCTTGACGAGCGCGTCGTTGAGGTCGACCGTCGACGTCACCGTCAAGGTCGCCGTGTCGATCCCCATGACCGTGCCGTCGACCCAGTTCGCGACCCACACCTTCGCGCCGGTCGGCGTGAGCGCGAGGCCCGTAGGCTCGCTGCCGACCGCGACGCGCCCCGCCTCGGTGGGCGTGCCCTTCAGATCGGAGATCTTCACGAGCTTCTGATCCTTCCTCAGGATCACGTAGGCGGTCACGCCGTCCGGCGCGACGACGACCTGCCACGGCTCGCTCCCGGCGCCGAGCGACAGCTCCTTCTTCTTGGCGAGCGACGGCGGGCTGCCGTCGGCAGGATAAGTGACCGCGAAGACCGTGATCGATCCGACGTCGCGGTTCACCATCACGGCGACCGTGTCGTCGGGCGAGAGGGCGACCGCCGAGCCGCGGCTCGGTCCAGGCGCGACGCCGGGCGGGACGACCGGACCTCCCTCGTATCCGCCGTCGCCATCGCCGCCGCCGCCGTCGACCTCCACGGCCGCGTCGGGCGAAGGCTTCGGCCCCTCGGGTTGAGACGCGCTGTCACCGCATCCGATCGACTGCGCCAAGAGCAACGCGGCCCACGACGAAGAAGCGAGCCTGATGCCGAAAGTGCGTTTCATTCGTAGTCTCCTCCATGAAAAGCGAGCGCGGGATACACGACGGCGTCTCGGGAGCCCTCCACCGGGGGCCCCGAAGCGCGCCATCACTGCCTGCCCCCGGCCGCTCGCGTCGCGGGGGTCGGTATTGACCTTAAGGCGCGGGCGCCCACGCGAAAGTAGATTCTCCCCATGGGTGGCATAGGCTCCGCCTATCTCCCGGCAGAGACCCCATGGATCTGAACCATCTCCGCTATTTCCAAGCGATCGCGACGTCGGGCAGCCTGACGGCCGCGGCGAAATCCCTCCACGTGAGCCAGCCGACGTTGACCGTCGCGATGCAGAACCTCGAGGAGCGCCTCGGCACGACACTGCTCCTCCGTGATCGCAGCGGCGTGCGCCTGACCGCCACCGGCGAAGAGCTGCTCCGCCACGCCGCCGACGTGTTCGCGCTCGTGGAGCGCGCGGAGCAGCAGATCAAGGGGCTCGAGAAGGAGGACGTCGGGGACTTCACCATCGGCTGCCACGAGTCGCTCGGCGCCTACTTTCTGCCGCAGTTCATGGCGCCGTTCCTGAAGACCTACCCGCTCATCGCGCTCTCGCTGTGGAACGGCACGAGCGCGCTGGTCCAGCGCGCGGTCGTCGAGCGCAACGTGCATTTCGGTCTGGTGGTGAACCCGCAGCCGCACCCCGATCTCGTGATCATCGAGATGTTCCGCGACGCGGTCGATCTCTTCGTGGCGGTCGACGCGCCGCCGCCGTCGGTGTTGATTCCTCTGTCCGAGCGCATCGCGCTCCTGGAGGAGAACGACGACGAGGAGCTCATGAACGCGAAGCATCGCATCCGGCGCGGGCCGCTCGTGATGGCCGGGCGCCTGTCGCAGTCGCGCGATCTCGTCGATCGCATCGCTGCCGCAGGGCTCATGCCGACGCGCACGCTGTCGTGCGGCGACCTCGAGCTCGTCAAGAGCCTCGCGCTGGCCGGCGTCGGCGTCGCGCTCTTGCCGCGGCGTGTGGCGGCGTACGGTCACGAGGGTCGACTCCGCCGTCTTCACCCCTCGTTCCCGAGCTTCCCCGACGTCATCGCGCTCGTCTACCGAGCAGACATGCACAAGACGAAGGCCGCGATCCGCCTCAAGGACGCCCTCGTCACGTACGGCAAGGCGCTCGACAACTGAATTTTGCGCGCGTCCGACCTTGAAGCGTCAGCGCTTGAAGAGGCCGAACAGCTTCCCGAGCACCCGTCCGAGCTTCGACGTCGGCAGCTGCCACGTGGGCTCCATCTGCGGCCCGTCGTACTTGCCGAGCTCCCTCAGGATCTCTTCGACGGGCTTGGTGCGATCGAGCTTCAGCGGCAGCGCGCGTCCGGTGCGGGCGTTTCGCGCCTCGATCGCCATGACGCAGTGGTCGTCGAAGCTGATCCGAACCGTGACCCGTCCCTTCTCCCACAGCGACGGATCTTCGACCACGGCCGAGCAGAGGTACTCGTTGCGACTGGCGTCCGTCGACTCGCCCTGGAAGATGGGGAGGCTCACGCTGCCGAGGATGTCGGCGTCGAGGGTGACGACGCGCTCGGTTGGGATTCGGCTATTTTTCTCGACGATCGGGACGAAGCGAAGGCCGGTCACGCCGTAGCCGATGCTCATGGGGAGGATGTCGAGGAGCGTCGGGCCCGAACCCGAGCCGATCTCGGCGGCGAGGAGCGCGGCGCCGAGGGCAACGGCTTCGTCGGGGTTGATGCGCTTGCTCGGCCTTCGTTTGAAGAGATCGGCGACCGCCTTCTGCACGGCAGGGATGCGCGTCGTTCCGCCGACCAGGAGCACATCGTCCACGTCCGTCTCGGGCGACAGGCCTGCCGACTGCATGACCTCCTTCGCGATCGTCAGCGTGCGCTCGATGAGCGGGCGCATGAGCTGCTCGAACTGCTGGCGCGTGATCTCCACCGAGAGCGCGCGCCGCGGCTCGCGCGTGAACTCCGGCAGCTCGACGACGTACTCGGTCTGCACCGACAGCGCGCGCTTGGCGAGCTCCGCCGCCCCACGAAGCCGCGCGATCTGCTGCGGCTCCGGATCCACGTCGATCCCCGCCTCGCGCTGGAACTCCGCCAAGATGTGCGACGCCAGGAGATCGTCGAAATCGGAGCCACCGACGAAGTTGTCGCCGCCGGTCGCGAGCACCTCGAACTCGTCGTCGCCGAGGTTCACGATCGAAAAATCGAACGTGCCGCCGCCGAAGTCCCACACCGCCACGCGCGTCTTCTTCCCCTTTTGCTTGTGGCCGTAAGCCACGGCGGCCGCGGTCGGCTCGTTCACGATGCGGTGGACGGTGAGGTTCGCGTCCTTGGCCGCGCGCCGGACCGCCTCGCGCTGCACTTCCGAGAAATACGCGGGGACGGTGATGACGGCGGCCTCGACCTTGGTCTTCAGGTACGCCTCGGCGGCGTCGCGGACCTCTTCGAGCACGCGCGCGGCGATCGCGTCCATGCTGATGACCTTGTCGTCGATGCGGACCCCGAAGCGCTGCCCCTCTGCCTGCGCGAGCGGATACGCGAAGTGCTTCTGAAGCTCGGCGGCGACCTCGTCACGGTATGTGCGGCCGACGAGGCGCTTCGATCCATAGACGGTGCGCAGCGGGTAGAGGATCTGGCGATCGGCGGCGCGCTGGCCGACGTGCCATTTGCCGTCGGGATCGAACGTGATCATCGACGGAATGGTGTTCGTCCCGGTACGGCCCGGGATGATCTGCGGTCGCCCGTCGACGACGTACGAGGCGCACGTGTTCGTGGTGCCGAGATCGATCCCGATGATCAGCTTCGCGGCGGCAACCGCGAGCGGCTCGATCTGAGGCTCTACTTCGTCTTCCTCGGGCGGCGCGTGGACCGAGACCGCGCGCGGCGGGGCATCTGCACGCGCCTTGGCCTGGAGGTGCTCGCCGGGCATCGGCGGCGGCCCGCCGATCTTGCCCGGCAAAGGCGGCGGCCTCGCCGGATCCGACGCCTTGAGCGAAGCGACCACGACGGGATCGATCCCGAGCGCGAGGAACGAAATCCCCATTCGCCCGGCGCCGGCGTCGACGCGCATGACTTGCGCGAGACCGGCGGCGAGCTTCTCTCCTGCGTCGTCGAGCAGATCGAACCGGATCTCGTCACCGACCTTGGCGACCGCTTCGGTCATGACGAGCGCGCCGGTGCTGCTCACGTCACGAAGGCGGTCGGTTTGCGTGTCCCCCTTGCCGGCCACGTACCATTGGATTCGAACGTACGACGCGAGCCGCGGGTGACTTCGGCGATCGGTGCTTCGGGACAAGGAGTTCCTCCGTGCGAGACGGGACGAGAAGCGGCGGTCTCGCCTAAACTATCAGATCAGGGGCGGCCTGGCGCGGCGGTGAAGGCGAAGGTCGTGTTCGGCGCGAGGGCGGCGCGCAACGTGACGCGACGACCGTGGATCTCCGTCGCGCCGCATGACGCGCACGTGAAGCTCTTGAGCGCGTCGCCGAACTCGAGCGTGAGATCGGTCACTGCGAACGCGCCGGTCTTGAGCGAGCCCGCGTAGCCGCCCGCTGCCGTGTAGGTCGCGTCGAGCTGCACGCCCTCGCGCGCGCGCCAGAACGCGCCGAGGTCGCCCATCGTCAGGTTCGTGCGGACGCCGCGCTTGGTGGTCGCCTCGAGGAATTTGTCGGCGACGTGGAGCTTGTTCTTCAGGTTGTCGGGCCCGACGCCGCGCCCATAGGACGGGTGGAGCAGCGCGGTGGTGAACGCAAAATTGTCGGCGTTGCGGAGCACAGCGTACGACCACAGCGAGATGAACTTCGCGGCGTTGTTGGCCTGCATCTCGACGCGTGTGTCCACCCCCTCCACGACGGTGCCGAGCCCGTCCTCGATCGCGATGGGGAATGTGTAGAGTGCACGTTGATGGAACGTGTCGCGGCTGAGGCCGGTGCGCGCGAGGGAGATCGGTAGGTTGAATTTGTAGTCGCCGACGGCGAAGCTCGAGTCCGCGACAAAGCCCTCCGACTCGAGCACGTCGTAGAGCGACGGGTGGACGTAGAGGTAGGGGCTCCGCCACGCGATCGGCTTCGCGCCAGTCTCCTTCTCGATGAGCTCGCTCGAGACGCGAATTTCGCCGCACAGGCTCGTCGCGCGCTCCGGCACGTACGTGGCGTAGGTCTCCTGGCAGGTGCCCTGCGGCTGCTTGCTGAACGTGTCGGCGTGACGGACCGAGTGCGCGCCGAGCGGGCACATCCCCAGGTCGCAGAGGGAGTGGAGCGTGTCGGGCGTGTAGTAGCCGGATACATAGTCCGTGGTGATCAGGAACGTGCCGCGCGCGCCGTGAGCGCGCTCGAGCTCGGCGACCTGTTGCGCGCCAGGCTCTCCCCACGTGCCGTTTTTTTGGGCGTCGGGGGCGTCGACGTCGTGCGTGAGCAGCATCACCGAGTCGTCGGGACCGGGCGCGGGGTGCTTGAGGACGAGGTGACCTCGGGCCCCTTCGCGCATCGCCTCGCGCAAGAAGAGCCCGATGAGATCGCCGGAGGGCTCGAAGCAGTTCACGTAGCAGCGGTAGTGGCCGAAGGTGTGGAGATCGTGGCCGAGCGCGTAGACGGCCCCCTGCCCCACCTGCCGCCGCGTGACCATGGCGCCGGCGGGGGCGCCCCTTACGATCGCGTGGGCGACGACGGTGGTGCTGGCGCTCGACGGCTCCATCACGTAGCCCTCAACCGGGTTCTTCGCCTGATCGTTCGAGAGGGGGACGCTGCGCTCTTCGGGGCTGTCGAAGGCGCGGGCAGCGACGGCGAGCGCTCCGTCGAACGCCAGCGCGTCGATGTCGAGCCGCCGTTCGCTGCGCGTGATCCCCGCGATGGCGAGGAGGTTCGTGCCGGCGTCGACGACGGGCTTGGTCAGGACCACGACGCCGCCGCCGGTCGCGAACGCCTCGAGCGCGCTCCGCTGGGCGTCGTCGATCACGCTACCGAGGAGGTACCCGGGGACGACGACGAGCGCGTACGAGGAGAGGCCCGCGAACGCGCCGCTCCAATCGGTGCGCGGCGCTGGGCGATCGTAGGGGACGCCCCACTGCTCGAGGACCGACGCGATGGTGTCGACCTCCTCCGGCCCATCGTCCCAGATGTAGTTCGGCACGAGGAGAAGCGCGCGCGGGTGCGTGTCGACCGCCGCGACATCGTCGATGGCGCCGTTGCAGTCGTTGTCGACGCCGTCCAAGACCTCGGGAGCCGGGCCCGGCGCCATGCACACACGCGCGCCTCCCTGGCATGCGGCGTGCGCGGATCCGCACGCAGGCGCGGCGCCCACGCACGCGTTCGCGTCGACAGGCATGAGGACGTCGACGAGGCCGTCGCAGTCGTTGTCGATGCCGTCGCATCGCGTCTCGACGTCTTCTCGATCGGGAGAGTCGGCCGCGAGCGCGCACGGCGCGGCGGGAGGCGTCGTCGCCGGCGTCGCTCCGGCGCCCGGGTTGACGGTGCACGACGCCGAGACCGCGACCACGCCGAGGAGCGCCGCTGCGCGACCACGCGACAGGAGGGCCATTGGAACACGATAGCAGGCGCCCCGCGCGCGTGGTGTAGCGTAGCGGAATGGTCCGCCGCGCCGCGCTCGTCCTCGCGCTCGCCGTGGCGTGCACGGGCACGAACGCCCCGCGATCGACCGTCCCCACCACGCCCGCCGCGCCGAAGGTTGCCGCACCGTCTCCCACCACGCCCGCGCCCGATCCGCTCACGGTGCGCGACGGCGATCGCATGGTCGAGGTCGCCTGCAACGGACTCGATGACGACGACGACGGCCTCGTCGACGTGCTCGTCCCCTCCTCCGTCAACGCGTGCCGCACGGATCGTCCGGGGCCGTGCGGCACGGGGCACGCGGCGTGCGTCGCCGGTCTTCGCGCGTGCATGACGCCGCCGCCGATGCCCGAGGTTCGTGACGGGATCGACAACGACTGCAACGGCGTCGTGGACGACGTGCGGTCCGAGCCGCAGCATCCCCGCGCGCTCGTCGTCGCGCCGCGCTACGCGTGGACGGACGCGGCGCCCGACGTCGCCAACGTGACCGCGGCGCTCGCCCAGGCCGGAATTCCCTTCGAGAAGCAGAGCGCCGGCACCGAGTGGGACGCTGCGCTCGCGACGCTCGACGGGTACTCGCTCGCCGTCGTCCCCGGCTACCTCATCGGCGCGACGATCTCCAAGACGGCGCGGGCCGCGCTCGAGCGCTTCGTCACGCGGGGCGGCGTCTTGGTCGTGTGGAAGCCGCTGGGCAAGCCGGAGCAAATGCAGGCGTGGGATCTCTGCGGCCTCGCGAGCGGCGTGCGGCGTCGCGACGTTACCGAGCTGCGCGTCGAGGGGGCGTCGGCGCTGACGGTGGATCTCGATCGACCGGAGGAGAGGACGCTGCGCATCAACGAGAAGCCCGGGCCGAATGGCGTCGAGGTGTGGGCATTCGAGCCGCGTCCGGGAACCGAGGTCCTGCTCCGTGCATACGCGGGCGACAAGGCGGTGGGGGCCGCGGTGACGCGACGCGCGCTCGGCCGAGGCGCCGTGTACGCGATCGGGCACGACCTCGCGACGTTCGACGCCCCTCGGTGCTACGTGAACTGCTTCGAGCCGGCGGGCGACGTGATGCGAATGGCGCTCGAGGGGGTGTTCCGTGAGAGCGCCGCGGGCCACGTCGTCCTCGCGCACACCGCGCCCGGCGAAGCGTCGTCGGTGCTGCTGGTCACGCACGATCTCGACGCACCCGACGCGCAGAACGCAGGCGAATGGGGGGACCCTGGCGCGATCCAGGCGGCGCACGTTCTCCGAGGCCACGGCGCGCGGGCGACCTTCAACGTGACGACCGACGCCCGCGCCGGGACCTTCAACGCCGAGACGCTGAAGCAGCTCTGCGCGCTGGGCATGTGCCCCCTCGGCGCGCGTGGGGTCGGGCGACCCTCGACCTTCGCGACGCTCCCGATGGGGACATGCAACGAGACGCGCGCGACGTACGGCGCCGCAGCAACGCTCTGCGGCGAGGTCCGCGTCTCCCTGCAGCTCCTCGCCGAGGTCACGGGCGAACGGCCACGCGTGTGGCGCTCCCCCTTCCTCGCGATCCATCCGAAGCAGTACGACGTTCTCGCGCAAGCAGGCGTCCTCTACGACTCGGGACACGCCGTTGGTGACCTGCCGCACAACCTGCCGCTCGATCTCGCGGCGGTCGGGGTGCACCAGGACCGGTTCCATCACAGGCCCATCCTCGAATTTCCGATCGCGCTCCAGGACGGGCTCGACGTCGTCGAGGAGGGCAAGCGCCGCCACCTCGACCTGGGCGCGTCGAACGAGCACATGTTCGCCTCGCGTTGGGACTACGTGCTCTTGGCGAACGCCGAGAACCGCGCGGTCACCACGCTGTCGTTGAGGCCGTCGCGCGGGGGAGACGCAGGCGACGACGCGATGAGGGCCAAGATGACGGCGCTCGATCGCATCCTCACGCGCGCCGCGTCGACCGGCGCGGCCGTCGTCTCGATGGATCGCATGGGAGATTTCTGGCGCGCGCGCCTCGACAGCAGGATCGACGCCACGTGGGAGGGCGCCGCCTACAAGGGGTCGATCCTCGCGGGAAAGGCCACCGCGCCGGGCGTGACGTTGGAGTTCGGCGACGAGATCGCCGCGTTCTCGTGCCCGGAGTGCCGGGGTGACGCGCGCGTCGTCGGCAAGCGCGTCGTCCTCCCGCCCCTCGAGGCGGGCCGACGCGTCGAGTTCACGGCACGGACGCGGTAGCCCAGAGCGTCGAGCGATCCCTCGGGCGGGCGAGCTCGAAGCGCACGAGCTCGACCCAGGCGGTCCCTGCGATGCTCGGGCCGGTGTCGAAGAGGTACGGGACCTCGAGCGTCGCGGTGGGCAGCGCTCCCTGCGCGTCGCGAAGCGGCTCGAGCGCGTCGAGGATCGCGGCGGCGCGCTCTGCGTGCCCGAGGCGCCACGCGGCAAGCGCGACGCCGGCGCTCCCCTCTGGCCACACCGCCTCGAGGTGCTCCCAGGTCTGCGCCGGGAGGCTGCGCGAGAAGCGCGCCATGAGCAGCGTGTCCTCCAGGACCGGACCGCGTGCTTGTGCGCGGTGCCCGCTCACGGCCAGACGCGCGAAGCGCGTGGCGTACTCCTCGTCTGCCGAACGGTACGCGACCTCGGCACGCTTCGCGTCGCCGTTCGCGACGAGGAAGAGCGCGCCCCACGACGCGCAGTCGAGCGCGCGGAGATCGTCGCGCTCGCCGCCAGGGCCGGCGCCGCGCGCGAGCTGGCCGAGGTCTGCCCGCCACGCGCGCGTGAGGCCCTCGGCGATGCGAACCGCCCCCCGCGCGTACGCGTCGGTGCCGGTCACCCGCGCCAATGCGCGGAGAAAGAAGTACGCGTCGATGTTGTGCTCCGTCGACACCCACGCGATCGGACCGACGCGCAGACGCTCCGTCACTCGGCCACCGTCGAGCTCATAGACGAGGACGCCGGAGCCACCGGTCACGAGGCCGTCGCGCGCGTCTCCCGCCACGTCGACCTGCCGCGATAAGAGGTAGCTCGCCGCGCGGTGGGCGAGGCGGAGGGCGTCCGCGCGTGCATCGCCGCCTGGCTCCGCGTCGAGATATTCGGTCGCGGCATAGCCGACCCACGCGACCGCGCCCGCGCGGACGTAGGCGCGCGCGGACTCGACGTCGCCTCCCGCGAACGAGAACGGCAGCGCGCCGTCCTCACCTTGCAGCGACGCGAGGCCGCGCAGTACGCTCCCGGCGCGCCCGCGCTGCCCGTGCCGCAGGAGAACGAGGGCTACGAGCGCGCTGTCGTAGACGGCGAAGCGCTGGCGCGTCGCATCCGTCAGCGCGAGCTCGCCAGATCCACGCGGCGACGAACGGAGCGTGCGTACGAGGTACTCCGTCGGCGTCGACGTCACGAGCGCGGGCGCGCGCGGGCGCGATGGCTCGGTGGTCGCGCCGCACGCGAGGAGAAGCGACAGCCCGAGGGCCGCCGCGCGGCTCATCGTACGGTCCGGAGCATCGAGCGGCGCGCCGCGTCGCGGACCCCGGAGTCTGGATCGCTCAGGAGCTGGTTCAGGCGCGCGCGCACCGCTGCGTCGTCTACCGACGCGAGTACCGAGACGGCGGCGGTCCGCACGTCCGGCGATGGATCGGCGAGCGCAGGGGCGACGTGCACATGAAAGCCTGGCGCGGCGAGCGCGCCGAGCGCGACCACCGTGACGCGCCGTGACGCGGGATCGGCGCCCGACGTGAGGTGCTGCGCCAGGCGCGCCGATGCCGCCGACGCGCGCGGCTCTGCGCGTAGGGCGATCCGCGTCTCCAGCGTCGCGTGACCCCACGCGCGTCCGAACGCCGCGAGCCCCTTGGCGTCCGCCTTCCCGACGAGCGACGCGAGCGCGGCGGCGCGCACGGTGGGCGACGCGTCCTCCAGCATCGCCTCGAGCACACCCATGGCGGCGTCCGTCAGCGGGCCGCTCGCCCGATCGATCGCGGCGGCCGCGCGCGCGCGCACCGCCGCCGACGGGTCTCGCCGCAGCGGCGCGGTCCGGACCAGCGCGTCGTTCGTCCATGCCATCGCGTCGAGCACCGCCGCGCGCACGTCCTCGCTGGGATCCTGCGCCATCTCGTCGACCAGCGCGGCCGCGTCGGGGGTCGCCAGCGCCCCGACCGCGCGCACCGTCGCCGCACGAACCGACGCTGCCGTCGAACGCGCCAGCTCGCGCAGGAGCGGCAGTGTCTGCGGATGCGCCATCCGCCCCAGCACGCGGACCGCCGGGGTCAGGAGCTCCGGCACGTCGACGCCCATCATCGAGTCGACGAACGGGCCCGGATCGTCGCGGTGCATCTCCGCGAGGGCGTGCTCCACGACCTCTTGCACCTCGGGCGCCCCGGCGCCGAGCCGCCTCGCGAGCGCCACCGCGACGTCTGGCTCCCTCCGCTCCACGAGCGCGCGCGCAGCGAGGACGGCGACCTCGGGGTTCGGATCGGCCACCGCGCGCGCGAGCGCCTTGCGCGCGAGGGCCTCATCGACCCGCGTGCGGAGCGCCTCGGCCGCGTGGAGCCTCACCGCGTCGCTCGGATCGCCCGCGAGCGCGATCGCGAGGGCGTCCAGGCCGCGATCGGTCCGGAGGCGTCGCAACGCGGCGACCGCGACCTTGCGTGACTCGACCTCGAGGCTCGTCCGAAGCACATGCTCGTACTGCTCCGCGAGCGCCGCGGCGTTGCGCGGCGACTCGTTACCTGCGCCGGGATCCTCGATGCGGAGCATCGCGAAGAACGCTGCCCGCACAGGAGGATCCTCACGCTCCAAAAATGCGAGGGTCTCCGCGAGGACGCCGTCGACCGCGATGGCGTCGAGCACACGGGCCAGCGAGGCTTCGGTCCCGACGAGCGCGGAGGCGACGAGGTGCGCCGCGCGGGATGCGCGCGCGCCGAGCTCGCGCACGCGCGCATCTACCGTCTCCTTGCCCATGCGCGCGAGCGCCACCAACGCGCGGTTTCGCACGAAGGCGTCGGGATCCGTCACGCGCGCCGCGAGGATGTCGAGCACGCGTTCGTCCCTCTCGCCGCGCGCGAGCGCGTTCACCACCGCGGCGCGGACGCGACCGTCGGGATCCTCGGTGACGCCGCGGAGGGCCGTGACGGCGGCCGGCGCAGAGATCTTCCCAAGCGCACCCGCCGCGGACGCGCGCAGCGACGCGTCCTCGGACACCAAGAAGCGCGCGAGCGTCGGCACCGCGCGAGGATCCCCTGTCTTGCCGAGGGTCCACGTGATGCCGAGACGGACGTCGATCGACGCGCTCCTCTCCAGCTCGTCGAGGCGCGCGAAGAGCAGCTCCTGCGCGCCGCGTGAGAGCGCCTCGGCGATGCGATCGCGCACTTCGGGGAGCGCGCCGCCGAGCGCGCGCAAGAGGCCCTCGAACGCCTCCGTGCTCGTCGCCGATCCGAGCGCCGTCACCGACGCCATTCGGACCTCGATGGAAGCGTCGGTGAGGCACCCGACGAGCGCCTGCACGGTCCCCTCCCCCGCCCGACCGCCCAGGCCGGTGACCGCCCGCAGGCGCACGGTGTCGCTGGGGTCGGTCGACGCGCGGACGAGCAGGCCGTCGCCCGGCGCGCCGTCGATACGCGAGGCCAAGGTCACGACGTGCATCCGCGTAGGCACGCTGCCGTTCTCGTACGCGGCAAGGAGCGCGTCGGTGAACGGCGCCAGATCGCCGGCGGAGAGATTCGTCAGCGCTTCCACGGCCGCCTCCCTCACCGGCTCCTCGTCGTCGCGCAGACGTCCCACGAGCGCAGACGCCGACGCCGCGTCCGCGAGCTTCCCGAGCGCCTCGCAGACCGCCGCGCGCACCGGCCACGATTCGTCGAGGGCCGCGCCGAGGAGCAGCGGTCCGACGCGCGCCGCGCGCAGCTCCCCGCACGCCCTCGCGGCCACCGCCCGGACCTCGAACCGTGCATGATGCAGGTACGACGCGACGCTGTCGACGAGGCCCACGCGCCCGAGCTCCAGCAGGGCCGCCTCCGCGCGTTGCCGGACGTCGTGCGCCTCCGCCGTGAGCTCCCCGATGACCCGATCGAGGTACCCCACGCGCTCCAGCGCGAGCCCCGCGCGCCTCCGCACCTCCGCGTTCGGATCGCGCAGCGCCGCTTCGAGGGGCGACGTGTCGTGGATCCGCATCGTCTCGAACGCCTCGAGGGCGCGCAGGCGCGTCCCGTAGTCCGGGTCGGCGAGCGCGGCGATGAGCACGTCGATCGCGCGCTCCCCTTCGATCCGCGCGACCGCCGCCGCGGCGTGCGCGCGCACTTGCGGGGCTGGATCGCGGAGCGTCGCGCGCACGAGCGGCTGGAGGGCACGCCCATCGCCGATGGCCTCGAGCGCCTCGGCGGCAGCCATTCGCAGCAAATCGTCGCGATCGTAGAGGCGCGCGACGAGATCGTCCGTCGCGCGGGCGTCGCCGATGCGGCCTAGAACACGCGCAGCCCACACGCGCGCCGGCGGGTGCGACGGAGCCACGAGCAACTCGAGGAGGGCCGGCACAGCCAGCGCACCGAACGCGACGAGCGCCTCCGCGACATTGCGCGACGAGCGCTCGTCGTTCCTCTCCAGCTCGCTCACGAGGAGCGGGATCGCGCTCGCGTCGCGCAAGCGCGCCAGCGCCGCCGCCGCCGCCACTTTGACCGACGCGTCGTCCTCGTGACGATCGCGGAGCGCGGCGACCAGCGCGGCGACCGCCGACGACGCCGCCGCGAGGCCGAGGATCTCCGCCGCGTGCGTGCGCTCGCTCCATTTGGACGCCTCGCGAACGCGCACGGAGTACACCTCGACCAGCCCGAGCTCCGAGAAGAGCCGGCCACCCCACGCGCGCGCGGCGAGGTCGTCGCCGCGGAGGAGCATGAGCACGGCGCGCTCGAGCGTGAGCACGTCGAAGCGTTCTTTGAGCGTCGCCATGAGCGGACCGATCGGCGCATCCCGAGCGTCCCCCAGCTGCCGCTGCGCCTCGGTCACCGCCGCGAGAGCGCGTCGCGCCCACGCGCGCCGGAGCACCTCGCGTATCAGCACCCACACCGCGGGCACGACCGTCGCGACCACGAGGGCGACGGTCATGACGAGCGCCCAAGGCAGCGTGCTCACCCGCCCCCGAGGAGCTTCGTGATCGTCTGGACGACGAGCGCAGGATCGGCCGGCTTGTTCAAGAACTCGCTCGCGCCGGACTGGAATGCCCAGAAGCGATCGGCCGCCTCGGTCTTGCCGGTCAGGATGATGATCGGGATCTTCGGCGCGATGCGCTTGATCGCTCGACAGGCCTGGTAGCCGTTCAGCTCCGGCATGGTCACGTCGAGGACCACGATGTCCGGCGGGTCGCGCTCGACCGCCGCGATCGCGAGCTCACCGTCGCGCGCGATCGTGGTGCGATGGCCGAGGGCTTTGAGGCGCACCTCGAGCGGCTCGAGGCCCTTCGGGTGGTCGTCCACGAGGAGCACGTGCGCCGATTTCACGCTCATCGGCTGCCCCTGGAAGAGGGCGGCGCGCCTGCGCGCTCGGAGATGGGCCCGAGATCGATGACGGGAACGGCGCCGTGCGGGACGATGACGACGGCGGCGCACTTCGCCAGCGCTTCCACCACCGAGTCCCGCCGCAGATCGAAGCGCCACCCCGTCCCGTCGTCCCTCTTGTGCAGGGCGTCGACGATTCGCTGCGCCGCCGCCGCGTCGTCGACGAGGACGAAGCTCCGACCTTCGCGGCTGCGCATGTCGGTCGGTAGCGTGACGACGACCGACGCGCCGGCACCAGGCGCGTCCTCCACGCGCACGCTTCCTTTGTGCTCGGCCATGATCTCGCGGACGACGGCCAGCCCGATGCCGCTCCCCGGCACGTCGCGATCACGCTCGAGGCGGGCGCCGCGCACGAAGACGCGCTCGCGCTCCGCGAGGGGGATTCCCGGTCCGGTGTCCTCCACGACGAGCTCGACGTTGCGCCGCGCGTCCGTGCCCTGATCGCCGCGCCCTTCGGCGGCGCGGAGGTGCACCGCGACGTGACCGTCCACCGGCGCGAATTTCAAGGCGTTGACGACGAGGTTCGTCACGACCTGCTTGATCTTGAGGGGATCGCACCACGCGGTGAGCCCGTCGTCGACGTCGAGCGTCACGGCGATCCGCTTCTGCTCGGCGACGTTGTCGAAGAGGCCGACTGTGCCACGCACGAGCTCGCCGAGGTTGCACAAAATGCGTCGTGCGGGCCCGCGCGCTCTGCCGTCTCCGCGCGAGGGCGGCGCGTCGGTCGTGGCGCGCACCACTCCGGAGAATCGCTCGAGCAGGCTCACGAGATCGTCCGTGGCCTGGAGGATCTGCGCGACGTGCACGCGTTGCTCGTCCTCGAGCGGGCCGACGATCTCGTCGCGCAAGTTGGCGGCGTAGCCCACGATGATGCCGCAGAGCACACGCGCGTCGTGGGCCATCGACCGCGTCTCGGTGCCGACCGTGTCGAGGCGCGCGCCGGTCGCCCGCAGACGATCTTCCAGATCGCGCGCGCGCGCCGCCACCCCTGCGGCGTCGCGCCCGCGATCGAGCGCCGCCTGCGTTGCGACGAACAGCTCGCTGCCCTCGTTCGAAGGAGTCGCGATCGCCGCGGGCCCGAGCGCCGAGACGCGCGACGCGACGACACCGGCGGCCACCGACACCACGAGCGGCAGGCGCGCCGTCCGCTCGTCGCGCCGGAGCGCCGCCGACAGCGCGAGGAAGCGCTCGGGCTCGTCGCCGGCATCCAGAACGACGGCGTCGATCCCCGGCGCGCTCAGCGTCGCGAGATCGTCCACGTTGACGACGCAGCTCTCCGCGCTCGCGCCCGCGGCACGCAAGGACTCTGCGCAGCGCTCGGCGGCGATCGCGTCGATCCCCACGACCACCAGGAGCCCGTCGTCCGTCATCCTGTCGGTCTCGGCGCGAAGCCCTTCCGCGCGAATTTGTCCCAGCCCTGCTTCCCCTTCATGAAGTCCCAGAGCCCGCGGAGCTGCCACCCCATCAGATACTGCCGATACCCCAAGTTCGACAAAAATCCGGTGAACAAGAGGATGAGCACGTCACTCAAGCGTTCGTATTTGAAGAGCGAGAGCCCCGCCACCGCCGCCCGGGTGCCGCGCTCGGTCGTGATGCAGAGGAGGACCGACAGCGTGCTCAAGAGGAGGTTGATGCCCATCGCGAGGGCCAGGAACGTCAGGAGCGCTTTCACGGACAGGATGCCCAGCGCCAACGTCAGGAGGAATACGACGTACCCGGCGCACTCGAGCACGGGCGCCAGCGCCTCGAAGAGGAGCTGGTACGGCAACGAGAAGAGCCCGACCTGCCGAAAGCGCGGGTTGAACATCATCACGCGGTGGTAGCTGAGCACCTCGAGCAGCCCGCGGTACCAGCGCGAGCGCTGCTTGCCGATGTCGGTGTAGTTCTCGGGTGCCTCGGTCCACGCGGTCGGAAACGGGAGGATCGAAATCTTTCCAGGAAGCTTCTTGTCGAGCAGGTACCGGTGGAGGCGGACGACGATCTCCATGTCCTCGCACACCGTGTGGACGCCTTGGCCGCAATACTCGATGCCGATCTTCGACTGCATCGTCTTGGTCAGAAATCCGCCGATCGACAGGACCAGATCGCGTCGCATCAAGGCGAACACGCCCGAAAGAACGAGCAGCGACCGCAGCGCCGCGAACGCCATGCGCCCCTGCGCGAACGAACGCATGTACTCGACGATCTGGAAGCGCCCGATCCAGGTCTTCGGCAAGCGCATCTCGACGACGCGCCCGTCTTCCACGACGGAGCCGTTGGAGATCCCGACCTGCACACCGACCGCCACGACCTCCTCGCGATCGTCGACGATCGGCCGCGCGGCGAGGAGGAGCGCGTCGGGCGTGAGGAGGCTGTCGGCGTCCATGCTCGTGACGTAGTCCCCGCGCGCGACGTTGATGCACGCGTTGAGAGCGTCGGCCTTCCCGCCGTTCTCCTTGTCGATGAGGACGAGGCGCGTGAGCCCCGCCGGGAGCGGCCCGCGCACCTCGTAGAAGCTCCGGATGGGGGCCGTCACGAGCTGCTCGTCGTATTCGAGCTCGACGCGCACGAAGTGGAACGCGCGTAAAAGCTCCCCGACCGTTTTGTCCTTCGAGCCGTCGTTGCAGACCACGATCTCGAACGACGGATACCGCAGCCGCAGCAGCGACCGGATGCTGTCGCAGATCGTGACCTCCTCGTTGTATGCGGGGACGAGGAGCGTCACGTGCGGAAGGAAGCGATCGTGCTCACGCGCGAGCGCAGGGCGTACGTGCTCGTTCGCCAGGACGTCCCCAATCCGCCGCGCGCTCAAGAGGCTGAACACGATGTTGATGAGGAAGAACACCAGCACGTAGGCCAGGACGAAGGCGTCCAAGGCCCATAAAATGGCTGTGACGAGCTGCACCACGAGCGGGTCTGGCTCGAGAGTAGCGTAGAATGGCGAGCAAGTTGGCGATCGCGACGAATCGGCGGGCGACGCGCCTGGTGTGGGTCCTGGCACGACTCCTCGCGATCGCTGCGATCGGTGGCGTCGTGTCTTGGCCCGCAACCGCACGCGCGTCGGACTGCGCC
The DNA here is from genome assembly GCA_038231275.1 of Polyangiales bacterium. GTDB lineage: Bacteria > Myxococcota_A > Polyangia > Polyangiales > Polyangiaceae > JANYHK01. Next base: position 271,912 of record JBBRLQ010000004.1, read on the forward strand.
GCGAGCCGTTACACGGCGGGAGCGACCACGCGCGACGCCGCGATCCTCGAGGCCGGGCAGCTCGCCGCGGCGGGGCGCTACGCCGATGCGCGCGCCGCCTACCTCGACCTCCTGAGCCGCAACGAGGACGACTCCGAGGCGCTCTACGGGCTCGCGCGCGTCGACGCGTGGCAAGGATGCGCCATGCTCGCGGAGAGCGAGTACACGCGGGTCCTCGTCGCGCACCCGAGGGACGCCGACGTGCGGGCCGGCCTCGTCGACCTCTTCGTGTGGAACGATCGCTACGACGAGGCGAGCCGCATGATCGACGAGGGCCTCGCTCTCGATCCGCGCTCACCTGCGCTGCTGGCGAGGAAGGCGCGCATGCTCGCGTGGAAGGGCGAGGCGGTGGAGGCCGCGCGCATGGCCGACGAGGCGGTGAGCCTGGCGCCGGACGACGGGGATCTCGCGGCGATGCGCGCCCGCATGTTCGTGGGGGAGGCGCGCGTCGCCGGGCGGTTGGATCTCTACCCGCCGGGCTACCAGGATCTCTACGCGCTCGGCGGTCAAGTCCTCGGGCGCGTGCGGCGCTTCGAGCTGTACGGAGGAATCCAAGCGCTCGAACGCTACGGCGGCGCGACGTCGCGCCCGGTCCTCGACGCGCGTTATCCGTTCGGACTCCTCTACCATCCCGCGCTCGGCGTCACGCTCGGCGCCGAGATCGCGCCAGGCCTCCCCGCCAACGCGATCCCCGACGTCGCGATCAAGACCTTCGCGAACGTGCCGGTCGCGCACCGGACCTCGGCGTACCTCGCGTACTCGTTCTGGCACTTCGGCGGCGGTGAGCTCGTGAACATCCTCAACCCGTCCGTCGAGGTGACGTTGCCGCGCGACGTTCGCGTGACCGTGCGCGGGTGGCTCTCCGCGGTGACGCTCCCCCGCCCTTCGCCGCAGACGGCGGACACGAAGATCGCCGGCGCGCTGGGACCGGCCGCGGCCTGGGACGTGACGCCGCGCGTGACGGTCGGCGCTTGGTACACCTACGGGACCGAGCTCGATCAGAACCCCGCACTCTTCCAGCTCCTGGCGTTCCGCTCGCACCAGGTGGGCACGTTCGGGGAGGTCTTGTTCAACCGCTTTCAGGGCGTTCGGCCGCTCGTTCAGGTCGCCCGACGCGAGGCGACGTCATCGGGCGTGTCCATTTGGACGATCTCCTTCGAGCTCGGCGCGTGGCTGCGCTGGTGAATCGATTTCCCTAAAGGTGCCCCGATCGGAGCCGTTCGTGGGGTTGTGACGATCGCGAGCCATCCTCCGCGCACGCTCGACCGGGTCCTCGGAGATCTGACGGTGGCGCGGCGTGCGCTCGCCTCAGGCGACGGTCCGACGGGAGAGGCCGCGCTCGTCCGCGCCTTCGCGCAGCTCGGTACGGCGTACGCGCACCTCGGCGCCTGCGAGCGACCCGAGGTCACGGCGCGCCTCCAGGCGGTCTACGATCTCTGCACGCGCTACATCGGCGCCGCGGGCGTCGGCGAGACGCGCGGCATCGACGCGGCGATCCGACTCCTCGCGCCCGTCCGCGACGCGCTCGGCGAAGTCTAGAGCACGTCTAGCTCACGACTCCGTTACGGCGACGGCCGTCTAGAAGTGCTGCTTCACGACGTCGAGCTTCTCGCTCTGCGGGAAGCTCAGCTTGCGCGTCGCCTTGTCGATGCACGCGGCGACCTTGTTGTTGGTCGGCGTGATCTTCACCGACACACCCAGCACCTTGCCCGACTTCACCGCCGCGCAGATGTCCGCGTTCGCGCTGTCGGAGAGGCCGCAGCCCCCGAAGAAGGTGCTGTTCGCCATGGGCCTGCCGAGCTGATCTTTGGTCAGATCGGGCTTGCTGTTCTTCTTGCCCATGTCGATCGTCTGCGGGTTCTCGTCCATCGCCTTCTCGCAGCTCTTGCCCGTCGAGACGGCGATCTGGACGCTGAGCTCCTCGTGCGAGCCGCTCTTGGCGTCGTGATCGTAGATGGCGACGTGGATCTTGGTGCCCTCGTCGTTGATCTTGTCGAGATCCTCCCACGGGATGATCTTGTCGCCGGTGTAGCCGTGCTGGGTGTGAATCAGCGGAACCTCGACCGATTTGTTCCCCTTGCCGCGCGGGTACACGATGACGGCGTCGCGGTTCTTCACGTCGCTGCCGAGCGCGCCCATCTTCACCTCGTCGTCGGTGGCGTTGATGGTGATGCGAATGCCCTCTGGGAGCGTCTCGATCTTGATGGCGCCCGAGTAGTCGCCGTGCCCGCTGCCCGAGCACGGGACGAACGTCTCGCTGCCGTCCTCGTCGTGGATGTCGTGGGCGTGGACCTTGTCCTTCTCGCCGCAGCTGTGCGGTGTCGGCCGCGCGACCTTCGCGATCGACTCGCCGTGGTGCTGGTCGTTGTCGGTCTTCGGTGTGGCCGGGCCGTCGGTGGCGGGCGTGCCGCCTCCACATGCCACCAGATACGAGAGCGCGCACGCCGAGGCGAGGATCGAGAGAGTTCGCATGGGTGGGGAGCCTACCAGAGGAAGAGTTACGGCTGAACCACGACGATGGCGGTCCCGAAGGCCGCCATTTGTAGCGAAATACCGTTCGATCCGAGATCGGCGCCGGTCCTCGTGCCCAGCGCCGCTCCGGTGAGGCCTTCGGTCAGCGTGTACGTCGCCGGCGGCGTCAGCCCGAGCCGATCGAGCGCGCCAAGCTGGAGATCGACGACGCCCGCGTCGTGTCCGCTGACGACGAAGAGGAAGAGTGGGGCCTTCACTCCACGCGCGCGACGTGCCCACGCCGCCTCGCGCAGCCCCTTCGCGCTCACCGCCGGTGCGGCCCCGCCGACGACCATCGCCAGGTGCTGCGCGAGCGCCCGCTTGCGCGTGAGATCTCCGGTGTCCGCGCCGTAGTACGCGCTGTCGTTGTAGACGCTCGACACGTACCCGCCGAGGAGGGCGCGCGGTGCGCCGTCGCCGGTCACCTCCCACGCGACCACGCGTCCGTCGCCGCCAAGCGGCTGGTTTCGCTCGACGATCAGCGGCGTGAACGACGCGGCCTTCGGCGTCCAGAACGTCTCGTACCAATACGTGCGCGTGGTGCCGGCGCCGCTCGCGAGCTTCTGGTTCGCGTCGCCGCTCCGGAGCCCAACGCCCGGCCACGAATACATCCCGTTCGGATCGGCGTCGAAGAGCGCCGCGAGCTTCTGGACCTCCGGCGACGCCGTGCCGTCGAGACCCGCCGAGCCGCGATCGAGCAAGAGGATGAGCGTCCCGCCGCCCTCGTGGAACTTCGTGAGCTTCGCGGCGGTGTCGGCGCCGACGATCTTCGGCAAGAGGAAGAAGACCACCTTGAACGCCGAGAAATCCTGCGTGGTTTGCGCCTCGACGACCTGCGGGTTCATGCCCGCCTCGTGGAGCCAGCCGAAGAGGCCCGGGTACTCGTTCACGTACATCGCCTGCACGTCGTCGTTGGTTCCGGCTTGCGGCACCGCATAGCGCGCGTCCTGGACGATCGCGACGGGATCCTCGACTTCGTCGCTCCCCTCGAGCGCGAGCCCCCACGTCGAGAGGAGCGCTCCCCATTTCTTCAGCACGTCGTACCGCGGGCGCAGCGATCCATCGAGGCCGATCGCCGCCTGGAAATCGTAGTCGGAGCCGTCGAGGTTGAGGCCGCCGCGCATCGTGTAGAAGCTGCCGCCCTTCATGCCGTGGCCGATCGCCTTCGCGAGGAGCTGATCGGTCGCCTCGGGGCGCACGTTGGGCTTCACGCCGAGGGGGAACGAATAGAAGCCCCCTTGCAGCTCGGCGCCCCACGCGAAGCGGCCGCCGGTGTCCTTCGTGTAGAGGAGGTTCGAGCCGGCGTAGAGCTTGGTGAAGTAGTCGACCTGGTACGGCTGATCGGAGACCTCGCCGTTCGTGGGAAATTGCTTGGGGTAGAGGTCGAGGCCGGCGAGGCCGATCTGGTTTTTGGTCTGGCCGTCGTGGACGAGCACGTTGCGGGTGGGAACGCCGAACGGCGAGTCGTTGGTGAGAAACAGGATCTCGGGCTCGCGAACTCCGCGCGTCTCGAGCATCGCGCGGATGGTCTTCAGGTAGTCGAGCACGTACGCGAGGCCGGCCTCGTACCAGTCGCGCGCGGCGACATCGTCGGAGACCGCCGAGGGGAGCGCGCTGGGCGGCACCACGTCGGCGAAGGACGCATACGTCTTCGCGTACGCGGCATCGAGCGCGGCGATCGTCCCGTAGCGCGCCTCCAGGAACTTTTTGTAGTGGGCGACCGCGACAGGGTTGTAGTCGACGTCGCCGAAGCGATTGCTCCAGTAGAGGTTGGTCTCGTTGTCGACTTGCACGGCCACGACGCAGCGCCGATCGATGTACTTTCGAACGATCGGCAGCACCTGATCGAACCAGTCGGCGACGCCGGAGAGGTAGCGAGGATCGAGGTAGGTCGGCTGCGCCTGCGTCGCGTCGCCCGTCGGCGAGAACGTGAACGTGGACCCGTCGGATTTTTTCACGAGCGCGTCGGGGAACGCGTCCTTCCACCACTTGGGCACCGCGCCGTACGTCCCGAAGCCACGCGGCCACTCCGAGGTGATGAGCGGGCCTGGCTTGGCGACGATCTTCATCCCCGCGTCGCACGCGATCTGGAAGAATTTGTCGACGTCGCGCGCGCCCTTGAAGTCCCAGACGCCCTGCACGTTCGAGTGGTAGTCCCACGGGAGGTACGTGGTGACGAGGTTCATGTGGGCGGCCTTCATCTTGTCGATGGAGTCCTGCCAGAGCGCTTGCGTCTTCGCGGCGTCGAAGTCGGGATCGCGTACGCGGAAATAGTGGATTTCTCCGCCGTAGAGGAACATCGGCGTGCCGTCGACGACGAGCTGGCCCCCACGGACGACGACGGAAGGACCTAGGGCCGCGGCCTCACCGCCGTCGGCCAAGGCATCGGGGACGATCGCACCGTCGCCGGCCTCGACTCCTGACTCGGCGGGCACGAACGTCGCCGGCGCGTCGCCGCTGCTGCCGCAGGCGCCGCCCACCATGACCGTGACCGCGACCGCAAAGACCGCGGTCGAAAGCGCGCCGATCCTTGCTACGGTCTTTCGCTCGATGCGGACGCGCACGGTAAGAGAGAGGATAGCGCCGGCCGGCCTCTGCGTCGCCCTGGCCGCGGCGATCGTCAGCGACGCGCGCGCGCAAGCTCCAACGACCGGGCTGGTTCCGTCGTCGCCTTTCGACGTAGACGCGCAGATGGCGCTCCATGCCGATCCGGTCGCGAGCTACGTGCTCCGCGCGACGCTCGATCCGGTGGCGCACACGGTCCACGGCGACGGGACCCTCACGTGGCGCAACACGAGCAACGCGCCCGTGCACGAGATCTGGCTCCACCTCTATTTGAACGCCTTCAAGAACGAGCGCAGCGTCTTCCTGCGCACGCCCCTTTCCGGCGGGCGCGGCGTCGGAAGGCCGACCGACTGGGGCTACGTCGACGTGCGCAGGCTCGCACTGCGAGATCTCGACGGGGCGTCGGCGATCGACCTCGCGCCGCAGATTCAGCTCTCGCGCCCCAACGATCCCGACGAGACCGACGCGCGCGTCCCCCTCCCGCGCGACGTCGCGCCGGGCGAGACGATCGCGCTCGACATGGTGTGGGACTCCAAGCTCCCCAGCGTGCTCGAGCGCACCGGGTATAGCGGGAGCTTCCACTTCGTTGCGCAGTGGTTCCCGAAGATCGCGCGCCTCGAGCCGGACGGCCGCTGGGCGCATTTCCCGTTCTACCGTTTGAGCGAATTTTACGCCGATTTCGGTACCTACGACGTCACCCTCGACGTGCCGCAGTCGTTCACGATCGGCGCCACTGGACCGATGATCGAGTCGCGCATCGACAAGGGACGGCGCATCGAGCGCCACGTGCAGACCGACATCCACGACTTCGCGTGGACGGCGTGGGATCAGTGGCAGACGACGGTCGACACCATCGACGGGGTCCAGGTCACCCTCCTCTATCCTCCCGGCTACCGCGTCGACGCCAAGCGCGAGCTCGACGCGCTGCGCTTCGTGATGCCGTACTTCGACCAGCGGTACGGCCGCTACCCGTACCCGGTGCTCACCGTCGTGCACCCGCCGTTCACCGCGGCCGAGGCGGGCGGCATGGAATACCCGACGCTCATCACGACCGGCGGCCCCTGGTATGGCCCGCCGGGAATCCTCGGGCCTGAGCTCGTGACGGTCCACGAATACGGGCATCAGTATTTCTACGGCCTCATCGCGACCAACGAGCACGACTGGCCGTTCCTCGACGAGGGCCTCAATTCGTTCGCCGAACAGGACGCGATGGCGAAATGGCGCGGCGCCGGCAGCGCGGCCGAGCTCCTCGGCTTCGCGTTCAGCGACGGCGTGCTGCAAGGCGCGATCAGCAACCTCTCCGTCCACGACGAGCGCGTCGCGCAGCCGGCCGCTGATTTCACGAGCGGCGGAGGCTACGCCGGCCTCGTCTACTTCCGCACCGGCGCGATCATGGAGACGATGCGCCGCGTGTACGGCGACGAGCCTGTCGCCCGCGCCCTCGGCCGTTACGCGCGCAAAGGGCGCTTCATGCACCCGGTCCCCGACGATCTCCTCGCCACCTTCGCCGAAGTGCTCGGCCCGCCCGCCGCCGCGACATTGCACGCCGCGTACTTCGAGAAGGGCTGGGTCGACTACGTCGTCGCCGACGTGAGATCGCACGCCGTGCACGACGCGACGGGAGTCTTCGATCGCGACGGCAAGCGCGAGACGGTGCGCGAGGGCAAGGCGGCCGGCGCCTTCGAAGGATGGGCGCTCGTCACGCGACGCGGCACGCTGAGCTTCCCCGTCGACATCGAGCTCGTCCTCGAGGACGGCACGACGCAGCGCGTGCGGTGGGACGGCCAGGGCGACTCGATACGTGTACCTTACACGGGTGCGTCGGCGCTCCGGGCGGCGGTCGTCGATCCCGATGACCTCGTCCTCGTCGATCAGCAGCGCACCAACAACTTCGCGGCCGCCGCCTCCGGGAGCCGCGGGAGCACCTCGCGGACGACGGAGAAGCTCGTCTACTGGACCGAGCTGGTGCTCCAGGCGGTGCTGCCGTGACGCTGCCGGCGACCGAGGTGACGAGCGCGGCGGAGACGGACGAGGCGGCCGAGAAGCCCGAGAAGCTCGATCCGCAGCGCCTCGTGCTGCTCGCGAACGCGTCGATGCGCGCGCGCCGGCGTCCGCTCGCGGTCGTCCTCGTGTGGGGGTACGAGCTGCTCCTCGCGGCGACGATCGCGTGGCCCGCGGCGAGCTACGTGAACGGCGTGTACGGCGCGCATCCCATGGGCGATGCACCGCTGTTCCGGCCCGGAGGCCTCGCGCTGGCCGATCTGGCGGTGCGCGCGCGCCCGGTGATGGCCGCCCTCTCCGCGCACGCGTCGCCGCTCTTCGCGGTGGGGGCGGTGCTCGGCCTGATTCCGCTGGCGCTCCTCATCGTGCAGATCGCCCACGCGACGCCGGCGCGAAAGTCTCCGCCGCTGGGAGCTTCGCTCGCGCGCGCGTGGAGCGTTTTCCCGCGGTTCTTCGCGCTGATGATCGCCTCGGCGTTCGTGCAGGGACTGCTCTTGATCGCGGGCATGTTGGCGGCGAGCGCGACGGCGGGCGGCACGACGCGGAGCATGGGCGAGGCGCGCGCACAGCAGCTGGGGTTCGTCGTCTTCGCGGTTTTCCTGCTCCTCACGGCGACTGCGGGCGTCCTCCACGACGTCGCGCGGACGGCGGCGGTGCGCTTCGACGTCGGCGTGCTGCGCGCGGTGCGCCTCGCGAGCAACGCCCTCCGCCGCGGGTTTCTCGCCCTCATGTGGTCATGGGGATGGCGCGCCGCGATCGGCCTCGTCCCGATCGCGATCGCTGCGGCCCTCTCCGCCAAGCTCGCCGGCCGCGGCGTCACCGCCCTCTGGGCCATGGCCGCGATCCACCAGCTCGTCATCCTCGCCCGCGTCGCCCTCCGCGCGTCGTGGCTCGCGAAGGCGCTGCGCGTCGTCGACCACGCGCACCACGTGACGCGCTCGAAGACGGACTGACCGTCTAGCGCGCGCGGTAGAGTTGCTCGTACTGGCGCGCGGGGCGTTCCCAGCCGCGGTCGAGGCGCATGACGCGGCGGACCAGCTGGGGCCAGCGCGGGGAGGCGTGGGCAGCGATGCCGCGCTCGGCGGCGCCGAGGAGCGCGTCGACCGTGTCCTCCTGGAAGAGGAAGCCGGTGCCGGTCTCGAGCTTCGCGTCGCAGTCGACGACCGTATCGACCAGGCCGCCGGTGGCGCGCGCGACGGGCAGCGCGCCGTACCGGTGCGCGTAGAGTTGGACGAGTCCGCACGGCTCGAAGCGGCTCGGCACGAGCACGAGATCGGCGGCGGCGAACGCGCGGTGCACGAGCTGCTCGCTGGCGGCGCGCACGAAGACCGCGCGGCCGTCGCTCTTCTTCGCCGCGCCTTCGAGCGAGGCGGCGAGCGCGTCGTCCCCGTCGCCGCAGACGACGATCTGCGCGTCGCTCGCGCGGAGGATGCGGCCCATGACGCCCGCGACGAGATCCGTTCCCTTTTGCTCCACGAGGCGGCCCACGCTGAGGAGGATCGGCGCGGCGGTGTCGAGCGGGAGGCCGAGCTCGCGCTGCAGAGCGCCGCGGCAGCGCGCTTTGTTCGTCGCGTCCTCGGCGTCGTAGCGCGCGGCGAGGGCGGCGTCGGTCGCGGGGTTCCACACCGCGTTGTCCACTCCGTTGGTGATGCCGACGAGCGTGGCGCCGCGCGCCGCGAGGACGCCCTCGAGCCCGTGCCCCTGCGTGGCAGCGATCTCGCGCGCGTAGGTCGGGCTCACGGTGGTCACGACGTCGGCGGTCACGATGCCGAGCTTCAGGATGTTGGCCTTGCCGTAGAACTCCATCCCCTCCATCGTGAAGTGCTCCCAGCCGAGGCCGAGGGTCGGCACCACGTCGCGCGGGAAGACCCCCTGATGCGCGACGTTGTGAACGGTGAGGACGGTGCGCGTCGCCGCAAGCGCAGGCACCGAAGCCATCGCCGCATTCTTGTAGACGGGCACCAGCGCTGCCGGCCAGTCGTTGCAGTGGATGACGTCGTACGGCGCTCCGGCGAGGGCGCGCGCCTTCGCGATCTCGACCGCGACCTTCGAGAAGAGCGCGAACCGGAGCGCGTTGTCGGCGAAGTCTTCGTTGCCTTTTCCGTAGACGCCGCCGCGGTCGTACATGCCGGGCACGTCGACGAGGACGAGATCCACCTGCGACGGCAGCCGTCCGTCGTAGACCGTTGCCTGGAAATCTTTACCGCCCATCTCGATCGGGATCGGCGTCAGGCGACGGGCGACGAGGAGGCCGGAGGCCTCGAACTCGGGGAAGCGCGGCGCGACGATCGTGACCTTGTGCCCGAGGCCCCGGAGGGCTTTCGGCAGCGCGGCGGCGACGTCGGCCAGCCCGCCCACCTTCACGAACGGCGCTAGCTCGGTCGAAACGAAGAGGATCTCCACGGGGCCGGTCTAGTAGCACGAGGGGCCCGCACAAAGTATCTAGACGTGTGTGACCCGGGTTCGTGGCACGGAACGGCTGGATTTGGTTCGCCCCGAGGGGGTGGCGGAGGGGTCCGTCGTCAGCATCTTTCGGGTGCCCCCCGAGGTCGATGGGCAGCGGCTCGACGTCTTCCTGCGCGATCAGCTGAAGCGCACGAGTCGTACTCGGACGCAGTGGATCATCCGCGTGAGCGCCTACGGCGAAGACGGACGGCGCCTCAAGCCCAACGATCGCGTCCGGAGCGAGCAGCAGGTCTTCCTGTGGCGCGCGCCGTGGGACGAGGATCCGGTGCCGACCAACATCGACGTGCTCTACGAGGACGACGATCTGCTCGCGGTCGACAAGCCCGCCAACCTGCCGGTCCATCCCAGCGCGCGTTACCACAAGAACACGCTCATCAAGCTCCTCCACGCCCAGCGCCCCGGCGAGTTCTTGTCGCTCGGTCACAGGCTCGATCGCGAGACGAGCGGCGTGCTCCTCGTGTCGAAAACGCCGGAGTGCGATCGCGCGCTGAAGCGCATCTTCGAGCTGCGCGACGACGTCGAGAAGACGTACACGGCGATCACGTGGGGCGTGCCCGACGACGGCTCGGGGGAGATGGAGATGCGCGTCGCGCGGAGCATGGAGCTCGACAAGACCAACGCGTTCCGCGTGAAGATGCGCCTCTCCGACGGCCCCGACGCGCTCACCGCGGCGACGCGCTTCGAGGTCCTCGCGGTGGCGCGCCCGACGCGGCCGGCAAGCGAGGGCCACGAGGGACGCGCGGGGCAGGTCTATGCGCGCGTGCGCTGCGAGCTCGAGACAGGGCGCCAACACCAGATCCGCGTCCACCTCGCGTTCGCGATGGGGACGCCGATCGTCGGCGACAAGCTGTACGGCCCCGACGAGGAGCTCTTCGCGCGCGGCGTCGACGGCGAGCTCACCCCGGCCGACGTCGCACTCCTCGAGCTCCCGCGCCACGCGCTCCACGCCACGCGCCTCGCGCTCACGCATCCGATGACGGGCCGCCGACTCGAGATCAACGCGCCCATCCCCGCCGATCTCGACGCGTTCTGGACCGCGTGCGAACAGAGGTCGTCGTAGTCGAATCGACTACGGACAGTCGTTCGCGGCGCCCGGCGTACCGAGATCGGAGCCGGCGGTCCACGCCTTCGACGCGAGGCACCACCCCGCGGAGCCACCCGCCTGCGCGCCACTCGTCGCTTTGAGCTCGACGCTGTGACCACCCGGCGACGACTGGTTGTACCAACCGCCGTACGGCGCCTGCGCGATCTGCGTCGCGCCGTCCATGAGCATCAAGCTCCCCGACGAAGCGTTGGCCAGCAGGATGCCCTCCGTCGACGTCAGCCCCGTGCCGTACTCGTAAACGATCTTCGCCGCGGGGACCTTCGCGGCGGTCGCCGCCGACGTGTTCCTCGCGAGGACGACGTACGCGCCCGCCGGGATGACGAGACTCGCGCCGCCGATCGTGTGCGTGCGCGCCGCGCCGTCGTGAAAGACGAGGCCGGTGAGGAGCTTGTCCTTCGCCGTGGTGTTGAAGAGCTCGATCCACTCGTTGTCGGGCTCGGTGCCCGACGGGTCGTACATGACCTCGCTCACGATGACCTCGCCGGCGGCGGGCTTCGTCACGCCGGGGGGCGGGGGCGGGGGTGGCGGCGGCGGCGGCGCGGAATCGGCTGCGCCCCCTCCTGCGTCCGAAGGCGGCGGCGGCGGAGGAGGCGACGGCGGTGGCGAATTGTCGCCCGATCCCGACGCGTCGGGTCCGCCATCGACGTTTCCATTCATGACGTGTCCGCCGTCTCCCGAGCCGCCCGTCGTGGACGCGCCCGCGTCGGGGTCGCTCGTGAGACCGGGGTCGTCGAACGAAGGGGCCACCGCGCAGCCGGCAATGGCGCCGACCGACAGTACGCTCCAGATCCAAGTACGCACGGCGCAGCTCACGTTCCGACAAACGTTCGCGTTGGGCATGGGACTCCGGACCGCTATATGAGCCTCGCCTCACAAAATCGCAACGCGCTTCGAAAGCGCTGTCGAACGATTACCGTGAGCGTGAATCTTTGCAGGCCGAACGGCCGCGCTGGTGCCATTTCCGCGGGCGATTTCAGCGTCTCCGCCGCGTCGCGGACGCGCCGAAGCTCTCAGAGACCGCGGGGCACTTTGTCGAGGTCGAGCTGATCCAACGCCGCACGGATGAGCGCGCTGCGGTTCGCCTTCGTCACGCCGCGCGCCTTCAGCTCGTCGACGAGCCGGTCGAGGCGATCGAGGTCCTTCGTGTACATCGAGATGCAGATCACCTTGTAGTGCGTCGGCTTCTCGGTCCCTGCTTTCGGTGACGGCTTCGGGGTCTCGCCGCGCGGCGTGTAGAACGTGCCGGAGAGCACGCCCTGCACCTCGTCGCCGTCGAGCACACGAGCCGCACCGAGCCCTGCTCCATCATCACGCGCCGCCATCGTTTCCTCCGCGATTCGTCAGGTTCGAAGTTTTCGTCGTCACGCGGTCGCCCTCGCGTCCTCGGTCTCGCCGAGCTCCGGCGCGGTCACGCCGGCCGCGCCGGTTCCGTCGATGTACCGGCGCACGACGCGCCTGTAGTCGGCCGCCGCGTTGGAGTCGCCCGCGTACTCGAAGATCGTCTTGCCCTGCGCGGGCGCCTCTTTGATCTTGATCGTCGAGCGCACCGGGCTGAGGCATCGCTCGCCGAAGTGCTGCTGGAGGGTGTCGACCGCGTCGCGGCAGATGCGCGCGCGCGCGTCGTAGAACGTCGGCAGGACGCCGTAGATCTCGACAGGGTGATGGAGGAGGCTGTTGACGTTCTTGACCGTCTTGATGACCTGCCGCACGCCAACGAGCGAGAGGAAGTCGCACGCCACGGGCACCAGGATGCCCTCGGCAAAGACGAGCGCGTTCTGGTTCATGAGCGAGAGCGACGGTGAGCAGTCGAGGACGACGACGTCGTAGCCCTCGCACGCCGACGCGAGGCGCTGCTGGAGGATGCGGTCGCGGTTCTGCCGTCCCGCGAGGTAGAGTTCGGCGGCCGCGAGCGTCTCGTTCGACGCCACGAGATCGAGGTTCGGGCGCACGGGAATCGCGACGTCGGACGGGCGGAGACCCATCACGAGCACGTGGTAAAGCGAGCGCTCCGCCTTCACGCCGAGCGAGACGCCAACGTTGCCCTGCGAGTCCGTGTCGACGAGCAGAACCTTCAGTCCCTCGGCGGCGAGGCCCGCGGCGACGCTCACCGTGGTGGTGGTCTTGCCGGTGCCGCCCTTGTGGTTGAAGACGGCGAGACGTCGGGGGCCATGGATCTTGCGGCGCGCGACGACGGGTGCGCGCATGGGGGAAACGGGGGCGCCGCCGGTGACGGTCGCGGTCGGAGCCGGAGCCGCGGTCGGCGTCGCGGTCGTGGTCGGCGTCGCGGTCGGCGTCGCGGTCGTGGTCGTGGTCGCGGTCGGCGTCGCGGTCGTGGTCGTGGTCGGGTGATAAATCGGTGCGAGCGTGGGCGTCGGTGCCGGCAACACCGCAGGAGGAGGGGCGGTCATCGCGCCGAGACGCGCGCCGCCGGCTTCCGCAAGCAGCTGGGTGCGGCACGGGTCGGAGCACGCATACCGGCGCTGTCCCTGCACGCGGAGCACCTGCGAGACGAGCTCGACGCTGAAGCGCTTACTGCACCCGTCACACGTCGCGCCGCCCGACGTCTCGCCGCGCATCGCCTTGCCGTGGCAGTGCTGGGAGCAATAAAACGCGAAGCCGCCGTCTCGCTCTTCCATCTGGTAGCGAAACTGCACTTCGAATGTAGTGCCGCATACGCTGCAGCCTTCGGACATCGCCGCCATGGGTAGCCTCCCGTGTAGGCTCCACTAGCCAGAACGGGGCGGGTTTGGCCAAATAAGTGGCTACCGAAATCCGCGCGCTCGCGACGGGCTCAATGGCGGAAGTGACGGACGCCGGTGAAGATCATGGCGAGGTTGTGCGCGTTGGCCATCGCGATCACGTCGGGATCTTTCACGCTGCCGCCCGGCTGCGCGATGGCGGTGATTCCTGCTTTCGCAGCCGCCTCCACGCCGTCCGGAAACGGGAAGAACGCGTCTGAAGAAAGGACGCTCCCCTTCGCGAGAGCACCCGCCTTTTCGACGGCGATCTGGACGCTGATGACGCGCGACATTTGCCCGGCGCCGACGCCGACGGTGCGCTCGCCGTGCGCGAGCACGATGGCATTCGACTTCACGTGTTTGCAGACACGCCACGAAAACTCCAGAGTTTTTCGCTCCTGTTCGGTGGGCGGTCGCGCGCTCACGACCCTCCCGTTCAGGACCTCATCACGACCGGTTGCGTCGCGCGTCTGCACGACGAGGCCGCCGCCCACGCGCTTGTACTGGAGCGCCGCGTGGCCCGCGTCGAGCCATGCGCCCGTCGCGAGGAGGCGCAGGTTCTTCTTCGCGCGCAGCACCTCGAGCGCTGCCGTCGAGTAGCTCGGCGCGACGACGCACTCGAGGAACGTCTCCGCGAGGATCTTCGCGGTGGTCTCGTCGACCTCGCGGTTGAGGGCGACGATCCCACCGAACGCGGAGAGCGCGTCGGCGTCGCGCGCCACCTTGTAGGCGTCGGGCAGCGCGTCGGCGACGGCGACCCCGCACGGGTTCGTGTGCTTGACGACGACCGCCGCGGGACGCTCGAACTCGCGGACCGCATCGAGCGCGGCCTCGACGTCGACGAGGTTGTTGAAGCTCAGCTCCTTGCCGCCCGCCCCCAGGCTCTCCGCGCGCGCGAGGGACCCAGGCGCCGCGTTCTTTTCAATGTAAAATGCGCCCTGCTGGTGCGGGTTCTCTCCGTACCGAAGGCCATACGCCTTCTCGAACGGCAAGGTCAGGTACCCGGGGAACTGCGCGCGCGTCCCGTCGACCTGGTGGCCAGAGAGGTAGCCGCTGATCGCCGCGTCGTACGCCGCGGTGTGCGCGAAGGCCTTGGCCGCCAGCTCCGCGCGCGTCGCTGCGGTGACGCCGCCCGACTCCGTGAGCTCCTTCGCGACGCGATCGTAGTCCGTGGGATCGCACACCACCGCGACCCGCGCGTGGTTCTTCGCCGCGGAGCGCACCATCGACGGTCCGCCGATGTCGATGTTCTCGATGATGTGCTCGTGCGTAGAGCCCGCCGTCGCCACGGTTTTTTCGAACGGGTAGAGGTTCACGATCACCAGATCGATCTCGCGCCCGCCGAGCTTCTCGAGATCCTTCTCGTCGACCTTGCCGCGCGAGAGGATGCCGCCGTGCACGCGCGGGTGCAGCGTCTTCACACGACCGCCCATCACCTCCGGCGAGCCGGTGTACGACTCGACGGTCTCGACCTCGACGCCCTCGTCGGCGAGCGCCTTCGCGGTGCCGCCGCTCGACAGGATCCTCACGCCCTGCTTCACGAGCGCGCGCGCGAACGGGAACAAGCCGGTCTTGTCGCTGACGGAGATGAGCGCGGTTTTTTGTGCCATTGCGACGGGGAGGTACCCCGCCGAACCGAGCCCGTCAATGCACGACGCCCCACGCGGCGGGGCCGTGCGGGGCGTCAGGAAGAGCTGAAAATAAGGCGGATCGGGCGACGATCAGTCGTCGAGCGCGGCGCTGGCAAACTCCTCGACGTCGAACTCCTCGACCGCTTCGGGAGGGGCACTATCCTTCGTCTTCTCGGTCGCGACATCCTCGACTTCGTCGAGGTCCTCGCTCTCCTCTTCGTCCTCTTCCTCGACAACCGGGCGCGTGAGCACCGGGAGGCGGCGCTTCCCGACGGGGCCTTCGTCGACGTAGTCGCGGAGCGCGCTCATGTCCTTCAGGGCCTCGAGCTTCGCGAGCCCCTTCACCTCGACCTGGCGGATGCGCTCGCGGGTCAGGTTCATGATGGCGCCGACCTCTTCGAGGGTCGTCCCGCCACGATCGGACACGTCTAAGGCGCAGGTCTCGGTCATCTCCCACACCTCCAGATCGGGGAAGTTCAGCTTGATCGCGCCGGTCTTCGCCGACACGTCGAGATAAAGGTGGTGCTTGCACGAGACGAACGGGCACGGCCGCTCGCCGTTCGCGCACTCGGCGCGCGTGCGCGGCTTGTCGACCGGCGCCTCCGGGTAGAGCATGCGCCCGAGCTCGAGCTCGCGCTTCGTCATGCGCTTCACGCTGATCGTCCGCGCGCGCACGTCGCGCTTGCGACGCGAACGACGCTGCTCGCGCGTGACGTGCTCTCCCTCCGGCGCGTCGATCGGGGCGGGGGCGAGCGCGAGGGCTCCCTCCGTCTCCACGGCCATCTCCGGCATGTCCATCGTCTCTTCCTCTTCCGTCCCCGGAACGTGCTTCGCGTCCATTCGTGCTCCTCCCGAGTGGATCTCGGCCGGTGGCGCTCGTCCCGCGAGCGTCCGACAAAGATCTCCCTGCGAAGCGAACGTGAGGGTCGCCTCACCCACACGCCGCCACAGCCACTTCTTTTGAAACGATTTTGCGGAGACGCGGCAGCGGCCGGCGTCCACGCGGATCGTCTTGCTACATCGCTTCCCGCTGCAGGCGAGCCTGCATGGTCAGCCTCGTCTCCACTCCCGTGATCTTCGCCACGAGCTCTGCTGCGAGGGACCTGGCGTCCGCCAACTCCTTCTGCATCGCGCGCGTGGCGACCTCTCCGTCCCGGCCGGACTTCACCGCGGTGGCGAACGTCGAGAAAATGCGCTCGAGATTTCTCTCGAGCTCCTCGACGTCCCCCCTCACGAAGAGGAACTCTTTCTGAATCTGCTCGATCGTGAACTCGGACATCATCGCCTTCAGCCGCTGAATTCTGCGGATGACGGTGGCGGGATACATCCCCTGCGAACCGCGATGCCTGCCCTTCAAACCAACACGTACGCTGCGCGGGAGAAGTCCGAGTTGGACGTACTTGCGAAGCGTCGCTTCCGTGAATTTGACTCCCTTGCGGATGAAGCAACCGAGGATCTCTTCCGACGAGAGCCCTTGCGGGTGCTCGCGCTCGATTCGCGCGAGCTCGTCGTCCGAGAATGCCTCTGCCTGCACCATCCGCAGCTGCTCCTGCACACGCGTAAACTGCAGGTTCGCCTGATTCTGCGCCTCCTTGGGAGGGCGATCGGCGCCACGTTCTGACGCTTTTGAATGTATTCTATTCAAAAGAGGACGGTCAACGCCTCTTCGGCGTTTTTTTTGTGCTGTTCCATAATGGAACTGCTCTCGCGAGCTTAGATCGTAGATGTGACAAACAATGTCACTCCAGTGGTCGCGTTTTCGGCGCGTTTTCATCGCGACACCGGCGCGGCGGAGGTTCCGCGGAGATCCCGAAGAAGCGCAGAGATCCGCAGGGATCCGAGATCTCCTGCACTGTAGGGAGCCAGCGCACGAAGGGCGTCGTCTGCACACGCATAACGATCATGTGAGTGCAACTCCAATAAGCGCTCTGCGGCCTGCAGAAAGCCGAAATCCAGATCCGGACGCACTTCGCTAAGCGAAACGAGGTCGCCGCGCTCGATCGCGCGGAGCTCGTCGATCGCTCCGTTTGCGCGCCAGGGGCGACGTCGCGCAAGGAGCTCGTAGAGGACGACGCCGACGGCGAAGAGGTCGCACCGCACGTCGAGCGGCCCCCCGCGGGCCTGCTCGGGGGAGACGTAGCCGAGCTTGCCTTTCACGAGGCTGGGGCGGGTCCACCGGGTGCGGTCGCCCGCCAGCGCGATACCGAAATCCGTGAGTTTCACCTCACCTTCGTTCGAAAGGAGAATGTTGGTCGGCGTCACGTCGCGGTGGACGAGCCCCGGCAGGACGCGCTGGGCGGCGGCGAGCGCGCGCAAGACTCCGCAGGCGACGTGCACCGCGACGCGCTCGGATAGGTACGCGCCATGGGGTGCGAGCGACGCCGCCACCGATCCCCGGCACACTGCGCGGAGGTTCTGCCCGCGAACGAGCTCGAGGACGAGGAACGGCGTGCCGTCGCGCTCCTGCCCGACCGCGAGCAGCGACGCCACGTTCGCGTGCCGGATGCGCGCGAGGAGCCGCGCTTCTTCCCAGAGGTCGCGGACCGCCAGCTCGCACAAGCGCGAGAGGCGCTTCACGCAGACCTCCTTCGGGAACGCGGCGCCGATCTCGCGCGCGCGGTAGACGGTGCCGTTCCCACCCGCGCCTATCCGTTCGAGCAGCTCGTAGCGCAGCGTCGCGGGGTTGCCGAGCACACGCCTGATCTCGTCGCCATTTTCGGTTCTCACCCTTCCCCATCGGCGCGACCGGGGCATTGTTGCGTGCATGCTGCACGGGATTCCGCCCGACGATCGACCGGGCGCAGCGAAGTGCGCGTCTCGGCGCGACTTCTCGGGGTTAGCGCTATGCTAGCCCCGCTTTGACGACCCCCGCGCGCTTCGACCCGGTGACCCGCGACGTGAATGCGCGCGGCACACGCGTGCGCTTCGTCGAGGCGGGCGACGGGCCGCCGCTGATCCTCGTCCACGGGTACCTGTCGAGCCAGCGGACGTGGGAGGACGTCATGCCGGCGCTCGCCCAGCGTTTTCGGGTGATCGCGCCCGATTTGCCGGGGTTCGGCGAGAGCGAGAAGCCGTCGCCCGCGCGCTACGGGTACGGGTTCGAGGCGTTTGCCGACTCGGTCGCGGACGTGGTGGCGGCGCTCGGCCTCAGTCGCGCCGCCGTCTGTGGACACGGTCTCGGCGGCGCTGTCGGACTGACGCTCGCGGCGAAGCACCCCGCCCTCGTCGATCGCCTGGTGCTCGTGGGTCCGCACGTCTACTCGGCACGGCTCGGTTTGATGTCGCGCGTCGCCGGCGTGCCCGTCGTGGGCCCGGTCGCGTTCAAGCAGCTGTACGGGCGCGCGATGTTCCGGCGATTTTTCCGCGACCACGTCTATGGCACCGCCGAGCCGCCGTGGGCGCGCGTCGACACGCACTTCGACCTGTTCAACGTCCCCGCCGCGCGCGAGGCGGCGTTCGCCACGACGCAGGCGCTCCTCGACACGCGGGCGATCGTTGCGCAAGTGCCGCGCGTCAACGTGCCTTCGCTCGTCGTTTGGGGTCGCGGCGATCGCTGCGCGCCGATCTCCGACGGCCGCCGCCTCTCGAGAGAGCTGCGGAGCGCGCGCTTCGAGGTGCTCGAGTCCGGACACGCTCCACAAGAGGAGTGCCCCGAGGCGTTCGCCCACGTGATGACCCGCTTCCTCGTCGAGGCGGCGGGCAAGGTGGCCTGACGGATGTTCGATCCGCGCGCGCGCGCCCGTTTCCGACGGAACCGCGCCGCCGTGCTGGGCGCCGGCATCGTCGTCTTCCTCGCGCTCTTTGCGCTGCTCGGTCCGCTGCTCGTCGGGAGCGATCCGTACACGAGCGATTTCGTCTCCGGCGCGACGCCCGCGCAAAACCCCGCCGGGCCGAGCGCCGCGCACTGGCTCGGAACCGACCGTATTTTCCGTGACGAGCTCGCGCGCCTCGCGCACGGGGCGCGCCTGTCGCTCGTCATCGGCGTCGCGGCGACCGTGATCGCCTCGACGGTCGGCGCCTTCGTGGGAATCGTGGCGGGGTACTACGAGGACACGCCCGGGATCCGTGTCCCGTGGGCGGTCGTCGCATGCGCGTGCGGCGCGGCGGCGCTCGCGGTGTTCGGGAGAGGTGCCCCGGCGCTCGGCGTCCTCGCGGGCGGCGCCCTCCTCTGGCTTTTCAGCGCGCGCAGCGCACGGACCGCGCTACGGAGCGGTCCAGAGGTCACCGCCGACACTGCGCTCATGCGCGTCGTGGACGTCGGCCTGTCGTTTCCGTTTCTCCTCCTCGTCATGGCGGTGGGCGCTGCGCTCGATCGAACGACGACCACCAGCATCTTCGTCACGCTCGGCCTCACGGGATGGCTCGGCACCGCACGGATCCTTCGCGCCAAGACGATGCAGATCAAGAAGCACGACTACGTCCTGGCCGCGCGCGCGCTCGGGCAGTCGACGCTGGCGATCCTCACGCGACACGTGCTCCCAAACGTGGCCGGCCCGCTGATCGTGATCGCGACGCTGTCGGTCGCGCAGATGATCGTCGCCGAGAGCGTCCTCAGCTACCTCGGCGTCGGGATCTCGCCGCCCACCGCCACGTGGGGCCACATGCTGTTCGAGGGGCAGGACATCTACCAGACGGCGCCGTGGATCCTGGCGTGCCCCGCCGTCGCGATCTTGCTCGCGGTGTTCGGATTCAACCTGCTCGGGGAGGGGCTCCGCGATGCGCTCGACCCGCGCGAGGACTGAGCTCGGCCCCCGCACGAGACGTGGGGAACGCCTCACATGTCTCTTCAGTGTATTTCTTTTCAGTATATTTTTCGGTGCCCTGACCGGCTGCGGCGGTGGGCTCGACGCTCCCCTCCCCCGCGCGCACGACGGGGACGAGACGCCGAGGCGGGGCGGCACTCTGCACCTCGCCTCGTTCGGCGACATCCGCGGCCTCGATCCGGCGATCACCTCGGACGGCCTCGCCACGCCGGTCCTCTCGCTCCTCTTCGCGGGCCTCGTCGAGTACGACGACGCGGGAAAATTAGTGCCCGCGCTCGCCGAGCGCTGGGAGGTCGGAGAAGGCGGCACCGAGTACCGCTTCACGCTGCGCGAGGGCGTCCGCTTTCACGACGGCGACGAGCTCACCGCCGAGGATGTGAAGCGCTCCGTGGAACGCGCGCTGAGCCCGTCGACGCCCAACCCGAACGCGAGCTTCTACGAGAAAATCGCCGGCTACGAAAATTATACTGAAAAGAAATTACCACACCTCGACGGCGTGCGCGTGCTCGGGCGCTACGTCGTCGCGTTCACGCTCGCCGAGCCCGACGCGACCTTCTTGCCAGCCCTCGCGCTCACCTCTCTGCGACCCGTTTGCAAGAGCGGTGGGGAGCGCTTCACCGACGGCTGGCACCCGTGCGGGGCGGGCCCGTTCAAGCTGCTGCCCGGCGGATGGGAGCACGGGCGCAGCGTCACCGTCGTGCGTCATGAGGGCTACTTCCGACCGGGCCGCCCGTACCTCGACGCGGTGACGTGGACCTACGGGATGGGAATCGTCACGCAGCGCTTCAAGCTCGAGTCCGGGGAGGTCGACGCGCTCCAGGATTTTTCTCAGGCCGACATCGTTCGCTTCCAGAGCGATCCAAGGTGGAAGCCGTTCGGCACGTTCGCGCCCGAGCGCACGGTCTACGGGCAGGCGATGAACGTCGAGATGGCGCCGTTCGACAACGTCGAGATACGTCGCGCCGTGGCCGCCGCGATCGATCGCGATCACTTCCGCATGGTCTCGCCGGCGCGCACGCGGACCGCGTACCAGGTGCTGCCGCCGTCGGTGCCCGGCTACCGCGAGGATCTGCCAGGGCGCCAGCGCTACGACGTCGCCGCCGCGCTCGAGCACATGCGACGCGCGGGCTACCCCTACGATCCGGCGACGGGCCGCGGCGGCTACCCGAACGTCATCCCCTACTACGCCTACAAGGCGGGAATGACCGAGTACACGGCGCAGCTGATGAAGCAGGATCTCGCGAAGATCGGGCTGCAGATCGAGATCCGAATCCTGAGCTTCCCCACGTGGAGCGCGCTCACGCGCAGGCGGGGGAAGGCGGCGTTCTCCGAGGGGAGCTGGCAGATGGACTTTCCGGACGCGAGCGACTTCTTCGAGCCTCTCTTCTCCGGCAAAGCCATCAACGACGAGGACACCAGCAACAACGCCTTCTACAAGAACGCGCGCGTCGACGCGCTCCTCGCGAACGCGCACCGCGAGCTCGACCCGAAGGCCCGCGCGGCGATGTATGACGAGGCCAACACGATCGTCTGCGACGAGGCCCCGTGGGCGTTCACGCACGGCGTGCGGTGGTACGTGGTGTGGCAGCCGTACGTGCGGGGATACAAGACGCACCCGATCCTGAACCAGCACGTCGTCGACGTCTGGCTCGATCGCGAGTCGGAGCGCCGGGCGGCCGGCGCACCGGGCGGAGCGCGGTCGGGGCTCGGTCGGGCGCTCGGCAGCCTGATCGGCGCGGGAGCGTGGCGGTGATGCGTTTCCTCGCGCGCCGCCTCGCGTGGGCGGTGATCGTCGTCTGGTCGGTGCTGACCGCGGCGTTCTTCGTGAACAACGTCCTGCCGACCGATCCGGCGCGCATGGTCGCAGGTCCGCAGGCGCGGCCCGCCGACGTCGCGCGGATCCGGCAGCAGCTCGGACTCGATCGACCCGTGCACGAGCAGTACGCCATCTTCATGCGCCGCCTCGTGCACGTGGGGCCGTCCTCCGTGGAGGCAGGGGACAAGGAGCACGCCTCGTGCGGCGCGCTCGGCCGACTCCACGTCGATCTCGGACGCAGCTATACGATGCGCCGGCCGGTACTCACCGTCCTCGGCGAGCGGCTGCCACGCACGCTGCAGCTCGCGGGCGCAGCGGTCGTGCTGCAGCTCTTCTTCGGCGTCGGGCTCGGCGTCCTCGCGGCGGCGCGCAGGAACACGAAGACCGATCGCGCGGCGGTCGCGGTGAGCCTCCTCGGCGTGAGCGCGCCCACCTTCCTCACCGGGCTCCTCCTCCAATTCGTGCTCGGGCACCAGCTCCGCCTCTTGCCGGTCGACGGCTACGGCAAAGACGCCGCGGACCACGCGCTCAGCGTGATCCTCCCCGCCCTCACGCTCGGCCTCTTCGGCGCCGCGTCGTACACGCGGCTCGTTCGCGACGAGATGATCGGCGCGCTCGGCCAAGACTACGTGCGCACCGCGCGTGCGAAGGGCGTGAGCCGCGCCGGCGTCCTCGTGCGCCACGGCCTACGAAACGCGCTCGTCCCGCTCGTGACCGTCCTCGGCCTCGATCTCGGCACGTTGGTCGGCGGCGCGGTCGTGACCGAGACCGTCTTTCGCTGGCCTGGCATCGGCGCGATGAGCGTCAACGCGATGCTCGATCGCGACGGCCCGCTCATCCTCGGGGCGGTGCTTGTCACGAGCGCCGCGATCGTCCTCGCCAACATCGTCGTCGACGTCTGCTACGCCGCGCTCGATCCGCGGATCCGCGAAACGTGAGGATCCCCTCACATTCCCAACGGCGCGACTTCGCGATTACTGCCCTAGAAGCGCTCGGCACTCGCTGACGCGGCCACCGCGGCCACGGTTCACGCAGCTCTGATACGCCGCGCGCGCCTGCGTGCGCGAGCCCGACGCGTCGAATGCCGCTCCGAGCGTGAGCCACGCCTCGGCGTCCCCAGGATCGGCCGCCGTCGCGCGACGCGCCGCGTCGATCGCCTTGAACGTCTGCCCGCGTTCGAGGAGACGCTGCGCCTGCTGCGTGAGGTTGACGCGGGGCTCGGCCGCCGTGGACGGCGCGGGGGGTGTCGGCGTCGGCAACGCCACAACGGTCGGAGTCGGAGTCGCGATCGGCGTCGGAGTCGCGATCGGAGTCGGAGTCGCGATCGGCGTCGGCGTCGGCGTCGCGATCGGAGTCGGCGTCGCGGACGGAGTCGGCGTCCCCGTCGGCGTGGCCGAGATCGTCGGATCCGGCGTCGTCGCGTTCGTCAGCGCAGCATCTGCGGCCGTCGGATCGCGCCGCGCGATGTCCGGCGACGGCTCCATCACCTTCACCACCACCAGCCCGACGAGGAAAACCGCCGCGATGATCGCAAGGAGCACCGGCGTCGACATGCGGCGCCCCTGCATCGGCACCTCGTCGACCGGCTCCTCCGCGGGCGGCCGCGGCGTCCGGGGCGCGCGGGGGATCGCGATCTTCGAGCTGCTCTTGGGCCCCGAGATCGGCGGGACCGTCGTGGCGGCGCGCTCTTTCCGCACGCTATCCACCACCTCCGGCTCGAGATCGGCGGCGGTGACCATGTGCCCTTCGCCATCGCTCGGCCGCTCGAGCGACCGCTCGTCGACGATGACCGGCGGCTCGTCCGGGCGCGGCTCGGAGCGCGGCGGCGGGGCGGTTGGACCGACGTGGTGCGCGCGCGCGTCGTTCAATGCGAGGTTCGGGTCGACCTCCTCTTCGACCACGATGAGCGGGCGCGCCTGGACGCGCACGAGATTCACCTTCGCGATCTCCGCCTTCGGCGCCACGTGGACCGAAGGCTCGGCGGGGAGACGCGGAGGGGTCAGCGGTTGGCTCTCGACCGGCATCTCGACGCGCGGCGTCTCCGGCGGAGGGCGCGCGCTCTCGGTCGCGGGGACGACGAGATCGCCATGCGCGGACGCGGCGGTCGCTGCGGGATCCTTGAGCGTGTCGGGGTGCTCCGCCGGCGCCGGCTCCGCGCGCTCCAGCAAGAGGCCCTCGAAGAAGAGCTTCGAGATCGTCGCGAGCGTGGACAGATCCTCGAACGGCGACTCGTCCACGATCTGCGTCAGCGTGCGCCGCCCGTCGAGGAGCCGCAGGATTCCGTTGAGCTCGTCGGGGATCTCGTTCAGGCGATCGGCGAGCTGCGTGTGATCGATCTCGAAGACCGTCGACATCGGCGGCAGCTGCTCGGTGAGGCGCCCCCACTCGTCGACGCGGCGCATGCCCTCCATCAGAATGCCCTGCGTCGGCGTCCCGATGATGTCCTCGTTCTTCACGTCGCGGAACTCGACCTCGAAATCCGCCTCGTTCCAGATGAGCGTGCGGTAGATGACCTCTTCGCCGCGAAGCGCGCCGAGCTCCGCGTCGACGAGCTTGCCTTCACGAAAATAAATCTGCGCGTGCGCGGCGCCGTTTCGCAAGTGCACGACGCCGGTCTTCCGCGAGACCTCGAAGGTCTGGAGGAGATCGACGACCGCCATGTCCTCGATCGATCCCGAGAAATGCGTGCGACCGGTCGCGCCCTTGTGTGTGACGATGTTCTCCTGCGTGCGGCGCGCGAGGAGGAGGTTCACGCGCGCGAGCAGCTCGCGGACGAAGATCGGCTTGGTGAGGTAGTCCTCGACCCCCAGCTCGAGGCCGCGGATCTTGTCCTCGACGGATTTCTGGCTGGTCAGAAATACGACCGGGATGCTCGACCACTCGGCGCGCTCCTTCAGGCGCCGCACGAAGGCGTAGCCATCGAGCTTGGGGAGGCGCGTGTCGGACAGGACGAGATCGGGCGTCGACAGCTCGACCTTTTGGAGGGCGTCCAGACCATCTTTCGCGGTCGTGACGCTGTAGCCGGCCTTCTTGAGGCTGACCTCGAGCACGCGCACGCTGCGCGGATCGGCGTCGACGAGCAGCAGCTTCTGTTTCGCCACGGGATGGGAAGGATACCGCTAAGGCCGTGACTTTTTCCAAGGATCCACGAACTCGGGGTCCGTGAGCTTGGGTTGGGGAGGTGGGGTGGCCGGCGACGGTCGGGGCGGACGTCGGGGCGCCGGGGGCGCGGCGCTCGAAGACGGAGGCGCGGGCGACGACGAGACGGTCGACGATGGGGCCAACGGCGGCGCGGAAGGCGCGACGTCGAGGCCTGAAGTGAGCGGAAGTGGCGTGATCGCCGCGGCGGCGGGCGCTCGGTCGGACGGCGACGGCCTTAGCGCGCCGTCGTCGGAGCGTGTCCGGCTCGGCTGAAGAAACGCGAGAACCGCCACCGTCAAGAGGGCGACGACCGTGCCGGCGGCGAGGCCTACCAGCCAACCGGGCGGCCCCCGTCGGATCGGGATCGGCGCCACGCTCGGCGGCGCCGACGAGGCGCGCGGCGGCGAGCTGTTTCCCGCGCGGGCGAGCTCACCCCCTGATCCGACGCGCACGGCGTGACGGATCGCGGCCGAGAGCTCCTCCATCGACGCGAATCGCGCCTCCGGCTTCTTCTCGAGCGCGCGAAGGATCACCTCCTCGAGGCGACCCAGATCCTTGCCGTGCGCCGACACCGTGCTCGGCGGCGCCGGCTGCACGAACATGTGCTGCGTCAGGACCCCCATGTACGTGTCGGCCTCGAAGGGCACGCGGCCCGTGAAGAGCTCGTACATGATGACGCCGAGCGCGTAGATGTCGGCGCGGTGGTCGACGACGCCGCCGCTCGCTTGCTCGGGGCTCATGAAATGGGGTGTGCCGAAGACGATGCCGGTCTTGGTCACTCGGCTCGCGCCCATCACCTTTGCGGCGCCGAAGTCGACCACGCGCACGTCTTCGGGCAGCTGCACGTCGCTCGCGCGTCCGACGAGGAAGACGTTGTCGGGCTTCAGGTCGCGGTGGACGATGCCGACCTCGTGCGCCGCGCCGAGAGCGGCGGCGATCTTCAGGACGATTTGGGATGCGACCGGATGCGGCACCGGACCGTGCGATTTCAGGACGACGGAGAGCGGCTGGCCGACGAGGAGCTCCATCACGAAATACGGGACGCCGTCGGTGAGGCGACCGAAGTCGGTGATCTGGACGACGTTCGGGTGCTTGATGCTCGCCGTGGATTTCGCCTCTTGGGTGAAGCGCGCCGCGAGATCGGCGTCCTTCGCGAGATCGGCGCGGAGCACCTTCATCGCGAACATGCGCTCGAGCGAGACGTGACGCACCTTGTAGACGGTGCCCATCCCGCCCTCGCCGAGCACGGCACACACCTCGTAGCGATCGTCGATGATCGCGCCTAGGAGCGAGTCGCCCGCGGGATCCCAGGTCTGCTCGTCGAGCTCTGCGCCGTCGAAGGGGCAGAAACGCGCGTCGGGGCCGTAGCGCTGCGAGCACTCGGGGCAGCGCTTGATCGCCCGCGCGTCTCGCTTGGCGTCGAGGATCGTGTCCGACGCGAACGCCGGCCCAGGCTCGGTCGCGTCAAGCTCCGTCACGGGCGGCGTCCTTCGTGCCCCCGTCGGGCGGCGCAGCGTCGCGCGGTGGCCCGGCATCGAGATCGGCGCACACGCCTTCACGGCAGACGAGATCGGTCTTGCAGTCTTTGTCGCGCGTGCAGGGCGCGTTGACCGTCCCCGAGTGCTCGTCGACGCCGCCGCATCCTCCGGGGTCTCGCCCGAACGACAGCGAAATGCCGGCGATGCCGAAGAGGGCGAACACTGCGGCCTGCCGTACCACCCATGGAGCTTAGAGCAGAAGTCGGTTGACCGTTAGCGGTCCGTTCGCGGGCCAAAGACGCCCATTTCTTGGCGGGCGGCGCCGGGCTCGCGGGCGACGAGGTCGCGGGCGCCGGCGTAATGGGGGCGTCAGCCAGCGGGTGCCGCGACGGCGTTCGCCGCGGTTCCGCAGTTGGCGCAGAACTTCGCCGCCGCGGCGAGCTCGCCGCCGCAGCCGGTGCAGAACTTCTTCAGCGGAGAGAGCGCCGCGCCGCACTCCGCGCAGAACTTCCCGCCGGGCTGCTTGCAGTTGCACTTTGCACACGTCACTTGCAGGCCGCCCGGGGAGAACTGAGGTTGCGCGGCCGCAGCAGCAGGAGCCGCCGCGCCGCCGACCGCGAACTGCGGCTGCGCGCCGGGCTGCATCGCCCCCACCATCATGTTGCCCATGCCGACGCCGACCGCCATCGACGCGCCCGCGCCTGCGAGCCCGTCACCAACGCCGTGCGCCGCCATCCCCTGCCCCGCGCCCATGAGCGCCTGGCCGGCAGCGTAGTTCTGGTAGTTGCCGGCGAGCTGCTGAACGTACCGCGCGTCCTGTCCGAACTTCTGATCGAGCTCGAACTGCTTGGCTTGCGCGTCGGCTGCGGCGCCCGCGACGCCGATCTGCTTCACGCGCACCTCGCGCTGCGCCTTCGCGATCTCCGCGTTCGCCGCGACGAGGCGCTGGCGATCCTCGTCGGAGAAGTTCAGGTTGAACTGCCCCATCTGGAGGATGCGGACGCCGATGTCGTTCAGATCGGGCGCGTGGTTCACGAACGCGGCGGCGAGCTTTTGCGTCAGCGCCACGGCCTGGAGGACGCTCTTCTGCTCGACCTCGCAGAGCTCTCCAAGCGTCGTCTTGACGCCGTTCATGAAGAGGCCCTTCACCCAGTCGAGGACGAAGTCGTTGTCGCCCGTCGATCCCTGGCCGCTGTAGCCGACGACGAAGCGCACCGGATCGGTCACGACGAGCGAGAACTCGCCGAAGATGCGCGGGATGACTTGCTCGCCGGTGAGCGGATCCAGCATGTCGCCGATGGGGCCGCCGAACGGGATGCCGCGCACCGGCGTCGTCTTCACGAAGAAGATCTCGCTGATGAAGACCTGACCGCCCGTGAAGTTGTTCACGATCTGGTTCAGGAACGGGATGTTCTGCGTCTGCAGCGTGTGACGGCCTGGCGGCAGCACGCCGACGACGCGACCGTCTTTGAAGAACACCGCGCACTCGTCGCTGTCGACGGTGAGCTGCGAGTACATCGGGAAATTCTGATCGGGATGCTTGAAGACGATGAGGTGCTTGAGTTGATCCGGGCGCGCGATCATCATTTCGCGCACGCCGTTCTTCACGAAGTCGAACACACCCATCGGGATCTCCTTGTCGGGGACGGTGCCCACGACTTCGCCCAAGATAATTCTCCTGGGGCCGGGCCGCCAGGCCTGACGCACGTGTCGTGGCGGTCTTAAGAGGTACGGCCTTCTACGATGGACATCTAGTGATTCCGCGCGTTTTGGCGCATAGTTGACGGAACATGGAGCCCGCGGTCGACGTCTCCACCCTGCCGCAGCAAGCGCAGCGCCTCCTGGACCCCACAACGCCGCCGGCCCTGCGGACGCTCGGCGCGCGCGGCATCGCCCCCGGTCTGAAGCCTGGCGAGGCGCTGACGCTCGTCTGCCTCCTGGCCGAGGGCGAGGACGTGCCGATCGCCAACATGGCGAAGGCGACGCTCAAGGCGCTACCCGCTCCGGTCCTGAACGGAGCGCTCGCGAGCGAGCTGCCGCCGGGCGTGCTCGACGTGATCGCGCCTCAGTTCGCGGGCGAGCTGAGCGTGATGGAGCGGATCCTCTCGCACCCGAACCTGATGCCCATCACGGTGGCAAAGGTCGCCGGCGCGTGCAGCGAGGCCGTCAGCGAGCTCATCGCGACGAACGAAGAGCGCCTGCTCAAGCATCCCGAGATCATCGAGAAGCTCTATCTGAACAAGGCGACGCGCATGTCGACGACCGATCGCCTGATCGAGCTCGCCGTGCGCAACGGGCTCGAGCTGACCGGCATCCCCGCGTTCAAGGAGGCGGCCGCCGCGATCGCCAACGAGCTGATCCCGGAGGCGACCGACGCGCCGGCGCCCGAAGACCTGGCGTTCCGGAGCGTCATCGACACCGCCGAGGACGACGATCCGAACGACGAAGTCTACGAGATGGACGACGAAGGCCGCGAGGTCGTCAAGGCGAAGCACAGAGAGAAGCTGCCGCCGATCAACGAGATGACGATCAGTCAGAAGATCCGCCTCAGCGCCCTGGGGACGGCGTCGCAGCGCGCGATCCTCGTCCGCGACGCGAACCGCCTCGTGGCGGCGGCGGCGGCGAAGAGCCCGAAGATGGGCGAGCAGGAGGCCGAGCGCATCGCGAAGAGCCGCGCGGTCAGCGATGACGTCCTCAAGATCATCGCGGAGAGCTTCCCCAAGCACTACCCCATCAAGTACGCCCTCACCGAGAACCCGCGGACGCCGTTCGCGCTTGCGTCGAAGTTCATCGTCCACCTGCGGGAGAGCGAGCTCAAGGCGCTGGCGCGGAGCAAGAACGTGAGCGGCGCGGTGTCGACGGCGGCGAAGCAGCACCTGTCGCGGCGGGAGAAGAGGGGCTGACGGTTTGGCGGGGCCACCGCTGACGTCGGAGCTACCTCCGCAAGGGGCGGGCTCGGTGATCGCCTGGGTCACGGCTCGCGAGCGGACGAGTCGCGGCGCCTGGCCCTTGCGAGCAGCAGTTCACGGTCCCCGTGATACCGTCGGACCCTAGTGCCTGCGTCGACTCCCCCGCGATCCCACGATCAGCCTGGCTCGACGAAGTTGGCGCTGTGTCTCCGGGCTACGGCTGCACTTCTACTTCTCTACCCGGCCGTAGCGCTGCTCCGTACCCTCGCAACAACGTTGGCGGCGCGCATCGCCTACCCGTGGGATCTAGAGTGGATGGAGGGGTGCCACCTCTACCACGCGTACCGCATCTCCCACGGGCTCTACCTCTACGGAGACCCGGCGCGCGGCTTCGCGACCTTCCCCTATCCACCCGTGTACTGGACCGTGCTCAGCGCAACGGGCGGGCTCTTCGGCCTCGACTATCCGACGGCGCGCGCGCTGTCCATCGCCTGCATCGTGGGAGCAGGCGCGATCTTGGCGGGCGCGATCGTCTGGCACGCGCCGTCTCGCGCTGTCGGCGTCGTCCTTGCCGTACTCGCGTTCGGCGGGATCGCTGCCGGGTATCCGTTCGCGGGCGCGGCGTACGATCTGGCGCGCGGCGACGCGATGGCCATCTTCTTCCCGGTGCTCGGCGCGGCGATCCTGGGTGACGGGCGCGTGCGACTCGGACGGGCGGCGATCGCGGGCGGCGTCCTGACGCTTGCGATCTACACGAAGCAGACCGGCGTGTTCTTCGCGGTGTGGCTCATCGTCTTCGCGTACGTGCGAGACGCACGGGGCGGAATCCTCCTCTTGTGTGCGACCGGAGCGTCGAGCGCGGCGCTACTCGGCGCGTTCTGCGCGGCGACGGGCGGGTGGTTTTGGACGTGGCTCTTCGATCAGGCCCGCCACGGCCTACGGGGGCACGACGAGTGGAGCGCGGCGATCGGTCACTTCGCGGTACACGCGCCGTTCCTCGTCGCCCTCCCGTGGTTCGTCGCCGAGGCGCGACGGCGGGAATGGCTGCGCCCGGTGACGGTGAAGTGGGTCGGGCTCCTCGGGGCCGCGATCGTCGCGTCGATGGTTCCGTTCATGAAGGTTGGCGGCTGGGTCAATGTGCTCATCCCGGTCTTCGTCTTGTCGTGGCCGGTGGCTCTCCTGCTGGTCTGCGATTTCTTGCACGCGCTCCCCGCGCAGGGGACGGCATCGCGCGCGGCGTTTTGGGGCACGCTCATCGCGGGCGCCGCGACACTCTGGCTGCTCGCGTTCGATCCGTCGCCGTTCGTCCCGACGACCGAGCGCACCGAGAGGGCGCGCCGGCTCCGCGCGTTCGTGCACGATCTGGACGGCCCGGTCGTCTTCACGACCAGCCCGTTCGTGCCCATCCTCGAGGGGAAGCAGCCGAACGAGCAGCCGATCTTGCAAGGCTTCATCGACGCGAAGGCCGGCGAGCTCGACGGCGACTACGCGCGCGCGCTCGAGCGGAGCGGAGCGGAATACCTGATCGTCGGCGCGCTCAACGACACGCGCGACTACAGGCCGGGCCTGCGGCGCTCGTTCGACCTCGTGCGCGATCTCGATTTTGGCGTGCAGACGCAGCCCGCGCTCCCGTTCTCGTTGTGGAAACGCGCCTCCGCGCCTCGACCTTGAGCCCCGGCTATTCCTGGCTGAAGTGCATCTTGCGCTGACCGAGCCAATCGGCCCACGGGTCGTATCCGAGGGCCTTCAGCCCGAGCGCCACCGGGAGCGGGTAGAGGACGACCGGCCGCGATTGCCCCACGTAATATTGAGGCACCAAGAGGTTCACGAGGAGGAGCGCCCAAAGCACGCGCCCGAAGATTGGCGGCGCCACGACCTCGCGGAGTAGGGCTGCGCCGCTCAAAATCGCCGGGAAGGCGATGGCGGGAAGACGTGACTCGTCGGACGTGATGATGAGCGTCGCGACGCCACCGAGCGTCGCGAGGAGCAAGCTGGCCACCTCGGCGCGGCGCCCCTTCGCCCACTGGTCGACGCCGGCGAGGAGCGGCAAGACCCAGAGGCACTTGAACGCCATGAAGAGCCCGAGCCACGCGCCGCGCACGTTGAGGAGCGCGTTCTCCCGCAGGTACGGCGCGTTCAAGTAAAAGCCCGGCGTCCACGTGATGGGCGCGTGACGCGCGATCACCGCGCGCACGTAGGCGGCGAGGAAGAGCGCTGCGGCGATCGACACACCAAGACGAGCGCGTCTCGCCCACCCCTCCCGCCGCCGCCCCGTGTGCCAGACGAGCCAGGGGAGGAGGAACGCGTTCGCCTCGTGGTTGAGGATCGCCAAGGCAACGCACGCGCCCACAACGAGGTCCGAGCCTGCGAAGATCATCGCGATCGCCAGAACCAGGTACGACAGCGTGTCGACGTATCCGGCGAAATGGAGCGTGAAGAGGATCGGGCTCGAGAAGGCCAGGAGGGAGCCCATCGCCACGCACTCCGAGCCCGCGAAGCCGCTTCTTCGATACCCGCGCATCACCACCGCGAGGAAGCCGATGCCTGCGAGGAGCGGGAGGACGATGAACGCGTCGCCGCGGAGGAACATGCAATACGCGAGCACGGGCGCGAGCGGACGGAAGCGGATCGGCGACGCCGACGCCTCGAAGGGCGCGCGCGACGCCTCTCCGTAGAGGATGCCATGGTTGACGAGACGAATCGCCGGCGCGGAGTAAAGGGCCGCTACGCAAAGGAGCATCGTCGCGAAGAGCAGGCAGACACCCCACGCGCCGAAGCGCCGCTCGCCTCGCGCGAACCCGTCGTCGAGGCGGGCCGTGAAGCGATCGCATCGCGACGCGAACCACGACACCAGATTGGGCGAGCGCGTGAGAGGCATGGCTGGCGAGAGCGCGTGGAAGCCTTCCCGTGTCGCGCGCGCACGACGCTAACACACGGAGTTGACACCAAGAAGGTCGTGCGCGAAGAGATGCGTGTGGGCCCCCCGTGAAGCGCCTGACGTCGTGGCTCCAGGCGAGCGTGACGCGTGCGTGGCGGGAGAGCGATCTCCCGTCGCGGGTCGCGGGGCTTTCGGCCTTCGTCATCGCCCTCGCGATGCTCACGCGCGCGCTAGGCGGGCTCGCGCGGCACCTCGAGCTCGTGGGCGATCACGACTGGGACTCGCACCTCGTCTACCGCGAGCTGACGATGGCCAGCCTTCGCGAAGGCGAAATGCCGCTCTGGGCTCCTCATCTCTGCGGCGGCAATCCGCTCTGGGGGTACGCGGAGGGTGCGACGAACCTCGTGTCCCCGTACCTGCCGGCGTACCTCCTCTTGCCGATCTCGGTGGCGATCCGTGTCGAGGTCGCCGGCGCCGCGCTGACGATGGCGCTCGGGTGCTTTCTGCTCGCGGGGCGGTTCACGCGCAGGATCTCGCTGCGCGTGCTCGTGGTGGCGCTCGGGGCCGTCAACGGCCGCTGGGCGCTGCAGGTCGCGGCGGGGCACTCCTGGCACCTCCAGTATTGCTGGCTCCCGTTCGCCCTCTACTTCTTCGATCGCGCGCTCGAGCGCCGACGGTTCGGCGACGTATGCGCGACCGGCGCGGCGATTGCCCTCATCGCGTACACCGGCGGCGTCTATCCCCTGCCCCACACAGTCCTCGCGCTGGGGGTCTACGCCGTCGTGCTCGCCGTGAGCGCGCGCTCCCTGCGGCCGCTCGCCACCCTCGCCACGGTCGGCTTGGTCTCGCTGGGGTTGTCGGCGCCGAAGCTCCTCCCCGTGCTCCAGGTGATGCAGAGCTCGCCTCGCCTGATCGAGTCCTCCGAAGCATTCACGTTCTCGCAGCTCGTCACGGCGCTCACGGCGCGGTGGGACCGTCTCGGCCCCGACACGCCTCTGCCCTTCGAGCCCATCTGGTGGTGGCACGAGTACGGCATCTACGTCGGCTGGGCCGGCGCCCTCGTCATGGCGCTGGGGATCGCGCTGCCCGGCGATCGGCGGCTCGTCGCAATCAAGCTCACGGGGCTGTCGTTCCTGGTGCTGGGCTGCGGTGCGTTTCACCGCTTCGCGCCGTGGACGCTCCTTCACCTGGTGCCGCCGTTCTCGTCGCAGCACGTTCCGTCGCGCTTCCTTTATACGGCGGTGCTGCTGCTCGCGGTCTCGTGCGTCGGGAGCATCGACGCGCTGTGGCAGAGGCGCCTGCAAGGACGCGCGCGGTGGCTCGACGCGGCACTCCTCGCGCCGGTCGCACTCATCTTCTTCGACGTGACGCGCTCGGCCGCGACGCTGATCCCGCTGGCCTTCACGCGCCCGCTGCCTACACTTGTTCGTTCGGCGTCGTTTCATCACGTGACGGCCACACCGACGAAGATCGAGTTCGGAATCCCTGCGCCGATGATCATGCTCCCGACCGTGCGCGCCAACGAAGGCATCCTCACGTGCTATGGCATCCCGCCCGTGTCGCACGCCGGCGCGCGCGCCGTGGACGGCGAAGGGTACCGCGGCGAGGCGTACGTGGACGAACGCGGCGACGCGCGGATCGTTGCCTGGACGACGCAGCACGCGGTCGTGGAGTACCAGAACGCCGCGCCGGGTGCGCACGTGGTCTACAACATGAATTTCCTGGAGGGGTGGCGCGCCGACGGGGAGCCGGCGGTGCCGTGGAACGACGCGGTGTCGACGCGCGCGACGGGGCCGAGCGGACGCATCGTGTTCCGGTACCGGCCGAGCACGTTCGTGCCGGGGGTCGCAATCGGCATAGCAACGGTCGTGATCCTGACGGGGCTCTTGGTCCGTCGGAAGAGGAGGAGCGGGTGCGCGCCTTCGCAAAGGGAATCGTCTTGAAAACGACGGTTCGCGCGCTCGCTTGCGCAGCCGCGCTGGCCATGACTGCAGCGCTGTGCGCGGTCGGTGCGTGCGGCGAGGGCTTGGCGGTGAATCCCGTGGCCGCGGCGGACGCGGCGCTACCGGTCAGCGACGCCGGAGACTCCAGAAAGGATGGTCTCGCCGACGCCGCCTACACGTGCGGACCCGCGAGCGTGCTCGTCGCGCCACGGAGGCCCCTCCGCATCTTGTTCTTCACGAAGGAGACGCTCTTCTTTCACACCGGGGCCCACGCGAGCGGAGATGTCGCGCTCTCGCAGTATCTCCGCGCCCGCGGGCACGACGTCACCGTCTCCGCGAACACGGCGCTGTTCACGGACGACGGCCTCGCGGCGTTCGACGTAATCCTGTTCTTCGTCACATCTGGGAATTTTTTGACCGATCCCCAACGCCTCGCGTTCCAGGGGTTCGTCCACGCGGGCAAGGGCGTCGCCGGCGTTCATGCGGCGAGCGCCACGGAGCTCGACTCGCAGTTCTTTCGCGATCTGATCGGTGCCACCTTCGCCGGCCACGGCAGCGGCGACGCTGGGATCATCCCCGCCCGCCTCATCGTGAACGCCAAGGACAGCCCGCTCGTCTCGTTCCTCCCCGATCCGTGGGAGCGCGTCGACGAGTGGTACTACTACTCCGCGAACCCCGCGAAGAACGCCGCGCTGTCGCCGCTCCTGTCCCTCGACGAGTCGTCGATCGCCCAGTATTTCCCGGATTACCCCGACGCCGGCTTCTACGGAGCGGCGGGTCACCCGATGTCCTGGACGCAGCTCTTCCAGTGCGGCCGAATGTTCTACACCGCGCTCGGTCACACCGCGGCGTCGTACTCCGAGGAGCTCTTCCTCAGATCCATATCCAACGGAATCGAGTGGGCCGGCGCCCCGGCCAGCGAGCAACCCTGAAGCGGACGCTCAGGGCATCGGATCAAAGCGCAGGTACTCGAGCGCCACGGCGTTGAAGTACTCCGGCTCGGTGTCGCTGAACTCGAATTCAAGCCGCTGAATCCCGTCCGCGCGAAGGGCGTCCTTGGGGATCACGAGCTCGTACCGAACGGCGCCCTTCTTGAACGGCGTCTCGGCCACCATCGTCCCGACCGGCGCCGATCCGTTCACGCGCAAGGTCAGCGCGATACCGTCCTTCGCCCCGAACCCGCTCGTCTCCACGTGGTAGGCGTGGTCGGGCGAGAGCCGGACGCGCAGCGCTGCGGTGCGCAGGCTGGGGCCGGCGGGGATCTCCTTCAGCCCCTTCAGCGTGAAGATCATCCGCTTCTTCTGGTGTCCATGCATCCAGGAGAAGCCACGATGGATCCCGTACTGCTCGGGCGGGCCGAAGCCGTACACTTTGTAAACGTCCGCCTGCTGCCCCTCGAAGTCGATGAAGCGCGTGTCCCCCGTCGGCATGTGCTCGGTCTGGTACCGGTCGAACATCTCGAACGATACGCGGTGCAGGCGCACTCTGCCGGTGTCCACAATCGGCGGCGCAAGGCCGTAGATGATCTCTTCCATCTGAGCGTGCGGCTTCACCACGCGCGGTGTCCACTCGGAGACGTGCCCTTCCGGATCGCCGATCCACGACCACCGCTTTTCCGCCCCGAAGAAGCTGTAGAGGATCTTGTCGAACGCCATCTTCTCGAGGTGCGTATACTCGATGTACGAGATCGGCTCCTCCGCGCCGTAGCGCTCGAAAAGCTCGCCGAAGCTCGCCACCGTTCGGTGCGTCGGCGCGCCAAGCGCGTGCCGATCGAAGTAGTAGCGGGTCGTCGCGTCGACGAGGCAGTTGGTGACCACGATGTTGCGATGATCGTCGGCAAGACCTTTCTGCACCTCACGGATGTCGCTTCGCTCCAGGAACACCTTGTCGAACCTGGAGAGCGCGCGGAGCTGCCACGCGCCGACGAAGGCCATCGTGAGGAGCGCTGCGGCGCGCTTGCGGCTCGACGACGAGTCCCACAACGTCGCCAGCAGCGAGCCGCCACCGATCGCGAAGTACGGCAGGAACGCGAGCGTCGGATGGTACTGCTCGCAGAAGAGCTGCGTGAAGAGGATCAGGAACGGGAGGCCGGCGCCCAACACGAGGAGCGGCGACGCGCGAACGTCCGTCTTGACACCCCTCAGCCGGTCGGCGACCGCGATGAGGTGCGCCCCGAGCAGCACGAAGAACGGCGGGCCGAAGAATCGCCAGAGCCGATACATGAGGAGCGGAGCGATGGCGTCCTTGTACTCGGGCGCGTGCTGCGATGTCGCGCGCTCCTGGAACTGGAAGATGAAGTCCGCGAGGAAGCCGTGCCACCCAACCGCCCACACGACGAGGAGCGTCTTCGCCAGCACGGCGCCGATCAAGGCGGCTGCGCCGGTGAGGAGCAGCTGCCTCGCGCGCGGCTCGAACAAGCGCAGGCCCATCGTGAGGACCGTGGCGCCGAGCATGAGCGGCAAGAAAAAATAGTAGTCGTACGACGCGAGACCGCAGAAGAAGACCGCCGCCGCGAGCCCGCCTAGGTTCTTCGGTCCGCCGCCGCCGAGCCAGCGCGCAGCCGCATACAACGCGCCGAAGCCCGTGAACCAGTAAAGCGGGATGTGATGGATCGTGTCTGCGTATTGGAGAAAGAGTAGGTTGAACGAGAAGAGCGGCAAGGCGAAGAGCGCCGCTGTCTTTCCCCACACGAGGCTGACGTACCGGAAGAAGAGCGCGAGCGCGCCGAAGGTGAACGCCAGCGCGACGATCCGGAAGACCGAGATGTCGGCGGCGCCGAAGATGGTTTGCTCGAAGCCGTTCAGGATGTCGGGAAGCGGCGGGTAGTGCGTGTAGCGCAGCGACTCGTCCGTGAGCGGGCCTACGTCGATGACCGGCGTGAACGCCAGCCTGGCGAAGCCGTCACGCGCGAAGAACCTCCCGGACGTGAGCACGTTCAGGTCGGACCATGGGTCGCCCCAGTTGAGGCGCAGCGGCTGCGGCGCGCTCGCGATGAGGTAGGCGACGACGGCGCCCGTCGCGATCGCGCTGACGGCCACGAGGGGACGGCGGTCGCCGCTTTCGCTCTTGCCCATCGTGGGGGACTCTTACCCCAAGTGGCGGTAGCGTCGCATCAAAATGCTAGCGCCGCCCTGCGCTGGACATCCCGACACCTTAGAGGTAGGCCACGCCGCATGTCCGCTGAAGCGTCCCCGTCCGTCCCCGCGCGCGCTTGCGAGGTTTGCGGAGGACTCGCCTTCGAGTCTTTCATGCAAAAGGAAGAGCACACGTTCACACGGTGTCAGCAGTGCAGCCTCGAGCGCATCGATCCGCAGCCGACCGACGCGACGCTCGCGAAGATCTACGGCGAGCACTACTACGACGCCTGGGGCCTCCAGACCGATCGCGAGTCAGTCGAGGCCATCAAGCGGGGGACGTTCGAGCGCGTGCTCAAGGGGCTCGGCGATCTCCCGCGCGGCGCCCGCGTGCTCGACTGCGGCGCCGCGACCGGCTTCCTCATGCAGGTCGCGCAGGGCATGGGCTGGGACCCGTTCGGTGCAGAGCTGAGCGAGTTCGGCGCCGGCGAGATCGCGAAGCGCTTCGGGAAGGACCACGTCCACCAGGGCCAGCTCGAAGCGGCGCCGTGGTCTGACGGTCACTTCGACGCGGTCACGATGTGCGACTACGTCGAGCACGTACGCGATCCGGAGGGCACGCTGCGGCGCGTCCACTGCCTGTTGAAGAAGGGCGGCAAGGTCGCCATCACGATGCCGCGTGTCGGCTCGGCGACGTACAAGGCGATGGGCCCTCGCTGGACGCACTACAAGATCGAGCACCTCTACTACTTCAGCGTGAAGAACTTGGGGCAGCTCCTCGGACGCATCGGCTTCGGCGACTACACGGGCAGGGCGCTCGTGAAGACGATGAACATCCGGTACATGGCGCACCAGTTCGACGTCTACCCGCACCCCGTCCTCACGCCGATCGTCCGCGGCGCGCGCGCGATCGTGCCCGGCTCGATCCAGCGCGCGAATTTCCCGATCGCGATGGGCGAACTCGTGGCGTACGCGACGAAGGTCTGACCGCGCTGGGCCCTGGCGTCACGCGCTCACCCGATGACGCCCCCGTGCCCGCGCGATCTGTCCGTCGGGCATGAGCGCGCGCACCTCTTCGAGGACCCGCTCAACGCTGACCGCCTTCGCCGCGACGTTGGTGATGACGTCGAGTGGGGTGCCCGCCACGACGTCTTTGCCATTGTACACCGTGAAGAGCGGAATCGAATAGAGCGCCGGCGCCACCGAACGTGTCCGCGGGCCGAGCGGCGCGAAGAGCGTCGGCGTGTCGGCGAAGAAGAGGCCGACGACGGGAACGTCCACGAGACACGCCAGGTGCATCGGACCGCTGTCGTTGGAGACGACGAGATCGGACTGCGCGAAGAGGGCCAGCAGCTCACGCAGGGAGAGCTCGCCGGCGAGCGAGACCACGTGCGGACTCTTCACCTTCGCGACGAGGCGCTCGACGTACTCCCGCTCGCTCTTTGCGCCGATGAGCGTCACGAACGTGTCTGGGAAGTCGCGGAGGATCTTGCTCGCGAGCTCCACGTAGCGCTCCTCGGGCCACTTGCGGACCTCGGGCGCGAGATCCGGCGAGGTGTTCGCGTTGAGGACGACCACCCGACGGTTGCCGGCACCGCGAGCCGCGAGCAGCGATCGCACGCGCTCGGCCGAGGCGACGTCAACGTCGACGCGCGGATACGAGTAGCGCTGCCGGAACTTTTCGAAGTCGAGGTAGTAGAGGTCGCGCGTAGCGAGCAAGTAGACGAGGGACAGGAAGATGTCCTTCGTGTGGAAGTAGTGGTTGTACGTGCCAGGCACGTCGAGGAGCGTCTTGCGCCACGGCTCCGGTGTCAGGCAGAAGCCCGCGCACTTTTCGATACCGACGACCCCCGCCAGGACGA
Organism: Polyangiales bacterium; assembly: GCA_038231275.1. Classification (GTDB taxonomy): domain Bacteria; phylum Myxococcota_A; class Polyangia; order Polyangiales; family Polyangiaceae; genus JANYHK01. Next base: position 310,832 of record JBBRLQ010000004.1, read on the forward strand.
GCGGAAACTTCGCGAAGAACTCGAAGTCGACGAGCAGATCGATGTTCTCCTTCCGGAGCGCGTACGCGACCTCCAGCGTGCTGCGCGCGAACGCCGCCGGGGATGAGTTGTCCACGAACCACGCGTGGTCGGCCAGGCCGAGGATCTTCAGGATCTCCGCGTTCGACGCGAACGTGATGACGTGGATCTCGGCGTCCGGGTACGCGTCGCGCAGGGCCGCGAAAGCCGGCGACGCGACGACGATCGAGCCCATGCCGAAGAATTTCGCGACCGCGATCTTTCGCAGCGGCCGCACGTCCGTCGCCGATCCGCGGCGCCTCAGGCGCTTGCGTAGCGCGAAGGCAGAGCATGCGACGTTGCCGACCGTCTGGTCGATCTGCCGCATCAATTTGACGTTGAACATCGGGGTGGTCCTTGAAGAAAGTCGGGTGACGAAAGCGGAAGAATTGCCGGTACTAGGTAGGAGAGTTGCCACCCACGGCACATCGAGTCAAGCGCGTCGCGCGCGGCCGACGTTCCGTTGCTTGCGCGGGATCCCGAATCTTTCTCGTCCGTTGAGCACCGAGGCGGGACACTTGCTCCGTCCCGAAACCGTGCGCTAAAGTCCCGCCCCCCATGGCTTCGGCGCAATCGCGCCTCGACCGCTGGCTTCCCTGGACGAGCGCAGGAGTGCTCAGCGCCGCGGCGCTCTACCTGACTCAGAGCGTCGGTGAGCCGCTTCGCATGAATTGGGGCGATCCTTGGTCGGACGCCAACGTGCAAACCTCAGGGCGAATCTTCGCGCGAGACGGGTTCATCAAGAACGCGTTCACGCCGACGCTCGACGTCGAGCCACTCACTCCCGAAGCGCTGAGATACACCCACTACCCACCGCTGCCGGATCTGATCAACGGCGTGGAGCAGAGGATCTTCGGAGCGCGCGACATCTCGTTTTATCGAGTCTTCGCGCTCGCGATGTCCTTCGCGGCGATGGTGCTGTTCTTTCGCTGGGTGCGACGCCTCTGGGGCCGGGAGACCGCGCTCTTCGCGACCCCGCTCTTCGCCTCGAACCTCCTCTTCCTCGAGTACGCCGACACGATCCACCACGTGCCCATCTACTGGAGCACCGGCTTCGGCGCGCTCGCGGCAGCGGCCGCGTGGCTGACGGACGGAAGACGCGGGGCGCTGGCGGCCACGTTCGTCGCGATTTTTCTCTGCCTGTTCGCGTCCTACGACTTCTATTTCTTCTTGCCGCTCAGCCTGCTCGCGACGGTGCTCGTCCTCCGTGTCCCGCTGAAGGACGGTCGCGTCAGGGCGCTCCTCGCGGTGAGCGCAGGAGCGGCGTTGCTGTCGGTGTCCGCGAAGACGCTCTGCGTGATCTGGGCCGTCGGCGCGAAGGAGTTCTGGGCGGACTTCGTCTTTCAGTTCTTCGAGCGCGCCACCGCCCGCCACGCCGACGATTACACTGGCGCGTTCCAGGCCATCCTCATCGGGCGCGCGTGGCGCTTCTTCGGTCCTTTGGTCCTCGTCGCGTTCGTCGCGCAACTGCACGCGGTCGCGGCGCGATGGTGGAGGGACGAGCGAACGACGGACCCGACGCCGCTTTGGCTCCTCGTTGCGGGCGTTCCGTTCATCGCGCTCTTCACCCAGCTCTTCTGCGAGCAGTACCACGCGATGCTCCAGCTCTTGCCGTACTACGCCGTCGGCGTCGGCTCGGTGCTGGCGCGTCTATGGGGCCGCGCCACGGCTCGTGCGCAGGCGCTGGCCCTCGGCGCACTCCTTTTCTGCGGCGTCTGGCAGGTCGTCGAGGTCGTCCGCTTCCCCAAGACGTTCTTCGAACGCGAGGACATCGCCGCGGTCCGCAAGATCCTCGACGATACCGACACGCGACGCTTCGTGCTCACCAACGCCATCGTCGACGCCTCGGTCCGCAACTACTGGAACCGGCACTCGCTCACGATGCCGTATTCACGCGAGCCGCTGCAGGCCCACAACCTCTTCGACATCTACGGCCACGACGGGCCCATCACGGTGATCGAGTTCACCGACATCGCCGACGAGGCGTACGACAAGGGGATGTACCGCCTCTTCGCGCCGGAGCGACGGTGGCCCTGGGTCGCCGATCCGTTCCCGTACCGCCACGAATGGCGGGCGCGCATGGATGCGCTGAGGAAGTCGGTCGCGGAGAGCGGCAGCTACCTCGGCACGGTCGTCTACGAGTCGAAGAACCTGCGCGTTCGCTCGATGACGCTGGAGGGGCTCGACAAGGTGCAGCGCGCGCTCGTTCCGGAAGAGGAGACGCGCTTCATCGACTTCGAGACGAAGTGGGCCGATCGCCACAAGCTGTACGGTTTCGGCGCCGCCGAGCAGTACGATCGCCAGCATGGCTTTGCTTGGCTTCAGGCCAGAACCCCGATCGAGCTCATCTTCACGTTGCAGGGGCTGCGACCGAAGAAGGAGCACGGCGAGCCTATTCGTACGAGCGCGCTGCGCGTTCGCCTCGCGCCGGGCCGCGACTACCAGCTCACCGCGGTCGGATGGACCGAGTTCAAGGAGCAGACGCTGACCTTACGTGTGAACGGCGCGATCGGCGAGACGATCGCGGCCGGAGCGCCGAACGGCGTGCGCATCTACGAGCTCACGATCCGCGGAGAATCGCTGCGCGCGGACGGGATCCAGGATCTCGAATTTTCGTACCCGCTGTGCGACAGGCACGGAAACGGCTTGCTACTTCATAGCGTGCGGTTCGATCCGGCGACGCCCGCGCGATAGAACGCTCAACGAAAGGCGTCGATCAGCTCTTCGTGCCGAACCGCCACGGTCCCCGCGCGCGATACGGCGATGCTCGCCGCCTGCGTGGCGAGCGCGAGCGCGTCGAAGACGGGCACCCCCGCCGCCAGCGCCAGCGTCAGCGTACCCACCACCGTGTCCCCCGCCCCCGTGACGTCGAACACCGAACGCGCGACCGTCGGAAGGTGAATCGGCGCGGCGCTCGCGGAGAGGAGCGTCATCCCATGCGCGCCGCGCGTGATGAGCAGCGATGCGCCGCCCAGCGTCGGCAGGAGCTTGTTGCCGGCCTCCACGATGGCGCCGTCCACGTTGTGAGTGTTCACGCCGGAGGCGATCTCGAGCTCGAGAACGTTCGGCGTGATCACCGTCGAGCCGGTGTATTTCGCGAAGTCCCGCCCCTTCGGATCGATGACGACCGGGAGCGATCGGCGCTTTCCCGCCGCAACGACCGCGCGCGCCACCGCGTCGGACACGACACCCTTCGCGTAGTCGCTGATCACGATCGCGTCGGCCTCGGCGGCGCGCGACTCGATCATCGCGATCAGCTCATTCTCGAGCCGCGGCGACAGCGGATCGCGCGACTCGACGTCGACCCGGACGATCTGCTGGGTGCGCGCCACGATGCGGAGCTTGTGCGTCGTCGGGCGTTCGCCGCTGAAGACGAGCCCGTCGATGTCGATCCCCCGCTCGCCGAGGGCGCCGCGCAAGCTCGTGCCGGTGGCGTCGGTGCCGACGAGGCCGATGATCGACGCGCGACCGCCCAGGCTGACGACGTTGGCGGCCGCGTTGGCGGCGCCGCCTGGGCTCACCGAGCGCTCCGTGAGGTCGACGACCGGGACCGGTGCCTCGGGGGAGATGCGCCCGACGTCGCCGCGGACGGTCTCGTCGAGCATCACGTCGCCCACGACGACGACGTGCTTTCCCTGGAAGCGTTGAACCAGCTGCGCGGCTCTCTCGTGGGTCAGCATGACGCCCCGTTGTCCAACGATTTGATGGCTCGCGTCCAGTCCCCTGTGAAGAGCACGCCGCGGGCCCCCGCCGCCTCGCCAGCCGCGACGTCCGACGGCTTGTCGCCGACGATGACTGACGCCGTCACGTCGAGACCTAGCTCACGCGCCGCCTCGAGGAGCATGCCCGGCTTGGGCTTCCTGCATTCGCAGCCGTCGTCGGGGCCGTGCACGCAGTGGTAAGCGCCCGCGAAGGTGACGCCCTCCGCGGCGAGGAGCTCACACAATCGCGCGTGGACCGCCGCTAGCTGCTCGGGTCGAATGAGCCCGCGCGCGACGCCCGACTGGTTGCTGACGAGGACGAGCGCGTACCCGCGTGACGAAAGCGCGCGCATCGCGTCGATCGCGCCCGGAATGAAGCGGATCCGCGACGGATCGGCGAGGTACACCTCGTCGAAGATGATCGTCCCGTCGCGATCGAGGAAGACCGCCTTCTTCACCACGACGCTCAGCTCGGCAAGCGCGCGGCGATGCCGGTGGTCGACAAACCCTCGACCAGCGGCAAGAACTCGATCCGGCCGCCGTACGCGCGCACGACCTCGGCCTCCGGGATCGGCGCTCCGTTGGGCGGCGCGTAGTCGGCCCCCTTGCAGTGCACGTCGGGCTTCAGGCGCGCGAGCACGTCGGACGGCGTGGGCTCCGAGAACGGCAGGACGAAATCGACCATCTCGAGCGCCTCCAAGACCTGCACGCGCTGATCGAGCGGGTTGATCGGGCGCCCCTCCCCTTTCGTGCGGCGCACGTGCGCGTCGTCGTTCACGCCGACGATGAGCGCGTGGCCGAGGCGGCGCGCGGCGCGGAGGCTCGAGACGTGACCGGCGTGAAGGATGTCGAAGCAGCCGTTGGTCCACACGACGGTGCGCCCCGCGCGCGCGAGGTCTTCGCGAATCGGGAGAAGCGCGTCGAGCGTGATGCGCTTGGTCGCCGGGTCTTTGGGGTGCGCGGGGAGGACGCCGTCGCAGAGATCCGCCTCGAGGATGCCGCACCAGATGTGGCCGATCGTGATGTGGCACTCCTGGATGCGCGCGGTGTCCTTCGACGGGACGAGCACGCCGCCGTCGCACTCGTCGACGAACGCCTGGCCGCTCGCGCCGGTGAGGCCGATCGTCTTCATGCCGATCGCCTTGGCCGCGCGCACGGCGCGGAGGACGCTCTCGGAGCGGCCGCTCGTGGTGATCGCGACGAGCACGTCGCCGGGGCGCCCGAGCGCCTGCACCTGGCGCTCGAAGACGTGCGCGTAGCCGAAGTCATTTGCGATCGCGGTGAGGGCGGAGGTGTCGACGGTGAGCGCGATGGCAGGGAGCGGCTTGCGATCGGCGACGAAGCGGCCAACGAGCTCGGCGGCGATGTGCTGCGCGTCCGCGGCGCTGCCGCCGTTGCCGAGGATGAGGAGCTTGCCGCCGCTCCCGAGCGATGCGAGGAGGAGCGTCGCGCACGCGTCGATCGATGCGCTCGCTCCTTCGAGGGTGCGCCGGAGCTGCGCCCCGTCGCGGAGCACGTACCGAATCCAAGCCACGTGAGAGGCCGCCATTTCGCGGCACTTTAGCATACGGCTCGACGCCTCGCCGCCACGCTCGGGCTAGGACGTTGCCTACGGAATCGGCGCGTCGAGCGCGGCCGCGAGCTCTTCGATGTCGGCGCCGTCGTCGACTTTGCGAACGCCGGCCTGTACCGCGCGCATCCGCATCTCGCAGACGCCCATCTCCACGCGCTGGCGACGCTCGACCTCGGCCGGCGTCGCGCGGTCGAGCGGCGTCTTCCTCGGCCGGAGCACCCACGACGGGTGCGCGATCCACCCGACGACCGGCGGCGGCTCGCGATCGTCGAGGCGCTGGGCAACGAAGTAGTTTCGCATCACGAGCTCGTACAGCTCGCTCTTCCTGCCGAGCACCGGCTCGAGCGACAGCTCCGGGAACTCGTCGATCACGTACGCCGCATACGCGCGCGCACGGAGCTTCTGCGCAAGATCGTCCGGCACGCCCATGTCGGCGCGGAACACGTCCATCATCGCCATGATGTGAAAATGCCGCGGGTGGGTGAGGTTCCCGCGTCCGTGGACGATGACCTCGCCCCCCTTCTCGAGCTCGCGCACGCGCGCTTCGACGATCTTCGCGTCGCGCACGCGTCCTTCGTTGGGGGCCGCCTCACCGGGATCGTAAAGGAGGGACATGAGCTGAGCGAGCGCGACCGCGGCGAGGAGGCCAGGCACGAGCGGGCCTTTGCTCTCTTTCGCGAGGCGCGACGCGCCGACCCCGAACGCGATCGCGCCGAAGGTCGTAAGAAAGACGAGGACGTTGACGTAGCCGCCGATGTGCATCCGGCTCGTCGCCGACGTGAAGAGACCCGCGGCGACGAACGCGCCGAAGAGCGCCTCCGTGCGATCAATCGCGACGCGCCGTCGAAGGGCGGCGACGACGGTGCCCGCGAACGCGAGGAGAACCGCGATCGTCGCCATGAAGAGCGCGAATCCCTTGCCGCCGTCGACCACGAAGAAGAGCGACGCCAGCTCGCTGCGGACGCCGTGGGCCGCCGGCATCTTGACGCAGTAGTACCAAAACCAGCCGTCGGTCTTGGCGTTCAGGATCGCGACACCGGGCACCAGTACGAGCGCGCCGCCCGCCGCGATCGCCGCCGCCACGCGCGGACGACGCGCGAGGATCATCGCGAGCACCGCCGCGATCAAGAACACGCTCGCCGGTTGCTTCGCGAAGAGCGCCCCGCCGAGGAGCGCGCCAACGACGACCGACGCAAGCGCCCCTTCCCGTTCGAGCGCGATCACGAACGCGACGCCGAGCATCGCGATCACGAGCGAGTCGCTTCGATCGAGATCGTACCAATAGCCCGTCAGCGAGTACGCGCCGAAGAAGAGCGACGTCGCGACGAGCGCCCAGTACGTGCTCTTGCCGAGCGCGCGCGTCGCGCGAAATACCGCCAATGCAGCGATGACCGTCGCGATGACCGAGACGAGTCGCCCGGCCGACATGATCGGCATCGCGCGCGCGACGATCGCCGTCAGCCAATAGTGGAGAGGCGGATAGACATACGGCACGAACGAAGCACTCGGCGCCACGTAGATCGGCTGCCCCGCCATGACGCGCTCGACGTGATCGGCCACGCCGCCGCTCATCCACTCCAGCTCCACGGGAAAGAGGAAGCGCCGGATGACGACGAGCATGAAGAACGCGACGTGCACTCCTCCCACGATCAGAGGAGCAAACGCGAGGGCGTGCGACCAGGTGACCCACCTCCGCCACGACGCCGCGGCAGGCGGCGACACCTCCACGATCCCGGCCGGCTCGGTGGTCACGGGAGGGGACGTACCACCGAGCCAATTGCACGTGCAAGGCCGCGGAATTGGCGATTCCGCCATGACAACGCGATCACGGGCACGGTACGGCGCGCGGGCGCGTTTCCGCATTCCCGCGGAGGAACGAACCTTGCTGAGGGGCGGCTCATGCGGCTCATGCGGTCGGTCCCGGCACTTCTCCTCGGCGCGCTCGTCGCGGCCTGCGGATCGTCGCCGGAGCAGGCCCCCGTGCCGTACATCGCCGAGAAGCTTCCGTGGGCCCACGCACCAATCGCGCCGGCTCTGACCGTCAAGGCCGCCCGCGCGACGAAGCTCTGCCAGCTGATCGGCGATCACGATCTGGCGCGTGACAAGGGCATCGCCAACCACACTTCGGACCGCTTCGGCGTCCTCGGAACCGATCTCGGCATCTCGGTCGAGCGCGACGGCGAGATTGCGTTTCTGTTCGGCGACACCTGGAACCGCGGCGATCTCGTTCGGACGTTCGGCACCGACTCGTTCGCGACGCTACCCGTCGGCTCGAAGGCGATGGACGCGTGCTGCCACCTCACCTTCGCGCGCGATCCGAAGGACGGCGGCTTCGCGGGCATCACGCTCGACGGCCGTGTCTTGCCGGCCTTCGAGGTCCCGACCGGCGCCTACGCGACCGCGCACCACCTCTACGCGTTCTTCACCGTCGCCGACGCTGCCGGGCACACGATCGGCGATCGCGGCGGCCACGGAGTCCTGGCGCGCTCGAACGGCGACGAGCACTTCGAGACCGTGCGCGACGTGTCGGCCGACGGCGAGCGCTTCAACATGGTGTCGGCGGCGACCGTCGCGGGCGGCACCTACGCGGACCTTCCCGGCGACTGGGCGTCGCGCGATCTCGTCCTCGCGTACGGCACGGGGCACTACCGCGAGAGCTTCCCGCGCCTCGCCCTCGCGCAAGCCAACCACCCGGACCAGGCGTGGCTCTACTTCGCGGGGTTCGACGCGAACGGCGGCCCTGAATTTTCGGTGAGCGAAGAGAGCGCGATGCCGCTCTTCCCCGATCACGCGACCCAAGCGTGCGTCGGCGAGATGAGCGTCGCGTGGGCACCGCACGTCGCGCAGTGGCTCATGACGTACAACTGTCGCGGTAAGATCCTGATGCGCGCGGCGCCAAAGCCGTGGGGGCCGTGGTCGCAGTCGACGGTGATCTTCGACAAAAAGGCGTCCGAGTCGGCGGGAGTTCTCCATAGGCCATGCGCGCGGTTCGCGGCGCCGTGCGACGACGCGAGCTTCTCGCCGCAGTTCGGCGGTGACGTCGCGGGCGATCCCTACGCGCCGTACATGGTCCCGCGCCTCTTCTCGTCGGACGCGCCGGGCGAGGAGCGCGTCGTCTTCACGATGTCGACGTGGAACCCGTACACGACGCAGCTGATGGAAGCGAAGATCACGCTCCAGTAGCGCGCGACCGATCAGCGAGCGTCGGCCGAGACGACGAGGATGTCGCCCGCTTCGAGCGCGTCGGCTACGAGATCGGCACGCTCGACGCGCACGAAGCCCGCCGCGCGCTCGCGCCACACGAACACGCGCGCGTCCGGCGCGACTCCCGCGGCGGCGAGCGTGGCCGCGGCCGTGCCGACCGGGAGCTCCGCGACGCGCGGCGCGTCTCCCGCGACGACGACCGTGCTCGGTGGCGGCGCGACGCGCACGACGCGGAGGCCGGCACTCTCACGCCCCGCCTTGCCGAGCTCTGCGGAGAGGGCCGCGCGCGCCTCGTCCTCCGTGAGCCCTCCGACGTCGACCTTCGCGACTCCCGGCAGCGCGACGAGCCCCTCCTCATCCACGGCGTACGCCCCGGCGAGCGGCGCGGCGATTCCGGACAGCGCGACGTGTTCGAGCGGCCGCACGCGATCGAGACGCACCGGCGATTCGGTGAAGCGTCCCGACCGGTGTACCGTCTTCGGCATCTCGTGCGCGAAGCGGCGAAGCGCGACGATAACGTCCGGATAGGTCGCCGGATCGGTGGCGTAGATCGAGACCGTGGGGAACGCCGGCGAGCGGTTGTTCTCGATGCGCCACCGCCCGACGCGAAGCCACCGCGCGGGGAACCCCTCAGTAAACCACTCGTCGTAGACGATCGCGACCTTCACGCCCGCGCTCAGGCGCTGGATGTCGGCCGGCTTCGGCTGCGTGTCGAGGCTCATCCCCTTCACGCGCGCCATGTCGAGCGACGCGAGGCCCATGAGATCGAGCATCGGCTCGTCGCCTAGCCACGCAACGGCGCCGATGTCGTTCACCGCGACGCGATCTTTCGGGAAATACTCGGCCAGAAAACGTGCACTCTGCATCTGTTGTTCGAAGATGTTCCGGCACGCGGTGGGCGTCTGATCGTCGGCGCGCGCAGCGCGAACGCGCAGCGGCATGGCGAAGAGGAAGACGACGAGCACCGCCGCAGCCCCCGTCACCGGCGCCGCGCGCAGCTTCGCGACGATGTCCCGCGGCGCCGGCAGGAGCGAGCCCAGCGCCAACGCGGAGAAGAGAATGCCGGTGGCGAGCAGGTAGGACTCGTAGCGGAAGAACCATCCGACGCTCGCGAGCTCGAGATGCATCAGGGTCATGCCGGTGGTGATCCCGAGGGCGAGACCCAACGCCGACAGCGCGCGCCCGCGCGTGATCAAGAACCCGAGCAGCGCGCACGCGAGGACGACGGCCAGCACGGCGCCTTCGGTCCCGAGGCGGTCCATCAGATCAACGCCGAGCACGTCGCCGAGGTGCGACCAGTCGAGGTGACGACCCTTGAGCACCACCGGCGTCGGCAAGAAAAGCCCGCCCTTCGCCTTTGCGTACGCTCCGAAGAGGAAGATCGGCGCCGCGCCCACCGCCGACACGATCGCCCCCTCCTTGAAGCGCCCTCGACGCCACGCGATGAGCGCGACCAGCGCCACCGGGAACGCCCCTTCGTACCGCCACAAGGTCGTCGCCGCCGCGCACAAGGCGACGGGCCACACGCGCCCGCGCTCGTCCTTCGCCAGCCACGCGCTCGCCATCGCGACGAACGCGATCGTCGCGGTCGCGTGCGCGGTGTGCTCCATCCCGAGCACTACGACCGTAGGCAGCGGCGTGAGCACCACCACCGCGAGCCCGGCGAGGAGCCGCCCGAGCGGCGTGACCTCCGGCAGCACGCGCCGCGCCGCCCGATCGGCGATGAACAAGAGCGCCACGCCGCACACGAGGTTGATGGCCAAGGGCAGCCACGCGTGCACGCCAAAAATCTTCATGGCGAGCGCGAGCAAGAGCGGCCAGCCGATCGACGACGACGCCGCGGTAAACTCCCGCGCCGAGACCCCGTACACCCCGTCGAGCGCGATGTGCTTTGCCAGCGCGAGGTGAATGAAGGCGTCGTCGACGGGATACGAGATCACGCCGCCGGTGTGCCGCAGCGCCGCCTTGTACATAAGCGCGACGTGCGCCGAGAGCACCGCCGCGGGGAGCACGGGTACCCACGACGAGAGCTTGCTCCACGCGGTCGTCACGGAGCGCGCTCCAGGTCCAGCACCACCATACCAGCCTCGTCGTGGAGGTGCTTCCGTGACGCTCCCAGTGCGGCCAGATTGTCGATGACGTCAACGAAGTATGGCGCGTAGATGCGCCAGATTTCTTCCGGATCGTACGCGTGATCGAGCCACACGCTTCGGCGGTACTGGAACGTCGAGTGCTCGGACTCGACGTACGCGACGTACCGGATCCCCAGTCCCGCGAAATAGGCGGCAAGCGGCTCGGGTCCGGAGAAGCAGGGGAGACTCGGGGGCGGGCTGGAGGCGCCGGGCATGTCGAGGTTCCACACCTCGTTCCGACCGAAGTCCAAATAAAATGGCTGATCGACCATCACAAGAAGGCGAGCGCCTGCAGGCACGGCCTCCTGGATGCGGCGGTAGGCTCCGGCGATCGGCGGCTCGCGCTGGGGAGGGACCGTTCGACGCATCATCTCGTCGAGATCGCGTAAACGGCCATCGAACATCGTCAGGGTACGTGCCGCGTTGCCCTCGAGACACGCAAGCAGGCCGAAGAGCGCCACGCCCGCGAGAAGAAGCGCACGGAGAGAGGACGACTCGCGCCACCGCACGCCGGTCGCCGTCACATGCCACGTCGAGAAGCTCGCGGCGGCGAGAAAGCCGTGGTCGTAGCGCGCGAGATCCACGACGTTCGAGAGGCTGAACCCCCACGCGAGGAACACGACGGAAACCAGTCCGGCGACCCAGGCGCTGACGAGGACCCGCCGCGACGACGCCTCCCGCAACGACAGGCCAACGAACGCGAGGAGCGGGATCGTGGATATCGGCTCGGTGGAGAACCAGATCTTGACGCAGAACCGGGCGACTTTGCCGACGGTCATTCCCTCGGCCTGCATCCGCAGCCCGGCGCGAAACGTCCCTCGCACAACGGGAAAGAGAAACGTCAGATTGGATCGGTAGAGGAGGACGAGCCACGGCGCGACGAGCAAGGCGGTCAAAACCAGCGCCACGATCGGCTCCACTAGGCGCGCGCGAAACGGCCGCCGCACACGCGAGAGCGCGAACCCATACGAGAGGAGGACGACGAGCGCGACCGTCACCTGGTAGTTCTGCCGTAAGGTGCACGTTGCCGCGCTGACCAACGCCAGCGGCAGCGTGCGGCGCACCGCCGCGCGCACGTCCGTCGACAGCGTGTCCGGCATCGCGTCGAGCGTCTGCACGAGAGCCAGAAAGAAGACGACGCCCGAGACGAAGCTTGCCGTGTTGATGCTCGTGTTGGGAAGACACACGAAGAAGAGAACGCTCACGATCCGCACGAGAGTGGGAACCTTGGCGCCACGGATGCGGTGGGTGGCGAGCAACCCGACCACGAGCAGCAGGCACACGCCGCGGTCGAAGACGTTCAGGTGCTCGACGCCGATTCGCGCCAGGAGCATCGCGTGGAAGAGTGCCTGCCCGCCGAGCGTGCTCATGCGGCGGAAGCTGAACGGATCGAGGAGCGTGCCGCGCTCGAGGAGCTGCTTGGCGAAGGGGTAGTAGGAGATGTCGTCGTCGAACGGGTTCGAGGAGACGTCACTGGCGCCGCCGAGGTAGAGGACTGCAATGGCGATTGCCACGAAGGTGACGATCGCCGCGAGTGGAGGATGCGCGCGCATCGCACGAAATCGCGCGCGGAGCTCGTGGACGAGGATGACCCGCGCCACAGGGCGGCTCCAGGTCCAGCCGAGCACGAGGTGGCCGCCCGCTACCGACAAGAGGAGCAACGGCCGCGAGATCATGTCGACGCTCGCGAGGACGCCGCCAGCACACACCATCGCGCTCGCGCCCCACACCGCAGAGAGCGGCAACGACACGCGCTGCGTCGGCCAGCACGCGCGCGCGACGAGGGAGCCCCACCCCGCGAAGGCGCAGAGCAACGCGAGGCCCCACACGCTTGTGCGCACGAGCTCGTCCTTCGGCAGCCATCCTAGGAAGGGCACGCCGTAGAGCGCCGCGAGCGCCGCGCAAAGGACAGCCGCGACGACCTTTCCGTCGCGCTGGGTCCGTCGCGCCCGCAGTCTCTCCAACGTCGCGGCGCCCGCGGCGGTCATTCGTTCGAGCCGATCGGCTTCCAAAGGAACCCCGTCGTCGAGAAGCCGAGATCGCGCAGCTCGCCGGGAGGGCGCGCGGTGTTAGCGACGGTGATCGCGAGATCGACCCACTCGGAGCTTGCGAGGAGCCATCTAGGGACGCGGAGCGTCTGCACGAACGAATGGTTCGGTGGTTCGAGCCGCGCGAGCACGTGCCCATTCACCGCGAACTCCATGTGGCAAGAACGAAAGCCCACGTGCTCCCAGGGCACCCAACCGTGGATCTGGAGCTCCATGTCTTGGAGCGGCTGATTCATCGGCTTGGTGCGCAGCCGCACGATGCCGCGCTTGCCCATCCATCGCCACGCGCCGCCGGTCTTGGGATCGTTCTCGATGCCGTGCCAGCCGTCGTAAAAGACGAGGTCGGGCGAGCCGTTGAGGACGTCGCGGAGGACCATCTGGCCCTCGACCGCCTTTGCGCGCGTCCACGCAGGGCGCGTCATCCGGTCCTGGTCCACCGACTCGCCGCAGCCCGCGACGGCGGCGGCCAGCAAGGCGATGACCAGCGGAAAGCGAGGCTGCCCCATAGCTGCGGTCTCAGCGGCCCATGCCCCAGACCTCGCCCGTCACCCACGTCGCGTCCAAGAGCGCGAGGACGACGTGCACGACCTCCTCCGCTGTGCCGAATCGGCCGAGGAGCGAGCGCGTCGCGAGGCGGTGGGTTCGGAGCGGATCCTTGTCGGCCTCGGGGTCGGCGACGATGCCGAGCTGGACGACGTTGACGCGCACGTCCGGCGCCAGCTCCGCAGCGAGCGCGCGAAGGCCCGTTTGCACAGCGCCCTTCGCGACGAGGTAGGCGACATGGTTCGTGTACGGCTTGGTGGTGCCCGCGTCGCCGAGCGCCACGACGGCTCCCTTCGCGCGCGCGAGATCTCCGGACAGCGCGTGCACCAAGAGAAGAGGCGCGACGGCGTGGACCGTGAAAGTGCGCTCGAGATCCTCACGCCGGAGCTCATCGAACGGGGTCCGCGGGAAGGGGCCGCACGCGAGGACCACGTCGTCGATGGGGCCAATCCCGTTCTGGAGGCCGGCCACGATGCGCTCGACGGCGTCAGGGTGGGAGAGATCCGACGTGACGAACGGCGGCGGCCTCTCCCCCTCGCCCGACTTGCCGGCGCTAGCAACCTTGCCGAGCTCCGCCGACAACGCCGCGAGCTTGTTGGGATCACGCGCCGTCAGGACGACCTTGTCCCCGCGCGCCACGAGCGCGTGCGCGATCGCCACACCTAGCCGGCCCGTGGCCCCGACGACGAGGATCGTGCGTCCGTGCGCGGCGCTGGGCGGGACCATCCACTTTCCTATACCGCGCTCGCCCGGCCAGGTGAGCGCAAAACGAGGGGGGCCCGGTGGTCCGACCCCACGGCAACCATGCGCATTTGCGTAGGCACTCGGGCGAAAACTCGACTACGTATGAGGAGAAGATGAGCGACAAGCGCTCCCCGAATGACTCGGTTACTTCCGGCGACACGTCGCCCGGCGCGATCCCGCACGTCTTGAGCGACGCCGACGTGACCAAGCTATGGGACCGCTTCAAGGGGGGCTTCGTGGTCCGATGCCCGAAGGACGACGCGCCGCTGGCACTCGCCGTCGACGGCGCCGCCAAGAGCTACCGCCTCGTGTGCACGCGATGTGGAAACGCGTCGCTCTGGTTCGAGACCAACGGCGGCGTCATCCAAGTGCGCAACGCCGACGAGCCCGTCGGCCCCGGCGCCGACGACTGAATCGAAACGCGACTTGCGTCGCGGCTGAAACCGCGCGCGCCGCGTAGCCACCTTGACAGGATCGTCCGTCGTACCCAAATAGAGTACTAGATACTCTTTTCGAGGTACGATGTCATACCCCCTCCCCCCCTCCAACTTCGCCGCGCTCGGCGGCTCCGTGATCGGAAGCGATCATCGGCGCGCGCTGCGGAACAATCAGGACGGCCTCGCGTTCGCGAGCGACGACGGCTTCATCGTCGCCGTCGTGACCGACGGGTGCTCGTCGGGGCGGGCCAGCGAGGTCGGCGCGCGGCTCGGCGCGGCGTACCTCGCGGCGCGGACGCTCGACGTCGCTCCCCGCGCGCTGGACGCGCAGGCGACGGCGTCGAGCGTGGCGGCGGCGGTGACGGAATGGTTGGACGATGTCGCCTCTGCGTTCGGCGCGCGCCGAAAAGACGCGATCGCGGACATGCTCCTCTTCACGTTCCTCGTGGCGGTCGTCGGCCCCACGCGCGCGTTCGTCTTCGGCGTCGGCGACGGCGTCGTATCACTCAACGGGCTCACCCTGGCGCTCGATGCCGGGCCCGACAACGCGCCCGCCTACGCCGCGTACGGTCTCCTCGGCGCCGCGCCGCCCCCGATCGTCCACGTCGACGTCCCGACGCCGCTCGTCCGCTCCCTCGCCATCGCGACCGACGGCGCCCTCGATCTCCTCGCGCGCGCCGACGAAGCGCTCGACGGCGGCGCCCCGCAGCGCGGGCTCGACCAGTTCGAGGACGATCCCGTCTACCTCAAGAACCCGTCGCTCCTCCAGAAGCGCCTCGTCGTCATCGGCGAGCGCAACGCTCGACTTCGGGACGACACGACCGTCGCCCTCGTACGCCGAAGGGATGTGCCGCCGTGCGTGTCGTGATCGAAGGAGAGCTGGTCACGCTCGACGACGCGTCGATCCTCGGACAAGGAGGAGAGGGGCGCGTCTACCGACTCGGCGCCCGCGCCGTGAAGATCTTCCACGCAATCTCGAAGGAGAAGGCGCAGAAGCTCGAGGCGTTTCCTCGCGGCCTCCCGCGCGGCGTCGTCGCGCCGATTCATCTCGTGCGCGATCCGAAGAGCGACGCGATCGTCGGCTACACGATGGAGCTCGTGGCCGGCGCGACGGACGCGATGCGCCTCTCGTCGCGGCGCTTCCGGCAGGGGGCCATCAGGAACGACGTCGTGTGCGCCATCCTGCGACGCTTGCACGCGCTGGTCGGGCAGGTCCACGCGCGCGACGTGATCGTCGGCGACCTGAACGACGGCAACGTGGTCTTCACCGGCACGCAGCCGTGGCTGATCGACACCGACTCGATGCAGCTCCGCGGGCACCTCTGCACCGTCGCGCACGAGCGCTTCCTCGACCCTCGCCTCTTCGGCGCCGATCTCACGCGCGCCCCGGCGTTCGACGCGGCGAGCGATTCGTACGCGCTGGCGGTCATGGCGTTCGCGAGCCTCCTCTACGTTCACCCGTACGGCGGCCAGCACAAGACGATCCCGACGATGCTGCGCCGCGCCGAGGCGAGTCACAGCGTGCTGCGGTCCGACGTCGCCTACCCGCGCGCCGCGACGCCGTTCGCGGTCCTCACGGACGATCTCCTCCATCATTTTTCTCGGACGTTCGATCACGGCGCGCGCTCTCCGATCTCCGAGGCGCTGCTCTCGCCGCGCTGGACGACGTGCTCGTGCGGCATCGAGCACGCGCGCGTGAAGTGCCCCGTGTGCGCGACGCGGGCGCACGTGCCGGGTCCGGTCGCTGCAGGGGTTCGCGTCATGCGTGTCTTCGCCACGAAGGGGCGGATCGTCGCGGCGGCCGTGCAGGGCCGCGTCCTCGCGTACGCACACGTCGACGACGCCGACGTTCTCCGTCGGGAAGACGGTATCGCGATCCCCGTCGCCCTCTCGCCCACGGCGCGCGTGAGGATCGCCGGCGCCAGCACGTGGATCCACGACGGCGGCGTCGCTGTCCAGGTCGTGCGCGGCGAAATCGTCCTACGCGCCGAGGCTGCGGCGATGGGTGCCGGCCTCGCCGGCGTGTTTCTGGCCAACGGTGACTGGCTCACGGACGCCACCACCACCGCGCGGGTAGGGCAAGTCCTCGCGGGGACCACCTGGCTCGAGGTCGGCGATCGCTTCGGCGTCGGCTTCTACCGCGCGGGCGCCATCACGGTCGGGTTCGTCGTTCGCCCCGGGCGCGGAATGCTCCGCGTGGAGCTGCCGGTCATTCACGGGCGCCTCGTCGACGCGTCGGTCACGTTCGACGGCGCGCGCGCCCTCCTCGGCATCGCCACCGAGACGGGCGGTCACGTCTCTCACGCGCTCCACGTGGTGCAAGACGACGGCGAAATCCTCGCACGCGCCAGCGGCTCGCCCGAGTCGCGTCCGCTCCTGGCGAGCGTCTTCGGCAAGTGCATGGCTGGCGGCGCGATCGTCTCGGCCACCGACGATGGGCTCGTCCTCGCGCGTCCCGATCTCGCGACCGGCGATCTCGAAGAGACCCGCACCTTTCCCGCGACGCGCGATTTCGTCGCCGCGGGCGTCGACATCCTTGCGGGGCCGCAGGGCTCCGTTTACCTCGTCCAGACGGGCGAGATCCTTCAGCTCACCATTTGACGCATCATCTGAAACCGACCGGAGGTAAACGCCATGACTCTTCCCATCCCCGCGATCTACGAAAAGAAGCTGGTCTCGGAGGTCTACATCGAGCGCGCGAGCGTCGTCGCCGATCTCGCCGAGGAGCACGCCAAGAAGTACGGAGTGCTCCCTGCCGCGCAGGACAAGTTCCGCATCTGCGCGTTCGGCATCGACGCGCAGGTCGGCTTCTGCACGCCAGGCGCGAGCCTGTTCGTCCCCGGCGCGGTCGAGGACACCGATCGCGCGATCCGTTTCATCTACCAGAACCTCGACAAGATCACGGCGCTCCACTTCTCGATGGACACGCACCGCGTCTTCCAGATTTTTCACCCTGCTTTCTGGATCGACGCGCATGGCAAGCACCCGGGGCCCTTCACGCCGATCTCGCATGAGGACGTGAAGACCGGGAAATGGCAGCCGATCAGCCATCCAAAAGAGGCGCTCGAGTATACGAAGAAGCTCGAGACGAGCGGCAAGTACACGCTCAATGTGTGGCCCTACCACACGCTGCTCGGCGGCCTATCGCACGCGCTCGTGCCGGCTCTCATGGAGGCGTCCATCTTTCACGCGGTCGCGCGGCGCCACCAGACGCACTTCGAGACGAAAGGGACCCACGCGATGACCGAGAACTACTCGGTCCTGTCGCCCGAAGTGCAGGAGCTCGGCGGCAAGGCGGTCGGCGGCTTCAACACGGCGTTCTTCCGGATGCTCATGGAGTACGACCGCATCTACGTGTACGGGCAGGCCAAGTCGCACTGCGTGCTGTCGACGCTGAACGACATGCGCGATCACATCCGCTCCGTGGATCCCGCGCTCATGGACAAGGTGTGGATCCTGGAGGACGCGATGAGCCCGGTGCCGGCGCCGCCCATCGATCCGCTACCTCCGTCGCTCGACTTTCCGAAGATCGCCGAGCGCGCCATCGCCGACCTTGCCCGCGCGGGCATGCACGTCGTCAAGACCACCGATCCCATCGTGATTTGAGAAGGAGCAACGCCATGACGACATCCACGGAAATTGCGGAGATTCAGGCACTCCTCTCGAACGCCCAGGCCGCCGGCACGATCGGCGCGGCCACGTCCTATGCGCTGTCCGGTCACCTCGGCGCGGTCGTCGTCGCGGGGGCGGCGGGGCTCGCGATGGAAGACATCGCGTCGAGCGATGTGACGCTCGTGACGGTCCTCATCGACGCGTCGTCGAGCATCCATTCGCGCGGGCTCGAGGACGCGGTGCGTGAGGGGCAGAACCTCCTCGTCGACGCGTTCGACAAGGCCAAGGAGAAGGACAGCGTGCTCATGGCGCTTTGGACCTTCAACGACGAGCTCCGGGTTCATCACGCGTACGTGCCGGTCGACACGTGCAGCCGCCTCGATCCGTCGACGTACGCCGGCGTCGGCGGCACGCGCCTTTACGACACGTGGTGCGACGCGCTCGCCGCGAACGTGGCCTACGCGCAGCGCCTTCGCGACGGAGGAACACCGTGCAAGAGCGTGGTCGTGGTGATCACCGATGGCGAGGACTGCGGCTCACGGAGGACCGCGAAGGACTGCGAGAAGCTCAGTCGCGAGCTGCTGGCCAGCGAGCAGTTCACGCTGGCATTCGTGGGCGTGGGCAGCGACGTGGACTTTCGCGCGGTCGCCAAGCGAATGGGCGTGCCGGACGGGAGCGTCGCGGTGCAGGCCAACACGTCACCTGCGGCGCTGCGGCAGATGTTCCACATGGTGAGTCAGTCGGCGATCCGCGCGAGCCGCGCCAACGTCACGCCGGGCGGCACGGGCTTCTTCGGTCCGTAGACGTCGCGAAGGGCCGCCGGCATCGGGTATGGTGACGGCGCATGTCGACCTCGGAGAGGAAGTTCCTCGCGGCCTACCGCCCCGGCCGCTTTCCCAGGCCGGCGGTGACGGTGGACGTCGTCGTCTTCACGCTGCGCGACGCGGTGCTCCAGGTGCTGCTCGTTCAGCGCGGCGAGCACCCCTTCAAGGGGCGCTGGGCGATCCCGGGGGGCTTCGTGCGCGTCACCGAGGAGCCGGCCGATCAAGGAGAGGATCTCGACGCCGCGGCTGCGCGCGAGCTCGAGGAGGAGACGGGCCTCGGGACGCGCGCGCACAGCCTGCCGCTCGAGCAGCTGCGCGCGTTCGGCGCGGCGGGGCGCGATCCTCGGATGCGTGTCATCAGCGTCGCCTACTACGCGCTCGTCACGCCCGATCTCGCGCCGCTCGTTCGCGCCGGCGGCGACGCAGCGCACGCGGCGTGGCACCCGATCGAAGCCGCGCGCCTGCTGCCCCTCGCGTTCGATCACCGCGACATTCTCGAAGCCGCCACCGAGCGTCTCCGCACCGACATCGACAGGCTCGCCCGCGCGCTCGTGCCCGAGACCTTCAGCATCGCCGAGCTGCGCGCGGTCCACGAGGCCGTGCTCGGTCGCGCGCTCGATCCGGGCAACTTTCGGAAGCGCGTTCTTCGCATGCTCGAAGACCGCGTCCTCGAGACTGCGCCGGGCAAACGGGTCACCGCATCGAAGCCCGCCCGCGTCTACCGCTTTGCCAAACGGTAATTGGTTACCACTTAAGTGGTAACCAGGTTACCTTTTAGACCGCGTAAACTATCGACAACATGTTTGGATCGCTTCCTGCGTAGAGCTGGCGCGGAGGCGTTCAAATGGTAACTTATGGTCACGGTGCATCCTCGATCCTCGTGCTCGGCGGTCTCTTCGCGGTGGCGTGCGGTACGCTCGCGCCCATCGGATCGGACCCTTCTCACGCGGCCGCTCAAGACCCCGACGCGTCCATCCCCGCCACGGCGACCGTGCCCGGCGCGTACATCCCCGGCTCGACGACGCCCGAGGCGAAGTACCCGGGCCACGGCTTCATCGTTCACGAGTGGGGGACGAACACGATCGTCGTCGGCTCCGACGGATCGGTGCAGCGCGGCCTTCACCACGAAGAAGAAGACCTCCCGGCCTTCGTTTACGACCGCATCAAGGCGGGCGGGGTGACGGGCTCGGTGGAAGTGAAGATGGAGACGCCTGTCCTCTACTTCTATTCGGACGCTGCGCTCGACGCCGAGGTCCAGGTGTCGTTCCCCGCCGGCGTGATGACGCAGTGGTATCCGTCGGCGCGCGGCTTCACGCCGATGCTGGCGGACATCGCAGGGAGCGTCGTCGATCCGGTGATGGACCCGAAGTTCTCGCCGAAGCTCGACGCGTGCATCCAACGGTTCTCCGACGGCAAGGCGATTGAAAACGGGCAGCTCGACTGGGGCACCGTGCACATCGGCGCGCGCACCGATCGCCTGACCGCGCCCGACGCGCCGCTCGCCCAGTACACGTGGAGCCACGCCCGCGCGGTCGACGCGAACCCGCTGCGCGTGCAAAAGCCCGGCGCGGCCGTCGACCACGAGGAGGAGCGCTTCCTCTTTTACCGCGGCCTCGGGAACTTCGCGCTGCCGGCGCGGATCACGAGCGGCGGACCGGGCTCGTACGAGGGGAGCGGCGTTTCGATCCTCGATCGCGACGGCGCCAACCCGCTCGGGTCGACGTTCGTGCTCGACGTCGGCGCGACCTCGGCCAAATTCGCCGTTCACCCGGAGGGGCTCGCGGCCAGCCACGGCGCGCTGATCGAGTCGCTCTCTGGCGCGACGTCGATGCCGCTCGACGCGTACGCCGACGCGCTCGCGGCCGCGATGACCGCCGAGCTCGACAAGACGGGGCTCTACCACGACGAGGCCGTGGGGATGGTGAGCACGTGGCGTCGTCAGTGGTTCCGGACGCCGGGCCTTCGCGTCCTCTACTTCGCGCCGCAGGCGTGGACCGACACGCAGATCCCTCTCGCCATCACGCCGAAGCCCGATCGCATCACGCGCGTCATGGTGATCCGCACCGAGGTGATCACGACGGAGCTCGAGTGGGTCGACGTCGCGGCGGTGCGCGGGATCAACGCGGGCGACGCGACGGCGACGGCGCATTTCGACGGGCTCGGGCGCTTCGCGGAGCCTCGTCTGCGACGCGCGCGTCAGCTCGTTGGCGACGCGGGGCCGTCTGCTGCGGCGACGCTGCTCGCGAAGATCTCCGGCGCGAACACCACCCTCGGTACCGGCGAATGACGGCGAGCGCCCCTCCCCTTCGCCTCGATCACCCGCGCTACGAGGCGGGCGAGGCGCTCGGGCAGGGCGCGCAAGGTCACGTGCTGCGCGTGCGCGACCGGGAAAATCCTGGGCGCGCGCTCGTCGCGAAGGTGCTGCGGGGAGCGGCAGAGGGGTCGCTCGACGCCGAGTTTGCGCTGCTCGCGAGGCTCCGGATCGAGGGCCTCGCGCGCGCGCACGACCTGGCGCGCGACACGTCGAGCGGGGTCCTCTTCTTGGTCGAGGACTTCATCGACGGGCCCGACGCGGCCCGCCACGTTGCGGCGGAGCCGACGCCGGCGTCGAAGAACCGCGCGCTGGCGCGCATCCTCGCCGATCTCGCGCGGACCCTCGGCGCGCTCCATGAGGCGGGGTTCGTGCACGGCGATCTCAAGCCCGAGCACGCGCGCGTGACGCCCGCGCGGACGATGCTGCTCGATCTGGGCGCGGCGATCGCGCGGACGGGCGATGCGCGCCCGGAGATGGTGACGCGCGCGTACGGCGCGCCCGAAGTGCTCGCGGGAGGCGCGGCGTCTCCCAGCGCCGACCTCTTCGGGCTCGGCGCGCTCGCGTGGGGCGTCGCGACGGGAAGGCCGCCGCGCGGGGGCACCGGCGCGCTGCGTGACCACGCGCCATGGGTCGCACCGAGCCTCGCGGCCACGATCGAAGCGCTGCTCGCCGCGCACCCCGCCGACCGACCTCGCTCCGCGAGCGAAGTGCTCGCGCGACTCGGCGCGTGCGTCGATCTCGGCGCATGGCAGGCGTCGTCGGGCGCGCCGGCGGGGCGCGCGAGAGAGTGGGCCGAGGCGGCGCGCAACCGCGCGCACGTCCTCTACGTGACCGGCCCTTCCGGCGCGGGAAAGAGCCATCTGGTGCGGGAGCTCGTCGCGACGACGCTCCTCGAAGGTCGCCCCGCGCGTGCGTTGGCGTTTCCGAGCGAGGACGGTCGTCTGCTCCCGCGCCTCACGGCGTTCTTCCGAGGAGAGCGCGACGCGTTTCCGTTTCACGTCGCCGATGGCGGTGGCGGCGTCGGGGAGCCAGTCCTGCTCGTCCTCGACGATCTCGACGCGGCGCGCCCGGAGGTCCGTACGGCGCTCGAGGCTCTGCGTTGCCGGGGCGGTGATCCGCTCGTCCGCGTCGTCGCGACGTGCCGCCGCGCGCCGAGGGGTGCGATCACGCTGGAGCTGGCGCCGCTCGCGGCAGATGCGTTCGAAGAGCTCGCCGTGAGCATGGGTGTGCCGGCGGACGAGGCGCGCGCGCTCCATACGTCGTGCGAAGGCCTGCCCGGCTGGCTCGTCGCCGCGCGCGGTCGCGTGCCGTTGACGCGCGACACGGCGCTGGCGCGGACGAAGTCGCTGTCGACCGACGCGCGAGATCTCCTCGCGGTGATCGCGCTGCTCGGTGGGGAGGCCACGCGCGCGCAGCTCGCACGATCGACGACGCTCGAAGTGTTTGCGCCGCTCGCCGAGCTCGCTCGTGCCGGGCTCGTCTCGCGGCGAAGGGCCGAAGGCGGTCAAGAGGAGGCGAACGCCACGCTCGCCTCGCCGGGAATCGCGCGGGATCTCGCCGCCGCGCTCTCGACCTACGATCTCGCCGATCGAGCGGCGGAGGCGGCGCTGGGAGACGGCGTGCCGGCCGCGACGCTGCTCTCGGTCGCGCTTTGTCCGACCCCTCCGCGGCGCCGCGCGGAGCTGCTCGCGGCCGCCGCGACGCGCGCGCGCGCCACCGGAGCGCGAAGTGACGAGCTCGACGCGCTGCTCGCGTCGGCGGCCGATCCGGCGGCGCGGACTGCTCCGCTGCTCCTCCGCCTCGAACGCCTCACGCGCGATCTCGGCGCCGCGAACGCGCATCCGCAAGTTCTGGTCTGGCTCGATGCGCTCGGCGACCAGGACGCAAGCGTCCGTCCGCTCGCGCTTCGCCGTCGCGCCGAGGCGAAGGCGCGGGCCGGAGCCGCAGACGACGCGCGCGCGACGGCGGCGCTCGCCCGCGAGGCCGCAAGGGCGCGCGGGGACGCGGCGCTCGAGGCGCTCTCTCTGGCGACAGCCGGGGCGGTGGCGCTGTTCCGCGCGGACTGGCCGGAGGCGGAGCGCGCGCTGATCGAAGCGCGATCCCTGGCGTCCGCATTTCCGCCCGACGATCCCGAAGAGCTCGCGCGGCTCGATCACAACCTCGGGGTCGTCCTCTTGTATCGGAACCGTCACGCCGAGGCGGCGCACGCGTTCGAGCGCGCGTTGGCGGTGAAGCGCGCGCTCGGAGATTCGGCGGGCTGCCGCGCGTGTCTCCTCAACCTCGGGCTCGCGTGGACGCGCGAGGGGCGATTCGAGGAGGCCGAGCGCGCGCTGACCGAAGCCACGCTCCTCGCGGAGTCGCTCGAGCAGACGACGGGACGCGCGTGGACGCTCGCCGCGCGCGCGGATCTCGAGATCCGGCGGCGCCGACCGCGCGACGCCGAGCGCTTCACTGCAGAGGCCGAGGCGTCCAGTGACGCGCTCCCGCCGGCCGTTCGCGCGGACCTCGCGCTGCTGCGCGCGGAGATCGGGCTCGAGGACGGGGATGGTCGGGCCGCGCTCGCGGCGCTCGATGCGCTCGATACGTCGCTGCGCGCCGACGACGCGCTGATCGACGCCCGCGCGCACGTCCTCACGTCCCGCGCGTTCATGGCCATGGTGCCTCCCGAGCCGAGACGCGCGGCGCGAGCTGCCGTCGCCGCGCTTCGGCGATCGCGCGAGGCCGCCCTCGCCGAGCAGGAGGCCGCCGCCGCGATCGCCCTCACGCAGGCGCGCACGCGCGCGCGATCGGCCGCGCGGTGCTACGAAGCGCGTGCGATGCCGGTCTCCGCCACGCCCGCTACGCCGTCGACCCCTCGCGACGCCCCGCTCTGGGCGTGGCTCGTCGAGCTCGGCAACGGCGCGCCGGTCGACGGGGCGGGAACGTCGCTCGCGCTCGCCATCGTCCGCGCCGCCGGAGCGGAGCGCGCGTTCGTCGCGGTCGTCGGGAATGACGGCGCGGTGCGCGTGGCGTGGGGCGCCGATCTCGATGGGCTACCCCTGCAAGACGCCAAGGATCGAATCGACGCCGCGGCGCTCGCCGGCGCGCTGCGCGCGGAGGGGCCTCTTTACCAACGCAACGTCGAAGGCCCCGCCGGCACCGGCTCGCGCTTGGCGATCGCGTCCCGCGGCGGCGATCCGCGCGCGGTCGTCGTCGTCGAGCATCGGTTCGCCCCCGCGCGATTCGACGGCGTCGATGGGGAGCTCGCGTCAAGGTGGGGGACGATGGCTTCGGTCCTCGCGCGGACCCACGCGAGCTCCGCAAGCCCCACATCCACGAGCGGCGGCGGCCTCAGCGCCGTCACCCAATCTTCTCGCATGCCCGTCTCCGCGGCGCGCGAGCTCGAGTCGAGCTCCGCGCCACTCCGAGAGGCGCGACGCGAGTATCCGACCATCCTCGGCGAGAGCCGCGTCCTCCGCCGTGCGCTCGCCCGCCTCGACGCGGCGGTCGACAGCGATCTGCCCGTCCTCTTGACCGGCGAGACCGGCACCGGCAAGGAGGTCTTTGCGCGCGCGCTGCACGATCACGGCGCGCGCGCTGGCCGACCCTTCGTGGCGGTGGACTGCGCGTCGCTCCCCGACGCGCTCTTCGAGGCGGAGCTCTTCGGCCACGCGCGCGGATCGTTCACCGGGGCCGAGCGCCCGCGCGCCGGACTCTTCGCACGCGCCGGCGAGGGGACGCTCTTCCTCGACGAGGTCGGCGAGCTCCCACTCCAGAGGCAGGCGTCGCTTCTGCGCGTGCTCGAGACGCGGCGTTTTCGCGCCGTGGGGAGCGACGAAGAGCAGACGTTCTGCGCGCGCGTCGTCGCGGCGACGAACCGGGATCTCGAGGAGGCGGTCCGCGCCGGGACCTTCCGGCAAGACCTCCTCTATCGTCTCAGGGTCCTGGACGTGACCGTCCCTGCCCTTCGCGCGCGCGCGGACGATATCCCGATGCTCGCCGCCGCGTTCCTCGCGCGCGCGGGCAGCGACGGGACGCTGGCGCCCGACGCCGTGGACGCGCTCACGGCGTACGCGTGGCCCGGGAACGTCCGCGAGCTGCTCCATCACATGCAGCGCCTCGCCGCCGCGGGCCTCGAGCGCGTCGAGATCGAGCACCTCCCGCGCGATCTGCGCGGCGCGATCCCGCTTCATTCGCGGCGTGACGACGCCTCGCGCGAGTCGCGGGAGCGCGCCGAGGTGACGCGCGCCCTCGCGGCGACCGGGGGAAACATCACCCACGCCGCCGCGCGCTTGGGGCTCACGCGTCACGGCCTCAAGAAGCGAATGTTGCGGCTCGGCATGCGCGCCGCGCTTCCGGTTGGTAAGAGATAGGAGTCCCATGCGCGCGCTCGCCATCGCCCTCACGCTGTCCGCTCCGCCGCTCGCCTTCGCGTGCAGCGTCGCAAAGAGCACGGTCACGCCGGGCGCCGGCGCCGACGGCGGAGGGATCGCAGCAGAGGACGCGAGCGCGGTCGACGCCGGGGATCCCTCCCCTGCGGCGACGTGCAGCGCGCCGCTCCCCGCGGGCATTCTCCTCCCAAGCGTCGACCTCCTCGGGCATCCCCCCTATGCCGCCGACGGGTGCACGCTCGTCTACGTGGCCAGCGCGGCCTCCGGCGCCGGCGAGCTCCGCGCGCGCGATCTCACGACCGGCGCGGAGACGGTCCTCGCCCCCGCCTCCGAGTCACCGCGAAGGCCGACGATCGCCGGCGACGTGATCGCGTGGGAGGCCATGGACGGCGCGACGGCGATCGTGCGCGTCCGTACGGCGGGCGCGACGTTCACCGTGTCGGGCCCGTTCGATCACGCGGGCGAGGCACGCGCTGCCGCGGACGCCGTCGTCTTCACGGGGTGGCGCAGCGCAGACCCGGTCGGCGATACCGACGTGTTCGTCGTCGACGCCGTGACGCGTGCCGCGCGACTGGTCCTCGGAGGTCCGGGACAGCAGCGCTTCGCGGACATCTCGAGAGGCGCGATCGCGGCGACGGATTTTTCGGAGGATCCCGACGGGACCTTCAACGACAACGAGACCGACCTCGCCGACGTCGTCCTCTTCGATCGCGCGACGTCGCAAGTCACGCGGCGTCCGCGCACGGGAAAACAAGCCTTTCCGATGATCGCGTCGCCGACCCGCCTCGGCTACCTCGACTGGGCCACGGTGCACCCCGAGCCGAAGCTGGCGGCGTACGTTCTTCGCGTTGGAGACATGGCCGGTCCTGCGGAGGCCGACGTCACCCTCGCCACCGTGACCGACGCGAGCGGGCAGTACGTCCTACCGTCGGGCCGCAACGGCGTCATCGAGTGGGTGCAGAGGCCGATGGGCGCTAGCCCCGCATTGTTCAAGGCGCCCGCCGATCTCTCGAGCCCCGCCGCCGCCGTCCCCGGGCTCGACGGCCTCGAGCTCTTCGCGCCTGCGCTGGCGGCGTCGTTCACCCTGCTCGGCACGCGCGCGTCGGGCTCGACCGACGTGGTCCTCACGGCGATCGCGCGCTGATCTGGCCGCGCCGCGCGACGAACGAGTCGCTCTTCCCCGCGCCCGCCACCGGCACCATCCTCCCGCGCACCTCGTCCGCCGCGAGCTCGAGGAGGACGAAATGCGTCGTCCCCTCGACGAACACCTTCGTCCCCGCGTCGCGCGTCGCGGGCGCCGCCTCGTGATGGAACGGAGCCCCTCCCCCGCCCGTGATGATGTGCGTCACGGCGTGACCACCGCGCCCTGGATGCTCGAGGCGCTCGTACGCGTGCGAGTGACCCGCGACGACGAGCGCGATGTCGTGCTTGTCGAGGATCTCCTCGGCGATCCGCGTCCGCACCGTCGGCGACGGCTCGTCCTCTGCGGTCGAGGAGTACGCGGGCAGGTGCATCGCCACGATCGACCTGAGCCCCTTTGCGTCGGCGTCGGCGAGGCTCGCCTCGAGCCACTTCAGCTGGCGGCCGCCGGCATCGATCGGATCGAGATCGCCGAAGAGATCGTCGCCGGTGTCGAGCGCGTGGACACGGTAACCACCAATTTCTACTGAAAAGAAGAGACCGACGTCACCTCGATCGGGCGTTTCGTTCGAAACGAAGAGCCGCGCCAGCTCGCGCCGATCGGCCTGGTGGTACTCGTCGTGGTTGCCAGGCACGAACACGAACGGAACGCGATCGGAGAGCCGCAGCGGCGCCGTGTCCGCGAGAAAGCCATTCCAGCCATCGGCATCGCGCGGAGGCGCGAACGGACGCCCGATCGTCTCGTGAATGAGCGCCGGAAACGGCACGAGCGACGCGAGCATCACGACGGGGTAGCCGCGCTGGACCTGCGGCCAGAACGGCAGGAGGTACGTCGCGAGACCGAAGTCGGGCATGTGCCCGACGGGATAACAACGGAGCGCGTCCCCGGTGAACACGACGAGATCGGGTCGGGCGGCGCGAATGGCCTCGACGACGGCGCGGTGCTTCTCACGTTCGCCGCGTACGTCTCCATAAACGGCGACGCGCACGGGCTCGGCGCTCGTGCGGGCCGCGACCGGGACGGACGCACGGCCGGTGAACGGATCGAGCCAACGAGGATCCGTCGCCACGTGCGTGAGCGGTCCGCCGCATGCGACGACGAACGTCGAGACGACAGCCGCTCCGGTCAGACGCCAGACTCTCCGCATCGCACTTACGTTCGACGGTCCGTTCGCGCCTGTCACCACAATTTCATTTTCGAGCGCGCGCCGCGACGGCTCGACCGCTTGACGAAGGCGATCTCGCGAACCATGTTGGAGCAAAGGTAGACGACCGATGACCGCCCGCGCACTCCAGCCCAACTGTCTCATCCCCGTTTGCGGGATGGACACGAGCTGCGCGAGCGGCTCGAGCCCGCGTACGCGCGGGCAGTAGTCGTCGCCCACGTCCTCTCCGAACACGGAGCCCCCGAGACGCCTGGCGATGTGAGCCTGGTGGACGGTGGACTTCGGGGCTCCGCGGAAGAGAGACGTCGTCATGCCTCGGTGGACTCTGTTGCATCGTCTGAAACGAAGGGTCGCTGTCGCGCGCCGAGCAAGGCGGTGGGCGCGCGGGCGACCCGAAAAGGCCCTATTTTACCGCGCGGCGGCGGAGGTCTCACGCCTCGCGTGGCCCATCGCGGCCGCCATGTTGGGCGAAGTAGCGATCGGCCTCGTCGATACGAAGCTCGTCGGAGCCCTCGGCGCGGAGGCGATCGGCGGCGTCGGCGTCGCGAACGTCCTGATGTTCCTCGGGTACTCGATCGTCTTCGGGTTGATGCGCGGCGTGAAGATACGGACCGCGTACTCCGTAGGCCGCGGCGCACCCGAGGAGGGTGCTCGGTACGCGCTCGCCGGCGTCGTGATGGGCGGCGCGATCGGGACCGTCCTCTTCGTCCTCGCGCGCGATGCGTCTCCCGTGCTCACGCTGCTCGGCGTCGACGGGGCGCTCGTGCCGTACGGCCGCGACTTCTTGGCGGCGGTCACCTGCGGCGCGCCGGCGACGTGCGCGCTCACGGCGCTGGTTCAACATCGGCAGGGCGTCGGTGATTCTCGTACGCCGATGATCGTCGGACTCGCCGGCAACCTCGTGAACGCAATGCTGGCGTGGTCGCTCATTTACGGCCACTTGGGCCTACCTGCGCTCGGCGTGAGTGGCGGCGGCTACGGCACCGCGATCACCGAGTGGCTCGAGCTCGTCGTGATGCTCGGCCTCCTGTTGCGAGACGCGCGGCGCGACAGCCACGCGATCCGTGTCTCGTCTCGTGTCTCGGCCCGCGCTAGCCGCCTCTCCCTCCGCGTCGCCGCGCGCGAGGTCTGCGAGCTGGGATTGCCGACCGGCGCGCAGTTCGGCGCGGAGATGCTCGCGTTCACCGCCTTCACCGCGATCCTAGGCGGACTCGGCCGCGTCGAGATTGCGGCGCACCAGATCGCGCTCGCGACGATCCGCGTCTCGTTCCTCCCCGGCATCGCGATCGGAGAGGCCGCGAGCGTCCTCGTCGGCCAAGCGCTGGCGACCCGAAGGCTCGCAAGCGCCGATCGCATCACCGGCGCGGCCGTCGCGGTCGCGGTCGCGTTCATGGCGGCGTGTGGAATCGCCTTCGCGACGCTCGGCAGCGTGATCGCGCGCGCGTTCACGCCCGACGCGGAGGTCAGGCACGTCGTCGTGCGCCTTCTCATGGTCGCCGCGGTGTTCCAGGTGCTCGACGCGGCAAACATCGTCCTCCGCGGCGCGCTGCGCGGAGCGAAGGACGTGCGCGTGCCGGCGTACATCGGAATCGGCGTCATCTGGACGTGCGTACCGACCGCCGCGTACGTCCTCGGCAAGCTCGCCGGCTGGGGCGCGGTCGGCGGCTGGGTCGGCTTCATCGGAGAGACCGTCTTCGCGACGATCCTTTTCACCTGGCGCTGGCGACGGGGCGCGTGGCGGCTCGCAGAAAACTTGCGATCGGAGGCGAGGTGAGCCGTTGTAGATCCATCGTGGATCCTGTACGGTGCAAAACTACAGTGTCAGCGGTGAAATCCCTGCCTGGTTTGTAGTCTCGTAACGATACATGGATCCAGGGCTTTTCGCCGCAGCGTGCAAGGTGCGCGGTACTGCGGGGGGTGTGGCACGAGCCCTGCTTATGTCCGACTCAGTGGGTGTACATCCTACACTGAGCGACATGGGTGGGCCACGAGTGACGATGATGCGGGCAGTCGGGCCCGCACGGAGAAGATCATGAAATCGATTCGTAGCCTCGCGTTTCGTTTCGGCCTCAGCACGCTCGCCGTGGCGGCCACCTCGCTGGTCGGGGGCGCCGCTCGCGCGGACAGCACGCCGAGCCCGTCGGGGAAATGCGAGACCACGCTCCAGTGCTCGTCGGGGAACGCGTCGCTTCGCGCCCAGGGCCGCGGACCGTTCGTCACGACTGTGAGCACCGGATGGCTGCCGGCGTGCACGACGCCCGATCCGAAGGGCCACTGCATCGGGGATCAGGACCTCCAGTTCCGCGCGGACATCGCGCTCAACGCGCCCGAGGATCCGGCGCAGATGCTCTACGACGTCGACATGCGCAAGGGCGCGATCGTCGACGTGACGTGGCCCGACACCGACTCACTCACGCTGAAGCTCGCGGGCGGCGCGCAGACGGACGGCAACTTCGTCATCCAGCACACGCTCACGCCGAACGTCGGCGTCTACGTCGGCAAGGTCGGTCCCTTCAGCCTCGATAAGGAGTGGAACTGGGACGCGTCGGTGCTCGTTCAAGGCGCACCCGGCGCGCACTGGAACTACCTCGGCACCGGCACCTCGCAGTTCCTGCCGTGGGCGCTCGGCGGCACGTCGGTCGACGTAAAGGGACCCGATCTTGCCAACTCCCAGCTCTTCTCGGTCCCGCTCCAGAGCCTGCCCGGTCTGAGCGGGATCCTCGAAGGCACGCTCGGCATGAGCGCGACCACCTCGCCGACGTTCACGTACAAGACGACGAAGGTGAACTTCACCGGCGTCGGCACGACGATCACCCAGGCGACCCCGAGCGCGAAGATCAAGGTGCAGAACGCCGACGCGATCGATCTCTTCGCGAGTGTCGAAGGTGAGCTCACGTTCACGGGAACGATGGAAGTCCTCCCCGTCCTGACGATCACGAAGATCTACTCGCTCGCGATCAACATCCAGATCCCGATCAGCATCGGCGCCAAGACCGACTACGACAGCGGCAAGACGCCGTACGTTGTGACGTTCCCCGGCACCAAGATCCACGTGCCGCTCCCGAACCTCTCCGTGCCGAACGACCTCATCGACTTCGGGACGATCAAGACGGGATCCCAGGCAGAGAAGAAGATCACCGTCAACAACACCGGCGAGCTCGGCGCGATCCTCAGCATCGAGAGCTCGGACCCGGCGTTCGTCGTCCCGTCGCCGCAAGCGCAGATGACGCAGAAGTCCACGTCCGATCTCGTCGTGCGCTACCAGCCGACCAAGGACGGGCCGGCGACGGCGACCATCACGGTGAAGTCGAACGATCCCGACGCGCCGGTCCAGACTTTCGACGTGAAGGGCAACGCCGAGCCGACCGCCGCCGCGCCGCCGCCCGGCAACACCGGTACGACGGAGCCGCCGGTGCCTGCCGCGCAGCCCGCCTCGAACAGCGGATGCGGCTGCCGCGTGACCTCGCCGACGATGTCCGGCGAAGCCGGGACGGCACTCCTCGGCCTCGCGGCCCTCGCGATCGTCCGCCGCCGCCGCACGTCGAAGAAGTAAGCGCGCACCTTCGCGCTCGTTTTGCGGTACGGGCTGCCTCTTCGTGAGGCGGCCCGTTCGCGTATCTGGCGCCCGTCGCTTTGCTCCGAACTGCGTAACCAGGTTACTCTGTGAGCACGATGCCGCGCCCCGCCGCCGTGAAGCCGCCGCCTCTCGAGTGGGCGCAGCCTCCCGAGTCGCAGGCGCGGATGCGCGCGGCCGATCACGTCTTCGAGGCCGTCGCTGGCGCCATCCTCCAAGGCAAGGTGGCGCCGGGTGACGCGCTTCCGCCGGAGCGCGAGCTGGCGATGCGCTTCGACATCTCGCGCGTGCTCGTGCGTGAGGCGATCCACAAGCTGAAGGAGCTGGGTCTGGTCCGCGTTCGGCAAGGCGGGCAGACGATCGTCCTCGATCCGGAGCTCTCGACCGACCCGCGCGTGACGATGCTCAACTTCGAGCTCGCCGCGCCGATGGGCGCCGCGGTGCGCGACATGGCCGAGCGCCAGCTCGTGCAGGGAATGGTGCTCCTCGAGCTCGCGGAGCCGAGGTGCGTGACCGCCAACATCGACGAGCTAGACAAGACGATCGACGACTACGCAGCGGCGGGCACAGAGGCGGCGCCGATGTTCATCATGCAGTTCTGGACGACGGTCGCGAAGGCCACGCAGAACCAGATCCTGCTTCGCGAGACGCGCTTCTGGTTCCAGCTCGCGTCGCGACGAATGGGCGGCGCGCCTCCCGGAATGTCGCTCACCCACGAAGAGCGCCTCGCGATGCACCGCGGCGTCACCGAGCGCCTGCGCCGTCGCGGGGGCGCCTCCGATTACTACATGTCGATCATGCGAAAGCACCTCGCGCGCTGATCGAACCGTCGCGTTCGAATTTTACACGCCCGGCTGCAGCGCGGACTGGACATGGTGATCCAGTTTGCATGGAGGCCGCGAGGGCGAGACGCGTAAAAGAAGCGCAAACTCCCTAAAAACAGGCTGGCGCGCCGGTTGCTGAGGACCCTTCAGTGAAAGAGGGTAACCATGTTGCGCTGCTGGAAAATTCTCGGAGGAGCCGCGTGGTTGGCTGCGACAGGATGCTCGTCGCCCGATCCGTCGCAGCTCTTGTCCTCCTCGTCGCGGGGGCCTGGCCGCGCGGGGACCTCGGCGCCGCAGGACGCAGGCACGCAAGGCGCGACGACGACGCCTTCCACTCCACCGAGCGCGCCGCCACCCCCTTCCCTCCCGAGCACGGACGCGAGCGCGGGCGGCGTTCCGCTGACCGCCGATGCTTCGCCCCCGCCGCCGACTCCCAACGGATCGTGCGCCACGCCGAAATGCGGCGCGACCACCGACGGGTGCGGCTGCGTCGCCAAGACGGATCAAGGCGACGTGGTCGTCCTCGGCTGCGATGGGACGGGCTGCGTGTGCGGCCGCGGACAGACCGTCGATCAACAATTCGCGCAAAGCGGCGCGTGCGACTCCGACGCGACGATGCTCGCGGCGTGGGCGAGCTGCACCTGCCCCTGAAACGCGCACGCTCCGGCCCTACACCGCTCCATTCGAAAAGAGACGAGAAGTGGACGAAGTGCCCCGCTTTGCAGCGTTTTCGGGCGCCGCGGCGACGAAGTGCTAGAGCTTGGATCTTGCGAACGCACGGATCCAGCTTGAGGCGTAGCCTCTCCCTTCTCGTGGTCGCCGCGTGCGGGGGTACGACGCACATCGTCATCGACGGGGACGGCGGCTCCACCCCTCCGCCTCCTCCCCCGAACGACGCAGGGGCGGACTCGACGACGCCTCCACCGGACAGCGGCCCCACGCCCGACGGCGGCCCCGGTGACGACGCCGGACCCAAGGACTCTGGACCCGCGCCAACCGGCTGGGACGGCGGATTTCCGGGACCGATCACGTGCCCGGGCCCCGGAACGTGGATCAACAACGGCGGCGCCGGCTGCGGCGCGGAGCGCTGGACGATCAAGACCGGCACCGACACGGCCGCCGCGGGCATCAGCCTCCTCCCGAAGCTGACGACGATCCAGGATTTGCAGCTGATTCCCGCGCCCACCACCTTCCCGCAGACGACGCGCATCGCGCCAACGGAGAAGACGGTCTTCGCGCTCAAGGACGTGCGCCTCGCGTTCGGGCGCCTCGAAGGCGACAGCGACTATCACCTGATGCTGAGCGATCTGGTCCGGACGATCATCACGGAAATTCCCTTCCCCGGGGGCTGCACGGACGGCAGCTCGTGGCAGTGCCTCATCTCCCACGCGCGCTCCACCGTCGACGCGCAGAATCTCGGCATCACGAGCGCCGGGAAGAACTTCAACACGGTCGTATCGGTCATCGGCGTCGGATTTTTCGATCCGGAGCACGGCCAGTACGGAGCCGCGCCGAACACCATCGAGCTTCACCCGCTGCTCGGCATCTGCTTCGGGGCCGGCTGCGATCCCAGCAAGTGACGAGTCGTTCGTGCGACCGGCGACCGTTCTCGGGGTGATCGCGGCCGCGGCGTTGCTCCTCGGGGCGATCGTCGGCGTCCGGCGGTGCAGCGACGACGCGAAGGCCGCCAAGCTGAAGGCGGTCGACGTCGAGGTCGCCTGTCCCGACGCGCGCCCCCTCGGGCCGGATTGCGCGCCGTGCATCGCCGCATTTTGCTGCGCGGAAATGCGCGTGTGCTACGGATCCAGCGATTGCATCGACCTGAATGACTGCTACGTCCGTTCAGGTGAAAATGAGGGGCAGGCAGGGACTCAGGGGTCCCGCGCTGCCGCGTGTTTGCGCGAACATTCGACTTCTGCAACGTCCTTCTTGGCATGGGACGGATGTGCGCGTAAGAACTGCGAGGACGTCTGCCCCCGCGGACCCGAGGAGGATTGAGCCGTGCCGACGAACAAGACTCTGTTTTTTGGGCTTCTCGCCGCTTGCGCCCTCTTTCCCCGCGCCGCGCTCGCGGACGGTCCGGCGACGAGCGACACGCCGGAGCCGCCGGTCATCACGCGTGACGTCAAGACGGAGATCCCGAACGTCGCGTACGCGTACCAGGCGCACGGGGTCTCGGCGCGGAACGTCGGCGTGATGGCCTACGGCGTCGGCCTCGGTGGACGCGGCCAGAAAGCGACCCTCGGCGGCGGCGGCGCCGTGTGGGGCTCGCCGATCGATCGGCTGACGCTCATCGGTGACGGCTCGCGGAACGTCGTCGGCAACTTCTCTCCGTCGATCGCCGCCGTCTTCCGCATCCTCGGCACGCCCAACGACGGGTTCACGCTCGGCGCGCTCGGCAAGTACAAGGTCGAAGGCTTCGGCACCGGGCCCGGCGGCGAAACCGAGTCGGAGATCGAAGGCGGCCTCCTCCTCTCGTACGCAAAGTACGGCTGGCACATGGACCTGAACGCCATCAGCGGCTTCGGGACCGGCGACGACGGCGAGATCGACGGCGAGGGGCGCTTCCGCCTGAACCACGAGATCGGCCGTTACGTGCGGCTCGGCGTCGACAGCCAGGCGCGCTACCGCATGGCCGGCGACAGGAAGCTCCCGGGCAACCGAAACGGCGACTTCGCGGCCGGCCCGCAGGTGATCATCGGCTCGAGCAACTTCTTCGGCTCGGTCACGACCGGCGCGGCTACGACGGGCATCGTCAACCAGGTCGGGTGGACGAGCATCCTCTCGATCGGCGGCAGCACCTAGAGCGGGCGCACCGCACGGTTTGGCGCGCACGATCTGCGTGCCTGTACAAGTTGGCCGAACGTGCGCATGTTGTCGCGGTGACGGAGACGTCCACCATGGCGACCTACGAAATTCAGGGCATGACGTGCCAGCACTGCGTCCGCTCGGTGGAGCGCGCGCTCGCGAAGGTTCCGGGCGTGGTCCGCGTCGACGAGGTCAACCTGGAGCGTGGCGTTGCGCGCATCGAAGGCGGCGCCACCGATGAGGCGGTGCTTCGCGCGATCGAGGACGAGGGATACCGCGCGCGGCGCGCGAGCTGAGCGTGGCCGTGGAGCCGTCGGAGCTCACGTTCGAAGTGCACGGCATGACGTGCGCGAGCTGCGTCGGGCGCGTGGAGCGTGCGCTCCGCAAGGTCGATGGCGTCGCAGGCGCGAGCGTGAACCTGGCGACCAACCGCGCCACGGTGACGAGCGCGGGCGAGCGCGGTCCGTCTGCGTTGCGGCCGCTCCTCTACACGGCCGTTCACGACGCCGGCTACGAGGCCGCCGACGTCCCAAAGACCGCCGACGAGGCCGCCCACGCGGAGGAGACGGAGCTCAGGCTCGCGCGCCGTGACGCGCTCGTCGCCGGCGCGTTCGCGCTTCCGCTCGTCGTGCTCTCGATGGTCCCGATGGCGGTGCCGGCGCTTCACGCGCTGCTGCACCCGCTCCCCGAGATTCTGATGGGATGGGGCGGCCTCGCGCTCGCGGCGCCGGTGCAGCTCTGGGCGGCGCGCCATTTCTACGTGCGCGCGTGGTCGGAGGTCAGGCAGGGGAGCCTAGGAATGAGCACGCTCGTCGCGCTCGGTAGCTCGGCGGCGTTCGGATACTCGCTCGTCGCGCTCGTGGCGCCCGGCGCGTTTCCGCCGGGGACCGCGCACACGTACTTCGAAGCGTCGGCGTCGATCGTCGCGTTGATCCTCCTCGGAAAGTACTTCGAGGCGCGCGCGAAAGGGCGGTCCGCCGCGGCGCTGACGAAGCTGCTCCGCCTCGGCGCGAAGACAGCGCGCGTACGGCGCGACGGGGTCGAGAGCGATCTGCCCATCGACGACGTCGTCGTGGGCGACGAGATCGCGGTGGTACCGGGAGAGCGTGTGCCCACCGATGGGGTGATCCTCGAAGGCGAGAGCTTCGTCGACGAGTCAATGATCACCGGAGAGCCCACGCCGGTGGAAAAGGGTCCGGGCGCGCAGGTCACAGGTGGCACGGTGAACGGCAACGGCGCGTTCAGCTTCCGCGCGACGCGCGTGGGCAAAGAGACGCTCCTCGCGCGCATCGTGCACGCCGTCGAGAGCGCGCAGGCCGGCAAGCCGCGCGTGCAGGAGCTCGCCGATCGGATCGCCGCGGTGTTCGTGCCGGCGGTCCTCGCCGCGGCGGCGCTCACCTTCGCGGCGTGGTGGTTCTTCGGGCCGGCGCCTGCGCTGTCGCGCGCGTTCGTCGCCGCGGTCTCGGTCCTCGTCATCGCGTGCCCTTGCGCCATGGGCCTCGCGACGCCGACCGCGGTCCTCGTGGCCACCGGCCGCGCCGCCGAGCTAGGCGTGCTGTTTCGGAAAGGCGCGGCGCTGGAGGGGCTCGCCGCCGCGACCACGGTCCTTCTGGACAAGACGGGCACGTTGACCGAAGGGCGGCCCGCGCTCACCGACGTCCACGCGGTCGGCGACGTCGCCGAAGCCGACGCGCTCCGACTGATCGCAGCGGCCGAGGCGCGCAGCGAGCACCCGATCGGCCGCGCCATCGTGTCCGGCGCGAAGGCGCGTTCACTCACGCTTCCGAAAGCGGAGGGCGTGAAGGCCGAGGCGGGGCTCGGCTTCACCGCCATGGTCGAAGGACGACGCGTGCAGGTCGGCGCCGCGCGCTTCATGGAGCGCCTCGGGATCGCGCTCGACGACCACGCCGCGCTCCTCGCGCGCTTGGCAAACGAGGCGAAGACCCCCGTGCTCGCTGCCATCGACGGCAAGCTCGCGGCGATCCTCGCGGTGTCCGATCCCGTGCGGGCCGAGAGCGCCGAGATGGTCCGCGCGCTCGAGGCTTCGGGGCTCGAGGTCGGCATGGTGACCGGAGACGATCGACGCACGGCCGACGCCGTCGCGGGCGCGCTCGGGATTCGGACCGTGCACGCCGAGATGCTGCCGGTCGCCAAAGCAGAGGAGATCGCGCGACTTCAGGCGGCCGGTCGCCGCGTCGTGTTCGTCGGCGACGGCGTCAACGACGCGCCCGCCCTCGCGCGCGCCGATGTGGGCGTCGCGATGGGAGGCGGCACCGACGTCGCCATCGAGTCGGGCGACGTCGTCCTCGTGCGCGGAAACCTGCGCGCGCTTCTCGACGCCCACGCCCTGAGCCGCCGCGCGGTGGCGACGATCCGTCAGAATTTCTTCTGGGCCTATGCCTACAACGTGGCCCTCGTGCCGCTCGCGGCAGGGGCCTTCTATCCGCTCGTTCAGATGATGCTGTCGCCGGTGCTCGCGGCGGCGGCGATGAGCTCGAGCAGCCTGTTCGTCGTCGGCAACAGCTTGCGTCTGCGCCGCTTCACACGAAGCGCCTGAGCCGGCGCCCATGCGCCGCGCCCGGCCCAGCCGCGCTACGTCCCCATCCCGGGATTCAACCGTTCCTGTACGAAGTCTCCGAAAAGTACAGGAACGGCAGAAGCCTCGAGGATGTCTGCGGCCTGCGGCCCGTCAGAAATAGTCGGGGCGAGAGGATTCGAACCTCCGACCCTCAGACCCCCAGTCTGATGCGCTAACCAGGCTGCGCTACGCCCCGAACCGCCGTCGCCGAAGCGGCAGCCCCGGGAACCTCGCACATGGGGTGGGCTCTCCGCAAGCCCGATCGCAAGGCTCAGCCGCTCAAGGTGACCGCGTAGGCCTCCGGCCGGAAGCCGACGAGGACCGCGAGGCCTGGCCCCTCGACGACGAGCACCGGCCGTTTCACGAGCTTGCCGTCGCGCGTGAGCCAGGCGGTGACCTCCGCGTCGGACGCGGCGTCGACCTTCTCCTTGCCGAGCGCGCGGTAGCTCTGGCCGCTCGTGTTCAGCCACTTTCGCACCGAGAGGCCGCTGGCGGGCACCCACGCACGGAGCTCCGCGGCGGTGGGCGGCTCTTCGACGATGGGACGCAGCGTGTATTTTACACCCTTATCGGAGAGCCACTTCAGGGCCTTCTTGCAGGTGCTGCAGCCGGCGTAGGCGAGGACGGTGACGGCTTGGGCCATGCCGCGTTCATAGCCGGTCTCGCGCGCCGACGACCAAGCGATTCGCCGTCGCCGTTCGCGTCGACCCAGATCGCGCCGGTCATGGCGAAGGGAGCAGTCTCCTTCGCTTCGCCCGAGAGCACCGGCGTCATCGGGGTCGATCCTTCGACGATCACGACCACCGCGTCGTCCTCCGCGAAGCGGACGGTGGCGGTGAGGTCTTGCCCCACGGCGGACGACGGGAGCGGCGCAGGCCTCCACGACAGCGCCGGGGACGTCACGAGCGCATCGCCGGTCCGCGCCGAGACCAGGCGCACCCTCTCGAGGGTGATCCATGGCGCGTGCTCGACGTGAATGGCGAAGCTGACGCTCGGCCCCTTCGCGACGCCGCCGATGGGCGCGCCGTTGGCGGACACACGAAGAAACGGGCCGTTGGTCAGTACCACGTCGCGCAGCTCACGAACGCCGCGCACGAGATCGGCGGTGCGCGCGGGGCTCCACGCCTCGAGGTGCGCGTCGTCGGGCACGCGGACGTACGTGCGCGGGTAGCCGGCCTCTTGGCCGACGACGCCGTGCGTGTCGGTGTCGGCGGTGGCCGTCACCGGATGCCGCGTGCGAAGGAGGGCGAAGAAATCAGCGAGCACCTTGTCGCGCGCGTCCACGTTGCGTCCGTTCCACACTTCGAGCGCGTCGAAATCGGGATCGTAGCCGGGGTCCTTCCCTACCCCGGTCTTCGCGTCGAAGCCGAGCTGGTCGAAGTAGCCGGTGACGCCGGTGCGCGGGTGGTTGATCTGGAAGATGGGCGCGGGGGTGAGGTGGCGCGCGCGGAGCTCCGCGAAGATCTCTCGCGCGCTGCGATCGCGGACCTCGGGCGCGCCGCCACGCGGCTTGTCGGGCTCTTCGGGGAGCGGGAACACGTTCGCGTGGCCCCACGGCTTCTTGCTCGAGTCGGTCGTCAGCTCGTCGCCGGGAATCGTGACCAGCGACGACTCGAGCTTCAGATCGCGCACCAGGCCCGACAGATCGACCACGACGTTGTGCTCGCTGGCGACCGCGACCTCGAGCCCCTCCGCCGCGTTCGACACGAGCCGATCGCGCAGGCCCACCGGCGAGTCGGCGCCGAGCATCGTGTGCTGATGAAAATCGGTCGAGACGTACCCGGTGGTGTCGACGACGCGCGCGAGGGCGACATCGGAAGCGGCGATCGTCCACGTCTCGCCGGCGCGAACGGTCGCGGCGAACGCGCGCGTCGCGTATTCGGGGCCGCGCGACAAGGTCACGGCGTACGTGCCGACGGCGACCGGCACGTCCACCTTGCCGTCGTGCGTCGTCACTTGGTTGCGCGCGGGGCCGGCGGCGTGCGCGGGACCGAAGTCCGGCGTCGTCGTCCCGCCGGTGCCTTCGAGCGTCACCTTGCACGGCGCACCGCACGAAAACGCGACGCGTCCGGGGCGCGTGACGGCGAGAAGCGCGGTCGTCACGCTGTCCTTCGCGACGACGATCGGCAGACGGGGTCCGGCGCTCGCGCGGCCACCCCCCGACGCATACGCCACCTCGTATTTTCCCGGAGGGAGGTCGCCGGCGAGGACCTTCGCAGGCCCGGCGCCGGTGAGCGTGAGCACCTCCCCGCCGCCCGGCACGAAGAGAGACGCCTTGGCGCCGAGGAACGACGGCGTCGCCTTGTCCTCCTCACGCAGCTCGAGCTCGAGCCTCCCCAGCTCCGCCCCGGGCGACGCGAGGATCAGCTCGGCGACCAGGCTCGACGTGTCGGGGCGCTCGCCGACGACGAAGACGCGTGCATACTGCACACTTTCGCCCGGCTTCAGAACGACGTCCTTGCGCTGCTCGGTGTCGGTCCACGATCCGCCGCTGACCGCGTCGATCTCGCCGTCGGTCGACGTGATGGCATAGCTCACGAGCCTCCCGACGCCACCGACGTATGGGCCGTGCGATTTTCCACGGAAGCCCACCGATTTTCCGGGCGCGACCTTCTCGGCGCCACCCCACTGGATCGCGTCGCCGAGGCCGAGCTTGTCGATGGCGCGATCGCTGGTGTTCGTCAGCGTCGTCTCGAGGAGGAGCGCGCGATCGCCAGGGGCGAGCGTGTAGCGCGTCGTGACCTCGAGATCCTTCTCGTACAGCTCGTGGCCCTTCGCTTCGACCCACGCTACGCCGCCGTCGCCGGCGCCGCTGGTGATGCGGCCGTACACGCCCTGTCGGGGGAAGGTGCCGAAGTACGTGAACACCATCCCGAGCTCGTCTTTGCGCGCGCCCGCGTCGGCGGCGTCGACGAGGTTGCCGCCGCTCTCGGCGAAGCCGGCACCTCCGCCGAGCTGGTCGATGACGAAGACCACGTCCTCGTTCTCCAGCACGATGTCGCCGGGCCTGCCGACCGCGTTGGGGCCGCCGAGCTCTTGTCCCTTGGCGAGCGGATGCACGCGCGCGGGCTTCGCGGCGGTCTTGGCGGCGTCGCGGCGTGCGCGGCTGGGGATGAGGCTGATGCGCTGCGCGGCACCGGGCGACACTTCGATCTGTGGTGTCACGTCTTCCTTGGGCGGGCACGCGGTCCCGAAGAGGACGAGCGCGACCGGGAGCGCACGACGCATGAAGCGTGAGACCGACTGGCGCCGGGATCCTTGGAGCCTGGCGGTCATGGTCATGGCGTCCTCAC
Source organism: Polyangiales bacterium (assembly GCA_038231275.1). Lineage (GTDB taxonomy): Bacteria > Myxococcota_A > Polyangia > Polyangiales > Polyangiaceae > JANYHK01. The sequence goes on from JBBRLQ010000004.1 coordinate 351,774, forward strand.
GTCCTCGCGATCTCGTCATCAGGTCATCGCGTGGCGAGGAAGCGCGCGAGGGCCTGGGCTTTCAAGAGGAGCGTGAACACCTCGATCTGCTCGTCCTTCGTGTGAAAGCCGATACCACGCGGACCCAAGCCATCGATCGACGCGATCCCGATCGCGCTCGACGTGCTCGCGTCCGAGCCTCCGCCGATGAGCGCGGCTTCGCCGTCGCCGAGCCCCGACGCGCGCGCTGCCTTTCCGTAGGAGGCCATGAGCGCCGCGCTGGCGTCGGTTCGCTCGAGCGGGAAGCGCGCGATGCCGCCCGAGAGCTCGATGCGGGTGCCGGGGACGGACGCGGCCGCCTCGTCCGCCGCGTCGCGCACGGCGTTCACGAGCGCCTCGCCGTCGGCGCGCGTGACGAAGCGCAGATCGATCAGCGCCTCGGCGCGATCGGGGATGGTGTTCTTGCCCTGCCCGCCCGTGAATTTTCCGACCGTGAGCGTGACGCCGCGATCGTAGTCCGTGAGGCCTTGGATGCGATCGACGAAGCGCGCGAGCGCCCAGATCGCGTTTGCGCCTTCCTTGTGGTTGTTCCCGGCGTGCGCGGCCTTCCCGTGCGCGACCGCCGTCATGCCGCCGGTCCCCTTGCGGCGCGTGATGATGGCGTCGGCCTTGCGCCCGGCCTCGAAGACGAGCGCCCCCGACGCGCCGGCGATCTCGCGCGCCAGGATCGACTGTCCCTCTGGCGATCCGACCTCTTCGTCCGCGACGATCACGAGGCGCAGCGGCGCGATCGCATCGAGGCTGGCGGTCTCCGCGAGTGCGCGAAGGGCCCATGCGACGACGACGAGGCCGCCCTTCATGTCGAGCACGCCGGGGCCGCGCCGGAGATCGCCGTCCTTCGTGAAGCCCTCGAAGGTCCCCGGCGGAAAGACCGTGTCGAGGTGGCCGATGAGCGCGACGGGCGGCGCCCCTGCGCGTCCCTTGCTCGAGAAGACGAGGTGATCGGCGAAGCGCGTGCTCGCCTCCACGCGCGCGTCGAGGCCGGCGATGCGAAAGACGGTGTCGCGAAGCATCGCGCCGACCTTGCGGCCTCCGTCGGTGTTGTCGGTGAAGGAGTTCACCTCGACGAGCTCGGCGAGTGCGGTCTCCATGGCGGCGCCTTGCTCGGCGAGCCAGCGTGCGGCGTCTTCGGCGGGATCTCGGATCATGCGGCGGTCATCCTAGATCGCGGGGAGGGCGCGGGCATTCAACGAACGTTCGTTCGATCGGACGCGAAACTCAACGAACGTTCGTTCGATCATCTGAAGGTTGCGTTCTGTAAAAACAGAATGTAGAGAATCTCATGGCAAAGACTCCGCCGCCCCCCCTCGAGCGCACTGTCGCCGCCCGCGCGCGCGCCCGCGAGAAGCTCATGGCCCGGATCCCCAGCTGGTACAGCCCCTGGGGCCACCTCAGCGCGACGACCGGCATCGGCCTCGCGATCCTCGCCCTCGCCCTCCACGAGCTCCACGCGGTGCGCGCGATCGAGCTCCTCGTCATACCCGCCGTGTTCCTCGTTTCGAACGCCTTCGAGTGGCGCGTCCACAAGGACGTCCTTCATCGTCGCCTCTGGCCGGTCGAGGTCATCTACCAACGCCACACGCCCGAGCATCACGCCGTCTACATGACCAACGACATGGCGATCCGCTCGACGAAGGAGTTCCGCCTCGTCCTCATGCCGGCGATGGGCATCCTCGGCATCGTCCTCGCCGCGACGCCGATGGCGTTCCTGGTCCGCGTCCTGTTCAGCGAGAACTGCGGCTGGCTCTTCCTCGTCTCGTCGGCGCTCTACATGGTGCTCTACGAGGTCTCGCACCTCTCCTACCACTTGCCGGAGACGACGTGGATCGGGCGGCGGCGGCTCGTCAAGTCGCTCCGAGAACACCACGCGCGGCATCACGATCCGCGCCTCATGCAGAAGTGGAACTTCAACGTGACCATCCCGCTCTTCGACTTGATCCACGGGACGATCGCGAAGAAGACCGCCGAGAGCCTCACGGACGACACGACGGCGAAAGCGAGCGATCTGCCCACCGAGGGTGCGCTCCGCTGACGCGTGTTTTTCGCGAACGCGGTGCTACCCTCTCCGGCCATGTCGAAGCGATTCAAGGCCGCCGTCATCGGCGGTAGCGGGTACGGCGGCGCCGAGCTCATTCGCCGTTTGCTCCTTCATCCGGACGTCGAGCTCGTGCGCGTCGCGTCCGTCGATTTCATCGGCGAGCCGCTCGCCGCGGTGCACCCCAACCTCGAGGGGCAGACCGACTTGAAGTTTGAGGAGATCCCTGCGGGCGAGGCGGCGAAGGGCATGGACGTCGTCCTCCTCGGCCTCCCGCACAAGGTCAGCGCGCACAAGATGCCCGAGCTCATCGCGAGCGGCGCGCGCGTCGTGGATCTGTCCGGCGATTTTCGGCTGCGCGATCCCGCCGTGTACAAGCGCTACTACGGCGCCGATCACCCCTGCCCCGACAAGCTGAAGGGTGACTTCGTGTACGGCCTCCCGGAGCTCAATCGCGAGGCGATCAAGAAGGCGAAGTACGTCGCGTCGCCCGGCTGCTTCGCGACGACGATCGAGCTCGCGCTCCTGCCGCTCGCCAAGAAGGGCCTCCTCGAAGGGGCGGTCGAGGTCGTCGGCATCACCGGGTCTTCGGGCAGCGGCATCGCGCCGTCTGCGGGCACCCACCACCCGACGCGCGCGGTGAACCTGCGCACGTACAAGCCGCTCGATCACCAGCACATCCCCGAGATCGTCCAAACGCTCCAGGACGCCGGCGCGAAGAACCTCACGATCCGCTTCGTCCCCGTGAGCGCGCCCCTGTCGCGCGGCATCTTCGCGACGAGCTTCGCGCACGTCCCCGAGCGCGTCACCGCCGACGCCATACGTGCACTCTACACAGAGGCCTTCGCCGGCGAGCCGTTCGTCCGCGTGCCGAAGAAGCGCCTGCCGGAGGTCGCCGCGGTGAGCGGGACCAACTACGCGGAGGTCGGCGTGCAGCCGGGGGACGTGTCGGGCGGCCTCCGCACCATCGCGTGCTTCAGCGCGACCGACAACCTCATCAAGGGCGGCGCCGGGCAGGCCATCCAGTCGATGAACCTGATGCTCGGCCTCGACGAGCGCCTGACCTTGGAAGACCCGGGGGGCTGGCCGTGAGCGCAGGACCCGTCGTCCTCAAGCTGGGCGGCGAGGTCGTCGTGGGGCCACACATGGCCGCGATCGCCGCGGACGTGGCGGAGATGCGCAAGGGGCAGCCCGTCGTCGTCGTGCACGGCGGGGGGCCGCAGGCGACCGAGCTCCAGAAGAAGCTCGGGCAAACGCCCAACATCGTGGCCGGTCGCCGCATCACCGATCGCGACGCCCTCGAGGTCATGAAGATGATCGTCGCGGGGAAGATCAACGTCGATCTCTGCTCCGCCCTCCTGGCCGCCGGCGCGCGGCCGGTGGGGCTCCACGGCGCGAGCTCGCTCGCCGTGCACGCGAAGAAGCGGCCGCCCAAGATCGTCGCCGGCGGCGGGCCCGATCCGATCGACTTCGGTCACGTCGGAGACGTCGTGTCCGTCAACAAGGACCTCATCGCGCTGCTGCTCGACGCCGGGTATTTGCCGGCGATCGCGTGCCTCGGCGCCGACGAGGCGGGAAACGTCTTCAACATCAACGCGGACATCGTCGCGAACAAGATGGCGATCGCGCTCGACGCGCAAGCACTGGTCCTCGTGTCGGACGTGCCCGGCGTCCTCCGCGACGTGAAGGATCCGTCGTCGCGCATCGCGCGCATGACCCTCGCGGACGGCAAGAAAGCGATCGCCGATGGCGTCGTCACCAAGGGGATGATCCCGAAGCTCGAGGAGTCGTTCGAAGCCATCGGGCAAGGCGTCCGCGCGGTCCACATCGTGGGCCGGCTCGAGCGCGGCCACCTCGCGCGAGAGGTGGCCGAGCCCGGGAGCGTCGGTACGGTTCTCGTTAGCGCGTGACGATCAGGTCTTTCCGCCGACGCTGCCGCTCGCCGAGGCCTTCACCTCGACCGACACGCTGACATTGGCCTTCAAGCTGCCCGCCGCCTTCATGACGCCGGCGAACGGCTCGGCGACACACGCCGTGAGCTGCGCGCCGCTGACCGCGTTGGCGCTCGCCGCGCTCTTCACGCTGGCCTCGAGGCCCTGGACGATGCCCGACACGTTGCCGCTCATCTTGACGCTGGCTTCGCCGAGGCCGATCGCGATCTTGAGCACGAGCGGGAGGTTCTTCTCGAGCGCCACCTTGTACGACTCGGCGACCTTGGCGTCCGCCGCGCCGTCGACGCGAATGGCGACCTTGGCGGGCGAGCACTCGGCGTGCGACTGAACCTGCGCGCTGCACTTGGCCTTGCACTCGCCGCTCATCTCCGGCGGCTTGACCTCGCCGCGGCACTTCGGCTCCTTCATCTCGACCGAGCACTTGCCGGTGCAGGTCCCCTCGCACTTGGCGGTCGCTTGCATCTTGCACGAGCCGCCGCATTTTCCGCCGCACGTGGCCTCGACGTTGCCGTCGCACTTGCCGTCGCAGGTGCCGGCGCACGCGCCTTTGCCGTCTTTGCCGTCGCACTTGCCGTTGCACGTGCCGTTGCACTTGCCTTTGATGGCGACGTCGCACGAGCCGTGACACGTGCCCTCGCACTTGGCGGCGGCGCTCATGTCGCAGGTGCCTTCGCAGTTGCCGCTGCAGGAGCCGGCCAGGTGGCCGGGCTCGCACTCGACCTTCGCAGTGCCGGGCTTCACGTTCACGTCGCACTTGCCGGCGCAGTCGGCCATGACGCTCATCTGCGCTTCGCAGTGCGGCGGCACGATGTCGATCGCGATCTGCGCCTTCGCGCCGAGCTTCCCCTTCGCGTCGCCAATCGCCTTCACGGCGAGCTTGCACGCCTCGTCGCCGCTCTTCGGCTCGCCGGCGGCGCCGAGATCCTTGGCGATGCCGCCGCACGCGGTCTTCAGATCCGCGTCGACCTTCGCGGCGAACTGCTCGAGCTCGAGCGACGCGACGAGGCCCGCCTTGATCTTGCCGCCAACTTCGGGGGCGAGCTTGAAGTTCGAGACGAAGTCGAACGACGCGACCTCCTCGATGTTCGCCATGTTCGGGCACTTGCCGGTGAGGCCCTCCGCACCCGGCACGTTCGCGAGGCCGGGGACACCGCCCGCGCCGCCGCAGTTCGTCAGCACCGGCCCCAGGGCCCCCAGACCGATCAACGAGATGAATCGCCACGCGTTTGTCATGAGCAGCTCCTTCGCCACGACGGGTATCACGACCCGCGTGTCGTGTGCTATCGACACTTGGTGAGGATCGCGGTCTGCGACGTCGGGCTCGGCAACCTGCGCAGCGTCGAGCGGGCGCTTTCGCGGGCGGCGAGCGACGCGGGCGTGTCGGCGACGATCACGCGGACGACCGATCCCGAAGCGCTCCAGGCGGCCGACAAGATCGTGGTGCCGGGACAGGGCGCATTTCGGGACTGCGCGGTCGCAATGGGCCGCGGGATGGGTGACGCCGTGAAGGAGGCGATCCGCGCAGGCACGCCGTACCTCGGCATCTGCCTGGGTCTCCAGGTTCTCTTCGAAGCGAGCGCCGAGGCCGACGGGTGCGAAGGACTCGGCGTCCTCAAGGGAAAAGTCGAGCGGCTGACCGGCGGAGTCGACGCCTTCACCGGCGCCGCGCTGAAGATCCCTCACATGGGATGGAATCGCGTGGACCCGTACGGCGCGTCGCTCTTGCCGCCGGACGCGGCGTCGTTCTACTTCGTCCACAGCTACGCGGTGGTACCCGCCGATCCGAGCGTCGTCGTCGCGATGACGGACTATGGCGGCCCGTTCGTCAGCGCCGTCGCGAAGGACAACGTCTTCGCCTGCCAGTTCCACCCCGAGAAGAGCCAGGCGGTAGGCCTCGCGCTCCTCACGCGCTTCGTCCGCGCGTGAGCGATCTTCGGCCGCTCAAGGCGTGACCCGAAATTCAGAAGCTGTAGACCTTGCCCATCCACTCGAGGGCCTGGACGAGGCCCTTCATCGGCAGCTCGTCGGCGTTCAGCATGATGAGGTAGCCGGCCTTGCCGCCTCGGGCAGCGCCGCGCGGATCGTAGAGGAGCCAGTCGTTCGGCTGACCGAGGTTCGCGATCGGGAAGCAGTCGTCGAGGCCGGTGGCACCGTACGCCACGCCGTCCGCGATGAAGCGGTGCGCGCTGCCCATCACCTTGCCGCCCGCCCAGTCGGCGGTGCCGAGGATGACGTTGTCGTAGAGCGTGATGCCGTCGTGCATCGTGAGCAGGGCGCGGTAGTCGTTCGGGAAGCTGACCTTTGCCTTCTTCTCCGCAGCAGCGATGCGCGAGAGCGCCGCCGGCTTTCCGTACTTGACCGCGTGGCCGCGCTTCTCGAACGGACGCGCGGCGACGGCGAGCGCCTTCTTCACCGACGCGACGTGCGGCTTGACGGCGACCTTGATCGGCTTCGGCGCGAAGGCGGCGAGGAGCTTCTTCACATTGGGCTTGTCGGCGGCGCGACGGAGATCGTCGTCCCCCTGAATCTGCTTGGGCGACACGCCCGCGCGGAGCGCGCGATCCATCGCGGTGAGCATGCCCTTCTCGTCGCCGACGAGCGCCGCCGCGCACGCCAGGTTGAAGACGAGCTGCGCCTCCACCTTTCCCTTGGGGATGTGCGCGCCGAGCGCCGCGTAGCGCGCGGCATCCTTGCCGATCGCCGCGAGCGCGTTGCGCAGCAGCTCCTCGGCGTGGAACCCGCGCTGCGGGAGGCCCGACCATCGCGCGAGGACCAGATCGACGATCTCCCGCACTTCGCGCCCGCCCCGGGCCTGCGTGCCGAAGCGCGCGAGAAGCAGCGTCGCGCAGGAGAGGAACGCCTCGGCGTCTTCTTTGCCGATGCGACCCGTCAGGCCGTTCGCCATCTTCGTGAAGCCGCCGACGGGCCGCGCGCTCTGGAGGATGTCGAGGACCTGGTCCCGCTTCGTAGTGCTCATGGTCGAGGGTTGCTTGTACCATGTCCGCGTGCTCGTCCTGCCTGCGATCGATCTGCTCGGCGGAAAAGCCGTGCGCCTCCACCAGGGCGACTACGGCGCGGTCACGGTCTACGACGATGATCCGCCCGCCCGCGCGCGCGGGTGGCGGGGGAAGGTGCCGCGCCTCCACGTGGTGGACCTCGAAGGAGCCAAGGCGGGACGCGCCGTTCAGGCGGACGCCGTCCGCGCGATCGTGGCTGCGTTCGGACCCGGCGTGCAGATCGGCGGCGGCGTGCGGACGCGCGAGGCCTTCGAGAGCTACCTGGCGCTGGGCGTCGACAGGATCGTGCTGGGGAGCGCCGCGCTCGAGGACCCTGCCCTCGTGCGCGCGCTGGCCCGTGAGCACCCGGGCCGCGTGATCCTGGCGGTGGACGCCAAGGACGGAATGGTGGCTACAGACGGCTGGACCGCCGTGAGCGCCACCACCGCGAGCGATCTCGCGTGCGCGTTCGCGGACGTGCCGCTCGCGGAGCTCCTCTACACCGACGTCGCGCGGGACGGGACGCTGGTGGGCCCCAACGTCGAGATGACCGCACGCCTCGCGCGCGAGGGGACGGTTCCGGTGCTCGCGTCGGGCGGGGTCGGGACGCTCGCGCACCTCCGGGCCCTCGCCGCGCACGCAGGGATCTCCGGCGCCATCGTCGGGCGCGCGATCTACGAAGGCAGCATCACCCTCGAAGACGCCGTCGCCGCCGCCGTCACTCCTTGACGGGTTCTTTCGTGTCCTTGACGAGGGACAGCTTGGCGACGAGCTCTGTGGCGGCGTCTTTTCCGAGGACCTCTTTTGCGACGATGTCCTTCGCGACGACCTCTTTGACGATGTCCTTCGCCACGTCCTTCACCGGCCAGCGGAACGCTTCGGCCGCCGGAGCGATGAGCTCCCACTCCGCGTGGGCCTTCATCGCGTCTTGCACGTTCATGCCCTTCGCGATCGCCCCGTTCACCTTCTCCTTCGCGGCGGCGGTGAGGCGCTTAGGCTGCGGCTCCCCTTCGACGCGGCGAATGACCTCCTTGGAGAGCCACCCGCAAAATTCCTTCAGGATCGCGTCGTCCTTCGCCGCGACGTACCAGTCGTACTGCGGGCGCGCGCGGAAGTTCTCGAGGTTGAATTTGCGGTTCGCCTCGTCCTGGCGGTCGTGGACGAAGACGAGGAGGCCCGCCGGCTTCTTCTTCGCGAACCAGCCGGTCGTGATCGAGCCGGCGTCGTCCTCGTCGGTGTCCCCCTCGTCGCTGAAGATCGCGCGGAGGATGCGGTACGGCGCGCGCAGCCGGCCTTTGGCGGTGAGGCCCACGGCGGTGCTGCTGCGATCGATGCGCCACTCGGAGACGGCCATGACTAACCCGCGAGCGCCTTCTCGACGGCGGCCTTCACCTCGGCGCTCGTCGGCTCGATCTTGTGCTCGAAGCGGGCGACGACCTGGCCATCCTTGCCCACCAGGAACTTCCCGAAGTTCCACTTGATGGCACCGCCGAACTTTGGATTCGTGTCGGTGCTCTGGAGAAAATCGAAGAGCGGCTCCATCCCCTCCCCCTTCACGCGCACCTTGGCGAACATGTCGAAGGTGACGCCGTAGTTCTTGGTGCAGAAGGCCTTGATGTCCGCCTCGGTGCCCGGCTCTTGTGCGCCGAAGTCGTTGGCCGGAAATCCGAGCACGCGGAGGCCCTTGCCCTTGTACGCCTCGGACAGCGCCTCGAGCCCCGCATACTGCGGCGTGTATCCGCACTCCGACGCGACGTTCACGACGAGCATCACCTGGCCCTTGTAGTCGGCCAGGCTCTTCGATTGACCGTCGATGGTGCGAACGGTGAAGTCGTGGAGGGTCTTACCCATATCCCGCTGGCGTATCCTAAACGCCGACCGGGTGCCAGACGGTCTTCGTTTCGAGGAAGCGCTCGATCCAGCCGAGACCCTGACCCGAGCGCTCGTCGAGCCAACCGGCGGTCTTGAGAGGAGCGTGGGTCTTGACGCGCTTGACGTTGTCGGCGCCCTCCTTCTCGAGCGTCGCGCGCAGGTCGGCGTCGTCGGTCCACGCGTCGACGGCGATGACCTCGCGGTGCTTGGCGAGCGCCGGGGCGAGCTCCTTCGCGTGACCGAGGAGGACGTTGGCGACGCCGCCCGGCAGATCGCTGGTCGCCAAGCACTCGCAGAAGACGACGGCGGTGCGCGGATCGGCGTCGCTGGCGACCACGACCGCGGTGTTGGCGCCGGTGAGGACCGGCAAGAGCGTCGAGACCAGGCCGAGCAACGCGGGCCGCTCGGGCGCGAGGACCGCGACGACGCCCATCGGCTCGGGGATGGAGAAGCCGAAGTGCGGCCCGGCGACCGGGTTATGCGACGCGACGAGCGCGTGCACCTTGTCGCAGAATCCGGCGTAGTAGACGACGCGATCGATCGCGCGAAGGACCTCCTCGGTGGCGGCCGCGTCGCTCTCGCCGCTCCGCACGAGCGAGAGGCGGAGCTCCTCTTTGCGTGACTCCATCACCTCGGCGAGCCGGTAGAGGATCTGCCCGCGATTGAACGCCGTTCGCGACGCCCAACCGGCGTGCGCGTTCTTCGCGGCGAGCACCGCGTCGCGCGCGTCTTTGCGCGAGCCGCGCGGGACGTTGACCGTGTCGGGATCGACGCCGACGCCACCTTCGCCGCCCTTCACCTGGAAGTACCTCCCCGATTCGCTGCGCACGAACGCGCCGCCGACGTACATCTTGTACGCCTTGTTGACGGTGACGCGCCCTTGCTCGGCGCCGCGCCCGAGGACACGCGCGAGCGCGCCGTTGTCGGAGTAGGTGTCGCTGACGAGATCCTCGTGCGCGCGCGTCTCGACGGTCTGCGTTGCCGCAGGCGCCGGCGGCGGAGCGTGCTTCTTCGATGCCATGGCTTACTCCAGCTCCACGTATGCGGAGAGGCCCTGGCGGCCGCCCTCGCGACCGAAGCCGCTCTCCTTGTACCCGCCGAACGGCGAGCTCGGATCGAACTTGTTGTACGTGTTGCCCCAGACGACGCCGGCTTGAAGGCGCGTCGCCATCCAGAAGATCTTGGCGCCTTTGTCGGTCCAGATGCCGGCGGAGAGGCCGTACATCGTGTTGTTCGCCTTCTCGATCGCCTCGTCGGGCGTGCGGAACGTGAGCACCGTGAGGACCGGGCCGAAGATCTCCTCGCGCGCGATGCGTGACGACTGGCTGACGCCGGTGAAGAACGTGGGCGGGAACCAGTAGCCCTTCTGCGGGATCGCGCAGGGCGCGCTGTAGCGCTGCGCGCCCTCGTGCTCGCCCGCTTCGACGAGCTGCTTGATTTTGTCGAGCTGCATCTTCGAGTTGATGGCGCCGACGTCGGTGTTCTTGTCGAGCGGGTCGCCGAGGCGGAGGGTCTGGAGGCGGTCGCGGAGCTTCTTCACGACGATGTCGTGAACGCTCTCTTCGACGAGGAGGCGCGAGCCCGCGCAGCAGACGTGTCCTTGGTTGAAGTAGATGCCGTTGACGATCCCCTCGATCGCCTGATCGAGCGGCGCGTCGGCGAAGACGATGTTCGCGGCCTTTCCGCCGAGCTCCAACGTGAGGCGCTTGTTCGATCCGGCGAGCGCGCGTTGGATGCGTTTGCCGACGCCGGTGCTGCCCGTGAAGGCGACCTTGTTCACGTCCGGGTGGCCCGCGACGGCGGCGCCGGTCTCGCCCGCGCCGGTGACGATGTTGACGACGCCGGCCGGCAGCTCCGCTTCTTCGAAGATCTGCGCGAGGAGGAGCGCAGTGAGCGGCGTCGTCTCCGCGGGCTTCAGCACCACCGTGTTGCCGCAGGCGAGCGCCGGCGCGATCTTCCACGCCGCCATGAGCAGCGGGAAGTTCCAAGGGATGATCTGACCTGCGACGCCGAGCGCGCGATGGCGGCGCCCGTGGAACGCGTAGTCGAGCTTGTCGGCCCAGCCAGCGTGGTAGAAAAAGTGCGCAGCCGCGAGCGGCACGTCGACGTCGCGTGATTCCTTGATCGGCTTTCCGCCGTCCATCGACTCGACGATCGCGAGCTCGCGCGCCTTCTCCTGAATCGCGCGCGAAATGCGGAAGATGTACTTCGCCCGCTCGGCGGGCTTCATCTTGCTCCAGACCTTGTCGTAGGCCTGGCGTGCGGCCCTGACGGCCAAGTCAACGTCGGCGGCGTTGCCCTCGGCGACCTCGGAGAGCACTTGCTCGGTCGACGGGCTGATCGTCTGGAAGTACTTGCCACTCTTCGGCGCGCGCCATTTGCCACCGATGAAGAGCTCGTAGCGCGGCTGAATCTTGACGTGATCGGTGGCCTCGGGCGCCGGCGCGTAGTCCCACGCGTGACCGAAATCGAGCGCAGGCGAGGTGTCCTTCGCGGCCGCGCTCGTCATCGACTTGGCAGGCTTGATGATCTCGTTGCTCATTCTTGTTCCGCTGCTCCGTCAGTCCTTCGAGAAGTCTTCGCCCGCCTGGTAGTTCCCCGTGCGCTCTTTCTCGAGCTGCATCAGGACGTCGTTCAAGAGCGCGCTCGCGCCGAAGCGGAAGAGATCCGGCGTGAGCCACGCGTCGCCGAGCGTCTCTTTGACGAGGACCAGGTAGTGGAGCGCCTGCTTCGCCGTGCGGACGCCGCCCGCGGGCTTCATGCCGATCTTGCGGCCGGTCGCGTAGAAGTGATCGCGGATCGCCTCGAGCATCACGAGGGTGACGGGAGGCGTCGCGGCGGGCTGAATTTTCCCGGTCGACGTCTTGATGAAGTCGCCGCCGGCCGCGATCGCGATCTCGCTCGCGCGCCGCACGACGTCGTAGCTCCCGAGCTCGCCGGTCTCGAGGATGACCTTCAGGTGCGCGGCGCCCGACGCCTCCTTCGTGGCGGCGATCTCGTCGTATACCTTCGCGTAGTCGCCAGCGAGCATCGCGCCGCGATCGATGACCATGTCGATCTCGTCGGCGCCGAGGTCCACGGCGCGGCGCGTGTCCTCGAGCTTTACGGACAGCGGCGACTGGCCACTGGGGAATGCCGTGGCGACGCTCGCGACCTTCACGCCCGAGCCGGCGAGGGCTTGCTTCGCGGTGGGCACCAGGTTCGGGTAGACGCAGATCGCGGCGCAAGGGCCGATGCTCGGATCCTTGTCGAGCGGCAGCATCGCCTTGTTGCAGAGGGCGCGCACCTTGCCGGCGGTGTCTTTGCCCTCGAGCGTCGTCAGATCCATCATGCGGATCGCGAGCCGGAGGCCGGCGACCTTGGTCGCCTTCTTGATGCTGCGCTTCGCCAGGGAAGCCGCCCGCTCCTCCACCGCGACCTGGTCGACGGGCGGAGGGGGCGAAGTGAAGAGAGGATAAACCGGCGCGCGAGGGCCCCCGTTTCCGGAGGAGCGCGCGCCGTGGCCGTTGCCATTGCCGAGGATGGAGCTCACGCGGGTGAGCCTACCTCAAACGAAGCCAGAAGAGAGCTGCAAAGAACCGCGAAACGCCTGGAAAGACCGCGAAAACGCGCGATCTCAGGGCGTCTTCGGCGGCGCGGCGTCCATCTTCGCGCGCTTGCGACGGCGACGAGCGGCCTCTGCCTGCTTCTTGCGGCGCTTCACGCTCGGCTTCATGTAGTGGCGACGCATCTTCAGCTCGCGGAGCACGCCTTCGGAGGCGAGCTTACGCTTGAGCATCTTGATGGCGCGCTCGATTCCCCGGTCGCTGACGACGACCTCGAGGGGCTTGCACTGAATCGCATCACTCGGCATGGCTTCTCTCTGGTAAGGGAACTTCGCGGTCCCAGCGGGATCGGCGAACGCGGGCTCTTAGCACCGCGCTTTTCGGGTGTCCAACCGAAACGTAGCAGAATGGCGCGGGAAAACGGCAGCCTTTCCGCAGGTTCCGCGGGCTCAGCCCTTTGCGCGCTTCGAGTCGCGGGCGAAGTAGGTGGTCGCGCGCTTCTGGCCTTCCTTGACGATGCGCTTCTTGGAGAGGGCCTCGGCGATCGGGCGCGGAAGCTCCTTGGCCTGGAGCTTGAGCTTGCCGCGGATCTCTTCGGCGCGGAGGCCGGTCTGGTGCTTCTCGAGGAGGCTGACGATCTTGTCGACGACGCCCGCGATGTCGTCCGTCGAGCGACGCGCGAGGCGCCCGCCCTTCTTGCCTCCCGCGGCGCGCGGGGCAGCGACGGCAGCGCCGGCCGCACGACCCCGGCCCCTGCTCGAACTGCCCCCGCCGGTCTCGTGGAGAATCTCTTCGAGCGAATGCCCGCGGATGGCGCGGAGGATGCTCGTCGCAAATTCGGTCGCGAGGTCGTTCAGGGTGGAGCGGAGAGTGGACGTCATGGGGGACATCTGTGTCAGCCAATCATCTAGGCGTCAATCCAATAGTTGGGAATCGCCCGAGTCCCATTTGGTGAATGCAGAATTCGCACTAACGGCGACGGCGGAGTCAAGCGATGCTGAATTTGGCCGATTTTTCAAAAAATTGGTCACCGCTGGGGGAGAACGGTCAACGGACTTTCGTATCCGCTAATCCGGAAGCGGAGAGGGGGGGCCGAAGCATCCTTTTTTTCTACCTCATGAGACGACGCAGCCCCATCGCGAAACGCAGTTCCCCTTCTTCTCCATCCGCGGCGTGAAATACGCTGCCTCCTCTGAACCCCTATCAAGGAGATACGACCATGGCAGCTTCGACGCGCATCGCCGTCATCGGCGCAGGCCACGTGGGCGGAAACCTGGGCACGCGCCTCTCGCAGTCAGGCTTCGCGGTCCGCTTCGGCGTTCGCGAGGGCACAGACACGAAGGCGTTGCTCGCGGCGTGCAAAGACGCGACCTCGGCGACGCCCGCTGAAGCGGCGGCGTGGGGCGACGTCGTCTTCTTGGCGGTCCCGGGCAATGTGGCGCTCGACGTCGCGCGCTCCCTCGCGGCGATGCTCGCCGGAAAGATCGTCGTCGACTGCAACAACCCCCTCACGTGGAAGGACGGCCCCGTTTGGGCGCCGCCGCCCGAGGGCTCGCTCGCCGCGGCGATCGCGAAGGCAGCACCTGGCGCGCGCGTCCTCAAGGGCTTCAACACGTTCGGCGCGGAGTTCCACGGGGATCCATGCCGCGCGGGCGTCCCCGCAAACGTGTTCCTCGCGGGCGACGACGCAGACGCGAAGAAGGTCGTCATCGACGTCGCGAACGCGAGCGGGTTCGCCGCCGTCGACGCCGGACCGCTGCGCAACGCCAGCGTCCTCGAGAACGTCGCGATGCTATGGATCCACCTCGCGATGGTCGGCGGCCAGGGACGCGACTTCGTCCTCACCATGACGAGGGCGAAATGAAGCTCGCCGGCGCGAAGCTCGTGGTCTTCGGCGTCGGCCTCGCGTCGGCCAAGCTCCTCGCGACCGAGGGCGCGGAGCTCGTCGTGACCGATCACGGCGGCTTCCTCCTCGATCTCTCACTCGCGAAGTTCCGCGCGACGGTCGACGGAAAATGCTGGGTGCAGGTCACCCTCGCGCATTGTTCCTCGTCACGACGGGCTACGTGACGGGGACCGTCTTCGCGGTCGACGGGCTGCCGCACGCGACGGCGATCTAACGACGATCCGCGACCCCTCGCCGCGCGTAGTCCAGAGATGAAGGCGCTCGTCTTCGCCGTGCTCGCGCTGGTGGGCTGCGCTCAGGCGCAATCGCCCGCCGTGATTCCTGACGGCGGGGTGGCTGCTACGCCGACTCGCGACGCGGGCGCCGAAGGGGCCTCGCAGCGGTACCTCGCGCTCGGCGACTCGTTTACGATCGGGACCGGCACGACGCCCGATCGATCGATGCCCGCGCGTCTCACGTCGCGATGGCAGGCCGCGGGGTGCGCCGTGGTCCTCAAGAACCTCGGCGTGAACGGGTACACGACCGACGACCTCATCGCCGACGAGCTTCCCCGGGTGAAGGCCTTCGCGCCCACGCGCGTCACCCTCGCGATCGGCGCCAACGACATCGTGCAGGGAAGCACGCCCGACGAGTACCGCGCGCGCGTGAAGAGCATCCTCGCCGCGCTCGTGAACGATGGCGTCACCCCTTCGCGCATCTTCGTCTTGCCGCAACCCGAATGGTCACGATCGCCCGCGGCGCACGGCATCGGCTCCGAGGCCGATCTCACTGCGCAGATCACGCTCTACAACCAAATCCTGCGCGACGAGGCGACCGCCGGAGGCGCGCGCTGGGTCGATCTCACCGCGCGCATGCATCAGCAAGCCGACGCGAAGATGCTCGCGTCGGACGTTCTCCACCCAAACGCCGACGCGTACGACGAGTGGGCCTCCGACCTCGCCGCGCTGGGCACGCCCTGCGACGATTCGTGAGCCCGAGCGCGAGCGCCTTGGCGGCGCTGCGTCACTCTCTGGTACCGAAGATCGGACTTGAACCGATACGAGGGGTTACCTCGGCGGATTTTGAATCCGCTGCGTCTACCATTCCGCCACTTCGGCTCGCCCCGCGCGCGGGACGCGAACACTCCTATCACACGCAGGAACGTTTCGCTCCGCTGCGCTTCGCTCCACTCCTCAGCGGCGGAGCATCCACACGAGGCCGCACACGGCGGCGACGACGAACAGAAGCGTAAGCACGCCGAAGAACGCCGCAACCCCCGCCCCCGCGCGCGGCACCCCTGCGACACTGGACGGCGGCGGCATCGACGGCGTCGGCGAGCGCGAAGGGACCTTCGTGGTCTCGCCCGTGGTGGCGCCGAACGGAGCGGCGGCGGTCCGCCTTATGCGATCGAGCTCGCCGGTCGAGAATCCGGCTTGCGCAGTCGCCGCCTGCCGCGTCGCCATCTCCGGATCGCGCAGCGTGACGGCTGGACCCGAGAAGAGCATCGACACCATCGGATCGAGCTTCGCCGACGCGGGCTGAGGGAGCGTCCCCACGCCGAAGCGCGGGGCTTGCGGCGAGATGAGCGGCTCGGCCGGCGCGGGCTTGTCGTGCGAGCTCGCCTCCGCCATCCAGGTCGCTTGCCGCTCGCGCTCGCCGCGGAAGAGCGCCTGCATGACCTCCGCCACCGTGCGCGGCCCCATCTGCGGCGCCGTGCGTCCGGTGAACGCGTCGAGGTCGCGCGCGAACTCCGCCGCCGTGGAGTAGCGATCGTTGGGGTTCTTCGCGAGCGCGCGGCGAAGGATCTGCCAGAGGTCGGGCGGATAGCCTTCGACGAGCGTGGTCGGATCGGTGACCTGCGCGGCGTACACGCGCTTCAGCGTGTCGACGTCGTCGGTCCCTTTGAAGAGGCGGTGATCGGTGGTCACCTCCCAGAGCGACGTCGCGAGCGCGAACACGTCGCTGCGGCGATCGAGTGGCTTTCCCACCGCTTGCTCGGGCGACATGTACGCGAGCTTTCCCTTCACCACGCCGGCCGCCGTCTTGGACACGCGACCGATCGCTTTGGCGAGACCGAAGTCGATGATCTTCACCTCGCCCTCGTACGTCACGAAGATGTTGCTCGCGTTGACGTCGCGATGAACCAGGTTCGACGGGCCGCCGTCGGGGCGCGTGAGCTCGTGCGCGTGATGGAGACCGAGGGCACCGCGCGCGCCGATGTGCGCGGCCACGTCGTAACGAAGGCGAACGCCAGCGACGCGGCACGCATTCCACACGTGCCAGAGAGACTGCCCGAAGAGCAGCTCCATCGCGATGAAGAGGCGCGCCCCCTCGTTGCCGAGCTCGTACACCTGCACGACGTTCGGGTGGTTCAGGCGCGAGACGATCTTCGACTCGTCGAGGAACATGTTCACGAAGTCGGCGTTGAGCGAGAACTCGTCCTTGATGACCTTGAGCGCGACGACCCGATCGCCTTGCGGCGTTTTCAGGTGGCCGAGGTACACCGTCGCCATCCCCCCCTCCCCTATCTTGGCGCGCACCTCGTAGGGTCCGAGCCGCGCAGGCATGGGGCGCGGTTGGGGTTGGGGGTACATGTCACGCCGACCTTAGAGCAACCGTCCTTTGGAGGGAACGATTGCTCTACCTTCTTGTGCTCGACACTCTTGGCGAACGGCCTCCACGTGGACGACGCGTCGTCGCCCGGATCGGGGTAGCCTCGCCGTCATGCGGAACGTTTCGATCGGCGCCGTCGTCCTCCTTTGCGCGGTGGCGCTCGGCGGATGCAAAGACAAGGGCAAAGAGAGCGCGCAGAAGGCGCAGGAGAACGTGTCTGCCCTCGTGACGCTCGCGCAGAAGGACGTCGAGGAGATCCAGCGCGGATTGCCGGAGGGGGCCAAGCGTATGGCGAGCCTGGTGGAGAAGCGCGAGCCGCTCGAGCCGCCGGTCGTCCGCCTGCGCCTCCAGAAGACGCGTCGCGACGTGCCCGATCTCAACATCGCCAAATCGACGTTCTTCGCGCTCGCTGACGAAAAGGGCGTCGCAGTGCGAAACGATCTCGAGGTCGACACGATGGCGGGGCAGAACCTCGCGCAGATCTTCCCCGACCTCACGAAGGCGCTCGGCGGCGCGTACGTCGAAACGAACGGGGCGTTCCCGGGACCCGCAGGTCCGCAGGGGCCGGATCGCGATTGGATCGCGGCGGCGCCGATCGTGAGGCCCGACGGGACGGTCGGCGGCGTCTTCTTGACCGGCTGGACGTATCGCAAATTCGCATATCACCTCCAGGAGCAGCTCAAACACGACATGGGCGAGGCGCTCCTCAAGTCGAAGGACACCGGCAAGCTCCCCGTCCTCTACGTCGCGCTCTTCGACAAGTCCGGCGTCTACGCCGCGAGCCAGACTCCTCAGGTGAACGAGAAGGCGCTCGACGGCGAGAAGCTCTTCGACAAGACGGCGAACGGCCCGGTGCAGGCGGTCATCTCGATCACCGAGCGCGAGTTCGGGTACGCGGCGGGGCGGGTGACCAAGCTCGGCGCCGAGGTCGGCGTCGTCGTGCTCCGAAGCGAGATCTAGGGATCGACTAGCGCTCGACCCCTACGTCCTCGGACGCCCGACCGAACGTGTGGAGGCCGTACACGAGCAGGATCCAGCCTCCGAGGACGACCCAGCTCCCGAGCGCGTTGCTCGACGTGCCGACGATCGCGAGGCCCACGGTCTGCACGATCGCGCCGGCGACGAGGAGCTTGCGAC
This sequence comes from Polyangiales bacterium, assembly GCA_038231275.1. Classification (GTDB taxonomy): domain Bacteria; phylum Myxococcota_A; class Polyangia; order Polyangiales; family Polyangiaceae; genus JANYHK01. Next base: position 369,848 of record JBBRLQ010000004.1, read on the forward strand.
CACGCGCAGCGCGCGACTCGGCGGTTTCTTTCGGGGGCATGAAAATGCAGCCTAGCGGGCAAGCTCGACTGTCGCTAGAACGGAAGGGATGCCTCGTTTTGCAGCACTCGACGTAGGCTCCAACGCGCTCCGGTTGCGCGTGATCGAGGCGCAGGCCCCGTCCCGCGCGGTCGATCGATCCCAGCTGACGCTCCTCCCCTCGGAGAAAGAGAGCCCCACCGGCTGGCGCGAGCTCCTCAGCCTGCGCGCGCCCGTGCGACTCGGCAGCGAAGTGTTCGTTTCGGGCCGGCTCGCCCCCGCGTCGATCGGCCAGGCGTGCGCGGCGCTCCGGCAATTTCGCGACGCGATGGACCAGCTCGGCGTCGACGCCTACCGCGCGACCGCCACGAGCGCCGTTCGCGAGGCCCAGAACGGCGCCACGTTGGTCGAGCGCGCACGTCGCGAGGCGCGCATCGAGCTCGAGGTCATCGAGGGCGTCGAAGAGGCGCGCCTCATTCAGCTCGCGGTGGTCCGTCGGCTCAGGCTGGAAGAGCGGCGCGCGCTGCTCGTCGATGTCGGCGGCGGCTCGACCGAGGTGACCTTCCTCGATCGCAGCCAGGGCATCTTCGCGATGAGCCTATCGATGGGGACCGTGAGGCTGCTGGAGACGTTCATCAACGGCGACCGCAAGCGCCGGAACGACACGCCGACGTCGGGGCGCGTCGATCGCGAGCAGATGAAGCTGATGGGCGAGACGATCGATCGCGCGTTCGCCGACGTCGTGCCTCACATCAAGCGGACGAGCGAGCTGCTCGTGGGGACCGGCGGCAACGTCGAGACCCTCGCCGAGCTGTGCCCGGTGCGCGGCGCGATGCCCGGCGCGCCCCGCGCGATCGACGTCGCGCAGATGCGCGCGCTCATCGCCAAGATGGCGACGATGTCGACCGAAGAGCGACGCGCGACGTACTCGCTGCGTCCCGATCGCGCCGACACGATCATCCCTGCGTCGCTCATCTTTTTGAAGGCGGCAGAGGCGTTCCGCCTCGCGAGCGTCACGGTCCCCGGCGCCGGGCTCAAGGAGGGGATCCTCGAGGAGCTCGTCGACAAGTACTTCGACGTATGGGACGAGGCCGGCGAGGCGAAGAGCGTGCTCCTCGCGTGCCGTCGCCTCGGCGCGCGCTACTCGTTCGACGAGGCGCACGCCGAGCACGTGGCCCGCTTCGCGACGCAGCTCTTCGACGATCTCCAGCCGATGCACGCGTTCACGCCGCGCGATCGGATGCTCCTGCAAGCGGCGGCGCTGCTGCACGACATCGGCGACTACGTCCGGTACGACGGGCACCACAAACACAGCTACTACCTGGTGATGCACGCGGAGATCCTCGGGCTCCTCCCCGAAGAGCGCGCCGTCGTCGCGAACATCGCGCGCTACCACCGCAAGAGCCCGCCCGACATCGATCACCCGAATTTCCGCGAGCTCGACAAGGTCTCGCGCGGCAAGGTGCGCGGACTCTCGGCGCTGCTCCGCGTCGCCGACGCGCTCGATCGCGAGCACCGCGGCAAGGTGCAGGACGCCCGCGCCGAGCTCGACACGACCAAGCGCCGCGTGCTCCTCCACCTCGACGGCCCCGAAGAGCGCGAGCTCGAAGAGTGGACGGTCAAGAACAAGAGCGAGCTCTTTCGCGACGTTTTCGATCTCGACGTGAACATCGCGCCGCGCGAGGGCGGCGCAAAGAGCTCACGCGACGGCCGCGCCGACCGCGAAGAGCCAGGCAGCGGCGAGACGGTCGTGGCTGCAGCGGCGCCCCCGAAGCAGAAGACCGCGAGCTAGAAGTTCTGTATCGTCCCGCACGCATGCGGCTCGCGGTCTTCGTCCTCTCCGGCGCCTTCGCCACGGCGGCAGTCGGCTGCGCTGGGCAAGGCGTCCCCGACCCTCGGTCGGCGGCGAACGACTACGCGGCGGCGGCGGCGCGCGGCGATTCGGACGCGATCTACGGGATGATGACCGCGAGCGCGCAGAAGAGCCGGAGCCGTGACGACGTAAAAAAGATCGTGGCCTCGGAGCGCGAGGAGCTGGCCGAGCAAGCCGCGGCGCTTCGCTCGAAAGACGCGCGCGCGCAGGCCACGGCCCGCCTCAAGTTCGACGACGGCGAAGAGGCCGCGCTCGATCTCCACGACGGGCGATTCTGGGTGACGAGCGCCGGCGCGCTTCCGGGCGGAGCGCGCACGCCGGAGCAGGCGCTCGATCAGCTCCGGCGCGTGGTGGCGCGTCGCTCGTACGCCGGCCTCATGCGCGTCCTGTCGCCGGCGACGCGCGCGGCGATCGAGCAGGACTTGCGCTCGCTCGTCGTCGGCCTCGACAAGCCGGACACGCTTCAAATTCAGGTCACCGGCGACAACGCCGTCGTCAACGTTCCCGGCGGCCACCACGTGCGCCTGAAGCGCGAGGGCGGCGTCTGGCGTGTAGACGACTTCGACTAGTGGAGCGAAGCGCAGCGGAGCGAAACGGTCCGCGCTATGCTTCTGCGCGTGAAGCGCGCCCCTCTCGCACTGGTCGCCGCGATCCTCGTGGCGCTCGCGCTCGCCTTGCCTAGGCCGGCGCGCGCGTTCGGCGATCAGGGCGCGTTCGATCCGCGCGTGCTCCTCGTCGGCGGACAGACGGGCGCCGCGCGTCCCAACGCGCCGGCGCGGTGGTCGTGGGAGCTGGTCCAGCGCACGAGCGCTCCCGCGCGCCTCAAGCCGGGGACGGTCCGCGCCGAGGATCCCGCGATCACCGACGGCCCCTTCCTCTATTGGAGCGGCGACGCGCAGGTCCCGACGCTCACGACGGCGGAGGTCGCGGGGCTCCGGCGCTTCTTCTCGCTCGGCGGCGTCATGCTCGTCGACGACGCCGGCGTCTCGGCAGAGGGGGAGCCTGGCGCGTTCTCCAAATCCGCGCGCCGCGAGATCGCGCGCGTCCTTCCGGAGTCGACGCCGATCACGATCGGCGAGGAGCACGTGGTCTTCCGGAGCTTCTACTTGCTAAGGCGCGCGGAAGGTCGCGTCGCAGGAACCAAGACCCTCGACGCCATCGTCCGTGGCGGACAGGCTCAGGTCATCTTCTCGTCGCACGATCTCGGAGGCGCGCTCGCGCGAGGGCCCACCGGGCTGTGGGAGCAGACCGTCGTCCCGGGAGGCGACGCGCAACGGGAGCGCGCGATCCGCCTCGCCGTCAACGTCGCGATGTACGTACTCTGCTCGAACTACAAGGACGACCAAGTACACGCCCCCTTCCTCATGCGACGGCGCGCGATGGCGCCCACGGTCCTTCCATGAAGCGTCCTCCCTCGCGGCTCGTCGCCGGTCTTTTGATCGCGACGGCCACCGTCACCGTCGCGTGTGGCTCGAAGAGCTCCGGCACCACCCCGCCCCCCGACGACACCGACCTGCCTTCGTTCATCACGGCGCCGGAGTCGTGCGCGTACTCGTGCCCGGTCACCGACTGCGCCGAGGCGACGGCGCCGTACGCGTGCCCGAGCATGCCCGAGTGGTCGAAGATCCCGCACGCCGACACGTGTGCGCCGTGGGACGGCAAGTACCCCGCGCCGCAGCAGGGGCAGTGCACCGTGAGCGCGCCGACCGGCGACGCCGCGAAATACGCGGGCGCCGACGGCAACGCGATCATCTTGCCGGATGGGCGACGCATTCGTCCCTCGGGAAGCGAGTGGGCGTTCGCAGAGGCGGACCTCCTTGGCGGTCTGACGAGCGCGGTGCTGCACGTTCCGCAGACGAGCTTCGTGCTCACCGTCGACACCGGTCCGGGAGTCCACGCGGTCCGCGTCGTCGACACCGCGAAGCTTGGAAGCGGCAACCCCGTCACGAGCTACGTCGCGTTCCCCCCGACATCCACGTTGAACAGCGGCATCGCCTTCGTGGCGCCCGATCTCGTCTACGTGGCGACCGCCGACGGCATCGTGCAAGCGCTGAAGCTCGACACGCAGACCGGGCAGCTCACGAAGGACGACGCGCGGACGATCACACTCGACGCGACGCGCGACGCGAACGGCAACCCGGCCAAGTGGTACGTGTCGGGCGTCGCGGTGTCGCCGGACAAGACACGCCTCGTCGTCACCCCCGTGCTCCAGACGACGCTCTTCGTCTACGACGTCGCGGCCGGCTCCGCGACCTTCGGCAAGAAGCTCGGTCAAGTGGAGCTCCCTTCGAGCGACTCGTACGGCGCGTGGTTCGACCCCGCAGATCCTGCGCATGCGTACGTCACGATGTGGGCGTCGCACGCGGTCGTCGAAGTGGACGTGTCGACGCCCGCGACGCCGAAGATCAGCCGCAAGTTCGCCACCGACAAGGACCCCACGCAGGTCGCGTTCCTCGACGCGCGCTGGATGGCCGTCGCGAACGATCTCGGCGACACGATCTCGCTCGTCGATCGCGCGAGCGGCGCCGTGAGGAGCCTGCCCATCGAGTCGGACGGCCTCAATGGCGTCGAACCGAGCGCCCTCGGCTGGGACGCGACGCACAAGCGCCTGTACGCGACGCTTGCGGGAGTGAACGCGGTGGCCGCGTACGACGTCGACCTCACGAAGGATCCGCCCTCAATCACGCCGGCCGGGCGACTGGCAACGGGATGGTGGCCTTCAGGAGTGACGACGCTCGACGACGGGAGCGTCGTCATCTCGAGCCTCCGCGGACACGGCGCCGGACCCAGGCCCCTCCACTTCGCGATCGACGACAACGACACCTCCGATCGCATGCGCGGCAGCATCCAGAAGGTCCCCGTCGACGTCGCGCTCGCCGCCGCCGATGCCGCGGCGATCGACGCGAACAATTCCGTCGGCGCGCTGCCCGGTCATCCCTCCCTCACCTGCCCCTCAGGCGTGAGCGACTTCCCGATCCCGGCGACGAACGCCGAGGGCCCGTCCAAAAGCCTCCAGCACGTCTTCTTCATCGTCCGCGAGAACAAGGGCTTCGACGGGATCTTCGGCGATTTCCCGGGCGCCGAGGGGCACGCGGACCTGACGTTCAAGACCGGGGCCGGGGAGATGGACGCGATTTGGCAGAACCTCCGCGGCCTCGCCCGCGACTTCGCGATGAGCGACAACTATTACACCGACGCCGTCTACTCGACGCAAGGTCACAACTGGACGGTGTACGGGCGCGCGACCGACTTCGACGAGCGCACGTGGGCGATCTCCGGCGGCGGCCACGACGGCCGACCAGTCCCCGGCGGCGGGGTCACAGACGTCGGCATGCCGGTCGAGGGCTCGCTCTTCGATTGGCTCTACAAGAACCAGGTTCAGTACGATCTGCTCGGCGAGATCGTCGGCAGCCCCAAGACCACCGATCCCGCCCACCCGTCGATCGACATCCGGTACCCGGGCGGTCCGTTCCAGAACATCTTCTATCCGGACCTGAAGAAGGCTTGTTACACGGCGGGCCGGGTGCGCGTGCTCTGCAACGTCGCGAGCTTCGTCTACATGACGATCTCGAACGATCACTCGCGCGGCGTGCACCCCGACGCGCCGACGCCGGAGACCTACTGCGCAGTGAACGACGAGGCGACGGGGATGATCGTCGACGCGATCAGCCACAGCCCCATCTGGCAGAGCTCGCTCATCCTGATCACCGAGGACGATCCGTCGCAGGGCGGTGAGCACATCGACTCGCACCGCGCGCCGTTCGTCGCCATCTCTCCGTGGGTGAAGCGCGGGTACGTGTCGAAGACGCACATCGACGTCGCGAGCGCGCACAAGCTCTTCGCGCACGTCTTCGGCAAGCCGTACAACAACCGCACCGTCGCGAACGCCGGGTTGCCGCTCGATCTCTTCACGTCGACGCCGGATTTCGCGCCGTACACGTACAAGCCGCGATCGGTGCCGCTCAAGTGCGGCAACGGCGCGAAGCTCGGGGAGAAATCGCTGAGCGAGTCGTGGGACCTGACGGAGGCCGACGAGCAACCGGGGCTCGACGCGCAGGTCACGCGATGGATGCGCGGCGTGCAGTTCGAGACGTTGCCGCCGAATCTGCGCGCGCGCGTCGAGATGCGCGCCGAGCAGCGGGCGCTGCGCGGGGACTGAGCGCCGCGAATGCCGACGTCGCACCTCGCACCGAGCGCCGATCTGCCCCCGTGGGCGGGCGCCCTCGCGGCGCTCCTGGTCCTCGTGAGCCTGGGGCTGCTCGTCGTCGAGATGCGTCGGCGCGAGCGCGGGGGCGTCGCGATCCTCGCGAGCGGCGTCTTCGCGCTCTTGGCGCTCCTCGCGGCGGTGCTGCGACCGGTGCGCATCGCGGCGCGCGAGAGCGTCGTGGGCGCGCGCGTCGTGGTGCTCGCAGACGCGTCGCGCTCCATGGCGCTGAAGGACGGCGGGCGCGCGCGAAGGGACGCACGTGACAAGACGCTCGCCGAGCTGGCGCGGACCGGCAAGGACGCGCGGCTCCTCGTGCTCGGGTTCGGCGACGGAGCGCCACGTCCGCTCGCGGTCGGCGACGGCGCGGGCGACGCGAACGCGCGGGCGCCGCGGAGCGATCTCGGCGCCGCGCTGCGCGCGCTGGCGGCGGCGCCCGACGAGAGGCCCGCGGCGATCGTCGTCGTGAGCGACGGCCGACTCGATGATCCGCCGGAGGACGCGTCTCCCGCGACGCTCAAGGCGCTGAGCGAGACGCTGCACGTTCCGGTGCACACGATCGCGACGACGCGCGACGCGCCTGCCGACGCGAGCGTACGTCGCGTGGCGGCGGCGGGGGCCGCGGTGGCGCACGTGCCGCTGCCGCTCCGCGTCGAGATCGGGTGCGCGGGCGGCCTCTCCTGCGACGAGATGACCGTGACCGCGCGAGAGCTGCGTGAGGACGGCCCCCCTGCCCTCCTCGCCACCGGCCTCGCCCACTTGAAGGACGGCAAGGGCACCCTCGACCTGACCGTGACGCTCGAGCGCGCGGGCTCGCGCATCCTCGAGATCGCCATCACGCCTCCCGGCGGCGATGTGATCCCGGAGAACGATCGCCGGCTCGTCACCTTCAACGTCGCACGGGAGCGCGTGCGTGTGCTGCACGTGGCGGGCCGACCGACGAACGACACGCGCGCGCTGCGCCGGTGGCTCAAGAGCGATGCGTCGGTGGACGTCGTCGCGTTCTTCATTTTGCGGACGCCGGCCGACAACCCGCTCGCCACACAGGAAGATCTCGCACTCATCCCCTTCCCGGTCGACGAGCTCTTCAGCGAGCACCTGCCGTCGTTCGACGCGGTGGTGCTTCAGGACTTCGACGCGCAGCCGTACGGCCTCGAGAAGCACCTCCCGGCGCTCGCGCGCTACGTGAAAGCGGGCGGCGGGCTCATCATGGTCGGCGGTCCGAACTCGTTCGTCGCGGGCGGATATGCGGGGACGGCGATCGCCGACGTGCTTCCGGTCGGGCTCGACGCGTCGCCGGGCTCGACGGCGGCGGATACCGCACCGTTCGTGCCGCAGACGAGCGATCAGGGACGCGCGGCGCCGCTCCTCGGACCTTTGCGCGGCGTGGTCGGTGACGAGCTGCCGCAGATGCCGGGCGCCAACGTCCTCGGCGACGTGCGGCCGGGGGGCGTCGTGTTGTGGACGCACCCGACTCGCACGACGAAGAGCGGCGCGCCGATGCCGGTCCTCGCGATCGGTGACGTGGGCGACGGGCGCACGATCGCGATGGGCGCCGACGGCGGGTGGCTCCTCGAGTTCTCGGCGCTCGGCGCGCGGACGTCGGGGCGCGGGCACGGCGCGCTGTGGGATGGCCTCCTCGGCTGGCTCATGCGCGACCCACGTTTCGAGCCGGCGCAGCTCGAGCTCGGCGCGGGATGCACGGGCGGTCTCCCGACCCCTGTGCGTGCGCACCTCTTGCCCGCGGCGCCGGGGGCGAAGCAGGCGCAGCAGGAGGTTGTCGTCCTCGATGTCGCGAGGCTCGACAAGCAAGGGGCACCGATTCACCTCACCGCTCCGCGCCCGTCAGCGGGTACCAGCGATCCGACCGTCGAGCTGACGGTGCCGCCGCTCGAGGCGGGAGGCTTCGCCGCGCGCATGCGTGTGGGCTCGGGCCCGGCGACGCGACGCGATTTCGCGTGCGAGGCAGGCGGCGACGAGTGGGCGGACTCCCGACCCGATCCCGAGCGCCTCCGCGCGCTCGCGGCGGCGACCGGCGGGACGTTCGCGTGGGCCGACGATCCGACGACGCTTCCCCTCCCCAAGCCGACGGTGGTGAGCGCGGAGCGGCACGTCGTGCCGGTCGCGCCGCCCTGGCTCTGGACGCTGGCGGCCGCGCTCGCGTTCGGCGCGCACTGGTTCGCGCGGCGTCGAAGCGGGCTCGTCTAGGCGAGGTCTAGGCGAGCTCTAAGCGAGGCCTAGGCGACGTCTAGGCGCGGACGACCGGCGCAACGGCCCGCGGCTCCCGTGCTACCTTTTGCCGGTGCGTCGCGCCGCGTTCATCTTCGTCGCCCTCGCGCCTGCGCTCCTCGCGCCCGCTCCCGCCCGGGCCCTCGTGTGGCCGGACGTGCCGGAGCGCGTCGAGAAGGATCTGACCTCGCCCGACGCGCTCACGCGGAGGGTGGCCGCGCGACAGCTCTCCGAGCTCGGCCTCGGCCGCGGCGCGCCGCTGATCGTCCGCGCGCTCGCCGACACCGACACCGAAGTGCGCTTGGTGGCGGCGCAGTCGGCGATTCGACTTCGGGTCCCCGCGGCGCTCGACGGCGTGTTGCCATGGCTCGGCGACCGCGATCCGCGCCTGCGCATTGCGGCGTGCGAGGTCGCGCGCGCTGTGCCGGACGCGCCGCGGACGGTGCCCCCCCTCGCGCGCGCGCTGGGCGACTCCGACGCCAGCGTGCGCGTCGCGGCGGCGGACGCGCTGGGGTCGCAGTCGTCGACGGATGCGGTGGCGCCGCTCCTCGGGAAGCTCGACGACCCGAGCCCCACTGTGCGCATTCAGATCGCGCGCGCGCTCGCCCGGCTCGGCGACGGACGCGCCGTGGAGCCGCTCGCCGGCAAGGTGCAAGACTCGGTGCCGGAGGTGCGGCAGGCGGTGGCGCGCGCGCTCGGCGAGCTCGGAGACCTGCGCGCCACGCAAGCGCTCCTCTTGCAGTTGCGCGACGGCGTGCAGGAGGTGCGTGTGGAGGCCCTCGGCGCGCTCGGCCGCCTGCGCGCGCCCGACGCCGCGAGCGCGATCGGTCCGCTCGCCGCCGAGCGTACGCTCGCGATCCGGCTCGCGGCGATGACCGCGCTCGGTCGCATCGCGACGCCGGACGCGGTGCGCGCGCTCACGGCGCTCCTCGGTCAAGGAGACGACGCGGGCGGCGGGCTGGAGCGAACCCCGGTCCGCGAGGCGCTCGTCGCGTGCGGAGCGCCGGCCATCGGCGATCTCGCCGCGATCCTCGAGCGCCCACCGACGACCGCCATCGCCACGAGCGCCGCGTGGGTGCTCGGCGAGCTGCACGCGCGGAAGAAGGCGCCCGACATCGTGCAGGCGATGCGACGTGGCGCGCTGCCCGTCGCGGCCGCGCTGCGTGCGCTCGGAGGCACCGGCTCCGGCAACGAGGTGCCGATCGTGCTCGAGTTCGCGTCGGATCCGAGCCAGGTCGTGCGCGCCGAGGCGGTCCGCGCCGCGACCGCGCTGCTCGACCCATCGCGCCCCGACGGTCGCGCGGTCGAGCCCCTCGCGGCGGCGCTTCGCGACGCGCGTCTCTCCACGGGCGAGCGCGCGGACCTGGCGACGCTTCTCGGCAGAACGGGAGCGCCGCGCGCCGCGCCGATCCTGGCGGGCCTCGCGAGCGCGAAGGAGCCGGTCCTGAAGCTCGCGGCGATCGACGCGCTCGGCACGCTCGGCCCGGCGGGCGCCGACGACGCGCTCCTCGACCGCCTGACCGACGCCGATCCGCAGGTGCGCCTACACGCGGCGATCGCGCTGGCCGACGCCGGGAGCCCCGCCGCCGAGGCGCGCCTCCTGGCGAAGCTCGACGGCGTCGAAGAGGTCGACCGCGCGAGCGTGCTCTCGGCGCTGGCAGGCATCCTCGCGCGGTCCCCCTCGGAGCCCGCGATCGCCCGACTGTCGCGCGCGCTGGAGCTCGCGGCCGGTGCCGAGCGCGACGCGCTGCTCGAGGCGATCGGCCGTTCGCGGTCGCCGGCGGCGTTGCGCGCCCTCGTGGCCGCCGCCGCTGGAGACGCCGACGACCGCCGCGCCGTCGCGACGCTCCTCTCCTTGCACGAGGGGCGAACCGAGGCGAACGCGCTCGCCACGAAGCTCCTCGGCGATCCCGACGCGACCGTGCGCGCGCAAGCGGCGTGGTCGCTGGGCGCGCTCGGCGACGGTGCGAGCATTCCCGCGCTCGCCGCGCTCCTCGCCCGCGCCGAGCTCGATCCCGCCGCCGACGCCGCCGCCTCGATCGGTAGAATCGCCGCGCGCGCGAAGAGTCCGACCGCCGCCGCTCAGAACCTGTGCCCGGCGGCGCGCGACTTGCGCGCCCTCGTCCGCGCCAACGCGCTCGCCGGCCTCTCGCTCGCGGGCGCGCGCTGCGAAGGCGGCGCCGCCGAGAGGCGCGCGCTCGACGCCGACCCGAGCGACGCGGTTAGGCGCGCCGCCGCGTTCGCGATCGCCAAGAGTGGCGCCGCGTCGGCCGAAGATCGCCGCGCCCTCGAGCGATGCGCCGCGATGGATCGCTCTGGGGCGGTCGCGCAAGCGTGCCGCGCGCTTCCGTCGTCGACCGGCGCCCCGCGCTCGGTCACCATTTATCCGGTGGCCGAAGGGGTCGGCGCGCCGCGGCCCCACGCGACCTACGCAGTCTCGCTCGCCGACGGGACCGTGCACGCCGGCACCGCCGATCGCCGCGGGGCCGCCTTCGAGGCCAGCGCACCCGCCGGCGAGCTCTCCCTCGTCCGCGCGGGTCGGTGATGGCCAAGCTGAAGCGCCGGAAGCGGCTGCACATGCCGGAGGGCCTCGATGGTGTCCTCAGCCGCGCAGGCGAGAACCGCTACGCGAAGACGAAGCCGCCGGTGAGCGAGGAGGTCTGGACCCAAGCGGTCGGCCACCGCATCGCCGAGCGCGCGCGCCCGGTCGGCCTCGAGCGCGGCATCCTCACGGTGCGCGCGGCGACGGCGGTGTGGTCGAGCGAGCTGTCGCTCCTCTCGGACGCGCTCCTCGAGCGCCTGCGCGCGTGCGGCGTCGAGGTGAAGGAGCTGCGCTTCCGCGTCGGGCCGCTCGATCCGCCGCGCAGCCTCGCTGAGGTGCGCACGTCGCGAAGGATTCCGTCGCCCGCCGCGATCACGGAGGAGCTCGCCGAGGCGATCGACGGGATCGCCGACGATGAGCTCCGCGCGATCGTCAAAGGTGCCGCGAGCGCGAACCTCGCGTGGCAAAAAAAATAGAACCAGGGCCTCTCCGTCAGGAGTCGTTTCGCTCCTCTGCGCTTCGCTCCACTCCGCTCCACTCACCGCAGCGCGGCAAGCCGCTCGAGCCCCTCGAGCCGTTGCAACAGGAAGCGCTCGGCCGGACCGAAGGCGCCGAGCTGACCGCGAAGCTGCTCGATGTACCCGCGCAGACGCGCCAGATCGATCGCCGTGACCTTTCGCATCGCCTGGTACAGCTCGTCGATGACCGACGCCGGACACGGCCGCCCCTGCGCCGCGTACAGCTCGATGACGTAGTCGGCCCAGCCGCCCTTTCCGGTCGCCGTCGCCAGCTTCGCGCTGAACTTCGCCGCCTGATCGACGAGCGACGGCGGCACGCTGCGCCCCTGGCGCGTCGTCTCGATGACGTCGGCGAGTGCGGAGGCAAGGAGCCGCTCCGCCTCTGCTGCGCGCCCCATCGCGAGCGCCTTCTCCGCGACTCCGCCGAGGAGCTTGAACGCGTCGGCGCGCCGCACCATGCTCGGCTCGGGCTCGCTGTCGACTGGCTGGCTTGACGGCACTTCCACTTGGCGAACCGCCGCCGCCATCTTCGGCAAGGTCAGCTTCGCGGCGGCTTGCGGCGGTCCCACCGGCGCGCCGCTCGGACCTCCATCGTCGCGCGCGTGCAGCAGGGTCAGCTCTTGTCCGCCGATGAGGATCTTGTCGCCGGCGCGCAGCTCGACGCGTCCCTCGATGCGCTGGCCGTTGACGAGCACGCCGTTGCGACTGCCGAGGTCTTCTACGAGGACGCCGTCACGGCTCACGTAGAGGATCGCGTGCCTGCGCGAGACGAGCGGATCGTCGAGCGAGAGCTGGCAGCTCGCGTTGCGGCCGACGGCGAACTGGCCCTCGCTGAGCTCGAGGTCGTGCTGGAGATAGCGCAGGCGGAAGCGCATCGTCCTACGCGACCCGTCCGCGCGAAAACCTCAACGATTCGGCGGTTGGACGTCCGAGCTCTGGCATCGCCTGCGCGGATCCTACCGGACGAGCGCGGCCGGGATCCACTTACCGCGGACTAGGGCACAAAGACGGCGAAAACACGGCGCGCGAGGGTGGTCCAGAGGCCTCAGGAAGGCCGCGGATCAGGCGCCGAGCGTGGGTTGCTTCGCAGCTCGGCGAGGCTCGCCCGGAGCTGCTCGAGTCGCGAGATGACCTCGGTCTCGTCGTCCGCGAGCGGCCGGGTGAGCGACCGGCAATGCAGGACGAGCGCCTCGATCGACTCGGCGACCTCGGGGTGGCGCGGACCGAGCTGGGCGAGCCGCTCGATCACCTCCGCGGGGGGAATGAACTGCACGCGACGGTACACTTGCGCCGTCCATGAGCCCCAGGTCGGATCGTCGGACTCCGTCGCTACCCGCGTCGCGGCCACCGCAAGCGTGGCGAGCTGTCGAGGGTCCACTTGCTCGTGCGAGACGATGCGCTCTTCCACCTGCGCGGTCGCCCGTCGCAGGATGCGCTCGGCGTCGGCGACGCGCGAGAGCGACAGCGCCTTCTCGAGGACCTCGATCAAGAGCTGGACGCTCCACGAGCCTTGCGACGCGGCGCCGAACTGGCCGCTCAAGGTCTCCTCGTCCATCTGCTCCGTCGCCCCGCAGTTCGGGCACGCGATGACCTCCTGCGGGTACGGAAGCCTGCATTTCGCGCAGTGGCGCAGGAAGCCGGTCGTCTTCGCCGCGACATTCGCCACCTGCTCGACACGACAGAACACGAGCTCCTGCGTTCCAACGCGGAGCCGGTCGCCGTCCTTGAGCTTCGCCGCGCCGCGGATGGGCGCGCCGTTGAGCTTCACCCCGTTGCGGCTCCCGAGGTCCTGGAGCGTGGCGTCGTCGCCGTCGATCACGATGCGCGCGTGCTGCCTCGAAACGAGCGGATCCTCGATGGTCACGTGACAATCCGAGCTCCGCCCGATCAAGGTGGCGCCGCGAGGGAGATCGAACTCTTGCAGCAAGAAGCGGAGCCGGTACCTCGCCACGCTCACCTCCGGAGGCGCAGGGCGAACGCCGTGCGCGACTCGAACAGCATTGAAGTATACGGCGAAAGCTTTTCGATTTGTCGCGCCATTCCCCAGAGAAGCCCCTAGCGCCGAAAAAAGGCGCGGGCATGTGGGCACAGGTGCGGGCGGGCGCGACGGGTGCAGCCCGTTCGCCGTTCCGCCGGGCGCTCGTGATAAGGTGGCCGCTCGCTTCATGGCCGACTCCCCCGCCGACATGATTTTTCGAGCGTGCCGCGATCAACTCGCGCCCCTCGTACGCGCGGACGGCGGAGTTCTCTACGTGGTCGCCGCGTCCACCGACGACGTGCATCTGCACCTCGCGGGCACCTGCGCAGGTTGCCCGGGCGCGACGATGACGCGCGATCGCCTCATTTCGCCGGCGGTGAAGGCGATCCTCCCGAAGGCGCAGCTCCGCGTTACGACGGGCTGGCGTGTGCCCGAAGGTGCGCGGAAGGTCGAGTAAGGCGGCTTCGCCCGCTGCTTTGCCGCGCGCTACGTGCGTGCTGCTTGCCGCGCGCTACGTGCGCGCTACTTGCGGGGGGGCGGCGGGTTGGCCTTCTTCCCGCTGGCGCTCGCGGAGCCACTGCCGCCCGCCTTGTTCGGATCGCTGATGCCGCCCTTGGTGACGGCGAGGATGGACTGATCCATCGCGAGCGGATCCTCGGCCTTCACCATGCGGAGGCGCTCGAGGTTGGCCAGCGTCTGTCGCTCTTCGAGGACGATCGCGCAAATGCGCTTTCGATCGAGCGCGCGAAGGTGCGAGGTCGCGTCCTGCCAATCGACGGTCGTCGTGATGAGGCCCTTCGACTCGTCCGCCGCGCGAACACGCCCCGCGACGGCGAGTGCCCCCTGCAGCTTCGTGATCGCTTCCTGGTAGGTCTTGCCGAGCGGCCCGGTCTCGTCGAACGGGATCTCGTCGTAGATCTTCCAGAGACGCGCCGGCGCGCCGATGAAGAAGAAGAAGCGCTTGCGACCCGCGCGCTCGATCATGAGGAGCGACTCGCGGTTTCGATACGAGTACTCGGTCTTGAGCGGCGTCGCGTCGTAGCCGGTCGGGACCTCCTTGAACTCGATGAGGCTCCGCTGGAACGCAGCCTTGCGGTTGTCGCGATCGCTCTCGAGCGCCTTCTGCTGGACACCAGGCTGCACGCGTGAAAGGAGCGGATCGAAGTCCTTGTCGATGACGCCGCCGGTGCCGACGTGCGCGGCGATGACGTCTTGCGGACTCTGCCCCCACTTGAAGCCGTCCATCATCGGAACGAGGGTGGCGACCTGCGGCGCGTCCCCCTCGGCCACCGTCGCTTTGCCGCCTTTGCCGTCTTTGCCGTCCTTGGGACCGGCACCGGCGGCGGCAGCGACCGTCAAGGCCACCGCGCCGACCGCGAACACCCCCACCCACGACCGCAACGAAGCTTTCCTCATGGTCCGCCTACTCTTCTTCTTGTCGCGTCTTGCCAGCCCACGTCCCGCGATTTCGCGGGCATTGGGTACTTCTCAGACTCTTAGACTGGGTTTTACCACGGCTTGGCGGCCTGCAGGCCGACACGGCCGAAACGGGCGCCACTCCGCTCTCTTTGGACGTAACATCCTCGAAAAGCATGGACAATTAAGCAGCGCGGGCTCAGCTGTTCTTTTGGACGGTCAGCAGGCAACAGGAGAGTAAATGCGGTGGATCGCAGGCATTATTCTGACGGGCGCGCTCGGGTGCTCCCCCTCCGCGAACGGGCCAAATCGTCCCGTCCCCGCCTACGGGGGTCATGCGGCCGACCTGTTCGACGACACGATCGAGGCCCGCGCCGTCGGTCTAGACCCCGAGGCTGCCGGTAGCGTCCGGGGCGATCCGGTCTTTCGCGAGAGGGTCCAGCTCGGCGACGCGACCGTCCGCGTCCTCGTCGACACTGTGACGACGAAACAAGAAGATACGGGCGCCTCTTACCAGATCGGGTTTCGCGTCCTCGAGACGCTCGCCGGGGTTCACCCGCCGCCCGCCAACTTCAACGTCAAGGTCGACAAAACCAGCCCGTCGGCAGGAATTCTGAAGAGCTACGAGTCGGCGCTCGTCGGCAAGCGCTTCGTCGCGTTCCTGCGCCTCTTCGGCTCCGGCGACGGCGAGCGCGAGTACCACTTCCACTTGTCGAGCGACTCCAAGGACGTCATCGCCGCCGTGCGAGAAGCGAGCGTTCTGGAGAACTTCCACAAATGAGGTAAAGAGAAACTCGTGACCGTAGAGATTCACAACGCCAAAGACATCGAGTCGATGCGCGCCTCGTGCGAGATGGCGGCAGAGACGTTGCTCCTCGTCGGAGAGCGCCTCAAGCCCGGGATGACGACCGAGGACATCAACACGATCGTCCACGAAGATACGCTCCGACGCGGCGCGTACCCGTCGCCCCTCAACTACAAGGGCTTCCCCAAGAGCGTGTGCACGTCGGTGAACGACGTGGTCTGCCACGGCATCCCCGGCCCGCGAGTCCTCAAGGACGGCGACATCGTCAACGTCGACGTGACGACGTTCTACAAGGGTTTCCACGGCGACACGTCGGCGACCTTCTACGTCGGCACGCCCAGCCCCGAGGCGCGCAAAGTCGTCGAGGCGGCCCGGCGCGCGCTCGATCTCGGCATCGCCGAGGTGAAGGACGGCGCACGCCTCGGCGACATCGGCGCGGCGATCCAAGAGTACGTCGAGGCGCTGGGCTGCAGCGTGGTGCGCGACTTCGTGGGCCACGGCATCGGCCGCAAATTCCACGAGCCCCCGCAGGTGAAGCACTTCGGCAAGCGCGGCACCGGCGAACGCATCAAGACCGGGATGATCTTCACGATCGAGCCGATGGTGAACACCGGCCGGTGGGAGGTCGAGGTCGACCCGAAGGACAAGTGGACCGTGACGACCGCCGACGGCTCACTGTCGGCGCAGTTCGAGCACACGGTCGTCGTCACCAAGGGCGGCTGCGAGGTCCTCACGAAGCGCGCGAAGCCGCTCCGCATGAGCGAGAACGTCGCCCTCCTGTTCGGCTGATCGAGCGGCGCAGGGAGTCTTTCGTCCGGCGGCCAGTGTGCTAGTTGGCGACCCGTGCCGCTCACCGACGACGACGCGAAACGACTTCGGCCTTACGTCTCGAACCTCGATCGCGACGTGTTCGCGCTCGCCGGCCTGCCGGAGGAGGTCATCGCGGTTCTCTTCGCGTACTACTCGCGGAGCAAGGACGATCTACGGACGAACCTCGCGCGCCTCCTCGCCGATCAGGAGATCGAGCTGACCGAGGGCGGCGGCGCGGCGCCCGTCTTCAAGCTCGCGAGCGAGAAGGCGAAGGCGTTCCACGAAAAATGGGTCGTCGGCTATGGGCACCAGTCGGTCGCCGAGCACGCGGTCGTGCACCTCGCGATCGAGAACGTGAGCATCGTCACCTCGAAGGCCATCGAGGATCTGCGCCTCGCGTCGTACACCGAGAAGAGCACGCGCTACGTGATGTGGGAGGAGGACAGCTTCCACCCCCTCGCCGACATCGAAGGGCGCCTCGGGCAGATGTACAGGAACACGTGCCGCGGACTCTTCCGCACGTACCTCGACCTGGTGCCCCGCGTCGAAGTGGAGATGAAGAAGCGCCACGCGCGCGGCGAGAAGCAGACCGAGGGCGGCTACAACGCGCAGATGAAGGCGAAGACGTTCGATCTCTTGCGCGGCCTCTTGCCCGCGGGGACGAAGACCAACCTCGGCTTCACCGCGAACGCGCGCGCGATCGAGATGCTCCTCTCGAAGATGCTCACGAGCCCGCTCAAGGAAGCGCGCGACGTCGCCACCGCGATGCACGTCGAGAGCGGCCACGTCGCGCCCACGCTCGTGAAGTACGTCGCCCCCAACCCGTACCGCGCCGCGCTTCGCGACGCCGTGCCGCGGATCGCCGAGGCGGCCGGTTTGTCCGGCACCGACGAGGGGGAGAGCACGGAGGAGTACGGGCAAGCCGTGCGCTTGTTGCGCTACGACTTCGACGCCCTCCAGCGCGTCGTGCACGCCCTCTGTTACGAGGGATCGGACGCGCGATGGAACGCGTCGGGATTGTCCTCGAGCATCGGGCGGACGTCGAGCGCGAAGCTCGAGCAGCTCCTCAAGGCGGTGATGGACCCGCGGGGAAAGTTCGATCCGGCGCCGCGCGCGTTCGAGGCCGCCACCCTCGCGTTCGAGGTCACGATGGACTTCGGCGCGTACCGCGATCTTCAGCGACACCGCATGCTCTCGCCGTTCACGCAGCGCCTCGGGTGCTGGCTCGGCGCGGAAGTGCCCGCCGAGCTCGACGAGATGCCCGGCATCGGCGAGGAGTTCCGCGCCGCGCTCGAGCGCGCGGAGGCGACGTGGCACGAGATGGCGCCGTCGCTCCCGCACGAGGCGCAGTACGTCGTCCCCCTCGCCTACCGGCTCCGTACTGTGTGGCAGATGAACCTGCGCGAGCTGTTCCACATGGTGGAGCTCCGCAGCGCGCGCGAAGGTCACCCGAGCTACCGCAAGGTCGCGCAGCAGATGTACCGCCAGTCGGTGAAGGCGCTCCCGTGGCTGCGCGATCTCGTGCGCGTCGACTTGAACGACTACGCGCTTACGCGCAAAGGCTGACGCCCTCACTGGCAGGTGCGCGAGAGCGTTTGCCGATCGCACGTGTTGCCGCACGCGCTGTAGCAGGAGCAGTAGTTGTCCACGCAGGTCTGGCAGGCCGCCTTGTCCGCCGCGGCGGCCGCCTTCTGGGTGCATGCGTCGAAGGTGTCGGTGCACGACTTCTCTTCTGTCGAGGAGCAGGTCTGCGCGCTGCTGCTTCCGCACGCCAGCTGGCTGGGGCCGAGCAGGGCCAGGAGGAGGCCGCCGAGGGCCAGGACGATCTTGTTTCGCTTCACCATTTCGTTCGTGTTCGTGCTCATGCATTTCCCTTACGCAAGCCCCACGCCACGCACGATTCACTGCAAAATAAGCCGTTTTGTGACGGACTGCCCTCCGCCGTAGAGCAACGTGGGCAAGCCTTGCCCAGCCTTGCTCACGGGCGCGGTATACTTGTCGGCAATGGCGTCCTCGCCAGCCTCGCACATCGACCGCTACGAGATCCTCGGCCGCCTCGCCGAGGGCGGCATGGCGGAGGTCCTCCTCGCGCGGATGCACGGACCACACGGGTTCGAGCGACCCGTCGTGCTCAAGCGAATCCTCCCGCACCTGGCGCCGGACAAGCGGATCGTCGACCTCTTCCTCGACGAGGCGCGCATCATCGCGAACCTCCATCACCCGAACCTGATTCACGTGCAGGAGCTCGGGAGCAACGCGGACGGCCTCTACATCGTGATGGAGTACTTGGAGGGAGAGTCGGTGGCAGGCCTGTGCCGTCGGCTCGCGCTCCGCAACGAGGATCTCCCTCCCCACCTCGCCGCGCACGTCCTCGCCGAGGCGTGCGCCGGTCTCCACGCCGCGCACGACGCGAAGACGCCCGAGGGGAAGCCGCTCGATCTCGTCCATCGCGATATCTCGCCGCAGAACCTCTTCGTGACCTACTCCGGCGCCGTGCACGTGATCGACTTCGGCATCGCGACGACGACGACCCGCGAGAGCCGCACCGAGGTCGGCACGGTGCGCGGCAAGATCGAGTACCTCGCTCCCGAGCAGCTCAAGTCGGTGAAGCTGGATCGTCGCACCGACGTGTTCGCCCTCGGCATCGTGCTCTTCGAGGTCGTGAGCGGTCGGCGGGCGTACCGGCGCGACAGCACGGCGCAGACGCTCCACGCGATCCTCTCGGAGCCGGCTCCGCAACCGTCGCGCGCGCGCCCGGGAACGCCGCCGGCGCTCGACGCGATCTGCGCGCGCGCGATGGCCAAGGATCCGGCCGATCGATTCCAAACCGCGGCGGAGATGCGGCGCGAGCTGCTCGCCTTCATCCGAAAGCAGACGGTCGACGACGCCGGCGAGCACCTCGGCAAGGTGATGCAGCGCCTGTTCGCCGATCGTATCGCGGAGAAGGCGGAGCTCCTACGGCGCGTCCGCGGGGGCGATCGGGTGGTCGTGCTCCCGCAGGCCGAAGTCGACGTCGACGTGGAGATGCCGACGGTGCCCGAGCCACAGACGAACCTCGCGCAGACGCTCCCCTCGCGCCTCGACGATCTTTCGCCGAAGACGGGGTCGCTGCCACGCACCTCCAGACTCTTGATCGCCGCCGCAGCGCTCCTCGCCGTCGCCTCGATCGGAGTCGTCAGCGCGACCCGATTGCGCACGCCCGCGGTTCAAGAGCGAACGACGACGCCACCTCCCGCGGTCGACGACGCTGTCACGACGCCAGACCTCCCTGCAGCCCGAGTACCGTCTCCGCCGCCGACCGGCGCGTCGATCGACCCGGCGGCGCCCGCGCCGTCATCCCAAGCGTCTGGAGGCGATCCCGCGATCGTGGACGCCGGCGGACGCACGGCGAACCCGCCTCGTCCGCCGGTGCGCCCGCCCGCTCATCCGACGCCGAGGCCGGCGGGGTCGCGCGGATTGTCGCCGTCATTGTGGTAGGCGCCAGCGCGGCCAGGCGACGCGCGCATGCTACGATGGTCTCGTGAAGGCCCTTCGACGCCCGGCAGCCGTGGCGGCGCTCGTCGGCGCGGCGCTCTGCACGGCCGCCACCTTCGCCGCGTGCTCGGTTGGCGATCTCGATGTGCGCGGAAAGGCGTGCGGCGACACGTGCCCGGGCGGCATGCCGTGCATCGACGGGATCTGCGGCGGCGCGTCGGAAGGGGGCACCCTCGACGGATCCGTGGGCGCAGACGGCCAAGGCGGCGACGCGGGGCCAGCGGACGGCGCCCCCGATGTCGACCCCGGGCCCGTGCCGGACTGCCCTCCGGGTTCCTGCGTGGCGCCTCCGCCCGCGGGCTGGACCGGGCCCTTCCAGATCTACGACGGAAATCCCGCGAACGTCCCCGCGTGCCCGGCGCGTTCGCCGGTCGTCGCGCTCGCTGCGAACGCCGATATGAATGCCCCTCCCGCTGCGCAGTGCTCGGCGTGCTCCTGCGGCGGCGCCACCGCCGCGACGTGCGGCAAGGCGTTGATCGGGCCCGGTTGCACGGCGTGCCCGACTCAAACCGCGCCGGCCCTCTACGGGTGCTACTACCCCGGAACGGTCATCACGTGCGGCGGCAGCGCGGCGACCGACGCGCTGATCACGCCGGCCGCGGCCGACGGAGGCAGCTGTCCGCCCGACGGAGGCGTCGCGACGCGGCCGCCGGTGACCTGGCAGCGCGCGCAGATCGCGTGCATGAACGGGAACGTCTCGACGTCTGGATGCGACGGCGGACGTCGTTGCGTGCCGACGCCCGCGTCACCGTTCGAGTCTGCGCTCTGCGTGATGCAGGACGGCGACGTCGGCTGCCCCGGCGCTCCGTACTCGAGCAAGCGCGTCGTCCAGAAGGGCACGGCCGACACGCGCGGCTGCTCCGCGTGCACGTGCGGCCCGGCGACCGGCATCGCGTGCCCGACGACCGTGACGCCCTACGGCGACACGAACTGCATGAGCGCTACCGGCGCCCCCATCGCGGCGCCCACGTGCCAGAGCCTGAGCCCCGCCCTCTTCATCAGCGTCGGGGCCCCCATCGGAGGCTCCTGTACGCCGAGCGGCGTCGCGCCCGCCGGGACCGTCACGCCGAGCATGCCGGTCACCGTGTGCTGCACGCCGTGAGGTCGGGGCTAGCGAGAAGCTACTCGTCCTTGCGGTAGCGCGAGAGCTTGTAGACGAGCGTCCGGCGCGGCATGCCGAGGCGCTCCGCTGCGCGAGTCTGATTTCCGCCTTCGGCAGCGAGGGCCTCTTCGATGCGCTGCCGCTCCACGTCCGCGATGCGCTCGCGCATGCTTGCTGACGGCGCGACGGGAGCGGGGGCAACGACAACGAGCCCGCGGATGCCGTCCGAGAAATGCGTCGGCCGAAGCGGAGCTCCGTCCGCCATGACGAGCGCGTGCTCGATGGCGTTGCGGAGCTCGCGCACGTTGCCGGGCCAGGGGTAGCGGAGGAGCATGTCGAGGACATCCTGTCCGAGCGACGGCGGCCGTGCCCCCAGCTCGCCAGAGAGAGTCTTCGCGAACAGGTTTGCGAGGAGCGCGATCTGCGCGGGCCGCGCGCGGAGGGGCGGGATCTTCAGGGAGAAAGGGCTGATCCGGTAGTAGAGATCCGACCGGAATCGTCCCGCGGCGATCTCTGCCTGCAAATCGCGGTTCGTCGCGCTGAGTAGGCGGACGTCGATCGGGATCGGCTGCGTGCCGCCGACGCGCGTGACCGTGCGCGTCTCGATGACGTTGAGGAGCTTCACCTGCGCCGGCAGCGGGAGCTCCCCTATCTCGTCGATGAAGAGCGAGCCGCCGAGGGTCGCCTCGAAGTAGCCGATCTTTCGCCGGTCGGCGCCGGTGAACGCGCCGCGCTCGTGGCCGAAGAGCTCGCTCTCGAGGAGCGTCTCCGGGAGCGCCGCGCAGTTGACGCGAATGAACGGCTTGTCGGCGCGCGGGCTCCACGCGTGGATGCGCTTGGCGAGCACGTCCTTGCCCACGCCGGTCTCGCCGAGCAAGAGGACCGAGGTCGATGTGCGCGCCACCTTCCGCGCGTTCTCGTAGAGCGCGCCCATTTCGGGATCGGCAACCACCAGCTCGTCGTCGGAGGTCGTCGCCGGAACTGGGGACGCGGCGGCGTGGTCGCCGGACAAGGTCGCGAGCACCATGGTGCACCCGCCGACGACGACGGCGTCGCCTGGCGCGAGCGTCTGCTCTGCGTTGGCGAGGACGCGACCGTTCACGAGGGTGCCGTTGCGGCTCCCCAGATCGCGGACGATCACGGTCGCCTCCTCGCATCGGATGCGCGCGTGGGCCCTCGAGACCTGGCGGTCGTCGACGCGGACGCCGGCGTCGGGCGCGCGGCCGATCACGAGCTCGTGGCCCGCGTGCAGATCGACGATGTGCGCGTCGTCTCCCTGACGGACGACGAGGAAGGAGCGCGGGACGCTCGGACCGACGGTTACCCCGAGCGACGCCGCCTCGGTCTCGACGTCGTGCGACCACTCGTCGATCCTGGCCTTCTGCGAGGGAGGTGGACGATCTCCCGACGGGGCCATCCCCCAACTCTAGCATCCGACTCGGTCGGTCAGAAGCGCCCCTCGAGCATGACGCTCGACCCGCGGACGCCGAGCGCCGCGCGCGCGCCGCCGTCGCTGCCGCGAAGGAGGTCGACGCCGATCCACGCGATGCCGACCGCCATGACCACGCCGCCGGCGACGAAGGCGACGTTCGCGGCACGGGCCAGTCCGCGCGCGTCGTCCTGGAGCGCCGCCGCACGGACGGCGTCGTGCTCATCGGTCGCCGCACCGTGCTTGCCGCTTGCGAGGATCCCGAGCACCGCGCCGGTCGCGAGGCCCGCGACGCCGACGCCGCTCACGATCCACGCCCCGGTCGAGACATGCGTTGCCCTCGGCGCCGGCGCGGGTGCCGCCGCAGGAGCTTGCGCGCTCGACTCCCGCTCGTGCGCCGAGGCCTCCGCTTTCCGCCTCGCCTCCTCCGCCGCGGCCTTCTCCTTCTCGAGGCGCTCGAGATCGTCCACGAGCTTCGACAGCGCAGAGATGCGCCCCTCGATCTGCTTGCGCTCGCGGGGATCGGCGGTCACGACGAGGAACGCGCGCCAGGCCTCCAGCGCCTCCTTGGGGCGGTGCGCCTCTTCGAGGGCGCGCGCGACGTTGCCGAGGTAGACCGGGTTGGGGTCGCACGCGTATGCGGTCTTCAGCAGGACGATGCTGTCGTCGTAGCGTTTCTCTTCGAAGGCGCGGCGCGCGTCCGCGTAGGTCTGCTTCGCGCGATCCGGCGAGCACGCGGCGCGGGCCGGCGCGCACCACGCCGCCGCCGCGGCGAGCGCCAGGCAGGTCGCCATGACCTGCCACTTCGCGCTGCATCGACGCATGGGATCAGCATAGCGCGGGCACCCGCCGGCGGCTGAGCAAGGGGCTGAGCAAGGGGCTGAGCAAGGGGCTGAGCAAGGGGCTGAGCAAGGGGCTTGTCGCCTTGCTCAACGCCCGGGCGCGCCTTGCTCAGCGAGCGGAATTTCACGGGCGATCCGCGCTGGCGCGCGCCTTGCTCCTGTCTCGCTCGTCTCGCGACCACCACCGCTTTGCAAAAAAGAAAGAAGAGGCTCTCCATGCGCTCCATCGCCCTCGTTGCTCTCGTTCTCGCGTCGGCGCTCGCGGCTTGCAAAGAGGCGCCCGTCTCGCGCGAGGCGCCCGCCGCGCTGGCCGCCACGTCCAACGTGAGCACTACGTCGGCGTCGGCCCCCGCCGCTGCGCACGCGGGGGCGACAGTGGCGGCGACCGCGCCCCTCGTCGCGCCCGTCGCGCCCGCGCGTCCTGTCCCGCATTCGCGCGGCGGCGGCCGATGCGCAGAGGGCGCGCCGTGCAATCTCGGGTGCGCCGCCGGCCAGTGCGCGCAAGCGTGCGCCGCGTCCGGGACGTGCAACTTCACGTGCACCGGCGGAGGCTGCAGCCAGGCGTGCGCGCCCGGCGCGATCTGCAACCTCGCCTGCGAGGGCGGAGGATGCACGCAGGCGTGCGCCGGCGGTGCGCCGTGCTCGAAGACGTGCACCGGCGGAGGCTGCACCTGACACGCCGGTCACGCGTGGGTACCAAACGAAGGACGTGAGGGAGGCCACGATGCAATCGAGCGTCTTCAGGATGAGCGTGATCATGGGACTGCTGAGCGCCGGCTGCAGCGCGCAGTCGGCGGCGCCGAGCGATGGCGGCCCCCCCGAGACGCAGGGCGTCGAAGGAGGTGCGTGCGCGCCCGCGAGGTGCGCAGAGGATTCGGGCGCCACGCCGGACGCGGCACGCCCCGAGACCGGCGCGGTCGACGTCGACGCTGGAGCCGCCGACGCCGGATCTTCGCAAGAAGATCTCAGCCTGTGCGGCGCCGACGCGCTCGTCTTCACGCAGCGCGCGCAGTTGACTCGCTACGGCGCGAGGTACACCGACGCCGATGCCACGCGCGAGAATTTCCCGGTCTCGCAATACCGGCCGGACTTCGGCGTGCCTGGCTGGGGGGCCGCGTTCAAGGACAACACGATCGCGATCCGCGTGCGCGTTCCGGCCTCGTATCCCGTCGTTCATCCCGATCATCTGGGATTCATCAGGGTCGCGGAGGCGCCGGGCCAACCCGTCGCGTTCCATCAGCTGTGCGTCAGCGCCCGGGCGTGCGACTTCTCCCGCTGCGTCCCCGACGGAGACACAGGGCCCGGCGTCACGTTCACGGTAGGGAATCAGGCCGCCGGCGGCTCGACCCTCGATTTTGCTCCCGACCAAATCTTCTGGATCAACGTACGCAACGTCAGCGCCGCGGGCGGACCCTCGTGTCCGCCAGAAAACCAGTCGTGTGGCATCCTCCTCGACTTCGCGTCGCCCAATCGGTACTGACCTCGCTCACCGCACAGCAAGCATCTCGACCGCCGCCTTCTTTGCGGCGTCGCCGACCTTCACGCCGCCGATCATTCGCGCGAGCTCGAGGACGCGCTCTTTTTCGCCGAGGCGGTGGACCGTCGTCGTCGTCCGCCCCTTCGACTCGTGCTTGCCGACGACGAAGTGCGCGTCGGCGAGCGCAGCGATCTGCGGGAGGTGCGTGACGCAGAGGACCTGCCGGTGGCCGGCGATGTCCTTGATGGAGCGGCCGATGACCTCTGCCACCGCTCCGCCGACGCCGGCGTCGACCTCGTCGAACACGTACATTCCGGCCGGGCCTTGCTCGGCGAGGACGCGCTTCAAGGCGAGGAGCGCGCGCGACAGCTCTCCGCCGCTGGCGATGCGACGGAGCGGGCGCGGTTCCTCCCCACGGTTCGGCGCGATGAGAAATTCGACGCGATCCGTGCCCGACGGACCGAGGCGCGCGCCCGGCGCGATGTCGACGATGACGCGCGCGCGTCCCATCCCGAGGAGCCCTAGCTCTCGCCCGATCGCGTCCGCCAAGCGTTCGGCGGCGGCGCGCCTCTTCTTCGATAGCGCGCTCGCGGCCCGGGCCGCCTCCTCGTGCCGGGCGCCATGCTCGCGCTCGAGCTCCACCGCGCGGTCCTGCGCCTTCGAGAGGGTGCCGAGCTCGTTCGCGAGCTCTTCGCGGTGCGCCGTGAGCTCGTGGGTCGTTGGACCGTGCTTCCGCAGGAGCTTCTGCAAGCGGAAGAGGCGCTCTTCGACCTCGGCCAGGCGCGCCGGGTTCGACTCCACACCGTCTGCATAGCGACCGAGGGCGCGCGCGGCGTCGACCAGCTCCGTCCGCGCGGATGCGACCACGCGCGCCAAATCGAGGAGCGACGCGTCGAGCTCGGCGGCGCCGTCCAGCTCGCCGGCGATGCGCGCGAGCTCGTCGCAAATCGCGCGGGCCCCGTCGCTCCCCTCGGCGCCACCCTCACATAGCCGCGCTTCGGCGCGACGGGTCGCGTCCGTCAACCGGCTCGCGTGCTTCAGGCGCGCGCGCTCCACGTCGAGCTCCGCCTCTTCTCCCGGCAGCGGATGCACCTCGTCGATCTCTTTGAGCTGGAAGGCTAGAAAATCCTCCCGCTCCAGTCGCCCTCGCTCCGCGACGCGCGCGGCTTCGAGCTCACGCGCGACCTCACCCAGCGCGTCGACTTGAACGCCGAGCGCGGCGCGCGCGTCGTCGAGCTTGCCGAACGCGTCGAGGTAGCCGAGGTGCGTCGCCGGATCGGTGAGGCTGACGCTCTCGTGCTGCGACGCGATGTCACACAGCTCGGGCGCGAGCTCCGCGAGCTGCGATGCCGTACAGAGCCGTCCA
Source organism: Polyangiales bacterium (assembly GCA_038231275.1). GTDB lineage: Bacteria > Myxococcota_A > Polyangia > Polyangiales > Polyangiaceae > JANYHK01. The sequence goes on from JBBRLQ010000004.1 coordinate 395,991, forward strand.
TTCAAGAATGCGCGGCTCCGCCCTTCCGCGTGAACGACGCGACGAACGACGAGCTCTTGCTCTCCGGGAAGGCCGGCCGACTCGAGCATCGTCGCGAGGCGCGAACCCGGGGTCACGTCGAAGAGCGCCTCTACCTCTGCCTCTTTGACTCCAGTGCGAACGAGATCGGGCCGCGCGCGGCCGCCGAGGACGAGGCTCACCGCGTCGACGAGCATCGACTTGCCCGCCCCCGTCTCCCCCGTAAGCACGTTGAATCCCGGGTGCAGCTCGAGCACGAGCTCTTCGATCAGAACCAGGTTTCTCACCGTGATCTGAACAAGCATTCAGGTACAGTACCTGAACAAATGACCATGTGCAACACCCTTGACGGAGTTGTTGCGACTTCATTACCCTCGGCCGCGGTCGAGGCCTCTCTGGCTTCCCTCCTCGTTTCGCTTCGCCCTCGCTCGCAGTCCGCCCGTCCGCCGCCCGTCTGCCGCCCGTCTGCCCCCGCGCATGCCCTCGAAACCCCAAAAAACATCCCCCGTGGCGAAGAAGAAGCCGGCCGCGCCTGCTCGCCCGCCGGCTCGCCTGCCTGCCCGCCCGCCTACACCCCCGCGCCCGTCTCGTCCGCCTCCGGCCGAGCCGCCGCCGAAGCCCATCTCGATGGAGGAGCGGACCGCGATGCTCGAGGCGCGCCTTCAACAAGCAGATCCAAGCTTCCAAGCTAACTATCGAGAAAATCTCGATATGTCCTGGATCTATCACGACAGCGCGATCGAGGGCGTCGTCTACACGTTCGCGGAGCTGCGCACGGCAATCGATCCGACGGCGACGGTCGTGGCGGACTCGAGCATGCAGCCCGTCTGCGAAGAAATCCGGCGTCATCGCGAGGCGCTCGACTACGTGCGCGACTACGCCGTGAAGAAGCGGCTGCCGATCAACCTCGACGTCGTGAAAAAGATCTACCTCATCCTCCATCCGGAGGAGGGCGACCTGAAGACGGTCCGCTACCGGAAGGACATTCCGCAGCACCGCCTCTACTTCCACGAGTACGCGCCGCCCGACAAGATCACCTACAAGGTCCGGCAGGTCGTCGACTGGGTGAACGATCCGGAGACCCGTCGAACTCGAAGTCCTATCCGCCTCGCCACGCGCGCGCACTACGATTTGCTCCGCATCTTCCCGTTCGCGAACGACAGCGGCAAGGTCGCGCGCCTGTTCATGAACCTGCTCCTCCTCCGCGGCGGCTACCCGCCGGCGATCGTTCATTCCACGGAGCGGCAGCGCTACTACGAAGCCCTCAAGGGCTCGAGCGCGACGATGACGCAGATCGTCCAGGAATCGATCGACAACAACCTCGCGTCGATCGAAAAAATGCTCGATGCCTACGACCAGAAGGTCTGAAGTCCCCGCGCCTTCCGGGAAAGTTTACGTAACCACGCGACGAAGGTAAGCACGAGAGCGGTGCTGGCGAGACGGATCATCCCCTGTCTGGACGTGCGCGATGGGCGGGTCGTCAAAGGGGTCGCCTTCACGTCGCTCAGGGACGCCGGTGATCCCGTCGAGCAGGCGCGGCGCTACGACGAGCAGGGGGCCGACGAGCTCTGCTTCCTCGACATCACCGCGTCGCACGAGAAGCGCGGCGCGATCCTCGACGTGGTCGCGCGCTGCGCGGACGTGCTGTTCACGCCGCTGACGGTGGGCGGTGGGGTGAGGAGCGAGGACGACGTGCGTGCGCTGCTCGCGGCCGGCGCCGACAAAGTGAGCATCAACACCACCGCCGTGAAACGCCCCGAGGTCATCCAGCGCTGCGCGGGCGCGTGGGGATCGCAGGCCATCGTCGTCGCCATCGACGCAAAGCGCCGCAAGGGTGACGCGCGCGACGGGCGGGGGTGGGAGGTCTTCATCGAAGGCGGCCGCACGCCGACCGGGCTCGACGTGCTCGCGTGGGCGGAGGAGATCGTGCGCTTTGGCGCGGGCGAGATCCTGCTCACGAGCATGGACCGTGACGGGACCAAGATCGGCTTCGATCTCGAGCTCACGCGCGCCGTGAGCGACGCGGTGCCGGTGCCGGTGATCGCGTCGGGCGGCGTCGGGACGCTCGAGCACCTTCGTGAAGGGCTGACGGTGGGCCGCGCGAGCGCGGTGCTTGCGGCGTCGATCTTCCACGACGGCATCCACACGATCGGAGAGGCGAAGTCGTATCTCGCGCGGGCCGGAGTGCCGGTCAGGCAGGTCGCGGCGTGAGCGGGCCTCTCGATCACTCGGTGACCCTCGAGGACGTCTTCGTCGTCGTCAACGCGAAGCGCGTCCCGCTCGCGCCGGAGCTCGCGGGGTATCTGACGCTCGAAGTGGCCGAGGGGGCGCAGGCGCAGGCGGGCGAGATCGATCCGCGGAGCGTGTACATCGGCGAGGAGGGGACCGTCGCGCTCGTTCGCGCGCGCGACGCGGGCGGCGACGCGGAGTCGAGCGTCCGCGCGATCCTGCTGCGTCTCCTCGAGGCGAGCGGCTCGGCGACCCCGGCGCTCGGCGCGGCGGCGCGCAGGAGATCGGGGAGCGGCCTGCCCTCGCTCGTCGAAGAGCTCGAAGCGGCGCTCATCCCAGTGAATCGCGCGGCCGGTCGCCGCGCGCTCGCGCGGCTGGCGCGCGAGGTCAAACGGGTCACCGCCGGCGTTGGACGAAACGCGCCGCCACCCGAGCGGCCCGCTCCGCCGCGGCCGAACGCGCCGGGAGCACCCGTCGCTCCGGGCGCGCCGATCCCCGGTTCCCAGCGCTTCGCCCCACCCGCACCGAGCGCGCACCAGGCTCCGCCCGCCCCGCAGCCCCCTCCGCAGCAGATGCAGCAGCTGCCGCTGCAGGCCACGCCCGTCGCGGAGCCAGAGCCGTCGCCTTCGGCGGGAGACGCCTTTCCCGATCTCGCGGACGTGCTCCCGCGTGCGTCGAGCGACCCGCCTGACGCGCCTGACGCGCCGCCCGCCGGTCCGCCGGCAGAACAGGCTCCGTTGCGCGTCCCGACTCCGTCACCCGGCGTCGACGCGGTCGACCAGCTCCTCGCGTCGTTCGAGGTCTCCGGCGCGACGACGGATCGCGCCGTCTCGCGCGAGCTGAAGGCGATGGTCGGCCTCGAGCCCACGCCTCCACCGCCAAACAGGCACCGCGAGGGGCCGGCCATCATCGACGCGCCTGCGCCCGACGACGTGGAAGATCTCCTCGCGATGACCGATCAGAGCATCCCGATCGCCAACATGCGACGGACGCGCACGCCGGTCGGCCTCGCGCCGCCGCCCGTGCTCCCTCCTGCATCGCCGCCGACGCCGCAGCCGCACTTGCAGCCGATGGCGATCCCTCCAGCGCAGCAGCAACAGCAGCAACAGCAGCAACAGCAGCAACAGCCACCGATATACCAACACGAGGGACCCATGAGAGCCAACACCAACAGTATGCAATACTTGGACCAACAGTTCAATCAATCCCTCGGTCTTCACCACGATCAGTATATGGGCCAGCCAAGTTTGGCCAATCAGAATAATGTCACATACTATGACAACAACCAACCTTTGCCGCAGCAACAACATGTAGATTATTTTTCTCACATATCCCCCGTATATCCCCTAACTCAGGCTGTGGGAAAAATCCCGGCACCGGATAATAATAATAATCAACCGACCTTTAATTACGAAACATATGCTTCCTTGCCCGGCTTGAACACATCCAACAGTCTGCAAGGTCATGCTCGGCTGCAGAGTTCGCTCTCGCGCAATCACTCCTCATCGTCCGCCGGCAATTCACCGAGTTCGCAGTCGCCAGTCAGCGAAGAAGACTACCATGAGCCAGTATTGGTAAGTTTAAAAGCAGGAAAAAATAATACAATAAAGGCAACAAAGAAATAACTTGAAAAAAAATCAATAATTTTTGAATAAAAAAAAATAATTTTTTTTTTTTTAAATTAATTTTTTTTTTTATTAATGAACATTTTTTTCAAAAAGA